>JAZTZR010000050.1:0-17716 GCA_045637545.1 Vescimonas sp. | reverse complement strand
GCTCCCATGCAGTTCAACTTCGTGCTGGGCGTTTCCGGCTGCACTCCCGCCACTCCCGAGAATCTGGCCTTCCTGGTCAACAAGATTCCCGCCGGCTCCACCTGGACCGTCACCGGCGTAGGCCGCGGCGCATGGCCCATGGTCGCTACCGGTATCATCATGGGCGGTCATGTCCGTGTTGGGTTCGAGGATAATATCTACCTCGAGCGCGGCGTGAAGGCCAAGTCCAACGGCGAGCTGGTGGAGAAGGTCAAGGCCTTCGCCAAGCTCCTGGGCCGTGAGATCGCCACCCCCGCCGAGGCCCGCGCAATGCTGGGTCTGACCAAGTAAGCAAAATACTTCACATACAACCCCCAAAAAACAAAAACAAACAATTATTTTTAGGAGGAACATTACAATGGCTGAACTGAAAGGCAACAAGTACGGCGTACATCGCGTTATCGAGCCCAAGGGCGTTCTGACCCAGGCTGCATGGAAGATCGACAACGACTTCTCCAAGGTTTACTCCAACGAGATCGTCTGCGACGTCACTTCTCTGAACATCGACTCCGCTTCCTTCACCCAGATCGAAGAGGCCTGCGGCGGCGATGAGAAGAAGATCGGCGAGATGATCATGGGTATCGTTGCCGAGCGCGGCAAGCAGCAGAACCCCGTGACCGGTTCCGGCGGTATGTTCAAGGGCGTTGTCTCTCACATCGGTGAGGATCTGCTGGCCAAGCCCGGCTTCGACCTGAAGGTTGGCGACAAGATCGTCTCCCTGGTCTCCCTGTCCATGACTCCTCTGCGCATTGACAAGATCCTGGCCATCCACAAGGATATCGACCGCGTTGACATCGAGGGTAAGGCCATCCTGTTCGAGTCCGCTCTGTATGCCAAGATGCCCGATGATATGTCCGAGCCTCTGGCCCTGGCCGCTCTGGACGTGGCCGGCGCTCCCGCTCAGGCCCGCAAGCTGCCCCACGAGGGTGACAATGTCCTGATCCTGGGCGCCAACGGTAAGTCCGGCGTTCTGTGCGGTTGGGAAGCCATGAAGAAGGTCGGCCCCAACGGTAAGGTTGTCGGCGTCGTCCGCAATCCCAAGCAGGTTGCTGACCTGATGGAGCTGGGTGTCTACACCGACGTTATCGTCGCCGACTGCACCAAGCCCGTTGAGGTTATGGAGGCTGCTCTGGCCGTCACCGGCGGTAAGGAGTATGACCTGTCCATCTGCTGCGTCAACATCGAGTCCTGCGAGATGTCCGCCATCCTGCCCGTCCGCGACGATGGTAAGGTGTACTTCTTCTCCATGGCTACCTCCTTCACCAAGGCTGCTCTGGGCGCCGAGGGTATCGGTAAGGATGTTGAGATGATCGTGGGTAACGGCTACACCAAGAACCACGCCAACATCACTCTGGATGTTCTGCGTGAGAACGCCAAGCTGCGCAAGCTGTTCGACGAGAAGTATTGCTAAGGCGGCATTTCCCCTATTTACTGAAATTTTTTCAAAGGAGAAACGACTATGAAGACTCGTAACGGTCTGTTCGCCGACGTTCCCGAGCATCTGTGGAACGACTGGCATTGGCAGGTTGCCAACCGCGCTGAGACGGTTGAGGATCTGAAGAAGTACATGAAGCTGACTCCCGAGGAGGAGACCAGTGCCGCTAAGACTCTGGGCATCCTGCGTATGGCTGTCACTCCCTACTATCTGTCCCTGATCGATCTGGATGATCCCTTTGATCCCATCCGCAAGATGGCCATCCCCACCGAGGCTGAGCTGTTCCACGCTGACTATGAGGACGCCGATCCTCTGCACGAGGACACCGACTCTCCCTGCCCCGGCCTGACCCATCGTTATCCCGATCGCGTCCTGCTGCTGATCACTGACCAGTGCTCCATGTACTGCCGTCACTGCACCCGTCGCCGCTTCGCCGGCCAGAACGACTGCGATGTGCCTGTTGCTCAGATCGATAAGTGCATCGAGTATGTTGCCAACCATCCTGAGGTTCGCGACGTGCTGCTCTCCGGCGGTGACTCCCTGCTGGTCTCCGACGAGATGCTGGAGTACATCATCTCCAAGGTCCGCGCCATCCCCCATGTGGAGATCGTCCGTCTGGGTTCCCGCACTCCCGTCGTGATGCCTCAGCGTATCACCCCCGAGCTGTGCAACATGCTGAAGAAGTATCATCCCGTGTGGCTGAATACCCACTTCAACACCCCCAAGGAGATCACCCCCGAGGCACAGAAGGCCTGCGCTATGCTGGCTGATGCCGGTATCCCCCTGGGCAACCAGTCCGTGCTGCTGGCCGGCGTCAATGACTGCTCTCATGTCATGATGGATCTGGTCCACGAGCTGGTCAAGATGCGCGTGCGCCCCTACTACATCTATGCTTGCGATCCTTCCCTGGGTCTGAGCCACTTCCGTACTCCCGTGTCCAAGGGCCTGGAGATCATGGAAGCTCTGCGTGGTCATACCTCCGGCTACTGCGTGCCCACCTTCGTGGTCGACGCTCCCGGCGGCGGCGGCAAGACTCCCGTCATGCCCAACTACATGATCTCCCAGACTCCTCACAAGGTCATCCTGCGTAACTTCGAGGGTGTTATCACTTCCTACACCCAGCCCATGGATTATGTGGAGAACTGCCACTGCGACGTCTGCACCGGCAAGAAGAAGGTCGAGAAGACCGGTGTTGCCTGGGTTGCTCAGGGCACTGCTCAGCACTTCCTGGAGCCCAAGAAGCTGCTGCGTCACGAGCGCCACACCAAGTAAGTCATTCCGATACGCGGCATCCCGGCAAAATTGCCGGGGTGCCTGCGTCGCGTCTTTGAAACTAACGAATTTGAGGTAATTAGAATGGAAAGCAAACTCGGCTTGAATCTGGAACTGGTCGAAAAGGCTCGTGCTGCTGCCAAGCGTGTGGCAGATGACACCCAGAGCTTCATCGATCAGCACACCACCGTTACGGTGGAGCGTGCCGTTTGCCGTCTGCTGGGCATCGATGGCGTCAATGAGATGGACGTCCCCATGCCCAACGTGCTGGTGGATCATCTGCTGGCCGTTGGCGTGCTGCCCATGGGCGCTGCATGGAACATCGGTAATGCCATGCTGGAGACCGGTCTCGATCCCCAGGGCGTGGCAGAGGCTATCGACAAGGGCGAGCTGGACCTGAGCAAGGTTCCCGCTCACGACGATGCCGCTGTGCGTGAGGCTGTGGCCCCTTATGTGAAGGCCACCATCGAGCGCATCAACACCAATGTCGCCGGCCGTAACGACTTCCTGAAGGAGTTCGGCGACAAGGAAGGTGCCTACCTGTATGTCATCGTGGCTACCGGTAACATCTACGAGGATATCATCCAGGCTAAGGCTGCTGCCAAGCAGGGCGCCGATATCATCGCCGTCATCCGTACCACCGGTCAGTCCCTGCTGGACTATGTGCCTTACGGTGCTACCACCGCGGGCTTCGGCGGTACCTACGCCACCCAGGAGAACTTCCGCCTGATGCGTGAGGCTCTGGACGAGGTTGGCCGCGAGCAGGGCCGCTACATCCGCCTGTGCAACTATTGCTCCGGCCTGTGCATGCCCGAGATCGCCGCTATGGGCGCTCTGGAGCGCCTGGATGTCATGCTGAACGATGCTCTGTACGGCATCCTGTTCCGTGACATCAACATGCAGCGTACCATCGTTGACCAGTACTTCTCCCGCGTCATCAACGGTTACGCCGGCGTCATCATCAACACCGGTGAGGATAACTACCTGACCACCGACGATGCCGTCACTTCCGCTCACACTGTTCTGGCCTCCCAGTTCCTGAACGAAGCCTTCGCCAAGAGCGCCGGCATGCGTGAGGAGCAGATGGGTCTGGGCCACGCCTTCGAGATGGATCCCGAGGTGGAGAACGCCTTCGTCATGGAGCTGGCTCAGGCTCAGATGGCCCGCGAGATCTTCCCCAAGGCTCCTCTGAAGTACATGCCTCCCACGAAGTTCATGACCGGTAATGTCTTCCGCGGCCATATCCAGGATGCCCTGTTCAACATGGTGACCGTCCTGACCGGCCAGAAGCTGCACCTGCTGGGCATGATGACCGAGGCTATCCACACCCCCTTCATGTCCGACCGTGCACTGGCCATCGAGAATGCCCAGTACATCTTCCGCACCATGAAGGATCTGGGCGGCGAGCTGATCTACAAAGAGGACGGTATCATCCGCAACCGCGCCAACGAGGTGCTGACCAAGGCTACCGACCTGCTGGCTGAGATCGAGCAGCTGGGCCTGTTCACCACCATCGAGAAGGGTATCTTCGCCGATGTGAAGCGTCCCAAGGATGGCGGTAAGGGCCTCAACGGTGTTGTGGTGAAGGACGAGAAGCACTTCAACCCGTTCATTGAAGAGATGAAAGGTAAGGTGGCAGCAGAATGAGCAGCGGACTGTATAATACTCATAAGGTAGATTTTGATACCACTCTGGATCTGACCCGCCTGAAGCCCTATGGCGATACCATGAACGATGGTAAGGTGCAGACCAGCTTCACCCTGCCCGTCAAGGATGACGAGCGCGGCGAGGAGGCTGCCCGCCAGATCGCCAAGAAGATGGGTCTGGAAGAGCCCAATCTGGCTTATCATGCCGCTCTGGACAAGGAGTTCACGTTCTATGGGGTGTACGGCAGCTGCGTCCACAGCGTCAACTACGAGGACATCCATGTCATCACCGTCGAGTCCGATGTGATGAGCATGGAGGAGACCAACGACTACATCCGTGAGAACATCGGCCGCAAGGTCGTGATGGTGGGTGCTTCCACCGGTACCGACGCCCACACCGTGGGTATCGATGCCATCATGAACCGTAAGGGCTTCGCCGGTCACTACGGCGTGGAGCGCTACGAGATCGTCGAGGCCTACAACCTGGGTTCTCAGGTCCCCAACGAGGAGTTCATCAAGAAGGCTGTCGAGCTCAACGCCGACGCTCTGCTGGTGAGCCAGACCGTTACCCAGAAGGATGTCCACATCCAGAACCTGACCAACCTCATCGAGCTGCTGGAGGCCGAGGGCCTGCGCGATCGCTTCGTCGTGATCTGCGGCGGTCCCCGCATCACCCACGAGCTGGCTAAGGAGCTGGGCTATGATGCCGGCTTCGGCGCCGGTAAGTACGGTGACGATGTGGCCAGCTTCGTCGTGACCGAGATGGTCAAGCGTGGCATGAAGTAAGAGAGATACTTACAAAAGAAAAGAGGCGGCTGTGCCTGACCGCACAGCCGTCTTTTCTTACAAATCGAGGCGTAAACTGTGCATAATGTAGAAAATGATTGTGAAAAAATCTACGGCTTGCGCAGTGGCGCACCCTTGCATTTTCATGCAAAAAAGTCTATAATGGACGATGAAAAATAGCGGAGACTATTTTTTAGTTCAACCGATGATAACAAGGAGGAACAATCATGGCAAAGAAGCCTGTGATTACTGCCAAAGAGGCAGCGGCAATGATTCCTGAAGGCGCCACTATTATGTGCGGCGGCTTCCTGGCTTGCGGTCAGGCCAGAGCAATCGTGAAGGAGCTGGTAGCTTCCGGTAAGGGCGGCTTCACCCTGATCGGCAACGATATGGCCCGTGCAGTGGGCCCCATGGGTGAGGAGTTCTACGGCGTGGCCGAGCTCATCCACAACAAGCAGGTCAAGCGCGTCATCGCTACCCATGTGGGTATGTCCCCCGAGGTCGGCGAGCAGAGCGCTGCCGGCACTCTGGAAGTCAACCTGCTGCCCCAGGGCACCCTGGCTGAGTGCATCCGCGCCGCAGGCGCAGGCCTCGGCGGCGTGCTGACCCCCACCGGTGTTGACACTCTGGTCGAGGACAGCCCCTTCTGCCTGGGCAAGCAGAACATCAACGGCAAGGACTATCTGCTGATGGCTCCCATCCACGCTGATGTGGCTCTGCTGGGCACCTATAAGTGCGACGAGGCCGGCAACTGCTGGTACAAGGGCACCATGCGTAACTTTAACCCCGTGATGGCCACCGCTGCTGACCTGGTCATCGCTGAGACTGAGTATGTGGTTCCCGTGGGCGAGATCGCTCCTGAGAATGTTCACACCCCCGGTATCTGCGTCAACTACATCGTGGAAGGAGAAAAGAAGTAATGGATAAGTCCGAGATCAAAGGCTTTATTGCCAAGCGTTGCGCACAGGAACTGAAGGACGGCGACGTGGTCAATCTGGGTATTGGCCTGCCCACCCTGATCCCCCGCTACCTGCCCGAGGGCGTGGAGCTGGTTATCCATGCTGAGCTGGGTATCGTTGGCGCCGGCGCCACTCCCAAAGAGGGCGATGAGAACTACATGCCCTACCATGTGACCGATGCCGGCGGCGCTCCCGCCAGCGTTGCTTTCGCTGCTTCTTTCACCGATTCCGCTACCAACTTCGGCCTGATCCGCGGCGGCCATGTGGATGCCTGCTTCCTGGGCGCCCTGGAGGTCGATATGGAGGGTAACCTGGCCAACTGGATTATCCCCGGCAAGAAGATGCCCGGTATGGGCGGCGCTATGGACCTGTGCACCGGTGCTAAGAAGTGCATCGTCTGCATGGAGCATACCGCTAAGGGTAACCCCAAGATCTTCGAGAAGTGCCGTCTGCCCCTGACTGCCGCTCACTGCGTCAACATGATCATCACTGAGATGTGCGTCATGGAAGTCACTCCCGAGGGCCTGGTCATGACCGAGATCAACCCCGAGTTCACCGTCGAGGATGTCAAGGCTGCTACCGCTTGCCCCGTCATCGTCTCCGAGAACCTGAAGAACATGGCCTAATGGCATAAAGATGTAAAAAGAGACGGCTTTTGCCGTCTCTTTTTTTGCCCGTTTACAGGAACTTTTGGCGTCATTTTTACTTGAACCCACCTCCTTTTTATGGCATAATAGGCGACAGATTTGCGCACATAAGGAGGAAGGTCAAATGGCCTCTAAGGTTTTTGATTTTATTGTAATGGAAGAGCAGCGCCAGAAGGATACGGTGGAGCTGATCGCCAGTGAGAACTTTGTCAGCGCCGATGTGCTCCGGGCCGTGGGCAGCTGCCTGACCAATAAATATTCCGAAGGTTATCCCGCTCAGCGCGAGATGGGCAACCGCGGCCGCTATTACGGCGGCTGCCATGTGGTGGACCAGCTGGAGGAGTACTGCGTGCAGAAGTGGAAGGAAGTATTCCACACCGACTACCATGTCAATGTCCAGCCCCACAGCGGCGCCAGTGCCAATCAGGCCGCCTACACCGCCGTGCTGCAGCCCGGCGATACCATTCTGGCCATGAACCTCAATAACGGCGGCCATCTGACCCACGGCAGCGCCGTGAACTTCTCCGGTAAGATCTACAACGCCGTCTTTTACGATGTGGATGACAGCGGCTGCATCGACTATGACGCTATGGAGCGCATCGCCCA
This sequence comes from Vescimonas sp., assembly GCA_045637545.1. GTDB lineage: Bacteria > Bacillota > Clostridia > Oscillospirales > Oscillospiraceae > Vescimonas. The sequence goes on along the minus strand of JAZTZR010000050.1, from coordinate 10,326 downwards.
CGAGGTGAAGCCTCAGCTGATTCTGGCCGGTGCCTCTGCCTATAGCCGTATTATCGACTTCGAGCGCTTTGCCAAGGTGGCTAAGGATGTGGGCGCCTACTTCATGGTGGATATGGCCCACATCGCCGGTCTCGTGGCAGCAGGGGAGCATCCCTCTCCCTTCGGCTTGGCCGATCTGGTGTCCACCACCACCCACAAGACACTGCGCGGCCCTCGCGGCGGTATGGTGTTCTGTAAGCCGGAATTGGCCAAGAAGCTGGACTCTGCCGTGTTCCCCGGCCTGCAGGGTGGCCCTCTGCAGCATGTCATCGCCGGTAAGGCTGTGGCAGCCGAGGAGGCCTGTACTGAGGAGTACCGCACCTACATCCACAATGTGGTGGTGAACTGCAAGGCCATGTGCGACGAGTTTCTCTCCATGGGCTACGATGTGGTCACCGGCGGCACCGACAACCACCTGTTCCTGCTGGATCTGACCAAAACGGGTCTCACCGGCAAGGCGGTGCAGGAGGAGCTGGATCGCAACGGCATCACCCTCAACAAGAACTGCGTCCCCAACGAAACGCGCAGCCCCATGCAGGCCAGCGGCGTTCGCATCGGCACGGCAGCTATGACCACCCACGGCTTCACCGCCGAGGATTTCCGCGCCGTCGCCCACCGCATCGATGCTGTTATCAAGAAGATGATGGCTGAGAATCAGTAACTTCAAATGTAAAAAACGCTCCCGTTTGGGAGCGTTTTTTATTATTTCCTCACAAATCGCCGCAGGAGCACTACCGAGAGGAGTAGGATCAAACCCTCGGAGATGACGGGGGTGAACCAGATGGCATCGCCGCCTAAAGTAGCGGCCAGTGCCAGCAGGGTGATGGCCTGCACCACAAGGCCGCGGCCTGTGGAGATGGCGATGGCACTGCGGGGGGTTTCGCGGGCGGTCAGGAACCCGGCGATAAAGATATTGAAGCCCAGCAGCAGATAGGCGAGGCTGTAGTGGCGGAACACCGTGACGGTGTAGCTGTTGAGCGCCAGATCCTCCATACCGAGGAACAACTGCACCAACTGGGGGGCAAAGATCCACAGCACCGTGAAGCACACGGCGGCCACGATGGCGGCGGAGATCAGGCCGTAGCGCAGGAGCTTTCGGCAGCTGCCCTCGTCGCGGCGTCCGTGCTGGAAGCTGATCAGGGGTTGCGAGCCCTGCGAGATGCCCATCATGGTGTTGATGATGAAGGTGTTGACATAGGCGATGATGGTGTAGCTCACCAAGCCACGCTCGCCAATGCAGCGGAGAATGGTGTGGTTAAACAGGAAGATCATCACGCCGTTGCACAGCTCTGTGAGGCTGTCGGCCACGCCGATGGGGATCAGGCGGCGGTAGATGTGCCAGTCGAAGCGGAAACGGGTCAGGCGGAAGGTGCTGTGCCCGCCGAGGAAATGGCGGAAGTAGAGCACCACCGTCAGCAACTGGGACAGGCCCGTTGCCACGGCGGCACCGAACACGCCCCAATCCAGCAGGAAAATGGCCACATAATCCAGCACGCAGTTGGCAAGGCAGCCCGTGGTCACTGTAATGAGTGCCACGCGGGGGTGTCCGTCGGTCTTGACCAGAATCTCCATATTGTAGGAGACCATGAAGCAGAAGGCGAAGGGGGCGAGACCCAGCAGATATTCTTTCACATAGGGCAGCGTCAGTTCCTCAGCGCCCAGCAGCAGGGCGAAGGGCTCCAGGAATACAATGACCAGCGCTGTAATGACCAGACCCAGCACCGTCAGAAGGGTGATGTTCTGACTGAAGAGACTGTTGGCATTCTCGCATCTGTCCTCACCCAAAAAGATGGCGATGATGGTGGAGGTGCCCACGGCGAACAGCACGGCGATAGAGAAGAGGGTGTTGATAAAGGGTGCCGAGAGGTTCACGGCGGTCATGGCGTATTCGCCCACACCCCGCGCCACGAAGAGCCCGTCTACGATGGAGTAGAGGGAAAAGACCATCAGCGAGGCGATGGTGGCGGTGGAAAAGCGGATGAAATTGGACAGCAAACTGCGCTCGGACAGCATTTTCGATGGCGTTCCTTTCTCATAAAGTGCCTTTCATTATAGCCCAGCGCCTGCACCTTGTCAAATTCAGCTCTTGCCAAAGCTATCCTGTGCCGTTATACTGGACACAAGAGTACATAAGGGAGGTTCAGTCTATGAAAGCCTATGTGATGGATGCCTTTTCCGCCCAGATCTTCGGCGGCAACCAAGCGGGTGTGGCACTGGTGGAAACATACCCCGCCGATGCCCTCATGCAGCAGATCGCCGCGGAGTTCAAGCACTCCGAGACCGCCTTCGTCAAAGTGGAAGATGACGGCTCTGTAACCCTGCGCTACTTCACCCCTGCAGGAGAGGTGGACCTCTGCGGCCACGCCACCATCGCCTCCTTTGCGCTGTTGCGGAAACTGGACAAGATCGGCGACGGTCTCCACACCGCCCACACCAAGGCAGGCGAGCTGAACATCGATGTCTCGGGCGATACCGTGTGGATGGACATGGCGCCGCCTGTGCTGCTGCGGGAACTGCCTGAGAATGAGTGGCCCGCCCTCTATGAGGCATACGGCTTGACGGTTGATGATTGTCCCGCGGGCTTTGCACCCAAGATCGTCTCCACGGGCTTGGCTGACATTATGATGCCTGTGCCCGACCACGACACCTTGATGCGCGCCGTGCAGAATGCTCCCGCCGTCACGGAGCTGAGCAAGTTCTACGATGTGACGGGTGTCCACATGTTCTGCCTCGGCGGCGAGGATTGTACCGCCTATTGCAGCAACTACGCCCCCCTCTACGACATCCCCGAGGAGTGCGCCACAGGCACCTCCAACGGCGCGCTGACCTATTATCTCTATCTCCAGGGGCTCGTCAAAGCAGGGGAGGAGAATGTATTCGTGCAGGGCGAGCACATGAACCGTCCCTCGGAGATCCGCAGCCGTTTGAAGGCAGAGGGCGATACCGTCACCGTGCAGGTGGGCGGCCGCGCCGTCATGAGCATGGAGTGTGAAATCAAACTTTGAGCATAAAAGATCCCGTCCGAAAGGACGGGATCTTTCGTTTCTTATTCTTTTTGTGCGAAGATGACGCCGATGGTGATGAGCACCGCGCCGATGATGCTCATGAGGGAGATGGGCTCGCGGAGCAGCAGCCAGCCAACGAACACCGTCACGAAGGGGGAGGCATAGAGATAGTTGTTGGTGACCACCACGCCCAGCGCCTTGAAGGCGATGTTCCAGATGGCGAAGCACACGGCGTTGCCCATGACACCGAGGAAGAGCCAGCTCACCAGCACATTGGGTTGGGTGAACAGGGGCGTCAGCGTGGGCAGCCCGTCGGTGAAGAGGCACAGGGGGATGGAGGTGAGGAATGCCCAGAGAAAGACGCGGCGGGTGACAAGGAAGTTGTCGTACTTCTCTGTGTAGGGCTTGATAAGGATAGAGTACACCGCCCACATCAGCGCTGCCGCCAGCGCCAGCAAGTCGCCTGTGGGACTAAGATGGAAGCTCAGCTGACCGTTCAGCACCACCAGTACCACGCCCACCACGGCAAACACAGCGCCGAGATAGACCTTCTTGCCCAGTTTCTCGCCGCGGCGGGAGAAGAGGGCCGCCAGCACCACCGTCAGCAGGGGACTCATGCCCACAAGGATGCTGACATTGGCGGCGTATGTATGGTTCAGCGCCGTATTCTGCAAAAAGAAGTAGAAGCTGCCGCCTGTGATACCGATGATAATGAAGAGAAGTTCATCCTTCCAGTGCAGCTTCATCAGCTTGGGGCGCAGCGCCCACAGGGTCAGGTAGGCAAGACCCATCCGCAGAGGAATGATTTGAATGGGCGTGTAGTCCACCAGCAGGTTCTTCGTCAACACGAAGCAGCTGCCCCACACCACGATGGTGATGATGGCAAACAGATGTCCCAACAGCTTCGATTTGTTCATAGTATATCGCCTCCCAAAGGAGAATTTCATAACTTAACTATTATACTCCTCCAACGAGAAAAAAACAAGCGCCCTGCGAGGATTCGCAGAACGCTTGTTTTCTGATATTTAGTGGCAATCCTTGCCGGACTTGTTCTGATTCTTGTTCTGATTCTTGTTCTGGTTCTTATTGGTATTGGTGTTGCTATTGGTATTGTTGCTGTTGCTGTTGGTATTGTTGGTGTTATTGGTGTTCTTGTTATCCATGATTGGCACCTCCTTTTTGTTGTGCAAGGGTAGTATGTCCCGAAAAAAGACGCGATATTCACAAAAATAATATAAAAAAGTTGTTGACAATGGCCAAATGCTATAGTATAATCTTCGAGGAAAACAAAGAAGGTCGGTGCATCCGCCTCACCTCCAGCAACGGCAAAGAGGTTAACAGCGATTGATTCAAGGCCCCAATGGGTTCTTGTTGCTGCGCGGATGCTATGTGCATTCGCGTTTTTTAATTTTCGAATGGAGGTGCTTTGGGTATTAGCAAGGTAATGCATCAACTGAACGAGGAGATCAACGATCGTGAGATTCGTCTCATCGGTGAAGAGGGCGAGCAGCTGGGTATCATGTCCGCTGACGAGGCTCTGAACATCGCTGACGAGCGCGGCCTCGACCTGGTGAAGATCTCTCCCCAGGCGGTTCCCCCCGTGTGCAAACTGATGAACTACGGCAAGTTCCGCTTTGAACAGAGCAAGCGCGAGAAGGAAGCCAAGAAGAATCAGCATGTGGTGGAGATCAAGGAAATCCGTATGTCTCCGGGTATTGATGTGGGTGATTTCAACACCAAGCTGAAGAACGCCCAGAAGTTCCTGACCGATGGCAACCGTGTGAAGGTCTCCGTCCGTTTCCGCGGCCGCGAGATGGCGCACACCGAGATCGGTAAGACGCTGCTGGAGAAGTTCGCCGAGCAGTGCGCCGAAGTATCCACCATGGAGAAGTCTGCCAAGATGGAAGGCCGGAATATGTCCATTTTCCTGGCCCCCAAGGCAGCGAAGTAACAACCGTTTATCTATTGCGAATTAACGCAACCAATTAGGAAGGAGTCAACAACTATGCCTAAACTGAAGACCCATAGCGGCGCCAAGAAGCGCTTCAATCTGACGAAATCCGGCAAGGTGAAGCGTGCTCATGCTTTCAAGAGCCACATCCTCACCAAGAAGGACACCAAGCGTGGTCGTCGTCTGCGCAGCACCACTTATGCTGACCTGACCAACGAGGCCACCATCCGCAAGATGATCCCCTACAAGTAAGAAACGGATTCGTTAGAAATAGGAGGCAATAAGAAATGGCACGAGTAAAAGGCGCGATGATGACGCGCAAAAGAAGAAATAAGGTTCTGAAGATGGCCAAGGGCTACTGGGGCGCCAAGTCCAAGCACTTTAAGATGGCCAATGAGCAGGTCATGAAGTCCCTGACCTACGCATACATCTCCCGTCGTCTGAAGAAGAGAGATTTCCGTCAGCTGTGGATCACCCGTATCAGCGCCGCCTGCAAGCAGAACGGCCTGAACTACTCCACCTTTATGCACGGCCTGAAGATGGCCGGCGTGGAGATCAACCGCAAGATGCTCTCCGAGCTGGCTGTCAACGACAACGCCGCTTTCGTCGCTCTGGTTGAGCTGGCCAAGTCCAAGCTGGCCTAAGTTAACAACGCCAATAAAAAATCCACTCTCAATCGAGAGTGGATTTTTTTGTGCTTATTCTTCGCTTTCTTCCTCAACCTCTTCCACAGGAGGCTCCCAGGGCAACATCCGCGCCACGCAGCGGTTGATGTTCTTGCCGGAGAGATAGAACTTGCGCTCATAGTCGGTCATGACACCCACGGGACCAACCGCGTGGAGATCGCGGGTCACCTCATGGAGCTCCCAGCCGAACTGGGGGATCTCCTCCACCGACCACTCGAAGAGCTTGTCGTTGTCGGTCTTGAAGTGGATCTCGCCGGAAGGGGAGAGGACCTTGCGGTATTCATTGAGGAAATTGTGGTGGGTCAGGCGGCGCTTGGCCTGATTCTTCTTGGGCCACGGGTCGCAGAAGTTGATGTAGATGCGATTGACCTCGCCGCTTTCAAACATCTCGCTGAGCTTCGCCGCATCGCCGTCGATGAAGAACACATTCTTCAGACCTGCCTCACGGGCGCGCTCCATGGCTACCACCATGGCATCAGGCACTTTTTCCACAGCGATCAGCAGCACATCGGGTTCGGCGCTGGCGGTATCCACCGTGAAGCGACCCTTGCCGCAGCCCAGCTCCACACGCAGCTCCTTGGCCTCGGGCATCAGGTCGCGCCAGTGACCCTTTTGGGCCTGAGGATCGGTGATGAGCCACTGACCGCAGGCGGCCATTCTCGGTTCCAGATTCTTCTTTTTACGCATCCGCATCGTGGTGTCCTCCACTGAAATTCTCGGCCTATCATACCACAAATTTCCCTCTTGTGTAAACCCAAAATTTTTCCTCTTATGATACAGATGAAAAGTACCTTCAAAATGTGCAAAGAACACACAAAAGATTTGTGTAAAGTCCCAAAAAGCAAAAGTGGAGTGAAAAGGGCTTGATAAAATTTAGACGATATACTATAATATCAGATGTATGAGGACGAGTGCGCCCATTTGCAAAAACAGGCGGTGTGCACACGCAAGAAACACAAGTTAGGAGGAGCAACCATGACGAATGTTTTGTTGGAAAAAAAGGGAAACATTGCTGTTGCTACCATCAACCGTCCCAAGGCATTGAACGCGCTGAACAGCGAGGTTCTGGCCGATCTGGGCGAGCTGGTGGAGGTCGTCAAGGCTGACAGCGAGATCCGTGCTCTGGTGATCACCGGCAGCGGTGAAAAGGCCTTCGTGGCCGGCGCCGATATCGGCGAGATGAGCACTTTGACTGTGGCTGAGGGCGAGGCTTTCGGCAAGAAGGGTAACGATGTGTTCCGCGCTCTGGAAGTGCTGCCCATCCCCACCATCGCCGCTATCAACGGCTTTGCTCTGGGCGGTGGCTGCGAGCTGTCCATGTCCTGTGATATCCGCATCTGCTCCGATACCGCTGTGTTCGGTCAGCCCGAGGTGGGTCTGGGCATTACCCCCGGTTTCGGTGGTACCCAGCGTCTGGCCCGTCTGGTCAGCCCCGGCATGGCCAAGCAGCTGATCTATACCGCTAAGAACATCAAGGCTGACGAGGCACTGCGCATCGGTCTGGTGAACGCCGTCTATCCTGCCGAGGAGCTGATGGCTGCCGCCGAGAAGATGGCCGAGACCATCGCCAAGAACGCACCCATCGCCGTCCGCGCCTGCAAGAAGGCCATCAACGAGGGCCTCGAGGTGGGTATGGATGAGGCTATCGTCATCGAGGAGAAGGCATTCGGTGCCTGCTTCGAGACCGCCGATCAGGTGGAGGGCATGAGCGCCTTCCTTGAAAAGCGTAAGCACGAGCCTTACCAGAATAAGTAAGTTAATTAACAGGGCTCTTCGTTCTTGGGAAGGGACGATGTACCTGATGATTAAATGGAAAAACCAAAAATATATTAGGAGGAACGAACATGAAAGTAGCAATCTTTGGCGCCGGTACTATGGGCAGCGGTATTGCTCAGGTTTTCGCCGCTAAGGGCCACACCGCCCTGCTGTATGCTTCCAGCGTTGCCAGCGCACAGCGTCATAAGGACAAGCTGTATGCCTCTCTGAACAAGAAGGTCGCCCGTGGCAAGATGGATCAGGCTGCTGCTGATGATCTGATGAGCCGCGTTCTGGTCGAGGAGTTCGAGGCCGCCGCCGATGCCGATCTGGTCATCGAGTGTGTTGCTGAGAACATGGCCGTCAAGAAGGAACTGCTGGGTCGTCTGGACGCTATCTGCAAGGAGAGCGCCATCTTCGCATCCAACACCTCTTCTCTGTCCATCACCGAGATGGCTCAGGGTCTGAAGCACCCCTTCGTTGGTATGCACTTCTTCAACCCCGTGCCCGCTATGAAGCTGGTCGAGGTCATCGCCGGCGGCAACACCCCCGCTGAGCTGGTGGAGTACATCAAGAACCTGTCCATCGAGATCGGCAAGACTCCCGTTGTGGTTAACGAGGCTCCCGGCTTCGTCGTGAATAAGATCCTGATTCCCTACTGCAACGAGGGCGTTTGCCTGCTGCAGGAGGGCGTAGCCTCTGCTGAGGACATCGATCTGGCTATGCAGCTGGGCTGCAACCACCCCATGGGTCCCCTGCACCTGGGCGATCTGGTCGGTTGGGACATCGTGCTGAATATCATGGATGTTCTGTACAATGAGACTCACGACAGCAAGTACCGTGCCAATGTGCTCATCCGCAAGATGGTGCGCGCCGGCAAGCTGGGCATTAAGACCGGCGAGGGCTTCTTTAACTACAACAAGTAAATTTCAATAAAGGAGAAAAATAGTATGGATTTCCATCTGACTAAGGAACAGCTTCTCGTTCAGAAGATGTACCGTGAGTTCGCTGAGAACGAGGTCAAGCCCATCGCAGCTGAGATCGATGAGGAAGAGCGTTTCCCCATGGAGACCGTCGAGAAGATGGCAAAGCTGGGTATGATGAGTATTTACTTGCCCAACCAGTACGGCGGCGCCGGCGGCGATGTTCTGTCTTACGCTATGTGCGTTGAGGAGCTGGCCAAGGTTTGCGGCACCACCGCAGTTATCGTTTCCGCCCATACCTCCCTGTGCGCCGCGCCCATCTTTGAGAACGGTACCGAGGAGCAGAAGATGAAGTATCTGCCCGACCTGTGCTCCGGTAAGAAGATCGGCGCTTTCGGTCTGACCGAGCCCGGTGCCGGTACTGACGCTCAGGGCCAGCAGACCACCGCTGTCCTGGATGAGTCCGGCGAGAACTGGATCCTGAACGGCTCCAAGTGCTTCATCACCAACGGTAATGTGGCCAACACCTTCGTGGTCATCGCTGTTACCGGTAAGGTCGTCGACAAGCGCGGTCGCTCCATGAAGGAGATCTCCGCCTTCATCGTCGAGGACACCGATCCCGGCTTCTCTCAGGGTAAGCATGAGAAGAAGATGGGTATCCGCGGCTCCTCCACCTGCGACCTGATCTTCGAGGATTGCGTCATCCCCAAGGATCGTCTGCTGGGCAAGAAGGGCGACGGCTTCAAGATCGCTATGAAGACTCTGGACGGCGGCCGTATCGGTATCGCCTCTCAGGCTCTGGGTATCGGCGAGGGTGCCGTTATCGAGGCCATCAAGTACACCAAGGAGCGCGTCCAGTTCGGTAAGCGCATCAGCCAGTTCCAGAACACCCAGTTCCAGCTGGCCGACATGCATACCCGCATGGAAGCTGCCAAGTATCTGGTCTACTCCGCTGCTTGCAAGAAGCAGAACCACGAGCCCTACTCCATGGACGCCGCTATGGCTAAGCTGTTTGCCGCTGAGGCCGCTTCCGATGTGACCCGTCGCGCCGTTCAGCTGTTCGGTGGTTACGGCTACACCCGTGAGTATCCCGTGGAGCGCATGATGCGTGACGCTAAGATCACCGAGATCTATGAGGGTACTTCCGAGGTCCAGCGCATGGTCATCTCCAGCAATCTGGGCGTTAAGTAATAGGGAGGTTATAGGAAAATGAAGATTATTGTTACTGTTAAGCAGGTCCCCGATACCTCCGGTAAGGTGGCCGTGAATCCCGATGGTACTCTGGACCGTGCCTCCATGCAGACCATCATCAACCCCGATGACCTGAACGCCGTTGAGGCCGCTCTGGCTCTGAAGGACGAGCTGGGCTGCAAGGTCGTTGCCGTCACCATGGGTCCCCCTCCCGCAGAGGGCATGCTGCGTGAGCTGATGGCTATGGGCGTGGACGAGGGCATTCTGGCTACCGCTCGCGAGTTCGGCGGTTCCGATACCTATGCTACCTCCCAGATTCTGGCTGCCGCTATCGACACCTACGGCATGGAGGATGATGACCTCATCCTGGCCGGCCGTCAGGCTATCGACGGCGATACCGCTCAGGTCGGTCCCCAGATCGCTGAGAAGCTGCACCTGCCCCAGGTCTCCTATGCCGGCGAGATCACCAAGGATGGCAACACCCTGACCGTCAAGCGCGTCCTGGAGGACGGCTACATGACCGTTAAGGTGAACACCCCCTGCATGATCACCTGCATCAAGGAGCTGAACGCTCCCCGTTACCTGTCCGTTGGCGGCGCATTCGAGGCTTATTCCAAGCCCATGCACATCTACAGCTACGAGACTCTGAAGGATCATCCCCTGATCGACAAGAGCACCATCGGCCTGGCCGGTTCTCCCACCAACATTCTGACCTCCTTTACGCCTCCTCAGAAGGGCGCCGGCATGATGCTCGAGGGCGCCGGCAAGGAGACCAC
>JAZTZR010000049.1:0-18785 GCA_045637545.1 Vescimonas sp. | reverse complement strand
AAGATAAAGGGTTCATTCATAGAAATTTTACACCGCCAAAAGGGGATAGCGGCTTGTGATAAACGAAAAACTATGCTATACTGAGCGGCGAACGATAATTAAGGAGGACGCTATGTCCGGACATAACAACAAAAACAATAAAAATAACAACAAGAACAATCCCCGCATGAAGGGTATTCTCACCCTTGTGGCGTGGGCAGTGGTGCTGACGGTGGTTTTGAACTATATGTCCGCCTATTCCGGCAACGCCGCCAACAGTGCCTCCTCTCATGAGGTGCGCTACAGTCAGTTCATCGATCTGGTGGAGGCGGGCAAGGTGGAAGAGGTGCTCTTCAAGGAGGACACTCTGTACATCACCCCTGTTGACGGCTATGTCTACACCGACGAGGAGGGTGAGACATTCACCCACAGCGAGGAGTCCAAGGTGCTGCTGTACACCGCTGAGCTCTACGATGAATCCCTCCTGCCGTTGCTGGAGGAGAAAAATGTGGACTACTCCGGCTACTATAAGGCCAAGATGAGCCCTGTCATGGAGTTCATGGTGAACTTCATCCTGCCCACGGTGCTGATGGTGGGTATGTTCATGCTGCTGATGCGCTTCCTCAGCCGCAGCGGCGGCGGTATGGGCGGTATCGGCAATGTGGGTAAGTCCAACGCCAAGGTCTATATGGAGAAATCCACCGGTGTTACCTTCCGTGATGTGGCCGGTCAGGACGAGGCCAAGGAGAGCCTCGAGGAGATCATTGACTTCCTCCATAACCCCGGCAAGTATACTGCCATCGGTGCCAAGCTCCCCAAGGGTGCGCTGCTGGTGGGCTCTCCCGGTACCGGTAAGACGCTGCTGGCCAAGGCTGTGGCCGGTGAGGCGGGCGTGCCCTTCTTCTCCATCTCCGGTTCCGACTTCGTGGAGATGTTTGTGGGTGTGGGCGCCAGCCGTGTCCGTGACCTGTTCAAGGAGGCATCCAAGGTTGCCCCCTGCATCATTTTCATCGACGAGATCGACACCATCGGTAAGTCCCGCGACTCCTCCGGCCGTTTCGGCGGCAACGATGAGCGTGAGCAGACGCTGAACCAGTTGCTGGCGGAACTGGACGGCTTTGACCCCTCCAAGGGCGTCATTGTTCTCGGTGCCACCAACCGCCCCGAGGTGCTGGATAAGGCGCTGCTGCGTCCCGGTCGTTTCGACCGCCGTATTACCGTGGATCGTCCCAATTTTGCCGGTCGTCTGGCTACCCTGCAGGTGCACACCCGCGGCATCCATCTGGCCGAGGATGTGGATCTGGAGAAGATCGCACAGGCCACCGCCGGCACCGTGGGTGCCGACCTTGCCAATCTGGTGAACGAGGCCGCCCTCCGCGCCGTGCGCAAGGGTCGCCGCGCCGTCAATCAGGAAGATCTGCTGGTGTCCTTCGAACTGGTGATCGCCGGTGCCGAGAAGAAGGGTACCGTCATCACCGAGGAGGAAAAGCGGGTCATCGCTTACCACGAGGTGGGTCATGCTCTGGTGGCTGCCAAGCAGAAAAATGCCCAGCCCGTGTCCAAAATCACCATCGTACCCCATACACAGGGCGCTCTGGGCTATACCCTCCACCTGCCCGAGGAGGAGAAGTTCCTCATGTCCCGCGATGACATTCTCGCCGAGATCCGTACCCTGCTGGCAGGCCGTTCCTCCGAAGAGGTGGTGTGCAACACCATGACTTCCGGTGCCGCCAACGACATCGAGCGCGCCACGGAATTGGCCCGCAGCATGGTGGCCCGCTTCGGTATGTGCGAGGAGTTCGACATGATGGCCCTCGGCACGGTCCACAATCAGTATCTGGACGGCACCTACTCCATGTCCTGCGCTCAGGAGACCTACGCCGCCGCCGACCGCGAGACCATCCGCATCCTGCGCCAGTGCCACACCGAGGCCAAGGCCATCCTGACGGAGAACCGCGAACTGCTGGATAAGATTGCGGCCTACCTTCTCAAGAAGGAGACCATCACCGGTCAGGAGATGATGGCCATCATCGAGGGCCGTGACCCTGAGACAGTGGACAACTACGGTGTGGGCAGAAAGACGCCCGAACAGCCCGCGTTCCGTCCCAGTGTTCCCAATGTGATCGAGCCTCCCGCCAAGCACATCAACATCGTCTCCAAGCCCATCCCCATGCCCGAGGAGGTCGTGGAGGAGCAGGCCGAGGAGCCCAAGGATGAGGATGCTCCCGCTGAGGAAACACCCGAATAACGACAAAAAAGTTCCCTATCCAAGCGGATAGGGAACTTTTTCTTGCTTTTACGCCTCGCCGAGACGCTTATACAGCATGGGGAGCGCCCGCTCGAATTCCACGCCGTACCACGCAGCATCGGGGTCGCTGCGGGTGACGAGGATGGTCTCCAGTGTGAAGTCCACCGCCAGCTTCAGGGATTCGTAGAGGCTCAGGCCCCGCATCATGCCGCCCAAGGTGGTGGCGGCGAAGATGTCGCCGGTGCCGTGGTAGGAGTCGCCGTCGCGGTGGTTGAAATAGGAGAAAAACTCCTGCGTCTGGCTATCATAGGCCATGCAGCCCAGGGACGCGGCATCGAAGGTCACACCCGTCAGTACCACTTTTTTCGCGCCCAGTGATGCCACCGCCTGCAGTAGGTCGCGGATATAGGCCTCGTCGTACTCCGTGCGGTACTCACGGCCCGTCATCAGGCAGGCCTCGGTGATGTTGGGCACGGTGATGTGGGCGCGGGACACCACTTTTGCCATGGCGGCGGGGAACTCGGGGCCGAAGGCAGCGTAGAGCTTGCCGTGGTCAGCCATGGCGGGATCGACGAACAGCAGCGTATCGTCGGTGGAGAGGGTATCGATGACGGAGAGCACCGTCTCGATCTGTTCCGTGGAGGCAAGGTAGCCGGTATAGATGGCGTCGAGATGCACCTGCTGCTCTTTCCAGTGGCGGGCGATGGGCAAAAGCTCGTCGGTGAGATCGGCGCAGGTAAAGCCCGGGAACATGGTGTGGGTGCTCAAAACCGCCGTGGGCATGATGCCGCACTCCACGCCCATGGCGGAGAGTACCGGCAGCGCCACCGTCAGTGAGCAGCGACCGAGACAGGAGATATCCTGAATACTGGCAATGCGTTTCATAGTGTGTCCTCGCATTTTCTTACAATTCAACGCTATGCAGTATACCACGCTTTTTGGATATATGCAAATGCCCACTTTTCTCGCGTTTGGTAGTACCAGAGAGGCGGCGAAAAAGCCACTTGTGGAACAGGGGAGAATGTGATAGAATACGCTTTGTTAACTGTATATGCGGGTATGGTGGAATTGGCAGACGCGCAGGATTTAGGTTCCTGTACCAATGGTGTGTGGGTTCAAGTCCCACTACCCGCACCAAAGAAAAGAAGGACATCCAAAGGATGTCCTTCTTTTTTATGCCTGCGAAAATGTAAAAGCCGTGATCTGGTGGTAGGTCTCGCCTTTGCGCAGCAGCGTGGAGGGGAAGTGAGGCTGATGGGGCGAATCGGGGAAGTGCTGCGTTTCAAGGCACAGACCGTGGCGGTAGCTGTAGGTGCATCCATCCTTGCCCTTGCGGGGTGTGAGATAGTTGGCGGTGTAGACCTGTACGCCCGGTTGTGTGGTGGAAACCTCCATAGTAATGCCCGTATCGGCACAGAAAACGGTGGCGGCGTGCTGCAGCGTGCCGTCGCAGTGGCGCAGCACGAAGTTGTGGTCATAGCCCTTGGCCTGCCGCAGCTGCACATAGTCCTCATCAATCCGCCCGCCGATAGCGGTGGCCTTGGTGAAGTCCATGGGCGTGTCGGTTACAGGGGCAAGCTCACCTGTGGGAATGCTGGCCCCGTCGGTGGCGGTGAAACAATCGGCGCAGAGAGTCAGCTCCTGCTGCAGAACGCTGCCGCCATCGTGGCCTGCCAGATTGAAGTAGCTGTGGTTGGTAAGGTTGCAGCAGGTGTCGCCATCTGCCTCGGCCCGGTAGTCGGCGGTGAGGGTGCTGCCCTGTAGCGAGTAAGTGACGGACGCTGTCAGCGCGGCGGGATAACCCTGATCACCGTCGGGGGAGGTGAGGGAGAGGGTCACAGAATTGTCGCTGCAGGCTGTGATCGTCCACACGCGGTGGGAAAAGCCCTCCGTGCCGCCGTGGAGATGATTCTCCCCGTCGTTGCAGGTGAGGGTATAGTCCTGCCCGTTGAGGGCGACATGGCAGCGGGCGATACGGTTGGCGTAGCGACCCGGCACGGCACCGAGATAGCCATCGTTGCTTTCGTATTCCGTCAAGGTGTCGTAGCCCAGCACCACATCGGTGGCGCGGCCATGGCGGTCTGCCGTCCACAGGGTGCGGATCGTCGCACCAAAGGTGAGGATCTCACAGGTGATGGCTTCGCTTTGCAGCGTGACGGCGTGGACGGTTTCGCCCTTGGCGGTAGTGCCGAAGGGACGGATATTGGCATTGTGCTCCATAGGGATACCTCCGTAATGCGGTAAACACAGTATACAAAATTCAGCCTTGTTTTCCTGATTGTGCCTTTCTCAGCAGTGTCTTACGCGTTTTCCCGCGCTTCCAGGTCTTTCAGGATCTCGGCATAGCGCTGCTCGTCGATTTTGTATTTCTTCAGATATACGATATAGCCCACCACGATCATCAGCAGGGGGATGAAGAACATGGAGCCCTTGACCATCATCTTACCGCCGGCATCGATGGTCTCGGCGGTGCCGCCGTCGATTTTGATGCCGGAGATGATCAAGGTCAGACTGACAATGCCGGTGGCCAGTGCGCCGCCGATCTTATTGATGAAGGGCTGAATGGAAAAGGTGATGGCCTCGTTCTTCTTACCCAGCTTCCAGTAGCCATACTCCACCGTGTCGGCCAGGAACATCAGCATCAGGGTCTGGATAAAGGCCTGTCCCACAAACACCAGCACGGCGGCCAGTGCAATAAGAATGAGGGAGACCTCGGCGAAGAAGAAAATGAGATAGCCCAGCACCACCAGTGCCGTACCCAGCGTGTAGAGCTGGCGGCGGTTGAGCTTCCTGGCCACCTTGGGGTAGACAGCCAGCGTTGCCAGCTGCGAGACACCTACCACGGCCACCAACACCACATACATACCCTCGTTGCCGAAGATGTATTTCATGTAGTAGATGGCGAAGTTCACCGTGGTGCAGTAACCCACCATGAACAGACCCATGGCCAGTGTCGTCCACATAAGCTGGTCGTTGCCCACCAGTGCCCGTACCATCTGCTTTACGGTAGTGGACTCCTGCTGCTGGGGAGACTCGCGCTTTTCGCGGATGCCCAGCAGGGGGAAGAGGAGACCCAGGAGATACACTGCGGCGATGACCACGGCGCACCAGAACCATGCCTTGGGGGTGTTGCCCAGTGCGCTGGTGACGGGCTGCCATGCCACCATGACGATGTACATACCCACATTGGCGCAGATACGGGCGAAAGCACCCGTCTTCTCCCGCTGCTTTTGGTTGGAGGAGAGCACGGGCAGCAGCGTCCAGTAGCCGATGTCATTGATGCCGTAGGTCACATCCCACAGGAAATAGGCGATGCCGAAGACGATGACGAAGGTCCAGCCCTCGCCGATGCCGCCGAAGAGCACCAGAGAGAACGCGGCACTGAGGATGCCGCCCACCAGAATGGCGGGCTTGAACTTACCCCACGGGGAGCGGATGTTGTCGATGACAAGGCCCGTGATGGGGTCGTTGAAGGCGTCGAAGATACGCAGTACCGACAGGATCAGGCTGGCGGCGGCAAAGACCCAGACGGGGAGGGACAGCACATCCGAGAGGAAAAACAGCAGCGTGTTGGCCTCGAAGGCGTAAAACATATCGCGGCCTACGGTGCCAAGACCGAAACAGACGCGGTTGCGATTGTCAAGAGTTTTCATCGGTAGAATCCTCCTCGATGATGAAAAGTTCCGAGCCAAAGTCGGTAAGGGTGCGCTGATTGGCATCGTAGCCCGTGCCCCGGAACAGGGGCAGCAGCGGGATACCGGCCATCAGTGCCGCGCCGGAGGCGGTCACATCCATAGATCCGTCGGGCAGGGTGATGTGGCGGTCTGCGGTGCGCAGGATCGCCCCATTGGGATTGAGGTTTACAGGGGCCACATGCTTGACAAGACTGCCAAACTGACCGATGCGCAGCTTTTGCTCACGGGAGCAGAGGTGATAGCGCTTGGCGCTGTCCAAATCCTTCAGCCGCAGCTTCTCGTAGGGAGGCGCAGCGGAGAAGAGAGTGCGGAATATAGCGGCGAGGGTGAGGCGTCCGTCGCTGACCTGCCAGCCACCTGCAATACGGCGGAATGTGCCGAACTGGAATACCTGGCGGTGCGCCTTGTAGAAGGTGATTTGCGCCTTGATCTCGTCCTTTTCGATGTTCAGCAGGTGTTTCAAATCCAACTCATAGCCAAGGCAGCCGAAGAAGGAGACATTGCCGCGGGTACACAGGGGTGTGCTGCGAAGCGTCTGGGCATGAGGGGCGGCGCTGACATGGGCACCGAAGGTGGACTGGGGATAGAGGTAGGAGAGGTTGCCCTGAATGGTCAACCGCTCAATGGGGTCGGTGTTGTCGGAGCACCAGGCCTGCGGCCCGTAGCAGAGCATACCCAAATCGAAGCGATTGCCGCCGGAGGCGCAGCTCTCCAGCAGGATGTGGGGGCGGGGCGTGAAAATGCGGTCCAAAACCTCATACAGACCCACGATGTAGTCGTGTGCCTTGGCACCGAGGGCGATGCTGTGGCGGTTCATGTCCCATTTTACATAGGTGATGGGGGCGCTGTCCAGCGCGGTACCCACCTGCTCCACGATGTAGTCCCGCACTTCTTCCTTCGTCAGATCCAGCAGCAGCTCATGGCGGGCGGTGAGAGGCGTGAAGTCGTCGCGCAGTGCCCGGTCGGGGTGGGCGCGGTAGAGGTCGGAGTCGGGATTCACCGCCTCGGGCTCGAACCACAAGCCGAACTCCAGTCCCATGGCGTTGAGCTTATCGCCCAGACCCTTGAGTCCTGCGGGGAGTTTTTTGGTGTTGACCGTATAGTCACCCAGACCAGCCGTATCATCGTTGCGCTTGCCGAACCAGCCGTCGTCCAGCACGAACAGCTCACAGCCCAAGTCTTTGGCCTGACGGGCGAGGTTTAGCAGCCGCCGCTGGTCGAAGTCGAACATACAGCCCTCCCAACTGTTGAACAGGACCGGGCGGGGCTTGTTGCGGAACCGGGATGGAATGATGTGGTCGTTGACGAAAGCGTGCATCGTTTCCGATATGCCGCCAAAGCCGCGGGAGGAGAAAGACATTACCGCCTCGGGCGTCTCGAAGGACTCGCCGCTGAGGAGCGTTTTGACAAAATGATCGGGACAGATGCCCTGCACCACGCGGGTAAAGCCCTGCGCCGAGCGCTGGGCAGAACCGTAGTGGTTGCCCGAATAGATCAGGTTGAAGCCGTAGACGCGGCCGCTGTCCTCGGTGGCATGGGCCTCGCTCAGCAAAAAGCCGGGATTGTGGCGGTGGGAGGAGAAGCCCGTGGTGCTCTCGTTGACCACGCGGCTCTCGCCTACGGTGGTGGTGTGCTTGCGCATCTCGGCGATCCAGCCGCCGTTGAAGGTGGTCATCTCATATTCGCCGTGGAGATCCATGAGGCTGCTCATGATCTTGGTGACAGTGATGGGCTGCGTACCTGTATTGTGCAGCACCGCGCGGCGCGTCAGCACATCGCCAAAGAGGGAGAAAAACAGGTCCAGCTTTGCTCCATCCTGTACCATGGTGACCTTCAGCGTCTCAGCATCACCGTGGGCTTGGGGCAGAGTGGACATGGGGATGGTGCCGTCAATGATCTCGTGGCACTCATAGCGGAAATCGGAACTGCTGCCCCCCAGATTCAGGGGACTCTCCCGATAATCGCCGCGGCCTGCGCCGCTCCAGGCCAAGGCCATGGCATCGGGGCAGGATGCGGTATCGCTGTCATTGAGCAGCACCGATGCGCCCCAGCCGAGACCGGGGCGGAGCACCATGGCGGCGGCATCGTCGGCAGAGACCTTCTCGCCGAAATGCAGCAGCTCCAAAAGACCGTATTCGTTGATGCGCAGCAGGCAGGAGACCTCCTGCCCGTGGAGCGCCAAAATATTGTCCTTACATTCGATCATCGCACATCGTACTCCTGTGGTGCCACAAATTGCTGATAGGTTTCCTCCGTCACGCCGCCGTCGTGGATCACGCGGGAGTAGAACTTACCTGCACGCTTGACGGTGCGCTGCCGCGTCTGGGGGTCGATGGAGACAAGGCCGAACTTGGCACTGTTACCCTCGATCCACTCCAGATTGTCGCAGAAGCACCAGTGATAGTACCGCTCAAAGGGAAGTTTAGACGCACTGATGGCGCGGAGATGGTCGTAGAGGTAACGGCAGCGGAAGCGGTCGTCATTGTCGCAGGTGCCGTTCTCTGTTACCCAGATAGGGCGGGGCAGCACATCGTAGAGGGCTTTGGCACACTCCACGATACCCTCGGGATAGATCTCCCAATCCAGGTCGTTGCGGGGGCTGTTCTCCCGCACGCCGTCGCCGATACCCGAGACGGTAGAGCGGGTATAGTAGTTCAGACCGATAAAGTCGGTGTACTCGCCCTTGGGGAGTTTTCCGAAGTTGCGAAGAGGGAAGGGAAAGCGGCCCAGTGTCATGGCCTTCGTCAGCGCATCCTGAAAGAGGAAGGACGTCAGTCTGGCGCCCAGCCGATGCCAAAGATTGCGCTTATCTTTGGGCACAAACACGCGCAGATGGTTGGCACAGCCCACCATGGTATCGGTATAGCCCATGGCGCGGCGCTTTTCGTGGAGCAGTTTGTAAGCGTGGATGTGACAGTAGGCAAAATTCTCCATAACGGCCAGTGTGTCACCGAGGCTCTTTCTGGCGGGAGGCCAGATGCCGAAGAAGTAGGAATTTACCGCGTAGACATTGGGCTCATTGATGGTGATGTAGTCGCTGCACAGGTCGCCGAAGCGCTCTGCCACCAAGGATACCAGTTCCAGATAATAGTGCAGGTTCTCCCGCTTGGTGAACCCGCCCTTATTCTCAAACCACATGGGGTTGGAGAAGTGATGGATGGTCAGCAGCGGGCGAATGCCGCGCTGTCGCAGTGCCGTCAACTCCTGCCGATAGCGCTCAACAGAGGAGTCATCCACCTGCCCCTCGGCGGGCATGAGGCGGGCCCATTCCACACCGAAACGGTACAGCTGCATACCCATTTCCGACAAAAGTGCCGTATCCTCCTGCCACTTGACCCAATGGTCGTTGCCGGTGGCGGGATCGGTGCCGTCTTTGATAAAACCCTGTTTGTACCAATCGTTCCAGTTGGTGTCCAACGCGCCGCCCTCAATTTGCATGGAGGCGGTGGAAACGCCCAACAACATATCTTTGGGGAGAGAAAATGCCATAGTATCACCTCATTTTCTCTATTCTATCGGGGAAAAATCAGCCTGTCAATGAAATTGTGGGTGACGCTCGTGGGAAAGTGTGGTATAATGAAAAGAAGTGAAACGAAAGGTGGTGCGGCAATGGAGCGGAATCGCTGGTATAAGGATATGGTGTTCTACCAGATTTGGCCCCGCAGCTTCAAAGACGGCAACGGAGACGGTATGGGTGACCTCTGGGGTGTGCTGGAGAAGCTGGATTACATCAAGTCTTTGGGCTGTGACGGCATCTGGTTTTCTCCCATCTATCCCTCTCCCGGTGCCGACTGCGGCTATGATATTGCCGACTATATGGATATTGCCCCCGAGTTCGGCGGCATGGAGGCCTTCCGTCAGGTGTTGGACGGTGTCCATGCCCGGGGCATGAAGCTCCTGATGGACCTGGTGGTGAACCACACCAGCGATGAGCACCAGTGGTTCCAGAAGAGCCGCCAGCGCATTGAGCCTTACACCGACTATTATATCTGGAGGCCTGCCCGTCCCGACGGCAAGCTGCCCAATAACTGGGACTCCAATTTCGAGGGCAAGGCGTGGACCTATGACGAGGTGCGCGGGGAGTATTATCTCCACCTCTTCGCCGTCAAGCAGCCCGACCTCAACATGGATAACCCCCTCGTTCGCGAGGAGGTCAAGAAAATTCTGCGCTTCTGGCTGGATATGGGTGTGGACGGCTTCCGCGAGGATGTCATCACCTATATCTCCAAAAAAGAGGGTCTGCCCGACGACCACCTCTTCCCCATCTACAAGGGGATGCCCAACTACAACCACGGCCCCCATATCCACGAATATCTGGCGGAATTCAAACGGGATGTATTCGACCACTACGACTGCTTCACTCTCGCCGAGGCGCCGCTGGTGTGGCCCAAGCGGGCGCTGAAGTACATTGATGAGGAGCACGGCCAGATCGACATGATGATCCAGTTCCAGAGCCAGTGTGCCGACTGCCTCTTCACCGATTATCTGCCCACGAAATTCTCCCTGCGGCGGATGAAGCGTGCCTTCAGCCAGTGGCAGTACAAACTGGCAGGTCGTGCCTGGAACATGCTCTACATTGAAAATCACGACCATCCTCGCATGATCTCCCGCTATGGCAGCGAACGCTACTGGGTGGAGAGCGGCAAGACGCTGGCCGTTAGCTACCTCTTCCAGCAGGGTACGCCCTTCCTCTATCAGGGGCAGGAGATCGGCATGCAGAACTGGCGGCCTGAGAGCGCGGAGATGTACGAGGATGTGCAGACCCGCTATACCTACGCCCACAGCAATCTCAACAAGCCCGAAGATGTGCGCCTTAAGAAAATGTGGCGCTCTTCCCGCGACTCGGCCCGTACGCCTGTTCAGTGGGATGCTACGGAAAACGCGGGATTTACCACGGGTGAGCCGTGGTTCTATGTCAACGAGAACTATACACGCATCAACGCCGCGGCGCAGGAAAACGATCCCGACAGCTTGCTGAATTTCTACCGCAAGGCCATCGCATTGCGCAAATCCCTCAAGGCGGTGCGCTACGGCACCTACCGCGACCACTTCCCCCTCCACGGCAAGCTCTATGTCTACAGCCGTGAGATGATAGGAGAAAAACTCCTCGTCATCTGCAGCTTTACGGAAAGAGCGGTAAAGGTGAAATTCCCCGCAGGCTTCGATGCCGCCACCGCCAAGTGCATCCTCCACAACTACCCCGAAGCAGAGAGCACCACACTCCGTCCCTACGAGTGCCGCGTGTATCTGTGGGAGGAGTAAAGCATACGCTCCCCTTTAAATTCCTACATAAGGAGCATATTTTATGGGTCTTTTTGATAAATTGGCAAGAAAACGCCATGAAAACACAGTGGACACTAAAAGTGTCGCCGCCGATACAAATACCATTAAAAAGACCGAGCCTCCTTCCCCGCCGCTGGATTCTGAGGCACGCAGCGCCTATCAGCAGGGCTTTGACTGCTATAGAAAGGGCGAGTATGAGGAAGCTGCTCGACTTTTCCGCATCAGTGCCGACCTCGGCTTTTTCCGTGCGCAATACTCCCTTGCCCTCCTCTACAGCGAGGGCTACGGCGTAGAAAAAGATCTGGACGAGGCAGAAATGTGGGCTAAGAAAGCCGCCGACCAGGGGTATGAAAAGGCCGCCTCACTGCTGGAGGAGATTCAGCAGAAGCAGCAAAACGATCCTCTCAAGTTGGCAATGGAGTGCCACGATCGGCAGGACTACGCCCAAGCCCTCAACTACTTCCACGCCGCTGCCAGACAGGGAGACACTATTGCGCGATATAGTCTCGGTGTATATTACTACTTTGGTTACGGCACGGAGGTCGACCACGCACAGGCGTACGCTTGGTATCTGTCCGCCGCCAAAGAGGGGCATATAACTGCCCAGTATGTGCTGGCACAGCTGTATGACAATGGCGATGGCGTAGCACAGGACAAAGCCGAGGCCGCCCAGTGGTATCGCAAAGCTGCCGAACAGGGACATGTAGGTGCACAATATAACCTCTCCGTCTGCTATGTCTACGGCGAGGGCGTGGAAAGAAACCTTGTCGAGGCGGAAAGCTGGGCTAAGAAGGCTGCTGCACAGGGCGATGAAAAAGCCAAGAACACACTGAACATCCTGCAGCGCGCCCAAATGGAAAATGCCTTCGAAGTAGGCATTCAGTACTTTGAGCGGGACGATTATGCACAGGCTGCACGCTTCTTCCGCATCGCCGCCGAGGAGGGCAGCGCTGAGGCGCAAAACGCTCTCGCCATCTGCTATAGCAATGGTACAGGCGTGGAACAGGATATGCCTGAAGCTGTCCACTGGTATCGCAAAGCCGCCCAGCAGGGTCTTGTGAAGGCACAGCTCAGCCTCGCCTTTTGTTATATCAATGGCGATGGCGTGGAAAAGGATATGTCCAAAGCGGCTCATTGGCTTCGTATGGCCGCTGAATTGGGCGACGAAACTGCACAGTATAACCTCTCCCTCTGCTACCAGCAGGGCAAGGGTGTAGAGCAAAACTACTCCGAAGCCATTCATTGGTGTCGCATGGCTGCCCAGCAGGGTGAGGTAAGATCGCAGTACAATCTCGCAACCCACTATGCCAACGGCATAGGTGTGGAACAGGATGTGCAGGAAGCCATCCACTGGTATCATAAAGCTGCCCAGCAGGGCGATGCGAACGCACAGCTTAACCTCGCGGCCTACTACGCCAACGGCGATGGCGTGGAGCGGGATCTGGCAGCAGCCGCGGCGTGGGCCCAGAAGGCCGCCGCGCAAGGCCACGAAACTGCTGCCAAAGCGTTGGAGAAGATCAAAGGAAAAACAGCAGACGAGGCATTCGCAGCAGGTGTTGCGTGCTATGAAAAAGGTGATTTTGTACAGGGGGTGCAGCATTTCCGTACCGCCGCCGAAGTAGGTGATGCAACCGCACAGTTCAACCTTGCACTCTGCTATTTCGAAGGAAAAGGCGTGGAGCAAAATCTGGATATGGCAGCCCTATGGGCAGAACGTGCCCACGAACAGAGCCTTGACTCCGCTGCAGAACTGCTGGAACTGTTAAAAGCGGCAAAAGCGCACCCATTCGATTTAGGCGTTGCGTGCTTAGATAAGGACGACTATGTACAGGCGGCGCTGTTTTTCCGCATCGCTGCCGAGCAAGGTGATACAAAAGCGCAGTTTAACCTCGCACTCTGTTACCAGCAAGGTGGCGGCGTGGAGCAGGATCAGACCAAAGCCGTCCATTGGTATCGCAAAGCCGCCGAGCAAGGTGTTGTGGAGGCACAGTTCAACCTCGCATTCTGCTACGAACACGGCAAGGGTGTGGAGCAAAATCATCAGGAGGCCGTCCATTGGTATCGCAAAGCCGCCGAGCAGGGTAATGCAAAAGCACAGTTTAGCCTCGCACAGTTCTATTTCGAAGGCAGCGGCGTGGAGAAAAGTTTGGAAAAGGCCATGCTGTGGACAAAGCGAGCCCACGAACAGGGTCTCGACTTTGCTACGAAACTGCTGGAGGAGTTTGAAAAACTTAAGATATCGGCTTACAAAGCTGGTGGTGCGCACCTTGAAGAGGGAGACAGTGCACAGGCAGTGCGGTGTTTCCGCGACGCCGCCCAACTGGGTCATGCAGAAGCACAGTTCCTCCTCGCCCTCTGTTATGAAATAGGCAGCGGTGTAGAGCAGGATCAGACCGAGGCTGCTCGTTGGTATCGCAAAGCCGCCGAACAAGGACACACCAGCGCACAGTTCAGTCTCGCACTCTGCTATGAAAAAGGCAGCGGCGTGGAACAGAACCAGCAGGAAGCTGTTCGCTGGTATCGCAAGGCTGCCGAACAAGGAGATCAAAGAGCTGCCGAGACTTTATTTAACCTTGGCGTTATGTGCTACGAAAAAGGCGACTATACGCAGGCGGTGCAGCATTTCCGCACCGCCGCCGAAGCAGGTGTTGCGGAGGCACAGTACAACCTCGCCGTCTGCTATGGAAGAGGCGAAGGCGTAGAGAAGAATCTGGATACGGCAATCACGTGGGCAGAACGCGCCCACGAACAGGGCTTTGAAGGCGCTGAAGAGCTGTTGTTTAAGCTAGAACTATCAAGAGAAGTGGCGAAACCAGCTTTCCTTACCGCCGCCGAAGCAGGTGATGTCAACGCACAGTTCGATCTCGCCCTTCGTTACGCCAACGGCGACGGTGTGGAGCAGGATCAGACCGAGGCTGTTCACTGGTATCAAAAGGCCGCCGAGCAGGGACACGCAAAAGCGCAGTTCAATCTTGCCGTCCGCTACGAAGACGGTAACGGCGTAGAACGGGATCAGACTAAAGCCGTTCGCTGGTATCTCAAAGCCGCCCAACAGGGTCACGGGGGTGCACAATTTAACCTCGCGGTCTGCTATAAAGATGGCGATGGTGTGCAGGAGGATCAGTGGAAAGCCTCTCATTGGTTCCGTATGGCCGCTGAGCAGGGCGATGCAGGCGCGCAGTTCAATCTTGCCGTCCGCTATGAAGATGGCAGAGGCGTGCACCAAAGCCAGTCCGAGGCCATCCGTTGGTATCATAAAGCCGCCAATCAAGGTCATGCAGGCGCGCAGTACAACCTCGCCATCTGCTACAGAGACGGCGATGGCGTGGCAATAAATCTGAATGAGGCGGAAATGTGGGCCGAGCGCGCCCAGAAACAGGGCTATGAACTCGCTCCTAAACTGTTGGAAGGTATCCGTCAGCGCAAAAGCAACCGTTGACCCCCTCTGTCCCTACGAATGCCGTGTCTACCGCATGAAATAAAAGGAGATTTCCATATGTGCGATTGCAAAACACTGCTGCGCGCTCTGCGCGCAGGGGAATATGACGATACATTGCGCCCTCTCTATGCCCTGGACGGCACAGAGGAGAGCTTGCTGCGCGGCAGAGACCGTGCCATCGGTGTGGTGGAACTGTTTGAAAAGACCTTTGCCCCTGCGGGGGAGGTGACACTGTTCAGTGCCCCCGGCAGAACGGAACTGGGCGGCAACCACACAGACCATCAGCACGGCTGCGTCCTGTGCGGCAGTGTGGATGCGGATATCCTCGCCTGCGCCGCTCCCAACGGCACTGACAGCGTGCGCATCGTCTCCGAGGGTTTTCCCCAGGTGCAAATCGAACTGACAGACCTGACGGTGCATGAAGAGGAAACGGGTACTTCGGCCGCACTGGTGCGCGGTGTAGCGGCCCGGATGCGCGAGTTGGGCTGTGCACCGGTGGGTTTTGATGCCTGTATGCGCTCGGATGTCCTCTCCGGCTCGGGCCTTTCCTCCTCGGCGGCCTATGAGACGCTGATGGGCAACATCATCAGCTATTTCGGCGGCGGGAATCAGGACGCCGTTGCCATTGCCAAGGTGGGGCAATACGCCGAGAATGTGTACTTCGGTAAGCCCTGCGGTTTGATGGACCAGATGGCCTCCTCCGTGGGCAGTGCCGTGGCCATCGATTTTGCAGACCCCGCCGTGCCTGTGGTGGAGAAGGTGGACTTTGACTTTTCTGCCTGCGGCCACGCATTGTGCATCATCGACACCGTCTCCGACCACGCTGACCTGACCGATGACTATGCCGCCATCACCCGCGAGATGGGTGCTGTGGCAGATTGTTTCGGCAAGAAGGTGCTGCGGGAGGTAGACGAGGAATCGTTTTTCGCCGCCCTGCCTCAAGTGCGGTCACAGTGCGGTGACCGCGCCGCGCTGCGAGCCATGCACTTCTTTGCCGAGAACCGTCGTGCCGCGCAGGAGGCGGAAGCACTGAAAAATGGCGACTTTGCCGCATTTTTGGAGCTGGTAAAGGAGTCGGGCCGCTCCTCAGCTGCCATGCTGCAGAACATCTGGTCTGTGTCCGATCCCCGGAAGCAGGCGGTGAGCCTTGCCCTTGCACTGGGTGAGAAGCTGCTGGCCGGTCGCGGCGCTATCCGCGTCCACGGCGGCGGCTTTGCCGGCACCATTCAGGCCTTTGTCCCCGATGATATGCTCTGTGATTTCAAGGCGGGGATGGAGTCCGTGTTGGGCGAAGGCACCTGCTGCGTAATGCATATCCGGCCCGTGGGCGGCTGTGTGCTGATTCCGTAAAGGAGGAAAAACCGATGATTGACCATGCCATTTCCAAACTGGTACAATACGCACTGGATACGGGTTTGATTGAAAAAAGTGAATACGCGTGGGCTGTCAATGCCATCCTGGAGGTGCTGCAGCGGGACAGCTACACCGATCCCCGGCGCCATTGGGAGGAGATCGATCTCTCTGGCGTGCTGGAGGAACTGACGGATGACGCCTGTGCCCGCGGCGTGGTGAAGGAGAACAGCGTCGTCTACCGCGACCTCTTCGATACGGCGCTGATGGGCCGCCTGACGCCTCGCCCTGCACAGGTGATCACCACCTTTGAATCGCTGCGGAAAGTGGATCCCCAAAAAGCCACCGATTGGTACTATGCCTTCAGCCAGAACACCAACTATATCCGCCGCGACCGCATCGCAAAGGATGTGCAGTGGAAGAGTCAAACGGAGTACGGCGAACTGGATATCACCATCAACCTCTCCAAACCCGAGAAAGATCCCAAGGCCATTGCCGCCGCCCGTGACCTGCCTGCATCCGACTATCCAAAATGCCAGCTGTGCATGGAGAATGAGGGCTACGCAGGACGCCTCAATCACCCTGCGCGGCAGAATCACCGCATTGTGCCCATTACCATCAACGGTGCACCTTGGTTCTTGCAGTATTCCCCCTATGTCTACTACAACGAGCACTGCATCTGCCTCAGCGGCGAACATACACCCATGAAGATCAATCGCGCCTGCTTTGGCAAGCTCCTTGACTTTGTGGGGCAGTTCCCCCACTATTTTGTGGGCTCCAATGCCGACCTTCCCATCGTGGGTGGCTCCATTCTGGCCCACGACCATTTTCAGGGCGGACACTATACTTTCGCCATGGAGCGCGCGCCTGTTGAAACGCCCTTCACATTCCGCGGTTTCGAGGATGTGGAGGCGGGAATTGTCCGCTGGCCCATGTCGGTGGTGCGCCTCAGATGCGCCGACACGGCCCGTTTGGAAGAACTGGCGGATAAGATTTTGTCTGCATGGCGGGGCTATACCGATGCCGCGGCGGTGATCTATGCCCAGACCGACGGCGTGCCCCACAACACCATCACCCCCATCGCCCGTATGCGGGAGGGGAAGTTTGAACTGGATCTGGTGCTGCGCAATAACCTCACCACAGAGGAGCACCCCATGGGTCTGTACCACCCCCACGCCGAACTGCATCACATCAAGAAGGAGAACATCGGCCTTATTGAGGTGATGGGTCTTGCGGTGCTGCCTGCGAGACTGAAAGAAGAACTTGCTGCCGTGGCCGATGCATTGGTGACGGGTGCGAACCTGCGTGGAAACGAATTGACGGAGAAACACGCCGATTGGGCGGAGAGTTTCCGTGACAGCTACGAATTCACCGCCGAAAACGCCCTCGATATCGTGCAGCAGGAGACGGGTAAGGTCTTTGCCAAAGTGTTGGAACACGCAGGCGTCTATGCCCGCAACGATGAAGGCAAAGCGGCATTTTTGCGATTCTTGGAATCTGTATCCTGATAGGAGGAAATCCCATGAATATTACCGTGTTGTGTAATGACAGTACTGCCACCATACCTTTTGCCGACGGACAGAACCTGCTGGAGGTGATCCGCGGCGAGGGTGTGCCTGTCCACGCACCCTGCGGCGGACATGGCACCTGTGAAAAATGCACCGTCTATCTGGTGACGGAGACGGGTGAGCAGGCGGTGCTGGCCTGCCGCACCGCCGCCGAGGACGGTATGACGGTGCGTGTGCCCGCAGCCTCTCCTCTGGAGGTGCAGCTTACCGCCGAGGATGAGGAAGTGTTCATCCCCGACGCGGGACTGACGGGCTACGGCGTGGCCTGCGATATCGGCACTACCACCGTGGTGTGCCACCTCATCGACCTTACAAATGGAAGAAAACTTGCCACCGTGGGCGAGGGCAACGCCCAGCGTCCCTATGGCGGCGATGTGATCTCCCGCATCAAGGCCTCTATGGAGGGTCGCCGCGGTGCACTGACCGCCGCCATCACGGGGCAGCTGAAAGCGATGATCGCGGCGCTGTGTGCCTCGGCGAAGATCGGTATGGAGGAGATCCGTACCATGTCCATCGCCGCCAACACCACCATGTGCCATCTGCTGACGGGCTTGGCACCCGACAGCATCGGCGTCTCTCCCTTTACGCCCCTGTCCCGTTTCGGTGACGAATGGGATGCCGAGGAACTTGGCCTGCCCTTTGCGGGCAAGGTGTACATCGCACCCGCCATCTCCGGCTATGTGGGCGGTGACATTACCGCCGACCTGCTGGCGGTGGAACTGGATCGGGTGGAAAAGCCCGTGCTGCTTATCGATGTGGGTACCAACGGCGAGATGGCTCTGGGCTGTGGCGAGCACTTTGTCTGCTGCTCCACGGCGGCGGGCCCCGCTTTCGAGGGTGCCCAGATCTCCTGCGGTATGACGGCGGCAGCCGGTGCCATCTCCTCTGTTGAGTGGGACGGCGAGAAGGTGCGTTGCGGCGTCATCGGCGGCGGCGAGGCGGTGGGCCTGTGCGGCTCCGGTCTCATCGATGCCATGGCGGTGATGCTGCGTCTGGGTGCTGTGGACGAGACGGGCCGCATGCTGGATGCTGAGGAGGACGAGGACGAGATTACCGACGAGGCCCGCCCCTACCTCTTCCTGTTGGGTGACGGCGAACCCGCTTTCCGCCTTGCTGAGCATGTGTGGGTGGCACAGGGAGATGTGCGCAAGCTGCAGCTGGGCAAGGGTGCCATCGCCGCCGGTGTGCAGATTCTGATCGATGCCTACGGCGTGAACTATGAC
>JAZTZR010000048.1:0-28366 GCA_045637545.1 Vescimonas sp. | reverse complement strand
AAATAAAGACGCCTCTCACGCCCACAGGGGCATGAGAGGCGATGTTCACTCGCGGTTCCACTCTCGTTTTTCACTCGTTGGCGGCACTATAACGCAGGCCACACGGCGGGCATCCAGATCCCGCGCGCTCGCGGACGCACTTTCCTCCCCACGCTGTAAGGCGGCTTGCAGCCGGTGACCGCCTCTCTCTATACAGCGACACAGGAAGTACTCTTTCCGGTCTTCGCGCTATTCGATTGGCACATATTGTATCAATCTTTCCCGTTTCTGTCAAGTGCCGATGCTGTTTTTCTCACTTTTTCAGCCGTTTATCGCTGCGCTGGGCAAGACGGGTTCCGATGCTCTGAAACACCTGCACCAACACCACCAACAGCACCACTGCCACAATCATCACCAGATATTTGTAGCGATAATAGCCGTAGTCGATGGCGATCTTTCCCAGACCGCCGCCACCGATGATACCACTCATAGCGGAGTAACCCAGGATAGTGGTCAGGGCAATGGTTACATTCTGAATAAGAGAAGGTACAGATTCGGGGATCAACACCTTGCAGATGATCTGCAGCGGGCTGGCGCCCATGCTCTGGGCCGCCTCAATCACATTGGGGTCTACCTCACGGAAAGAAGTCTCTGTCAAGCGGGCGATGAAGGGAAAGGCCGCCACCACCAACGGCACCACCGTGGCAGGTGTGCCCACTGTCGTACCGATCAGGAGGCGGGAGAGAGGAAAGACCATGATCATCAGAATAAGGAAGGGGACAGAGCGCAGCAGGTTGATAATCACATTCAGCGCCGGGAGAACAGGGGCAGGCAGAGGCAAAACGCCATCCTTCTCCCCTACTACCAGCAGTACACCCAAGGGCAGGCCGATGACAAGGGCCAACGCCGTAGCCAATATTGTCACATAAAAGGTCTCCCAAATGGCAAAGAGTATCTCCGTCTGAATGGAGTGGAGCAACTCGGTAACAGATTGCTCAGAAAACAGATTGTTATACATGCTCGCTCACCTCCTGTGCCTGCACATTGGGAATGGTTGCGAAGAAGGCCATGGCCTGCTCCAGTTTATCTTTGGGAATACCGAGATACAGGCTGCCATAGACTTCCTCACTGACGCGCTGGGTGGTGGCGGAGATTACATTGCAGAAAATACCGTGCTCTGCCGCCAGACGGGCCACCAGAGGAATACCCGTGGTCTTGGAGTCCCGGAAGATCAATCGCACGCGGCCCTCCTCGCTGGGATCGGACACCGCCTCATCCACGGCATTGGGGAACACCAAGCGCTTGGCCGCAGCGGACTTGGGCGCAGCGAATACCGCCGCCACCAAACCCTCCTCTGCCACCGTGCCACCATCGAGGATGGCCACATGATTACAGATCTCCTTCACTACGCTCATCTGATGGGTGATGATGACCACGGTGATCCCCAGCTTGCGGTTGATCTCGCGGATGAGGCCGAGGATCTGCTGGGTGGTACGGGGATCGAGAGCGCTGGTGGCCTCGTCGCACAGCAACACCTTGGGATTGGTGGCCAGTGCACGGGCGATGGCCACCCGCTGCTGCTGACCGCCACTGAGCTGCGCGGGGTATGCCTTTGCCTTATCGGGCAGCCCCACCAGCTCCAGCAGTTCATGAGCCCGTTTCACCGCTTCTTTTTTGCCGATACCTGCCAGTTCCATGGGGAAGCAGACATTTTGCAGGCAATTGCGCTGCATCAACAGATCAAAATGCTGGAAGATCATGGTGATCTCACGGCGCGCCTGCCGCAGCTGAGAGGCGCTCATGGTATCAAGTCGGCGGCCATCGACCACTACCTCGCCCTCGGTGGGGCGTTCCAGCAAATTCATGCAGCGCACCAAAGTGCTCTTACCTGCACCGGACATACCGATGATTCCGTAAATATCGCCATCGGAGACGGTGATGGACACATCCTTAAGGGCATCCACCGGTCCGCTGGCTGTTTCAAATGTCTTACTGACATGTCGCAACTCGATCACGGGAAACTTACTCCTTTGCTGTGAATATTAACCCTTCAAAACATCGAGGGAAGTCTGCTTACCGCCGTAGAGGCCCATGGGTTCCACATGAGGGGCGGAAACCGAGACGATATGGGTGCCCTGCTGGGCATTGAAGTCATCCAGATAGGGAACATGCTGGAAGTAGTTGGCGGTGACGGTACCGTCTTCCACCACGGTGTTGGGCACCACATAGTCATTGAATGTCTGAATCTCCAGCGTCACACCCTTGGCTGCCAGCAGCTCCTTGGCCACTTCCAGGATCTCGGCATGGGGCGTGGGAGAGGCGGCCACGGTGATGGTCACATCCTTGAGGGCGTCATAGTCAACGGAAGTGTCATAGCCGTCGGTGGGATTTGCAATGGTGCTGACCACGGCACCGGCGTACTTCTCAGCAATGAAATCTGCCACAGCCTTGCTCTCGAGAGCGGCGATCAGAGCCAGCACTTCAGGGTTGTTCTCGTTGCCTTCCTTCACAGCCAGAATGTTGCTGTAAGCAGAGGAGGACCCCTCGATAGTAAGGGAGTCGACTACAGGATTGAGCCCTGCATTGATGGCGTAGTTGGAGTTGATGACGGCATAGTCCACATCACGAAGAATGTTGGGCAACTGTGCAGCCTCGGCCTCCACAATCTCCACATTGTAGGGGTTGTCCACGATGTCATTCTTAGTGGCAGTGATGCCGGCACCTTCCTTCAGCTTGATGATACCGTTCTCCTCCAAAAGCAGGAGGGCACGGGCCTCGTTGGTGGTGTCATTGGGGACGGCAATCTGGATGGCGGCACTCTTCTGCCCACCGCAGGCGGTGAGAGCCAGTGTTGCAATGAGGGCCAGTGCCAGAGCGAGAGACTTGATAATACGAGTGGTTTTCATGGTTTGTTCTCCTTTTCGTTTTTACAGTTTTTTACATTTGGATAAAACAAAAGCAGCGGGGAGTCATACGACTCTCCGCTGCTGAGATTACCTGTTGGGCGATGTGAGATGATACAAATCAACAACCGCCGCGTTAGCAGATATGGGAAAGCATATGACCGTTATGAGCGTGCTGACGCATGCACATGCACATGGGCATGCACATCTGCATCATCATGTTGACGCTCAAACGCTTCATTTGCTTTCTCCTTTCTCGAAATTTGTTGGGCCAATTATAACGCCCATATCGCGCTCTGTCTACAGGCAAAATACACAAAGGATTTTTCTGTTTCTCTGCAAAAAACTCTGTTTCCAACAAAAACGCCTTACATATCCTTGAAAACATCCCGGTTCTGCCAGAAGTACTCCACGCCTGAGTACACGGTGGTCAGCAGAATAATCCACTGGCAAATGGTGTTCACCACGGGAGGCATGCCGAACAGGATCAGGCAGATGCACACCATGGTGGAAGCGGTTTTCACCTTACCGGACCAGCCGGCAGCGATGACGCGTCCCTTCTCCACAGCTACCATACGCATGCCGGACACGGCAAACTCGCGCACCAGCACCACAGCCAAAACCCAAGCAGCCATACTCCCCTGTTCCACAAAACAGCACAGGGCAGCCATCACCAGACACTTGTCTGCCAGGGGGTCCATAAACTTACCAAAGTCGGAGATCTGATGATAGTGCCGGGCGATGTAACCGTCGGCAAGGTCGGTAAGGCAGGCGATAATATACACCGCCAGCGCCCAGTAGTGACCGCCGGGAAAATTGAGATACATCAGTACCAAAAAGATGGGGATCATCACCACACGGGCGATAGTCAGATAGTTGGCAGTATTTTTCGGCATGACTTATTCCTCCATTACACCCGTCAGTTCGCCGTCCATCACATCGGTGATACGCACGGAGACAAACCGACCAACCTCCACATCCTCCTCGGAGGTGAAGTAAATGCGGCCATCAATATCGGGGCTCTCGGCGTAGCTGCGGCCCACATAGGACATGGACTGCCCGTCGAAGCCCTCGCAGAGAACCTCCACCAGATCGCCCATGCGACTGTCATTGAAATCGTCCATCACGCGGGACTGTACATCCACCACCAACTCGGCGCGGCGCTCGGCCTCGGCGGTATCCACACGCTCCGGCATGCGTGCCGCAGCGGTACCCTCCTCGGGAGAATAGGGGAACACACCGGCGCGCTCGATGCCTACCTCGGCGAGGAATTCACACAGCTCATCAAAGGCACCCTCATCCTCATAAGGCAGACCCGTAATGAGGCTGGTACGCAGTACCAGACCGGGAATCCGCTCACGAAGGGTAGTAAACAGCGCCATCAGCTCCGCCTTGTCGCCGCGGCGGTTCATCGCTTTTAATACGCGGTCATTACAGTGCTGAATGGGAATATCCAGATACTTGACGATCTTGTCCTCGGCTGCGATGGTATCAATCAGTTCCTCGGTGAACTCGTCGGGATAGAGATAGTGCAGGCGCACCCAATGGAAGGACATCTTGCACAGCTCGCGCAGCAGCTGAGGAAGCTTGCGCTCACCGTAGAGGTCAATGCCGTAGCGGGTGATATCCTGTGCAATGACGATAATCTCCTGTACGCCGCTGTCGGCCAACTGCTGTGCCTCGGCGATCACAGCCTCCAGCTTGCGGGAGCGGTACTTGCCCCGGAGGGCGGGGATGATGCAGTAGGCACAGTGATTGTCGCAGCCCTCGGCAATACGCAAAAAGGCGTAGTGCTTGGGGGTGGTAATGACGCGGGGCAGCTCCTCCACCGGGGCGTGGATGCTGTCGAAATAGCAGGGCTTCTCCCCCGCTGCCACAGCGTTGACCGCCTCCACAATGCGGCTGTAACTGCCGGTGCCAAGAATGCCGTCTACCTCGGGCAGTTCCGTCAGGATCTCATCCTTATAGCGCTGGCTGAGGCAGCCCGTCACCAGAATCTTGCCGACTTCGCCGGCACTTTTCAGCTCAGCCACCTGTAAAATGGTGTCAATGGCCTCACTCTTGGCACTATCGATAAAACCGCAGGTATTGATGACCACCACATCGGCACCGCTCTGGTGCTGCTGCAGTTCCATACCGGCATCGCGGCACTGGGCCATCATCTGCTCCATATTGACAAGGTTCTTGGCGCAACCAAGAGGGATAAAGGAAACTTTCATACCGTCATCTCTTTTCTATTCTTCGATCTCCGCGCCCAGTTTGTTCAGGGCAGGGCGAATATCATGCCAGTCAAAGCCGCGGCGCTGCAGCATTGCCGCCAATTTGCGCCGCTCATAAAAATCAAGGCCGCGGCCGCGATACTTGGCGGCAATATAGCCGTCAATAGCCTCGGCAGGGTCGGGCAGCTGCAACAAGGCCTCGTCCCAAAACTCGTGGGGAATACCGCGGCGCTGCAACTCCTGCTCCACACGGCGACGGCCGTAGTGAGCCGCGGCATAGTGCCGTACCAGCACGGCGGCATAGGCGGCCTCATCCACTGCCCCCACCTCTTCCAGCCAGGAGGCGATCCCCGATGCCTCCTCAGCATCAGCGCCTTTTCGCAAGAGTTTGTCCTGCAATTCTTTCTTGGAGAGCATTCTGCCGGAGGCCAACTGGGCACCCCGGGCCCGCAAGGCAGAAAGCCGCCCCGCCTGCTCCAATTTTACCACAAGTTCATCGGGTAAGTCCATACCCTTATGTAAGCCAAATTGCAGGAGCTCGTCCCGTGTGATCCGGAGGGGATCACCCTCCTCCGGATACACCAGCACGCGCTCCTGCACATATTTCGATGCTTCTATGCGTTTGATCTTCATTATTCATCGTCGAAGTCGTCGGCCGACACATCCACGGCGCGACCTGCCGCCTTGGCGGCAATGCGGGACTGGGCTCCCATCAGCTTATGGAAGTTGTCACGGACGCTCTGCTCCAACCATGCAGCAGCTTCGGGGTTCTGACGGAAATACTCCTTGGCGGCATCCTTTCCCTGACCCAGGCGTACCTCACCCATGTTGAACCAGGAGCCGCTCTTCTGCACCAGATCCAGCTTCACCGCCAGATCGATCAGCTCGCTGAGCTTGCTGATTCCTTCGCCGTACATGATGTCAAACTCTGCCTCACGGAAAGGAGGTGCCACCTTGTTCTTCACCACCTTGACCCGAACATGGTTGCCCACCACTTCGCCACCGGCCTTCAGCGTCTCTACACGGCGCACATCAATGCGGACGGAGGCATAGAATTTCAGGGCACGGCCACCGGTGGTGACCTCGGGGTTGCCGTACATAACACCAACCTTCTCACGGAGCTGGTTGATGAAAATAACGATGGTATTGGTCTTATTGATGATGCCCGTCAGCTTGCGCAGTGCCTGAGACATCAGGCGGGCATGGAGACCGACAAAGCTGTCACCCATCTCACCCTCGATCTCAGCTCGGGGCACCAAGGCGGCCACGGAGTCCACCACCACCACATCAATGGCACCGCTGCGCACCAGCGCCTCGGTGATCTCCAACGCCTGCTCGCCGGTGTCAGGCTGGGAGATCAGCATGTCCTCCACATTGACACCCAGCGCACGGGCATACATGGGGTCGAGAGCGTGCTCGGCGTCCACAAAGGCCACTTCGCCGCCCAGCTTCTGGGCCTCAGCCAACACATGAAGTGCCAGCGTAGTCTTACCGGAGGGCTCGGGTCCGTAGATCTCCACCACGCGGCCGCGGGGCAGACCACCGATACCCAGTGCCAGATCCAGAGACAGCGATCCGGAGGGAACAGCCTCCACATTGGCCACATTTCCATCGCCGTAACGCATGATGGAGCCCTTGCCGTACATCTTCTCGATCTGCGCCATGGCGGTATCGATTGCTTTTTTCTTGTCGGAATTTACGGCTGCTGCCGTCTCCTTCTTCACTGCCATTTTCCCGTCCTCCTTAAGATTCTGCGTCTATCGTTTCAAATTTTTTGTATCACACATGTTCACAGAGTGTACCGGCCACCACTCGGGCCACACCGCCGGTATCAGCGGTGACGGTGCCGTCACCGAATCCGGCGCTACGCATCATCCGCAGCACATCGTCGGCCTGTCCGATACCCACTTCATAAAAGAGCTTGCCGCCCATCTTCAGGGCATCGCGCCACTTCTCGGTAATGGCCCGGTAAAAATCGAGGCCGTCCTCGCCGCCACGCAGTGCCATCAAAGGCTCATAGTCCCGCACCGACACATCCAATCCGGCAATATCGCCGTCGGGAATATAAGGGGGATTGGACACGATACAGTCGAACTCGCCCAACTGTGCAGAGGGCTTCTCCAGCGCATCCACCTGCCAGGGAATCACCCGCTCGGTAAGGCCGCAGCGGCGTGTGTTCTGGCGACAGATACGCAATGCAGACTCGTCCTTCTCACCCAAGACCACGCGGGCATTGGGACAGTACTTGGCAATGGCAAGGCCGATGCAGCCGCTGCCGGCGCACAAGTCCAGCACACGGGGGTTGTCCAACTTGGAGATAAACTCGATGGCCTGCTCCACCAGAACCTCCGTATCGATGCGGGGAATCAACACCGACTCGTTGATGTCCAGATCGAGACCGTAAAAAGACCACTCGCCGATGAGATAGGCCACCGGCTCGCCGGCAAGGTGACGTTCCGTCAACTGCCCGACGCGCACTTCCACATCCTGGGGCACATACAGCCGTCCGTCACGCTGCAGCTCCTGCCGCGTTTTGCCGGAAGCATAGCAGACGATCTCACGGGCCGCCAGCGTATAGGCCTCCACACCTGCAAGACGCAGCTTCTGCCGCAGGTCGAGATACAAATCGTTATAAGTAATGGCCATAGCATTCTCCCTGTACAGGTGATATTACCATCTGTCCTTTCCTTCTTCCTTGGGCAGCACCAGCTTCATGGCCTCGATGGCCACCTCGATCATGCTGTCATCCGGCTCGTTGGTGGTGAAATTCTGCAGATACATACCGGGCGCGGAGAGGATGCGGGTCAACTTATTATCATGGGCGCCTACGGCGCGGTTGAATTCATAGGTAAGGCCCACCACAGGAATCAGCAGCAGCAGGTGCATGCCAAAACGCACCCAGACATTCTGCCATTCCACAAAGGTGAACACGATGCTGGTGGCCAAGATGGACACCACGATCACCACGAAGAGGAAGCTGGTTCCGCAGCGGGGATGGTGCTTGGGCTGGATACGGACATTTTCTACCGTCAGGGGCAGTCCGGCCTCGTAGCAAAAAATGGTCTTGTGCTCAGCACCGTGATAGGAAAACACACGGCGCACATCCTTCTGCTTGGAGCAGAGAATGAGATAGCCGAAAAAGATAGCCAGCTTCACCACGCCCTCGATCACATTGTGCAGCAGGGCGCTGTCGAAATATTTCGACACAAGGCCGGCCAAAAAGGTGGGCAGCAGCATAAACAGACACAGGGTCATGCCCAGCGACAAGATCACCGAGAATGCCACCAGTACACTCTGGAGCTTTTCGGCGGGGACATACTTTTCCAGCCACTTGTCCAGCTTGGAGGGTTCCCCCTCCTCAGGGAAATAATCCGCCGAGTACATCAGTGCCTTGACACCGGTGATAATGGAGCTCAAAAATGTGGCGGCGCCGCGAATAATGGGTACGCCTAAAATGGGATATTTATCCTTAATGAACTTTCGTTCCTCTACCTTGGTCACAAGACCCTCGGGAGAGCGAACCACGATGGCATCCGTCTCCGGACCACGCATCAGAATGCCCTCGATCAGCGCCTGACCGCCAATGGTAGTACGAAAGCCGCACTGTTTCTGTTCCTTCATAGGGGTATGAATCCTTTCTTGTGGACAGTGTAACATACTCTTTTCAAAAATGCAACACTTGTTCTATATTTTCTCACTTTCTTGTTCCTGCTTCACGGCGGGCAGGTCGGATGGGCAGGCGAATGGTCACAATAGCACCGCCGCCTTTGGCGTTGTCAATGGTAAAGGTACCGTCATGGAGGCGGATGATCTCATCACACACCGCAAGGCCGATACCGCTGCCGCGCGCTTTGGAGCCGCCCTTGTAGAACTTCTCTTTCACATGGGGCAGATCGTTCTCGGGAATGCCGGGACCGAAGTCACGGACAGTGATGATGTAGTGACCGCGGCTGCGGTTGAGGCGGGTCACAATACGCTTGCCGCTGCCGCCGTGCTTGGCGGCGTTATCCAGCACATTGCAGAACACCTGCTTGAGGCGTACCGGGTCGGCAGAGATGATCTCGTCGTACTCGTCGCCTGCACTGTAGAGGAGCGTGATCCCCTCCTGCTTGAAAATCTGGTGGTAGGTATACACCGTATCCTCAAACTCCGCCTGCAGATCCATGGGCTCCATGTCCAGCGTGAAACGGCCGTCGGACATCTTGGAGAAGTCCAGCAGTTCTTCCACCATCTTGGTCAGGCGACTGGACTCTTTTACGATAATGTTCAATCCGCGGCGCTGGGACTCCTCGTCCTCACCGCCCACATCTGCCAGCAGCGTTTCCGCCCAGCCGTTGATGGCCGTCAGCGGTGTACGCAATTCGTGGGACACAGAGGAGATAAACTCCTGCTGCAGCTTTTCATTCTGTCCGATCTTTACGGACATGTCATTGATGTTGTCCACCAACTCGCCCATCTCGTCGGCATAGCGGTTAGGGATACAGAAACCGTAGCTGCCGCCGGAGATCTGCTTGGCCGCCTCAGAAACGGCGGAGACAGGGGCCACCACATTGTTGATCAACAGCAGACTGGAAATCACCACCACGAAGCTGACCGCCAGCATAATAGCCAGAATGATCATCACTGTCAGCA
The DNA here is from genome assembly GCA_045637545.1 of Vescimonas sp. Classification (GTDB taxonomy): domain Bacteria; phylum Bacillota; class Clostridia; order Oscillospirales; family Oscillospiraceae; genus Vescimonas. Next base: position 18,633 of record JAZTZR010000048.1, on the reverse strand, counting down.
GCACCTGACTATCCAGATTGTGGGTGGCGGTAACGAAACGAATGATACCCACCACTTCTCCATGGAATTTCAAAAGGCCGGAAACGGCCAGTATTCTCTCTCCCGTCGCTCTGTCGCGCCCCAGAAAGCTGCTGATCTCTCCGCTGCTGAGTGCATCGTACACATCCTGCGTACCGGGCGCCGAGCCGATCATCATGCTGCGGGTGGAGACATCCACTGCGCCGGAGCTGTTGAGGAACTGTAGCTCCACCTTATCGCTGTCCTCAAAGCTATTGGCATAGAGGGTCGCGCTGTGGTAGTACTCCTCATAGCTGGTCATCACATAGGTGTTGAAATACTCTGCACCTGCCGCAGCCTTGGCCTCCAGTGCCGAGCGGGCGTTGGAGTAATAGGCGCTGCCCAGACCGATGGACACCAATGCCGAAATCAGCACCAGTATGGTAATGACCGGCAAAAGCGAACTGACCATCCAGCGACGGCGCAAGCCGTGGGTGCGTTTGGATTGCGGGGTCATCTCTGTTGACATTGCCGGTCACCTCCTTGTCGGTTTGTTTCCGGGGCGATTATGCGCCCCACTTGTAGCCAAAGCCCCACACCGTTGTGATATAGGCGGGATTGGCCGTATCATCCTCGATTTTCAGCCGCAGACGGCGGATATTCACATCTACGATCTTCAGCTCGCCAAAGTAGTCCTTCCCCCAGACAGTATCCAGAATCTCCTCGCGGCTGAGGGCCTTGTCGGTGTTCTCCAGAAACAGCTGCATAATACCGAACTCCACCTGCGTCAACTTGATTCGCTCGCCGTTTTTCTCCAGCGTGCGGTTTCGCAGGTTCAGCGTAAAGGGAGGACTGACCAGTTCTTCCTCATCTGCCGGCTGCACGCTCTGGGGCGCCATACCGCCGCTGCGGCGGATCAGGGCATCCACGCGGGCTGTCAGTTCAGCCGGAGAGAAGGGCTTGGTCACATAGTCATCTGCACCGGTCATCAAGCCGGTCACCTTATCCATCTCCTGAGAGCGGGCCGTCAGCATAATGATACCGATATGGGGATTCCCGGCGCGGACACGGCGGCATACCTCAAACCCGTCAATGCCCGGAAGCATCACATCGAACAGACACAGACACACATCCTTGTTCTGAGCCAACTTCTCCAACGCCTCTTCTCCGCTCTCCGCCTCGATCACCTCGTAACCGGCACGGCGCAGATTGATAACGATAAAACTGCGGATATTGGCCTCGTCCTCCAAAACCAGAACTTTCTTCATTTGCCTCTCCCCTTCTTACCAGCCGCCGTTGGGCAGCCACTCATTCACGGTCATATTAAAGCTGTTGCGCAGCAGTGCCTGATCCATGTCATACAACTCTGCACCTTCCAACAACTCGGCAGCGTAAATCACACCGGTCTGACGGCGGATCAAAAATCTTCCCGTCAAATTGGCACGGGATTCGCGGTTCTCACCGGTAAGGGTATAGATGGCCATCACAGGATAATTGTCCACAGACAGGATCACCTGATGCTCTCCGGCCATGGTCTCCTGCTCCGAGGCAGTGACACGATCCCACCAGCTATCCGGCAGTACAAAGTACCAGCCGTTGCTCTGTGAGTGGTATGTTTTGGAGATCACATAGGTATATCCCGTTGTACTGCACTGCCGCCAATATACCAGCGTATCATTCTGCGCAGGATTGCTCTCCGGCACAGGCAGCTCCGTAATACCGTCATCATTGATATCCGCAGGCCGCAGCTGACGGTATGGGTGTACCAATGCCGAACGCCCCGTCGATTCATTGGCAGCGGCGTTTACCACACTTCCGTTCCCGTTGAAATCACTCTGCCATACCAGCACATCTGTTACGGCTTTGTTCTGTTCTGTCACGCCGGTGACAAACACAGCATTACGCCCTTCCATGGTAGTTCCGTTGACAATGCTGCCGCGGCTCAGCTCTGTCATACTGCTGCTGAGCGCACATTGATGGGCCACCGCCAAAATATTGGTCTGCCACATATAGACTTCCATAGTGGGGGTACTGCTGCTGTCACCGCGCAGCACAAACAGTTCGGAAAGCCCGTCACTGTCAATATCTTCAATGGTGTAACGGCTGTAGCCGCTGGACATAAGCATCAGCGCCTCACGGCGGATGTTGTATACCGCCAGCGTCTGCACATCTGTCGCCATTTTCCAGCCCACGGTCAGTTCCAGATGATCGTCTCCGTTAAGGTCTTCATAGAGGACACTGTCAATGCTGCTGCCACTGCTCTCCACACTGCACATCAGTTCATAGCTGCCCTCGATGGCTTTGTAAACAAAGATCTTCATGGGCTTTTCATCGCTGTTCTTCCGGAAGAACGCCACAGCCTCCACCGTGCGGTCACCGTCTAAATCTACCATGTGGACAGACTGGAGATACTGTCCCGATACAGGAACGGTGTACTCATAGCCCTGACCGCGCAGTTCTTCCAGCTGCTGGTTCAGACCCGTGTATTCCTCCGGCATTTTGGGCAGCGTGTAGAGGTCTTCCACATTGCTGCCAAACTCGCAGCCGCAGAGCAGAAGACTCACGAAAAGCGCAACCAACACCATAACCAGACGCTTCTGTTTCTTCATCGACGCCGCCCTCCTTTCCTTTACAATCAATGGGCACAGTTTTGCTTATTGTACCACATCTTTTCCCTGTTTGGTAGCCCTACTTTTTGAATTTTGTGTAACGGATTGCGCGGTAATCGCAAAATACCCCTTGCATTTCCTCCCCGTGTCGGCTATAATAACGCTGTTACACGCCGGTGTGATGGAATTGGTAGACGTGACGGACTCAAAATCCGTTGGTGGCGACATCGTGTGGGTTCGAGTCCCACCACCGGCACCACAAAAGAGAGACACCCAATGGGGTGTCTCTCTTTTGTGGTTACGCGCCGTTGGCGCGATAATTTCATACGAGAGGGGCATACCCTCCCCTCTCGTGCTCTCCCCATGCAAAAACGAAGGCCATCGCCTCTGCAAACGAGGACTCGAAAGGCCGTCATAAAACAGTCCGGTGGATGTTTTTAAGACCGCGGGAGAGTCCCACCGTCGATACAGAAAAAGCATCCCCCGTCGGGGATGCTTTTTCTTATCTGTTGTTCTCTTACAGGCTATCCACATACTGGCAGGCGGCAAGGCCGGCCACGGCACCGTCACCCACGGCAGTGGTCAGTTGGCGTACCGACTTGACGCGGCCATCACCTGCCACAAATACACCGGGAAAGCTGCTGCGGCAGTTCTCGCCAGCATCATAGTAACCGCCCTTCGTGGCCACAAGGGAGACAAAAGGAGCACTCTGGGGTGCCTGACCTACGGCGGCAAAGAGGCCGTCCAAGGCCATCGTCTTCATCTCGCCGGATTTCACATCCTTCACCACAATGGCGCTCAACTCACCGTTTTTGGCAACCAATTCCTCCACAGTATGGCTGTAGAGGATCGAAATATTCTCCCGCTTCTCCACTTGATCTACAAGGCGTTTTTCTCCCCGGAATTCGTTGCGGCGGTGGATCAGCGTCACATGACGGCAGGAGTTGGCAAGGAACAGGGCGTCCTGCAGAGCGGTGTCGCCGCCGCCTACCACCGCTACATCGCGGCCGGAGAAAAAGGCGCCGTCGCACACGGCGCAGTAGGACACTCCCATACCTACCAGTTCCTCCTCGCCCTCCAGACCCAGATGGCGGTGGGCAGCACCGGTAGCCAGCACCACGGATTTGGCCTCCTGCACCTCTCCGTCCACAGTAACAACAAAGGCACCACCGGCCTTCTCCGCAGCCGTTGCCTCGCCGTAGATAATCTCTACACCCAGCTTCTCCACCTGCTCAGTCAGTTGGAAAGCGAAGTCGGCACCGGCCATGGCGGGGATGGCAGGATAGTTCTCCACCAGAGGAGACAGGGCGATCTGCCCGCCGGTGGCCTCGCGCTCCACCACGGCCACCGTTTTACCGGCGCGGGCGGCATACAGTGCGGCAGTCAGGCCCGCAGGGCCGCCGCCGATGACGATAACATCAAACATAGGAAATCCTCCTTTGTGGGAAAAAGCCCCCGTTTTGGGGGCTTTTTGATTGGCATTTTGGGAAACTTATGCCTTGCGGCTCTCCACGAACTTGCGCACGGCGCCGACGCCGACAAACTTCTCCTCGGCCTCGCCCACCACCAGAGTGGGAGCCTGACGGATGCCCAGACGGGCCACCTCGTCGCCGTTCTCTTCGGCAAGGAGCTTCACATAGGGGATGCCGGCATCATTCAGCAGCTTCTCGGCCTGCTTGCAGTTGGGGCAGGTGCGGGTGGCGAACATCTTCACCACACCGTCCACAGAAGCGGCAGCAGCCACGATAGGAGTAGAATCCTCCACCACGGGCTCCACAGGCTTCAGCACACCCTGATGGGTCAGCTTGGAGTTGCCGATGTCGTACACGCGGCGATCCTTGAACTCCTGTGCCTTACCGTCGTTCCAGTTCTGCACGGGACGATAGTAACCGGTAATGCGGCTGTAGATCTCGGTCTTCTCGCCGCAGACAGGGCACTGTGCAATCTCGCCTGCCAGATAACCGTGGTTCTTGCACACGGAATAGGTGGGAGACATGGTGTAGTAGGGCAGCTTGTAGTTCTCGGCGATCTTACGCACCAGCGTGGCGGCAGCCTTCCAATCCGGCAGCTTCTCGCCCAGGAAGGCGTGGAACACGGTACCGGAGGTGTAGAGGGTCTGCAGCTCATCCTGCACATCCAGGGCGGAGAAGATATCCTCGGTGAAGCCCACGGGCAGGTGGCTGGAGTTGGTATAGTAAGGCGTGCCGTTCTCGTTGGCAGTGATGATGTCGGGATAGTGTGCCTTATCGTGCTTGGCGAAACGATAGGTGGTGGACTCAGCGGGAGTAGCCTCCAGATTGTACAGATCGCCGTACTTTTCCTGATAGTCACTCAGGCGCTCGCGCATGTGGTTGAGCACATCCTGTGCAAACTTCTGGGTCTCGGCATGGGTCAGGTCCTTACGGAGCCACTTGGCGTTGAGACCCACCTCGTTCATGCCGATCAGGCCGATGGTGGAGAAGTGGTTATCGAAGGTACCCAGATAGCGCTTGGTGTAGGGGTACAGGCCGGAATCCAGCAGCGTAGTGATGACGGTGCGCTTGGTCTTGAGGGAGCGGGCGGACACATCCATCAGGCGGTCGAGGCGGGCATAGAAATCCTCCTCATTCTCAGCCAGATAGGCGATACGGGGCAGGTTGATGGTGACCACGCCCACAGAACCGGTGGACTCACCGGATCCGAAGAAACCGCCGGACTTCTTGCGCAGCTCGCGCAGGTCAAGGCGCAGACGGCAGCACATGGAACGGACATCATTGGGCTCCATGTCGGAGTTGATATAGTTGGAGAAATAGGGGGTACCGTACTTGGCGGTCATCTCGAACAGGAGCTTGTTGTTCTCCGTCTCGGACCAGTCGAAGTCACGGGTGATGGAGTAGGTGGGGATGGGATACTGGAAGCCGCGGCCGTTGGCATCACCCTCGATCATGATCTCGATGAAGGCCTTGTTGACCATGTCCATTTCCTTCTGGCACTCACCGTAGGTGAAGTCCATCTCCTTACCGCCCACGATGGCGGGCTGAGCGGCCAGATCGCGGGGCACCACCCAGTCGAGGGTGATGTTGGAGAAGGGGGCCTGAGTACCCCAGCGGGAGGGGGTGTTCACGCCGTAGACGAAGGATTGGACACACTGCTTAACTTCCTTCTGGGTCAGGTTGTCCACCTTGACGAAGGGAGCCAGATAGGTATCAAAAGAAGAGAATGCCTGTGCGCCGGCCCACTCGTTCTGCATGATGCCCAGGAAGTTCACCATCTGGTTGCAGAGGGTGGACAGGTGGCTGGCGGGAGAAGAGGTAATCTTGCCCACCACGCCGCCAAGGCCTTCCTGAATCAGCTGCTTCAGGCTCCAGCCTGCGCAGTAACCGGTCAGCATGCTGAGGTCATGGATGTGAATGTCGGCGTTGCGGTGTGCCTCGGCCGTCTCGGCATCGTAGATCTCGCTGAGCCAGTAGTTGGCGGTAATGGCGCCGGAGTTGGACAGGATCAGGCCACCCACGGAATAGGTGACGGTGGAGTTCTCCTTCACGCGCCAGTCGTTGATCTGCAGGTAGTTATCCACCAGATCCTTGTAGTTGAGCAGGGCACTGTTGACATTACGCACCTTCTCACGCTGCTTGCGGTAGAGGATGTAGGCCTTGGCCACATCGGCGTAACCAGCCTCGGAGAGGACCTTTTCCACGCAGTCCTGAATATCCTCCACGGCGATGAGGTCGTTCTTGATCTTGGACTCGAACTCTGCCGTCACGCGCAGAGCCAGCATGTCCATCACGCTGGGATGATAGGGCTTTTTCAGCGCATCGAATGCCTTGGTAATGGCGGCGCTGATCTTGGTGATATTAAAATCTGCAACGGCACCGTCGCGTTTTGTCACCTGATACATAGTGTAGCTCCTCTCTCATGTTGCTATCTGCCCTTATTTAGGGGACAGTTGTGTATTTTGGGGGTATACTACACAATATCTTGTGCAGTATACCCCCAAAGTATACTCTATATTCATTTGCAAGTCAACAATATCTGGTATTATTTTTTTGACAAAAAACACTATATATTGTTGTGCATAAATCCAAATCAATCTCCGGAGACGCCGCGAAGGGCAGCTTCACCCACAAAAGGGCGGACAATCCCGCACCAGCGGCGTAGATCTTCCTCTGTAGGAGCACTCAAGCCGGAGCAAAGCACACTGTCGCGGTCAGTATAGCACTGGATGAAATAGCGTCTGGCTCCCTCGATCCACGCACCGATGGCACGAAAATCCTCGTCGGTGTGGTATTCCGCCACAGCGGTGGTACGCAATTCATAATCCACCGCACCTGTTTTCAGGAACGCAAGACTCTCGTTGACAGCGGCAAGATCAAAGGTCTCCAAACCGATGGTGGCGGCGTATTTCTCAGGCGAATTCTTAATATCCATGGCCACATAGTCCACCAGCCCCTCCTCCACCAGCGCCCGGAGGCGGTCGGGATGATTGCCGTTGGTGTCCATCTTGACGGCAAAGCCGAGAGCGCGGATCTCCCGCAGCAGGGGCGCCAGATCCCGCAGCAGGGGCTCGCCGCCGGTAAAGGCCACGCCGTCCAGCAGGCCCTGCCGCTTTTTCAGGAAAGCAAGGAGTGCGGCATCGTCCATTACCGCCTCACCGCCGCTGATCAACTCACTGTTATGACAAAAAGGGCAACGGAAGTCGCATCCACCCAGAAACACCGTGCAGGCCACGCGGCCGGGAAAATCCAGCAGCGTCAATTTTTGCAAGCCCTGTATCAACATCTATGTCGCCTCCTTAGCACAGAATACAATATATTGTATTCTGTGCCATCCTGTTTGTCAATGCACATTTCTGCGAAAAATCCGTGTTCACAATTTGTTCTTTTGACAGAAGCACCCTCCTATGGTACGATTTGCATGGTCTTGTCGTGTTTTTCAACACGCTGATAAGCGAAAGGAGCCATATCATGAGAAATTATAAACTGATCACCGACTCTTCCGCCAATCCCGCCGTCGCTGCGCTGGGCGTGACCTCCGTACCACTGAAAGTGCTGTTGGGCATCCACGAATATGTGGACACGCCCGAATTGGATACCGCCCTGCTGCTGGAGGATATGACGCACTATAAGGGCTCTTCCGGTTCTGCCTGCCCTGCCGTACAGGACTTCCTCGACGCCTTCGGCGATGCCGATGAGATTTTCGTCGCCACCATCAGCAGCGGTGTTTCCGGCTGCTATAACGCTGCCGCCATTGCCGCCAACATGTACATGGCGGACAACAGCGGCAAAAAGGTCTTTGTATTGGATTCCCTCACCACCGGCCCGGAACTGCAGCTCATCATGGAAAAGCTGCACCATCTGGTGGCAACAGACCTCACCTTCGAGGAGATCTGTCGTGAGATCCGGGCATATCGCAAACGCACCCATCTCCTGTTCGCTCTGGAGTCGCTGGAGAATCTGGCCAAAAACGGTCGGTGCAGCATGGTAACGGCTAAAGCCGCCGGTATCCTGGGCATCCGCTTGGTAGGCCGCGCCAGCGACGAGGGCACACTGGAGCCGCTGCACAAGTGTCGCGGTGAGAAACAGGCACTGCACCGCCTCTTCGATTCGATGAAAGAAGTGGGATTCCGGGGTGGCAAAGTTCGCATCGCCCACACCTACAACCCCCGCGCCGCCGTGCAGTTGACCGCCATCATTCACGAGGCGTTCCCCGGCTGCGATGTGGAGATCGTTCGTAACGGCGGTCTGTGCACTTTCTATACCGAGAACGGTGGCCTACTGCTGGGCTTCGAGAGCTGAGTTATCTGTCGGCCAAATATGCCATGTAGTCACGGGACTTCACTACATAGCGGCCGGCACTGGCAAAATTTTCGGCCTTTTCCGCTTCTGTCACCTCACGGCGCACCTTGCCGGGCATACCTACCACCAGTGAGCCGTCGGGAATGACCGCACCCTGGGGCACCAGTGCCCCTGCACCGATGATGCAGTCACGGCCAATAACCGCGCCGTTGAGGACGATGGCACCCATACCGATCAGCGTATTGTCGCCCACTGTGCAGCCGTGGAGGATCACACCGTGTCCAACGGTGCAGTCGTCACCCACAATAAGGGGATAATCCAGATCGTTGTGGAGTACACAGTTGTCCTGAATATTGGTACGCTGACCGATCACTACGGGCGCATGCTCGGCACGGAGCACCGCACCAAAAAACACGCTGCTCTCGGCACCGATGACAATGTCACCCATAACCGTGGCATTGGGTGCGATAAAGGCGGTAGGATGGATTTTGGGCATTTTCATAAGTGTACGCCTCCTGCTTGCTTGGTGCTTTCAGCATACTATGACCGTTTGAAAAAGTAAACTCCTTTTCTTGCCTCGCTGTGCAATTTTTTCCATTGACTTTTGCTGCATATCTGCACGCCATTCGGGAAAATCTATGCTTGCGATACCCAATCGACATTTATTCGCGGATATATGGCGGATAAATGATGACGCAAGAAAGGAGCAAGTAAAGCCATGTCTAGCAAGAACAGCAACAAGCTGAATGTCCCCGAGGCCAAGGCCGCTATGGACAAGTTCAAGATGGAGGCCGCCAGCGAGGTGGGCGTCAATCTCAAGCAGGGCTACAACGGCGATCTGACCTCCCGTGAGGCCGGCTCCGTCGGTGGCCAGATGGTCAAGAAGATGATCGAGTCTTACGAGAAGAGCCTGTAACTGACATTCTCAGAGCAGCAATTTTCTCCTGATAAAAAAGAACCGCCTTCGGGCGGTTCTTTTTCTATACATGGTCAGATTTTTGTGCTATACTGACGATAATAATATACACTCTTTCAGGGGAGGTGGCGACCTGTGTCCTTTCGCGCACATCTGAAAACCGTAAATACCCATCGCCGTCTGGTACGGCACTACTGTTTCAAGCTGGGTCTGTACCGTCAGGGCCTTCTCCATGATTTGAGTAAATACTCCCCCACGGAGTTCTTGCGGGGCATCAAGTTCTATCAGGGTTACCGCAGCCCCAATGACGCTGAGCGCTATCACAACGGCGTGAGCCTGTCATGGCTCCACCACAAGGGCCGCAATCGCCACCACTTTGAGTACTGGATCGACTACTGTCTCCGCGCCGACGGCAGCGTATACATCGGTGGATGCAAGATGCCCAAACAATATGTAGCAGAAATGTTCTGCGACCGTATCGCCGCCTGCCGTGTGTATCAAAAGGAGAAATATACCGACGCATCGGCATGGGAGTACTATCAGCGGGCTAAGGACTTAAAGCACACCGATGCCTCCCGCTTTATGCACGAGGACACCGCCCAGCTCCTGGAACGGTGGCTGGAACTGCTGAAAGACTACGGCGAGGAGGAAGCCTTTTCCCTCATTCGAAAAGAGTTAAAGGATAAGCAGTATTGAACCTGCCGAAAATCGACACAAAAGCAAGGGGAACGGATAAGTTTTCCTTGCTTTTTTCTCCGCCGCGGTATACAATATTGCGGTGAATGTTTTTAGAAAGGCGACTTGTCTTTATGAATCCCTATAAGACCCGACAGGGCGGCGCCACTGTGACGGTATTCGTTCCCTACGACTGCCGCAACAACTGCCCGTTCTGCATCAACAAAAAAGAATACGCCGATTGCAGCGGCTTTTCTCTGGAGAAGATCATCGAGTCGATCCACACGCTGGATGCCATTACCCCCTACTGTGACTTCGTGTTCACCGGCGGCGAGCCTCTGGCGGATCTGAAGGCCCTGCAGCAGATGCTGGATGCCATCCCCTCCACCCACAAGGTGTATATCAACACCACCTTTCCCGTGCAGGAGCATATCTCCCTGGAGGAGATGCTGGCATTCACCGAGCGCAACCGCGACAAGATCACCTGCATGAACATCTCCCGCCACCTGCAGAAGTATGTGGAGGAGTCCCCCGATGAGGTGATCGCCAGGATCGCCTGTCCCACGCGCATCAACTGCGTGCTGTATAAGAAGTATCCCGCGGAGCAGCTGCCCGCCTATGTGGAGCGTTTCCTGCCCTACGGTATCCCCATCCAGTTCCGCTACGACTACACCGAGACCACCCCCGAGAACCTGTACGAGGAGGACAACGATCCCATCCTGCAGGATCTCAAGCGCCTGTTCACCTATCGCGGTCTTGACGGCTGCCGTATGCGCAACGGCTTCCACTTTGAGTACAAGGGCCTCCACATGACCTACCACAAGACATTGCCCTACTCCACCATCGTGGAGACGGACGAAAACGGCGTCACCTATGACATCCTCTACGATGTGCTCATTAAGCAGAACGGCGACATCCACTCCGACTGGACGGGCGTATTGATGAATGTTGACGCCTATCGCAAGGTGGTCTACGAGCCCTACGACCTCCGCGTGCTGGACGGCACTATTGATTTCTAAATAGCGAAATCCACCCCTCTCGGGGTGGATTTTTTACAATTCGAAATATATGTTGGCAAAATATAGCAAAATATGCCAATTTGTCATATTTCTGTAAACAATTTATGAATTTCCGACAAAAAGTGTTGCCCTTGATCTAAATTTGTGTTTATATAAATATAACAAGCTCCTCGCGAAGTAAATCGCCGTATTTTGGCGGTTTTACATAGATGAAAGGATGTAAGACACACCACACAATGACAAAAGGAGGAAAATAATGAAAAAGAAATTCTTATCCCTTCTCTTGGCACTTGCGATGTGCCTGTCCCTCAGCGTCCCCGCGTGGGCGACAACTCAAAGCAACAGTTCCCTTGCCACCAATTCCGATAACTCGTTTTATATCCATGCAGAGAAAGTCGGCGAGGATTCCGAGTTCGTATACTTTTCTGCAGAAATCCCTTGCACATCTATCTCAGTTGTTTCGAACAAATCAGTTGAACACAACGCGGTAGCTGGCACAGTTGAACCAGCAGTAGCTATGCTGGCGGCAGGTGTTAATAAAGCATACGGTTATGTTACTGTTGCAATAACGGTTTCTTCGGCGCATAACATCAAGACAGCTACATGTTCATATGTTACCGTGTCTGGGGCTATGGGTGTTGAATCGCACACAAGCATTTCTGCTACCAACTTGATTCCATTTCCACAAATCACCATTAATGACAACTTTTATGACCTAGAAAGTGGTGTGGAAACAGGACGCATTTACATTAATTTTGGGATTGGAACATTCTCTGGGCCGAATGTGCAAGGTGGTTTTTCCGGAGGAACGATCTTCTTTGATTTAGAGGACCTTTAAAACTATCTGAGCTATCTGAGTCAATCACGCTCTCAGCCTCGTTGCATTTTAGGTCTTACACGCACAATCATTTTGTGGGAAACCACACACCACTTTGCATAACAGAGGAGGTTCTCGATGAAACCTTTCATTAAAGGCCTCATTATAGGCGGAATATTGGTTGCAGTAGTTTTCTTTCTTTTATTTAACTCATCGTTTTATCTTTTGTTTAATTCAACATTCTCATCATTGCGAAGCGGCAATGTTTCGCAAGACTCCGTCAAGATCACACAGGAATACCTATACGCCCGGCTGCAAGAAATATCGCCTGCACTGGAAAACTATCTTGAGACCAAAGATACAGAACATCTGGAGTCAGCGCAGCAAAGCCTCGCCAAACTCTCCTCTGTCTGTGTGGCTTATGGCGACCACTTTCCCTATCTCCAGAAAGATGAAACGGGGATGAACACCATCAACGCCGCGTGGTGCATCCGTTTCTTTATTTGCGTACATGATCACATTTCCGAAATGCTCTCCCGCGAATTAACATTCGATGACCATCAGCTTATTTCCGATTTTGCTGAGATTTTTTCTTCCTCTGCGGAAAGCAATACAGTCACCTTTACTTCAGTTTTTAGTAATTTTTTTATAAAATCGGACTTGTCCAATCAGCGAGATTTTTATGATCTTCTCAAGTACAGTGATAACCAACAATTGATCCCTGCATCTTTTTGATTATAACCCACACACCCCCTCTGCCCTTTTCGGGCGGAGGGGGTGTTTTCTTATTTATCCCGCTTTTTCTCCAACTGCTCCACAGGCACCGAGGCGTGGATGGCGCTGAAGTAGCGGTAGAGGGACAGCAACGACTTGAAGCCTGCAATGATATCCTCCGCCAGCTGCGGGGAATAGATCCGCTCGTCCAGCGGGCCTTCCCAGCTGAGGGAGAGACTCTTCTTCTGATACCAAGCGCGCAGCTCCTCGCAGACCTCGCCACGGCTGCGGGCATACTCGGGACCTTGCACAGAAAACATACCGTCCTTCTCCAGCTGCCGCGCCAGTGCCAGCAGCTCCTCGGGATGGCTGTCGATCCGCTTGCGGTAGGCTGTCATCAAGGCTGCCGCAGGTGCCCAAAAGCCGAGGCCGTAGCTATAATACTCCGGTGCGATCTCAAACCAGAAGGTAGGGCGTCCCGTCCAGTCCTTGTCCCCCGTGCGGATGCACCACCACAGGTGATCCTTATAGGGGCCGCGACCAAAGAGGCGACGGGCATCGCGGTAGATACGGGACACCTTCAGCATCAAGGGCTCGTCCGGCAGCATCTCACGGACGGCTTCGTAAACCTGCTCGCCCAACTCTTTCGTGGGCTGCAAAAGAGCCTCCTGATACACCTGCTTATGCTCCATAAACCAGCCCCGCTCGTTGTTGAAGCGGATGCCCCACATGAAGTCTACGGTTGCGTCGGTAAAGCCCTGAAACATGATCGAACACCTCCTGTGTCATTTTTCTTGTCCGCTATTGTAACCCGAGAAAGGAAAATTTTCAAGTGTTGCAATTACGACTTTACTTCTCAAGATTTCGTGGCATAATAAAATCATAAATTAAACACGATACAACACCATATTGCTGATTTTGAAGGGAGAATGACTATGAACAGAGCTGTTTTTGAGAAATTGAACTATGGCCTGTATGTGCTGGGTGTGGCACAGGACGGTAAGGATTACGGCTGTCTCATCAGTTCCTTTGCCCAGGTCACCAGCGGTAACCCCCGCAAGTGCACCATCACCGTCAACAAGGATAACCGCACCGCCGACGCGATTTTGGCTTCCGGCACAGTCGCCGTTACCATGGTGGCCGAGGGTGCCGATCGTGATGTGCTGAAGACCTTCGGTTACAAGTCCGGCCGCGTGGCGGACAAGTTCGCCGGTCTCGAGGTTTCCCGCGACGGTAACGGCAACCCCTATGTGCCCGCTCTGGGCGCCGCCTGGGTGAGCCTGAAGGTGGTGGATAAGGTGGACATTGGCAACTTCTACCTCTTCATCTGCGACGCCGTGGAGGGCGAGCTGGTAAACGACAGCCGAGTGCTGACCATGGATGAGTTCCTGGAGAAGGGCAAATTCGCCGCTCCTCCCACCGCTTCCGTGTACCGCACCATGAGCAGCGACGAGGGTTGGATCTGCCCCATCTGCGGCTATCACTACGAAAAGGACGAGATGCCCGAGGGCTATATCTGTCCCCTGTGCCGCTGCCCCGGCGAGAAATTCGTAAAGAAAACTTCCTGACACAACGAAAAAAGAAACGCCCAAGGGCGTTTCTTTTTTTGTATTTAGATACCCGCAGCCACGCTGTCCTCGCAAGAGCGCATGGCCTCCAGCGTTTTATCCAGCAGCTGATCCAGCGTCCAGCCCAGACGCTCAGCGCCGGTGGTGATCACATCACGGGAGCAACCGGCGGCAAACTTCTTGTCTTTGAACTTCTTCTTCAGGCTGCTCAGCTCCATATCCTTACAGCTCTTGCTGGGACGCATACGGGCGGCGGCACCGATAAGGCCCGTCAGTTCGTCGGCGGCAAAGAGCACCTTCTCCATCTCGTGAACAGGCTCCACATCGCAGCACAAACCATAGCCGTGGGAGCAGACGGCATGGATGAATTCCGCATCACAGCCGGCCTTTTCCAGCAACTCCGGAGCTTTGAGGCAGTGCTCATCGGGCCACATACCATAGTCGATATCGTGGAGGAGGCCCACGGTGGCCCAGAAGTCGGCATCCTCGCCGTAGCCCAGATCGTTGGCATACCAGCGCATGACACCCTCCACCGTCAGGGCGTGCTGGATGTGGAAGGGCTCTTTGTTGTACTCGCGCAGAGCGTTCAGCGCAGCTTCACGGGAGATAGTCTGTTTCATAGGGGTATGCCTCCGTTCTTTTGTATAGTATCGTTATTTTATCATGTGAAAAGGGCCTATGCAAGAGCATTTTCCAGCATCGCAAGCACCTGCTGCATGTGGCGCACCTCTTCCCGCAGCAAACCCCGATACAGCTCCCCTCCCCCGCTCATGGTCGGTGCAGACACCTGCGGCCGAGACGGTGCCGGCGGCACACTCTGCCTCTGCATCATCCCCTCAAACCGTCCCCGCTCCACATCGGGATAGGGGTCCTCCTGCGGATTCACCCGCTGCCACACGCTTGCCGCCATAGCAGAATCGTATTTGTCCATCATGTACTCATCGCTCCTTTCCGCGCCATACTATGCCAAAAACGAAAAATAGGTGCCTCCCCCGTTGCTTTTTTCGCCTTCTTCTGCTAAGATAGTGGACTTGAGGGGAATAGTTTCCCTTTTCTTAAAACTGTTGCAAATGTCACACATATATTTATCGAAGTGTGGTATCCTATAGCTGCGGAAATACAGGAACAAAGGAGGCGGTCCCTATGCTGGAACTGCAGAACATTTCCTATCGCGTTTCCACTCCCGACGGGGAAGTGGACATTTTGAAGAATATCTCCATCACCATTCCCGATCATCGTCTGGTGGTTTTTACCGGCCCTAACGGCGGCGGCAAAACCACGCTGGCGAAGGTCATCATGGGTCTTGTGCAGCCCACTGGCGGCAAGATTCTGTATAACGGCGAGGACATCACCGGTCTTTCCATCACCGAGCGCGCCCAGAAGGGCATCAGCTACGGTTTCCAGCAGCCGCCCCGCTTCAAGGGCATCACGGTCAACGACCTGCTGCTGTTGGCTGCCGGCGAGAAGAAGCTCTCCAAGGACCGCTGCTGCCAGTATCTGACCAAGGTGGGTCTGTGCGCCAACGACTATCTGGACCGCGAGGTGGATGTCTCCCTCTCCGGCGGTGAAGTCAAGCGCATCGAGATCGCCACCATTCTGGCCCGCGGCAGCGATGTGATGATCTTTGACGAGCCCGAGGCCGGTATCGACCTGTGGAGCTTCGCCCGCCTGACCGAGACCTTCGAGCAGATCCACCGCGAGGATCAGGCTACCATGATCATCATCTCCCATCAGGAGCGCATCATCCGTCTGGCCGATGAGATCGTGGTGATCGCAAACGGCGAGATCGCACACCGTGGTGACTGTGAGCAGATATTCCCCCTGATTTTGGCTGACACGCTGGGCGGCTGCCCCGTGATCGAGAGAAAGGAGGCTGCTACCGTATGATGAACGAACTGGATAAGAGCTTACTGGAAAAAATCGCCGACCTGACCGGCACCCCCACCGCTGCACTGAACATCCGCAAGGACAGCGGCTGCGCCGCCCGTCAGTCTACCGAGTATATTACCATCTCCTCCAAAACCGACGGCAAGGAGGGCATCGATATCCGCATCAAGGATGGCACCAAGGGTGAGAAGTGCTTCATCCCCGTGATCATCAGCAAGTCCGGTCTTTCCGAGATGGTCTACAATGACTTCTACATCGGCGACGACTGCGATGTGGAGATCGTGGCCGGCTGCGGCATCCACAACTCCGGCTGCAACGAGAGCCGCCACGACGGTGTTCACACCTTCTACATCGGCAAAAACTCCCGCGTGCGCTACGCGGAGAAGCATTACGGCGAGAACGATCCCGGCCAGACGGGACAGAATGTGATGAACCCCAAGACCGAGGTCTTTTTGGGTGAGAATTCCGTGATCCAGATGGACACGGTGCAGATCCGCGGCATCGACTCCACCCGCCGCGAGACGGCCTTCCACTGCGAGGCCGGCAGCGAGGTGGTGGTCACCGAGCGACTGCTGACCCACGGCAAACAGGTGGCCCAGAGCGACATGGTCATCAACCTCAACGGTCCCGATGCCAAGGGCCGCGTCATCTCCCGCTCTGTTGCACAGGATGATTCCGAGCAGATCTTCTACCCCCGCATGGTGGGTAACGCCGCCTGTTTCGGCCATGTGCAGTGCGACTCCATTATCATGGGTGATGCCAAGATCCAGTCCATCCCCGCCATCGTGGCCAACTGCCCCGAGGCACAGCTGATCCACGAGGCTGCCATCGGCAAGATCGCCGGCGATCAGCTCCTGAAGCTGGAGACGCTGGGTCTGAGCCCCGAGGAAGCAGAGAACACCATCCTGCAGGGCTTTTTGGCATAAGAAGCATAACAGCACAAACAAAAAGACCGCCTTTGGCGGTCTTTTTTCTAGCTTGTTCAATAAAAAAGACCCCAAAGGGGGTCTTTTTTATCACTTGCGATAGGGGACATGCCAGATGGTGTTGGCATAGTCGGCGATGGAACGGTCTGCGGAGAAGATGCCGCTGCGGGCAATGTTCAGCAGGCTCATGCGGTTCCACTTCTCGCGGTCACCGTAGGTCTCCACCATACGCTGCTCAGCCGCAGCATAGGAGGGCAGGTCGGCCAGCAGCAGATACTCGTCGCGCATCACCAGACTGCGCCACAGATCCTCGAAGCTCTCGCCGTCGAAGCCATGCTTGAGCATATCCACGGTGTTGCGGAGCATGGGATCGCGGTTGTAGAACATCTGAGGATCGTAGTTGGGACGGAGATTGGCCACCTCGTCGGCATGGAGGCCGAAGAGGAACATATTCTCGTCGCCCAGCACCTCGTGCATCTCCACATTGGCGCCGTCCAGCGTACCCACCGTCAGGGCACCGTTCATCATGAACTTCATGTTGCCGGTACCGCTGGCCTCCTTGCCGGCGGTGGAGATCTGCTGGCTCACCTCACTGGCGGGCATCAGCATCTCGGCCATGGAGACACGGTAGTTCTCCAGGAACACCACCTGCAGGCGATCCTTGCAGACGGGGTCGTTGTTGATCTCCTTGGCAAGGGAGTTAATGAGGCGGATGATGCGCTTGGCCACGGCGTAGCCGGGAGCGGCCTTGGCACCGAAGAGGAAGGTGTGGGGACGCATCTCCATGTTGGGATCATCGCGCAGCTGCTGATACAGGTACATGATGTGCAGCGCGTTGAGGAGCTGACGCTTGTACTCGTGGAGACGCTTGACCTGCACATCGAAGATACCGTCGGTGTTCAGCACCACACCCTGCTGGCGCTTGGCCCAGCGGGCAAAGGCCTCCTTGTTGGCCTGCTTGATCTCGCCGATGCGCTTGAGGACAGCCTTATCGTCGGCGTACTTCTCCAGGCCCTTCATCAAAGAGGCGTCGGTGAGGTAACCCTCGCCCACAGTCTCCTTCAGCAGCGCATCGAGAGGCGCGTTGATCTGGCTGAGCCAACGGCGGTGATCCACGCCGTTGGTAACATTCTTGAACTTATCGGGCTCCATGGCGCACTGGTTGCGGAACACATCGTTGCGGAGGATGTCGCTGTGCAGGGCGCTGACACCGTTGACAGCCATACCGCCGGCGATGCAGAGGTTGGCCATGTGGACGCCGCCGTCCCAGATGACGGCCATCTTGGAAATCTTGGCCAGATCGTTGTGGTAGTACTCCTCGATGCGGGCCTGATAGCGGCGGGCGATCTCGGTAAGGATCTGCCACACGCGGGGCAGGAGATCCTCCATCAGCTGCTGGGGCCAGCACTCCAGTGCCTCGGCCAGCACCGTGTGGTTGGTGTAGGCCACGGAATTGGTGGTGATGTGCCACGCCTCGTCCCAGCTGAGGCCCGCGTCATCGATGAGGATACGCATCAGCTCAGGCACCACCAGAGCGGGATGGGTATCGTTGATCTGAATGACATTCTTCTCATGGAAGTTGGTCAGGGTGCCGTAGGCCTCCAGATGGCGCTTGACGATGTTCTGCACGGTGGCAGACACAAAGAAATACTGCTGCTTCAGGCGCAGGGACTTACCCTCGGGATGATTGTCCTCGGGGTAGAGCACCTTGGCAATGACCTCGGCCATGGC
>JAZTZR010000047.1:0-15292 GCA_045637545.1 Vescimonas sp. | reverse complement strand
AGGTGGACGGCGGCGTGGATACCGCCACGGCACCTCTGTGCATCCATAGCGGTGCCAATGTGCTGGTAGCCGGCAGCGCGGTGTATAAAGCTGCCGATATCGAGGCCAAAATCAAGGAACTGAGAGGATAACACGAACTATGGAATTTTTCCCCGCACCCCTTGAACATCTGGTGGAGCAGTTCGCCCGCTTGCCCGGCATCGGCGGCAAGTCCGCCGAGCGTCTGGCCTTCCATGTGCTGAACCTCCCCGAGGAGGAGGCCCGGGAGTTCGCCGACGCCATCGTGGATGCCAAGCGCAATGTGACCCTCTGCCCCGTGTGCTGTTCCCTGACCGCCGGCGGCCTGTGCCCCATCTGCGCCGACCGCAAGCGGGATGAGCGCGTCATCTGCGTGGTGGCCGATCCCCGCGATGTGCTGGCGGTGGAGCGTGCCCGTGAGTTCCATGGACGCTACCATGTGCTCCACGGCGTCCTCTCACCCATCAACCATGTGGGCCCCGACGATCTGCAGATCAAGTCCCTCCTTGACCGCGTGGCCACCGGCAACATCGCCGAGGTCATCATGGCCACCAACCCCGACACGGAGGGTGAGGCAACGGCACTGTACTTAGCCCGCCTCTTAAAGCCCTTCGGCGTAAAGGTGACCCGCCTTGCCTACGGTATCCCCGTGGGCGGTCACTTGGAGTTCGCCGATGATGCCACCTTGATGCGCGCCTTAGAGGGCCGCCGCGAGCTATGATGAAAAAAATTCTCCCCCTGCTGCTGTGCATGTTGCTGCTGACGGGCTGCGCCCCCAAGGCCGAGTCCCTGGACATCTTCGCCATGGATACCTATATGTCCCTGGTGGCAATCGGTGACGGGGCTTTCGATGCACTGCAAAAAAGCGCCAACATCGTCAACACCTTGGAGCAGGCCATGAGCCGCACCATCGACACATCCGATGTGTCGGTTTTGAACAGCAGCGGCAGCGCGGAACTACACTATGATACGGCTGCGCTTTTAAAGGAGGCCATGGCCCTGTCTGAGGCCACCGGCGGCTGCTTCGATGTGACCATCGCCCCCTTGGTGGAACTGTGGAACATCAGCGGCGACAGTCCCCGCGTACCCTCTCAGGAGGAGATTGATGCTCTTCTCCCCCTCGTGGGCAGCAATCACATCTCTCTCAACGGCGGCAGCGCCACGCTGGACGAGGGCTGCGCCATTGACCTGGGCGGCATCGCCAAGGGCTTTGCCTCCGACCGCATTGCCCAGCTCTATCACGAAAGCCATTTGAGCGGCGGTTTTGTCTCCCTGGGCGGCAATGTCTATGTCCACGGCGACAACACCGATGGCTCTGCGTGGAGCGTGGCCATTCAGCACCCCGAGGTCAGCGGCGGCTACGCCTGTATGCTGTCCCTCAGCGATGCCTTTGTGGTGACCTCCGGCGGCTATCAGCGGTACTTTACCGCCCCTGACGGCACGGTGTATCAACACATTCTCGACCCCGCCACCGGCAAGCCCGCCCAGAGCGACTTGCTGAGCGTTTCCATCGTCCTGCCCTATGACGACACCGCCCTGCACGGTTCTATGGCAGATGCCTATTCCACCGCCCTCTATGTCATGGGGGAAACTGCCGCCTGCGATTTCTGGGCGACGCAGCAGAACTTTGACATGGTTCTGGTGACCCGGGACGGACGGGTGATTTACACCCCCAACCTCATTGACCACTTTACAGAAGTTGAGGACAGCGGCTATGACTACCAAGTACTCACCGCCTGAGCTGCGAGGGAAAAAACTGGATATCGTTGTCGCCGCCGCGGTGTTGGTGCTGGCTGCTCTTGTGGCTGTGGCCTTCTATGGCCCGAAGCTGGGGCAGAGCGATCACCTCAGCGCCGTCATCAGTGTGGGTGAGGAGGTCATTAAGCGCGTTGACCTCACCACCTTAAAGGGTGAAGAAATTCTGACGGTGGAGGGGGAATGCACCCTCTCTGTTCTGCTGACAGGCAGCGGTGCGGAGGTCATCCTCTCCGATTGTCCCACGCAGGATTGTGTCCACACAGGCCATATCTCCCGCGCCGGACAATCCATCGTCTGCCTCCCCGGAAAGGTGGTCATCCATCTTGAGGGCGCATCCGACAGCGATGCTCCCGACATTGTAGTGGGGTGATGGGTATGCAGAAATGGACAACGAAGCACCTCACCCTCTGCGCCGTGCTGACGGCGCTGGCGCTGGCATTAAGTACATTGGAAAACCTCTTCCCCGTCACCCTTTTGATCCCCCTGCCGGGCGTGAAGCTGGGCCTTGCCAACATTGTGACCCTCTTTGCCCTGTACTACTTGGGCACCGGGTCTGCTTTTATGATCCTCATCGCCCGCTGTCTCTTGGGCGCGCTGTTCGCAGGCAACGCCTCGGCGCTCCTGTTCTCCCTGTTGGGCGGTGTGCTGGCCATGGCAGTGATGGCGCTGCTGCGCCGCTGCCGTAAATTGAGCGTCTACGGCGTATCCATCGCCGGTGCCGCAGGTCACAACATCGGACAGATCTGCGCCGCCATGATCACCTTGGGCAATACCATGGTGCTGGGGTATCTCCCCTTCCTGCTGCTGGTAGCCCTCTTCAGCGGCGCGCTGACCGGCTTTGTGGTGGCGCTCCTCTTCCGCGCCATGGAACTTGTAAATCTATCCCGCTCGTAAAGGAGATGGCCCTATATGGATAAAAAAGACCAGATCATCCTGCAGCAGCTGGATGTGATCCGCTCCATGACGGAGAATGGCTTGCGGAGAATGAACACCGACTTCTGGGGCAACCCCCAGCCGAAAAAAGAAACCCCTGCCCCTAAGGCAGAGGAAGTGAAAAAGACTGAGGCGGAAGCTGCCAAAGGCGAGGCGGAAGAACTGCCCCCTCCCGAGAAGTTGGAGGACTTGCTGGCAGAATTGGACACCTACATCGGCCTCGATGTCATCAAAGAGGAGGTCCACAGCCTCATCAACATGGTGCAGGTCTACAAGCTCCGCCGTGAGCACGATCTGCCCACTCCCGAGCTGTCGCTGCACATGGTGTTCTCCGGCAATCCCGGTACCGGCAAAACCATGATGGCCCGCCTGATGAGCCGCATCTACCGCTCCCTCGGTATTTTAAGTAAGGGGCAGCTGGTGGAGGTGGACCGCAGCGGTCTGGTGGCCGGTTATGTGGGCCAGACGGCGCTGAAAACCGCCAAGGTGCTGGAAAAGGCCATGGGCGGCGTGCTGTTCATCGACGAGGCCTATGCCCTCAACGGCAGCGGCGATAATGACTTCGGTCAGGAGGCCATCGACACCATCCTGAAGGCCATGGAGGATCACCGTGACGATCTGGTGGTCATTGTGGCAGGCTATACGGACTTGATGGACAAGTTCGTCCACTCCAACCCCGGCCTCGAGTCCCGCTTCAACCGCTTCCTCTTCTTCCCCGACTACACGGTGGAGGAGATGATGGCCATCTTCAGGATGCGCTGCGGCGAGGGCTACACGCTGGCTGAGGATGCCGTCCCTCTGGTACGGGACTTCATCGCCGAGGAGAGCGCCGACGCCGAGAGCTTCGGCAACGGACGCGGCGTACGTAACATCTTCGAGCAGATCGTGGTGGCACAGAACAACCGCCTTGCCAGGATGGAGACCGTCACCCGTGAGGATTTGATGCTCCTCACCGCCGACGATGTGCTGCATGCAAGAGGAAAAATCGACTAAACGCAAAAACACCGCCCTGAGGCGGTGTTTTTCTGTTTTTATATCAATTCATACGCTCTTCTCGGCGTGCCGTCGGCGATGTAGATGGTGCCGCAGTAGGTAAAGCCCAGCTTCTCAATGGCACCCCGCATGGCGAGATTGCTCTCATGGGTATCGATGCGGAGATGGGGAATTTGTCCCATCGACCACTTCACGCATTCTGCCAAAACGCCGCGGTGTGTCCCATCGGAGGCGATACGGTGAATGGTGCCGTAGGTGCTGTCATCACACCACGCGCCCTCGATATATGCGTAGGTGGGGTCGTCGCCGATGACGAGGGCGAACACGCCGTAGATGCCTCCATCGTCCTCCATCACATAGCACCGCCCCTGCCGGATATCCTCGGTGATACCCGCCTCCGCCTGTCCCACAGGCGACCACTGGACGGTGTTCCCCGCAGCGCGCATAGCGGCACGACCAATACCGATAATCTCGTGGGCACGGCTCAGGTCGTCATAAGTTGCTGTTCGAATCATATGCTCACTCCAGCTCATCCAGCGTCAGGCGGTACGAGGGCAGGAAATGCTCCATGAAGTACTCCAGTTCCGGCAGCTCCATAGCCTTGAGGGCCTCCATGGTCTGCTGTGAGGCCTTGCGGAACTCGTCGTTGCCCGCCTTCAGCTCTTCCACGCACTTGATATAGGCAGAAAGCTTGTCAGCGGCCCGCACGATCTGCTGCACCGCCTCCGCCGCAGGAGACAGGGCCGCGCGATAGCCGGGGCGCAGATCTTCCGGCAGCATCCCCAGCAGCTTTTCCTCTGCCACCAGCTCCACCTGATGATAGGCCTCGCGGATGGCGGGATTGTGGTACTTGATGGGCGTGGGCATATCGCCGGTCAAAATCTCGGGGGCATCGTGGTAGAGGGCCGCCACCGCTACGCGGCCCTCGTCCACATCGCCGCCGAAATAGCGGTTGCGGATGACGGCCAGCGCATGGGCGAGAATCGCCACGGTGTGGCTGTGCTCCTGCACATTCTCACCAAAGCTGTTGCGCATCAATGCCCAGCGCTGGATAAAGCGCATACGGCTCATATAGGCAAAAAAGTGATATTTTTTCTTCATACGATCTCTCCTGTCAGCGATCCGCCTTCCACAGCGGTGATGCGCACATTCCGCACCACATTGTGAAGGTCACAGCCCTGCGCCGCCACCTCCATGTAGTTGGGGGCGTGGCCGACGAACTTTCCGTCTTTTTCCTGCTCAAAGAGCACCTCGAATGTCTTGCCCACGCAGCTTTCCAAATACGCCTTGTGCATCTCCTCGGCCACCACGGCGGCGCGGGCGGCCCGCTCTTCCTTCACTGCCGCCGTCAGCTGGCGCATAGCCGCTGCCTTAGTGCCGGGACGGACGGAATAGGGGAAGATGTGCATCTGGGCAAAGCCGCAGCGGCGGATGAAGTCCAGCGTCTTAATAAACTCCTCCTCCGTCTCCTCGGGGAATCCCACGATCAGGTCGGTGGTCACCGCCACGCCGTCGAAGTACTGCTTCAGGAGGGACACGGACTCAAAATACCGCGCCGTATCGTACTTGCGGTTCATCCGTCTCAAGGTCTCGTCGCAGCCCGACTGCAGGGAGAGGTGGAACTGAGGGCAGAGATTATGGAGTTTCGCCGCGCGGCGGCAAAATTCATCGGTGATGGTACGGGGTTCCAGAGAACCCAGACGAATACGCATATCCCCCGCCACGGGAGAGATGGCCTCTAAAAGGTCGATAAGCCCCACATTCCCCGCCAGATCGCGGCCATAGGAGGAGATCTCGATACCGGTGATGACGATCTCGCGGTAGCCCTCCTCCCGCAGCTGCCTGACCTGCTCCTTTGCCAGATCCATGGGCAGGGAGCGGATGGGGCCGCGGGCATATGGGATGATGCAGTAGGTGCAGAAGTTGACACAGCCGTCCTCCACCTTCAGCATGGCGCGGGTGCGCCCCTCCTGTCCGCCGGGGGTCAGTACCTCAAATTCCCGGCGGCGCAGTGCATCGTCCAACAGCGTGTAGCGCTTCTTCTCCTCCGCAGCCTGTTCCACCAGATCGAGGAAGGTTATATGGTCATTGGTACCTGCCACGATGTCCACCTCCAGTGCGGAGGCCTCCTCAGGGTGGGTCTGGACATAGCAGCCGCAGGCGGCCACAATGGCCTCCTTATTGAGACGGCGGCAGCGCCGCAGCATCTGCCGCGACTTCTTATCGCTGATGGCCGTCACCGAGCAGGTGTTGACGATGTAGGCGTCGGCCACGGCGGCAAAATCCACCAGCTCGTGCCCACGACGCAGCAATTCCTGCTCCATGGCCTGTGTTTCATATTGATTCACCTTGCATCCCAAGGTGTAAATCCCAACGCGCATCTTGCACTTTTCCTCTCATTCGAGTATAATAAGATGTTACTTATTATACAAAATCATTCTCTCTGTGACAAGACCCGACAGGGGAGAATTTTACGAGGTACAATATGATCTACTTAGACCACGCCGCCACCACGCCTGTGCCCAAGGCAGTGGCCGATACCATGTATGAGGCGCTGACCAATTTTGCCAACCCCTCTGCCCAGTACCCCATGGGACAGGAGCAGAAGCGCACGGTGGAGACCCACCGCGCCACCGTTGCCAAGGCCCTTGCCTGCGCTCCCCAGTGCGTCCACTTCACCTCCTGCGGCACGGAGAGCGACAACTGGGCCATCATGGGCGCGCTGCACCACGGCCGCCATGTGGGCCGCCACATCATCACCACCGCCGTGGAACACAGCGCCATTCTGGAGACATGCAAGGCACTGCAGCAGCAGGGCTATGAGGTCACCTACTTAAAGCCCGACAAGACCGGTCATGTGACCGCTCAGCAGGTGGCCGACGCCCTCCGTGAGGACACGGTGTTGGTGAGCATTATGCTGGTGAACAACGAGACCGGCTGTATCTTCCCGCTGGCCGACATCGCCCGCGTAATGAAAGAACGCAATAGCCGCGCCCTCCTCCACACCGATGCGGTGCAGGGCTTTTTGAAGGTTCCTTCCACCCCCGCCCAACTGGGAGTAGACCTGATGAGTCTCAGCGCCCATAAGATCGGCGGCCCCAAGGGTATCGGCGCCCTCTATATCGCGCCCCACCTGAAGAACTTCCGCCCCCTCCTCTTCGGCGGCGGACAGGAGATGGGACTCCGCTCCGGCACCGAGGCCACGGCGCAGATTGCCGGTTTTGCCAAGGCCGTAGAACTGCGGTGCGAGAACTTGGATGACTCCCTCCGTCACATGGCGGAGGTCAAGTCCTACTGCCGCGACAAGCTGCTGGCAGTAGATGGCATCGTGGCCGTGGGCGCAGGTGAGGCCCCTCACATTCTCTCGGTGTCCATGGTGGGCTATCCCAGCGCCAATGTGGTCACCGATCTGGGTGCACAGGGCATCTGCCTCAGCGCCGGCTCCGCCTGCCACCGTGGCAAGCTGAGCCATGTGGTGCAGGCTCTGGGGCTTGATAAGCGCACCGCCGGCGGTGTGCTGCGCCTCAGCTTCGGCCCCGAGACCACCTTCGAGGAGATCGACGCGGTCTGCGCCGCCCTTGCCAATCACAAGGCCAGCCGCTTCCCCATGCTGTAATTTATTTTGAGGTATCACTGTTATGTTGAAAACACTTCGCCGTGAACCCGGCTTTTATCGCTATCTCATCGCCCTGACGGCACCCATTGCCCTGCAGCATCTCATCACCTTCTCCCTGGGCCTCACCGCCACCTTTATGGTCAGTCAGCTGGGCAACGCGGAGATGGCGGCGGTGACCGCCGCCAATGTGCCGGTGTTCCTGCTCCTCTCCCTCAGCTTCGGCGTGCAGGGCGGTCTCGGTATTCTGGTGAGCCAGTACTGGGGCAAGAAGGACATGGAGAACATCTCCCGCGCCCTCGGCGTGGCGCTGTTCCTCGGCACCGGTATCGTGCTGGTACTGGCCATTATCTTCGCCCTGTGGCCCGTGCAGATCATGGACCTTCTCTCCAACGAGCACGAGTTGTCCATCCTCGGCGCGCCCTATCTCCAGCTCATCGGTTTTTCCTATGTGTTCACCATGATCTCCTCGGTGTACATTGCCGCACAGCGCAGCGTGGAAAACCCCAACTTCGGCATGAAGGTGCTGGCCTTCTCCACGGTACTGAACACGGTGCTGAACTTCTTCCTCATCTACGGTAAGTGCGGTTTCCCCATGCTGGGCATTCAGGGCGCAGCCCTTGCCACGCTGTTGGCCCGTGTGGCAGAGGTGATCATCTGTGTCGTGTATGCCCTGCGGAATAAACGGCTTCCCCTCTACTTCTCCGCTATGCTGCGTCCCGGCCGTGAAATGGTACGCCGCTTCGTCAAGTACGCCTCCCCCGTGGTGCTGAACGAGGCTGCATGGGGTCTGGGTAACAGCCTCTTCACCGTCATTCTCGGCTACACCACCATCTCTGTGGACTTCCTGGCCGCCTATGCCGTCACCGGCAACTTGGGCCGTCTCTTCCTGGTGGTCTGCTTCGGTCTCGGCGCCTCCACCGCTGTCATTGTGGGAAAGGCCATCGGTGAGGGCAGATCGCACGCTGAGGTCATGTCTCTGAGTCGCAGTCTCCTGCTGTTCACGGTACTGGTCAGCTGCGGCATCGCCATCATCTCCCTTGTGCTGATCCCCGTTCTGTTCCAGCCTGTGGTGTTCCCCCTGTTCAAGCTCTTTGACCACAGCGCCGCCATCGCCGTGGCACTGGCGGTCTGCTCCTTTGCCTCCACGCCCCTCCACGCCTACGCCATCTCCGCCGTTACCGGCACGCTCCGTTCCGGCGGCGATACCGCATGGGCAGCGGCGCTGGATCTGCTGCCCCAGTGGCTGATTGCGCTGCCCCTGACAGCTGTTTTCGCTCTGTTTGTGGACGGCGGCACCCACTATTGGCTCATTGCACTGGCCATTCAGGCCGAGAGTCTTGTGAAGGTCCCCCTGTGTATCCTGCGTTGCCGCAAGGACAAGTGGATCCACGATGTAACGCTGCCGGAGGGACGAAGAGAATGAGCCTGTTTCTCTGCCCCATCTGCCATAGTCCTCTGTCGGCAGACAACCGCACCTACCGCTGCCCGCAGGGCCACTGCTACGACATGGCCAAGGAGGGCTACACCCACCTGCTGCCGGTGCAGCACAAACACTCCCAGAATCCCGGCGACGATAAGGCTATGGTGCGCTCCCGCCGCGCCTTCCTCTCCAAAGACTACTACGCCCCTCTGCGTCGTACACTGGAACAGCTGGCACTGCAGCACACCCCCATGGGCGGCGCCGTGCTGGACAGCGGCTGCGGCGAGGGCTACTACACAGCCGCCATCGAATCGGCGCTGACGGAAAAGGGTATCGACCACCGTCTGGCCGCCGTGGACATCTCCAAGGAGGCGGTGCGCCTCACCGCCAAGGCTTTAAAATCCGGTGAGAGCGCCGTGGCGAGCGTGTACCACCTGCCCATCGCCGATGCCAGCATCGATTTTCTCCTCAACTGCTTCTCCCCTCTCGCCATCGACGAGTTCCGCCGCGTGCTGAAACCGGGCGGCCACTTCGCCTATGTGGTCCCCGCCGCCGAGCACCTGTGGCAGATGAAAGAGGTACTCTACGACCAGCCCTACCCCAACGAGGTCAAGCGTACCCCCTACGAGGGCTTCCGCTATGTGGATGTGCTGGAGGTGCAGGACACCATTACCCTCGAAAGTTCCGAGGACATCTTCGCCCTGTTCCAGATGACCCCCTACAGCTGGAAAACCCCCGAAGAGGGCGTCAACCGCCTCAGAGAACTGACCGCCCTCACCACGGAGATCGCCTTCCACATCCATCTGTTCGAAAAGGAGTGAGTATATGCACTGCTGCGTTCTGTTCGCCTCTCCCCGCGGAAAAGAGAGCAACACGCTGGCCCTGACAGACGAATTTCTCGCCGCGTGGCACGCAGCGGGCAACAGCTCCACTTTCCACAGTCTGTACAACCTGAACATCTCCCCCTGCCACGCCTGCCGTGGCTGTCAAGGGGACTTCACTGCCCCCTCCTGTGTCATCGACGATGACATGACGGATATCTTCCGTGACATCCTCGGTGCCGACTTGGTGCTGCTGGCCTCTCCCATCTACAACTGGGGCCCCACTGCGCCTATGAAGGCCGCTCTTGACCGCTGCATCTACGCATTGTGTAAGTTCTACCGCGGCACAGGGGAGAAGGGCCCCTCTCTGTGGGAGGGAAAACCCATCGCCGTCATCACCTCGGCGGGCTACCGCATCGACAAGGCCACCGACCTGTGGGAAGAGAGTATGCGCCGCACCTGCAAGCACGCGGGATTGCGCTTTCTGGGGATGTACGGTGAGCGTCACCGCAGCTATACCGAGCCCTTTATGAACGAAGAGCGGGCTGAGAACGCCCGCGCCTTTGCCCGCAGCATTATGGAGCAGCTATGAACGAAGAATTGCTCATCAACCGAACACCGCGCCGCAGACGGCGGCGCAGACGGCGCATCCTGCCCCTGCTGGCAGCGGTGCTGGTTCTCCTTGCGCTGTTGGCATTGGTGATCGTGGTGGCACGCTCTCTTCGCGCCAAGCCCGAGCCCCCGCCTGTCGACCCCCACGCGGGGCAGATTCTTGTCAACGACGGGGCCAACATGGTCTGGATCACACCCATCGATGGTGTGGCGGTGAACCCCCTCCTCCGCAGCGATTTTATTACTTTGGACGGTCACCCCCACTATATGGGCACGGACTTCACCGTGGAGCGTGGCGTTGACCTCTCCACCTACCAGACGGGCATCAACTGGGAAAAGGCAGCCGCGGAGATTAACTTCGCCATCCTCCGCATCGGCTACCGGGGCTACACCAAGGGTGCCCTGCGCCCCGACGACGCCTTCGAATCCCACTACGCAGGGGCAAGGAAAAACGGCGTGGATGTGGGCGTGTACTTCTTCTCCCAAGCCCTCACGGCGCAGGAGGGCCGCGAGGAGGCCGAGTATGTCCTCTCCCTCCTCGATGGGCGGGAGTTGCAGCTGCCCATCTACTTCGACTGGGAGGATGTGAATGCCGAGGACGCCCGCACCTACGGCTACGACTACGAAAACCTCACCGACAGTGCCGCTGCTTTCTGCGATACCCTGCGGAATGCAGGCTATGAAGCAGGCGTGTACCTCAACCGCCAGCAGGGCTATTATCATTATGACATGGCCCGTCTATCCCCCTACTCTCTGTGGGTGGCGGACTTGAACCGCTATCCCGATTTTTACTACGCCCACGACATGTGGCAGTACACCTTCACCGCCGAGGTCAGTGGCATCAACGGCCCTGTGGACATGAACCTGCGGTTTATAGAGAAATAAAAAAACTCTGCACACGGTAAGTGTGCAGAGTTTTTTATTGTTTGGTTTTATTTCTTGCTGTGGAGCGCTTTCATGCGCTTTTCGTGGTTCAAGATGGTCTTGCGGATGCGGAGGTTCTTGGGGGTGACCTCCAGCAGCTCATCATCGCCCAGGAACTCCAGGCACTGCTCCAGGCTCATCTTGCGGGGGGGCACGAGGCGCAATGCTTCATCACTGCCGCTGGCACGCATGTTGGTCTGCTGCTTGCGCTTGCAGACATTCACCGTCACATCCTCCAGCTTGGGGCTCACGCCCACCACCATGCCGGCGTACACCTCCACGCCGGGACCGATGAACAGCGCGCCGCGATCCTGCGCGTTGAACAGACCGTAGCTGACGCTCTCGCCCGTCTCGAAAGACACCAGAGAGCCGGTGTTGCGGCGGGTCAGCTCACCCTTGTAGGGGGCGTAGTTATCAAAGACGCTGGCCATGATGCCCTCGCCGCGGGTGTCGGTGAGGAACTCGTTGCGGTAGCCGAAGAGACCGCGGGAGGGGACCAAGAACTCCACCTTCATGCGGTTGCCCACGGGGGTCATCTCCAGCAAGTCACCCTTGCGTCCGCCCAGCTTCTCAATGACGGCACCCACGCACTCGGAGGGCACATCCACCACCAGACGCTCAATAGGCTCGCACTTCTTGCCGTCGATCTCCTTATAGAGCACGCGGGGCGGGGACACCTGGAACTCGTAGCCCTCGCGGCGCATGGTCTCAATGAGGATGGACAGGCTCATCTCGCCGCGGCCCGCCACATTAAAGGCGTCCATAGCACCCTCGATCTCGCTGACGCGGAGGGAGACATCCTTCAGCGTCTCGCGGAAGAGGCGCTCGCGGATCTGGCGGGAGGTGACGAACTTACCCTCGCGTCCTGCGAAGGGAGAATCGTTGATGGCGAAGGTCATCTCCACGGTGGGGGCGCTGATCTGCACGAAGGGCAGGGGCTCGACGCAGTCGGGGACGCAGATGGTGTCGCCGATGGTCACATCGCCGATGCCGGACATGGCGATGATGTTGCCCGCCGTGGCCTCGGTGATGGGTGCGTTGCCCAGACCGTCGAACTCATACATACTGACGGCCTTGGCCTTCTTGGCGGGGGCGTCGGCATTGTGGTAGTTGCACACGGCGATCTCCTGATTCTGCTTCAGGACACCGCGCTCCACGCGGCCGATGGCGATACGGCCCACGAACTCATTGTAGTCGATGGAGCTGACCAGCATCTGGAAGGGCTCCTCGGTGTTGGCCTCGGGTGCAGGGATATAGTTTAAGATGGTGTCAAACAGGGGCTTGAGGTCGGTGCCCGCCACATCGGGGGAGTAGCTGGCGGTGCCCTGTCTGCCGGAGCAGAAGAGGGTGGGGGAGTCGAACTGCTCCTCGGTGGCATCCAGATCCAGCAGCAGCTCCAGCACCTCGTCGCAGACCTCGTGGATGCGCTGGTCGGGGCGGTCGATCTTGTTGACCACCACGATGACCCGGTGACCCAGCTCCAGCGCGCGGGAGAGAACAAAGCGGGTCTGGGGCATGGGGCCCTCGGCAGCGTCCACGAGCAGGATAACGCCGTTGACCATCTTCAAAATGCGCTCCACCTCGCCGCCGAAGTCGGCGTGGCCCGGGGTGTCAACGATGTTGATTTTGGTGCCCTTGTACTGCACGGCGGTGTTCTTTGCCAGAATGGTGATGCCGCGCTCGCGCTCCAGGTCGCCGGAGTCCATAACGCGGTCTACCACCGCCTGATTTTCTCTGTAGATGCCGCCCTGCTTCAGCATTTCGTCAACCAGGGTGGTCTTGCCGTGGTCGACGTGTGCAATAATGGCAATATTTCGAATGTTTTTCTGTTCAGCCATGAAAGATCAGTCCTTATAAAAAAATAGTCACAACTAAAAAATATAACACATTCTGCCCAAAATCGCAAGAAAAAAATAAAAAACAGAGAAAAAAGGACGCAACTTGCGTCCTTTCATTCAAGAAGTGCATCATAGCTTGTCTTCAGCGCATCGCGGATGGCGCGGAGCTGAGTGGCTTGGATGTGCTGGATGCCGCGTTCGATCTTGACGAAAGTTTCTCTTGTCATATCTACACCCTGAAGCTGCAGAATGCGAACCAGTTCTGTTTGCCCCAAGCCTTGTTGCAGCCGAATTTTACGAATGTTCTTACCAATGGCGATCTCGTCCTGCTTGATTTTCTGTTCCATATGCTACCTCTCAAAAGAACTGATTTTAGTCCAATTCCTCTTTATTTTATGGAGAAGTTGTGTTATAATGGGACTGATATTAGTCCAACTGGAAGGAGAAACTAAGAATGGAACGATATAAAAGAATGTATGCGATCCTTTGCGCCGGTGCTTCAGAGGCATTGGATGTGCTACCCTTTTTGCCAGAGAATATTCATGCGCGTTGTTTGCTTGAAAAGGCACTTGCAGAAGCGGAAGATATATACCTCGCGGAGCATGAAAATGACGACGGGGGCACTGTGGAGCATGAATGAAGAACGGGCAGACGAAGCCGTCTACCCGTTTTTTACTTATTCTGCCTTGATGGACTTGGCATATTCCGAGGGGGAAACACCGAAGTTGTCCTTAAACTGGCGGGAGAAGTGATGGATATTGGAATAGTTCAGGGTTGCGGCGATCTGGGAGAAATTCAGCTTGCCCTCCCGGATGAGAGCCTTGCTTTCTTCCAGCTTGACGCGGCGGATATATTCGCCGGGGGAAATGCCCATCTGGCGGTGGAAGAGGGCCGTAAGGTGGGATGCGCTGACACCGGTCTCCTTGGCCACGATCTCCACAGAGAGCTTGTCGTAGACATGATCTGCCACATACTGCAAGGTGCGGCTGACGATGGTGTTCTCATTGCGCAGGGCAAGGGGTGTTTTCAGCCGCTTTTTGCGGCCGCCGGTATCCCTGAGCAGGTGCAGAAGCAGCATTTTCAGGTTGCAGCGGATAAAATCGTCGCTAAAGCTGTCGGCCACTTCCAGCTCCTTGAGAAGCTTGGTGAGCAGCAGTGCTTCCTCCGAGGAGAGGTCAAAGACTCTGCCGGAAAAATTCAGGGGCAGGGCAGTTTCCAGGTCGAATGCAATGGTGAGGAAGCGGGCGGTGACATCCAGATCGGTGTACTGCATGTGCCACTGGTTGGGGGTGAAGATCATGAGCTGACCCTGCTTGAGGGTGTAGCCGTTGCCGTCCACGGCGCAGTGGAGCTGGCCTCTGTCCACATAGGTGAGCTCCAGCATGGAGTGGGCTTCGCCCTTGAAGAAGAAACCGCTTTCCTCTTCCCGATAGAAGAGGGTGTAGATCTCGCCCAGGCGGAGATGGTCAGCAATTTTCAGGTCACTGATTGCCCCGCAAGACTCCAACCGCTCCGGCTCCTGCCCTAAGGGGAAGGACATCCGCACAGAGCATTCCTGCTGATAGGGAACGATGGCAAACTCTGTGCCGGGAGAAAGGCAGACGGGCTTGTCCAAATACAGGCAGAGGTTGGCATTCTTTTTCCGAAGCACCAGCACGGTCATGCCCATTTCAAAGTCCAGGTACAGCGGGGAAATGGCGCGCTGATAAAAGAGCTCCTTGTGAGAAAAATATTGCACAGTTTCCTTCCAGCTATCATCTTTGGGGAAACCGCGGTTGGGAAGGCTGTCCCGCAAAATATTGCCAAAGCCGGCAAAGGTCTGCTTGTTCAGATTTTCAATCAATTTTGTCGGCCTCCTTTTTGTGTTTTAGGGGAAGAGGATCTCGGGATATTTGCCCTCTTCGTGGAGCTTCTTGATGGCGGCCTGCACAGAGGGGAGATCCTCGCGGTAGGTCACACCGTGCCAGGCTTCATCGGTGCTGAGAACCTTGACGCTGCCCAGACCCTCGCGAATCTGCGCGTTGGCCACGGTGGGCAGGTAGAATTCGCACTTGATGGGGTTGACGGGAATGCTTTCTTCCAGGAACTTGGGGAAGCGGCACTCCAGCTCGTCCAGAATACGGGGGGTGAAGCCCCAGAAATTCATAGAAACGATGGTTTCGCCGGAGAGGGGGAGGAAGGTTTCGCCGTCTTCGGTGTAGGCGGCATCCTCGCCCCGCTTTTCGATGTGGGTGCGTTCGGTGACACCGGTGAGCAGGCCGTTTTCCATCTCGCAGACACCGCGGGCCACATGGCCGTTTTCGGTGACGGTGTTCTTCAGGAGGTAGCCCACCATGGCATATTCGTTGTCGGCGCGCTC
>JAZTZR010000046.1:0-6755 GCA_045637545.1 Vescimonas sp. | reverse complement strand
GTAATACTGGTTGCAGGCTTCGCGGTGCTGGAAGAAGGTGTCACCGTTCTCATGGCTGCCGCGCATGGCAGGATGATCGGGGTTCAGGGAGTGCTTCCGGAAAGCCTCAACGGCCTCCATGTCGCACATATCCTTCAGATCCTCGAAATCCCAGACAGCGATCTTCTGGATCTCGTGGGAGGTACGGAAACCGTCGAAGAAGTTGATAAAGGGAACCTTGCCCTCCAGAGCGGCCAGATGAGCCACGGGAGACAGATCCATAACCTCCTGGACATTGCCCTCGCAGAGCATGGCGAAGCCGGTCTGACGGCAGGCCATGACATCGGAGTGGTCACCGAAGATATTCAGGGCGTGGGTGGAAACGGTACGGGCGGAGACATGGAAGACGCAGGGCAGCTGCTCGGCTGCGATCTTGTACATGTTGGGGATCATCAGCAGCAGACCCTGAGAAGCGGTGTAAGTGGTGGTCAGAGCGCCTGCGCCCAGAGAACCGTGAACCGCACCGGCTGCGCCGGCCTCAGACTGCATCTCCACCACCTTCACCTGAGTGCCGAAGATGTTCTTCAGGCCGTTGGCGCTCCACTGGTCGACGAAGTCGGCCATGGGAGAAGAAGGCGTGATGGGGTAGATGGCTGCCACCTCGGAAAACGCATAGCTTACGTGTGCCGCGGCGTTGTTACCATCCATGGATTTCATAATACGTGCCATGGGGAAACCTCCTTTAATTCATCGCCCTTTTGTATAAAATTACAGGGACGAACTTGTTCAGGGTAATCATAGCACAAAGAGCTGGCACTGTAAACGCCGAATTTTCCTAATTTTCCGGACAGGAAACTATTTTTGCGGTTTTTTGCCGGAAATGCCCCCTACAGAGCCGATGAAAGAATAAATTTTCAAAAAGCTCTACCCTTATCCGGGGAGTTGTGATACAATACATAAGATTATAGAAAAAGCGAGGTGAGGGTACATGGTAACGACGGTTCGGTCTCTGGGCTTAAGCGGCATCAGCGGCTACGAGGTGTCTGTGGAATGTATGATCTCCGGAGGATTGCCTGCCTTTGATGTGGTGGGTCTGCCTGATGCGGCGGTAAAAGAATCCCGCGAGCGCGTCCGTGCCGCCATCAAGAACTGCGGCGCCCAATTCCCTGTCAGCCATATCACCGTCAACCTTGCTCCTGCCCGCGTTCGAAAAGAGGGCACGGTGTACGATCTGCCCATCTTTCTCGGCCTTTTGGCTGCCGGTGAGCAGTTGCGCAAGCTGCCTGAAAATGCCGCCTTCCTGGGCGAATTGAGTCTCACCGGTGAGCTGCGTCCTGTAGTAGGTGTGCTGCCCATGGCCATGTTCGCCGCCCGCAACGGCATCCGCGAGTTGTATGTACCCCAGGCCAACGCCTCCGAGGCCACCCTGGCTGACGGATTGACCGTCTACGGCGTATCCGATGTGCGCTCGCTGGTGGCGCACCTGAAGGGCGAAGCGCCCCTGCAGCCTACGCCTAAGTGGGAACCGCCAGTGGAGGATCGCCTTCTGCCGGACTTTTCTGAGGTGATGGGTCAGGAGAATGTCAAGCGTGCGTTGGAGATCGCCGCCGCAGGCGGACATAATCTCCTGCTGGTGGGTTCTCCCGGCAGCGGAAAGTCCATGCTGGCCCGGCGCCTGCCCTCCATTCTGCCGGACATGACGGCTGCCGAGTCGCTGGAGACCACGGAGATCTACTCTGTGGCCGGTATGACCGATCCACGCCATCCGCTGGTGGATCACCGACCCTTCCGCAGTCCCCACCATACCGCCTCCCCTATCTCCCTCAGCGGCGGCGGTAGCGTACCCCGTCCCGGCGAAATTTCCCTTGCTCACAACGGCATCCTGTTTCTGGACGAACTGCCGGAGTTTGATAAATCGGCACTGGAGACGCTGCGCCAGCCCCTGGAGGACGGCGTGGTGACCATCACCCGTGCCACCGGCTCCCTGACGCTGCCCAGCCGCTTTATGCTGGTCTGTGCCATGAACCCCTGTCGCTGCGGCTGGTACGGCCATCCCACCGGTCGCTGTCGCTGCTCCGAGGCACAGGTAGAGAGCTATATGCGCCGCATCTCCGGTCCGCTGCTGGATCGCATCGATATGCATGTGGAGGTGCCCTCGGTGGAATACGAGGCCATGCGCCGCAAGGAACAGCCCGAGTCCTCTGCTGTCATCCGTCAGCGGTGTAACGCCGCGCGGGAGATTCAAAAGCAGCGTTTTGCCGGCACCGATGTGTCCTGTAACGCCTATATGCGCCCCTCTATGATTGCACGGTACTGTGTGCTGGACGCTGCGGGTGAGCAGTTGATGAAAAACGCCTTTGAGCGCCTCGGGCTCACCGGCCGCAGCCATGACCGCATCCTGCGTCTAGCCCGTACGATTGCCGATCTGGAGGGCGCGGAGAACATCGCCGCCCACCATCTGGCCGAAGCGATCCAATACCGCAGCAACGCGCTGCTGAAATAACAACTAGGAGAGAACTATGCACGAGATTATCCTTTGCAAGCTGGGTGAAGTGGTCCTCAAGGGCCTCAACCGCCGCAGCTTTGAGATGAAGCTGATGTCCAACCTGCGCCGCCGCACGGCCAGGTTCGGCAAGTTCAAAATCTATTCCCGCCAGTCCACCATCTATGTCGAGCCTGTGGGCGAGGTGGATTTCGAGAGCGCCTATGCCGCCTGCAAGCAGGTGTTCGGCATCATCGCCGTGGCTCGCGCCGTCCCCTGCGAAAAGACCAAGGAGGCCATTCTGGAGACGGCTAAGGCGTATCTGGGCGAGACCATGATGAAGACCAAGTCCTTCAAGGTGGAGTCCAAGCGCGCCGACAAATCGTTCCCCTTAGGCTCTATTCAGCTGAGTCAGTGGGTGGGCGGCTATCTCCATGAGGCCTTCCCCCATGTGAAGGTAGATGTCCACACCCCCGAACTGACGGTGTATGTAGAGGTTCGCGAGGATGCAGCCTATGTCCACGGTCCCGCCGAGCCTGCTGCCGGCGGCCTGCCCATTGGCATGGGCGGTCACGCTGTGAGCCTCCTCTCCGGCGGTATCGACTCCCCTGTCAGCTCCTTCATGGCTGCCAAGCGCGGTGTGCAGCTGGAGATGCTCCACTTTGCCTCTCCCCCCTACACCTCCGAGATGGCTCGTGAGAAGGTGCTGCAGCTGGCCCGTGAGCTGACCCCCTGGTGCGGTCGCCTCACCGTCCATATTGTGCCCTTCACCGAGATTCAGGAGGCCATTCGCCGCGACTGCGACGAGGAGTACTTCACCCTTATCATGCGCCGCTTTATGATGCGTATTGCCGATAAGTTGGCCCGTGAGCTGGCCTGCCGCGCCGTTGTCACCGGCGAGAGCCTTGGTCAGGTGGCCAGCCAGACGCTGCAGGCGCTGGCTGTCAGCGACGATGCCATCACCATGCCGGTACTGCGCCCCCTCATCGGTATGGACAAGGAGGAGATCGTCAAGCTCTCCCGCTATGTGGGTACCTTCGACACCTCTATCCTGCCCTATGAGGACTGCTGCACCGTCTTTACCCCCCGCCATCCCAAGACCCGCCCCGAGGTGGAGGAAGTCCGCGAAATCGAGTCGGTGCTGGATGTG
Organism: Vescimonas sp.; assembly: GCA_045637545.1. GTDB lineage: Bacteria > Bacillota > Clostridia > Oscillospirales > Oscillospiraceae > Vescimonas. The sequence continues at coordinate 3,144 of JAZTZR010000046.1, read as the reverse complement.
GAGGGCCTGTGTGCGCAGGCTCTTGCGCGCCGCGAGATGGTGAAGATCAAGCCCCTGTAAGAGACTATGGAAAAACGCGTGATCGAAGTGCTTGCCCAGCGGGGCAAGACCCTCGCCGTAGCCGAGAGCTGCACCGGCGGCCTGTGTGCCAAGCGGCTGACCGATGTGTCCGGCGCCTCTGCCGTGTTTTACGGCGGTGTGGTGAGCTATGTCAATGAGGTGAAAATGCGCCTTCTGGGCGTGAAAGAGGAAACGCTGGCTATCCACGGTGCTGTCTCGGCTGAGACGGCGCGGGAGATGGCCGAGGGCGTGCGCCGTGTGACGGGCGCCGATTTTGCCCTGTCCGTTACCGGTGTGGCCGGCCCCACCAGCGACGAGATGGGTAATGTGGTGGGCACCGTGTTTATCGCCTTTTCCTCGGAGGAGAAGACCATCAGCGAAAAGCTGCAGCTGAGCGGTGACCGTGAGAAGGTGCGTGAGCAGAGCGTCAACGCGATGCTCTGGCTGCTGCTGCGGCAAATGATGTAAGGAGAGAACAACAATGGCTAAGAATACCAACTATACCATGACCAATCAGTATGCCAATCAGGCCGAGCAGATCCGCAAGGCCAAAGGCAATCCCAATAAAAACAACCACGCCAAGAAAAAGAACAGCAATTACAAGGGCTATAACGCCACCGGTACCGGCGCCTATGTGGCCCATAAGATCAACCAGAAGGCCGCCAACCGCGAAAAGGTCAAGCTGCCGATGAAGATGAAGGTTATTCTGGGCGTACTCTTCGGCGCTGTGGTGGTGACGCTGATCCTGCGTATGGCCGCCTTCCCCGACAGCCTGTGGCTGGTCAACATCAGCTCTCTGCTGCTGGGTATTGCCTGCCTTGTGCTGTTCTATGTGCGCAAGCACTATCACCAGCAGAAATCCGGTGCCGGTTACGGCATCATCACCCTGATCCTGACCATCTTCGGCGTGCTCTACACCGTCATCGGTTTGGGCGGTATTTTGACCCAGTTGGGCGTGTTTTAAGGGAAAACAGCCTGTTTGCGGCAACTTTCCCATTGACAAACGCTGAAAAAGAGGGTAATATACCCCTTGTATATGTCTAAAAGCAATGAAGGGGACAGCCTCAGTGTCTCGCCTCGACGCGAAGAGAGCCGTTGGCAGGTGTAAAACGGCGGCGGGCGGCATGTGAGCATCACCCCGGAGCATCCGACTGAAACCCAGGCAAGTAAGTACGGACGGCGGCGGGCCGTTATCATCCCGCGCCCACGGATGGTGGGGTCTGAGTGGCTGCGCCATGCGCGGCAAGAAGAGTGGTACCGCAGAGGTTATAATGCGCCTTTGTCTCTTGAAAAGGAGACAAAGGCGCTTTTTATTTTGATAACTCATTATGAAATATAAGGAGACACACAATGGAGTACAAAAAGACACTGAACATGCCCAAGAGCGGCTTCCCCATGCGAGCCGGCCTGCCCGTTCGTGAGCCCGACATGCTCAAGCATTGGAAGGAGATCGACATCTACAACGAGATGCTGAAGAAGAACGAGGGCAAGCCCCTGTTCAACCTGCACGACGGCCCTCCCTTCTCCAACGGCAACATCCACATGGGTCACGCCCTGAACAAGTCCATCAAGGATTTCATCACCCGCAGCTATGCCATGCGCGGCTACTATACCCCCTATATGCCCGGTTGGGATAACCACGGTATGCCCATCGAGTCTGCCATCATCAAGGAGCAGAAGCTCAACCACAAGGAGATGAGCGATGCCGACTTCCGCAGCGCCTGCGAGCAGTACGCCAAGAAGTATGTCAATCTCCAGAGCGAGGCATTCCAGCGCATGGGCGTGGTGGGCGATTGGGAGCATCCCTACTGCACCATGGATAAGACCTTCGAGGCCGAAGAGGTAAAGGTCTTTGGCTCCATGTACAAGAAGGGCTACATCTACAAGGGTCTCAAGCCCGTGTACTGGTGCGCCCACGACGAGACGGCTCTGGCTGAGGCCGAGATCGAGTATAAGGACGATCCCTGCACCACCGTGTATGTCAAGTTCCCCATGAACGACGATCTGGGCAAGCTGAGCCATCTGGATAAGTCCAAGCTGAACTTCGTCATCTGGACCACCACCATCTGGACCCTGCCCGGCAACCTGGCCATCGCCCTCCATCCCGATGAGAGCTATGCCGTGGTCAAGGCTGACAACGGCGAGATGTACATCATGGCCGAGGCTCTGGTGGAGAAGGTCATGAAGGTGGGCGGTTTCGATTCCTACGAGATCGTGGAGACCCACCCCGGTTGCTTCTACGAGAACATGCTGGCTTCTCACCCCTTCCTGGACAAGACCTCCCGCCTGCTGCTGGCTGACTATGTCACCATGGACAGCGGTACCGGCTGCGTCCACACCGCTCCCGGATTCGGTGCTGACGACTATCTCACCTGCCTTAAGTACGGTATGGACATGGTGGTGCCCGTGGACGATCAGGCCCGCCACACCGACTATGCCGGCAAGTACGCCGGTATGAAGACCGAGGAATCTAATCCTGTCATCCTCGAGGATATGAAGCAGGCCGGTTCTCTGTTTGCCAGCGAGGAGATCGTCCATAGCTATCCCCACTGCTGGCGCTGCAAGAACCCCATCATCTTCCGCGCCACTCCTCAGTGGTTCTGCTCCGTCGATTCCTTCAAGGATGCCGCTACCGACGCCTGTGAGGATGTCCGCTGGCTGCCCACCTGGGGCCTCGACCGCATCAAGGCCATGGTCCGCGAGCGCAACGACTGGTGCATCTCCCGTCAGCGCCGCTGGGGTCTGCCCATCCCCGTGTTCTACTGCAAGGATTGCGGCAAGCCCGTGTGCACCGACGAGACCATCGCCACCGTCTCCGCAGCCTTTGAGGAGCACGGCTCCAACGCCTGGTTCGAGCGCGATGCCGCCGGCCTGATGCCCGCGGATTTTGCCTGCCCCCACTGCGGCGGCAAGCACTTCGAGAAGGAGACCGACACGCTGGATTGCTGGTTTGACTCCGGTTCCACCCACTTCTGCACCATGGAGCGTGACCAGAAGTTCTGGCCCTCCACCATGTACATCGAGGGTGCTGACCAGTACCGTGGCTGGTTCCAGTCCTCCCTGCTGGTGGCTGTTGGTGCTCTG
>JAZTZR010000045.1:0-66083 GCA_045637545.1 Vescimonas sp. | reverse complement strand
TTCCACAGGTATGGGGAAAAGAGTAACAACAGCAGTAACAAAAATGACAATTCGGTTACAGAAGTGGAAAAAGCCTTGACAATTTGCGGGGGGGGGTATACTTGGCATAGAACAAAACGATTTATCGTTGAAAGTCGCGTTATTCAAAATTAAAAACATTTATTGGAGGAAAAAACAATGAAGAAGATTGTTGCTCTCGTCCTGAGCCTCGTTATGGTTCTGGGCCTGGCTACCACCGCTTTCGCTGCTGCCGATGAGTACGATATGTACCTGGCTGACGACACCATGGCTACCAACATGAAGCTGGAGAACCCCCTGGCTACCGTCGTCATCGATGAGTTCGCTGCCAAGACCAACAAGGATGGTTCCGGCAATGTTGCTTATCTGTTCATCGCTTACGCTGAGGCTCCCGATCAGGGCGCTTACTATGTGAAGACCACCGCTCCCACCATCGAGAGCTATGCTGTCTGCGCTGAGGGCAAGACCGATGTCCTGTTCTATGTTGACGCTGTTGGCTTCGACGCTGGCGTGTTCTCCTACACCGCTTCCGTCACCGCTTTCACCAGCTTCTCCGGTTATGACAAGTGCGGCTGCCTGACCGTCACCCCCGATGCTGACGATGTTTACTTCCAGACTGCTGCTGGCGTCGTCTACAAGGCCCTGGATGCCGCTAATGGTGTTGTTGCTAACAACTACCTGCTGAACGGCGAGGTCGTTTCCGTTGACACCGCTGTTGGCGCTCTGGCTCCCGTTGATCACTACTTCGTGGCCAACAACTACACCTATGACTCCGTCAAGAAGGTGAACGTTCCCACTTCCGCTCTGTGCACCAAGTGCATGATGACCTCCACCGCTATCTATCTGGATGGCAAGGCTCCCGCTGGCTCCACCGTTAAGGAGCTGAACAGCGATAAGGCTTACGAGGTCGTTCCCGGCGCTGCTGCTTCCGCTCCCGCCGCTGGTGAGAAGGTTGAGTCCGCTCAGACCTTCGACGCTGGTATCGCCATGTATGTCGGCATGTCCGTCATGGCCGCTGCCGGTTCCGCTGTCGTCCTGAAGAAGAAGGACTAATCTTAGTCTAACTGAATTTTTCGGGCCGTAGGCAACTACGACAAACGATTAACTGAAGTTTCAACGGACTTCTTTTAATTCCATGAGCAGGTCCTACATTTCTCCAAAAGGGATTTGTGATGAACGCGGTTGTTTATGCCTGCTCGACACGAAAGAGGCCCCGTAAGGGGCCTTTTTCACACCTATGGGAGATTTACATAATCTTCCAATTAAAAATCTAAAAAGGAGAAAAGAAACCATGAAGAAGTTTTTTGCTCTGGTTCTGGCGCTCGTGATGGCCCTGAGCCTGACGACTATCGCATGGGGTGCTCCCGGTACTGTGGATGCACCTCTCGAGGTCAACGATGAAGCGTCCCTGATCGCAGCAGTTGCAGAGGGCGGCTATATCAAGCTGATGGACAGCTTTTCTGTTACCTCCGCAGGTGGAGGGGATGGTCTTATTTCCATTACTGACGGCAAAATCGTTAATCTTGATATGAACGGAAAAACCATCACCGTCACAGATCCCAAGTCCTCTGGTAACTACTCGCTGTTTTATATTACCAAAGGTGCTGAATTGACTGTTACCGGTAATGGCACTATCACTTTGACCGCAACTAATGACCGGGATAACTTGTCTGCCATTTTTTATAATCGCGGCGGAACGCTGACCATCAAGAACGGTACGTTCACCCACAACGGTGGTACCTGGATGGCCTATGTCGTAGATAACAGCGCTAACTCTTACGGCGATGCAACAACCAATATCAATGGCGGCGCCTTGTCCTCTACTTATACCGCAATCCGCAACGTGATGGTAAAGGTCAAGCTTGTAAATGGCACTAATGTAAATGGTACTGCTTATCTGAATATTACCGACGGTACAATTAGTGGTACGACCAGTGCGATTTGGGCACAGGCCGCCTCTGCTGATGATAATGCTCCTGCTACCGGCGAGATCAATATTAGCGGCGGCAATGTTGGCCTGATCAACACTGCCCGCAGCAGCGGCGCAGTGAGCATGACCACTATCTCCGGTGATGCTGTTGTCGAAGCCGTCAAGGCAGAGGCTGGCGAGCTGAAGATCACTGGCGGTGCCGTCACCGATTCCCTGACCATTCTGGACGCTGCTGGCAACCCTGTGGCAAGCGATGATATCATCTCCGGTGGTACCTTCGGCTTCGATGCGAGCGCATATGTTGTTGACGGCAAGCAGCTCCTCGCCAATGGCTCCGTGGTGCCCGAGACCACTGCCGGTACTCCCGTTCCCACCCTGTATGTCTGGGACAACGCTGCTACTGATTGGGCGGCCTACTACATCGCTACCGGCAAGACCCTGGACAAGCTGGCTCAGGATGCTTCCGACAACTGCCTGCCCTGCTACCTCGTTGACGGCGAGTACTTCGTCGAGGTCAAGGAGGCTGCCGCTACCTTCAAGCTGGTCTACGGTGCCAAGACTGTGTACCTGACTCCCGTTGCTGAGAAGCTTGTCAAGTATGAGGACACCGCTTCCGTCCTGAAGGTCGTCGATAAGGACGATGCTGAGTGCGGCGATTACTATGTCACCAATCTGGACGAGGATGATGTCTACTACGTTTCCTACGACAAGAAGGGCGAGGTTGACGGCATCTGGGTTGCTGCCAAGAACGGCTCCGAGCAGATTCTGGTGAACGGCAAGATCGTGGACGCTGAGGTGGCTCCTGTTGCCTTCATGTTCCACGATTTCGAGGGCTACGATGTTGTGAACTACCAGTACACCACCGTGAAGTGCTCCGAGTGCGGCAAGGTCGCTACCCTGTACGCTAACGCTGTTGCCGCTGGCAAGAATGCTCAGACCGTCCCCGGTGTTGTTGGCTACATCACCTTCGCTGATTATATGGACTTCGGTGCTGTTTCCGCTCCCTCCACCGGTAAGGTCGAGTCCGCTGAGACCTTCGATGCCGGTATCGCTATGTATGTGGGCATGTCCGTCATGGCCGCTGCCGGTTCCGCTGTCGTCCTGAAGAAGAAGGACTGACAATCCCTCAGTCACCGTCTTTGGCGGCGACAGCTCCCTTTACACAAGGGAGCCAGTAAATGATAAAAAAGAGCCCTTCGGGGCTCTTTTTTTCTCAAAACATCCATTTCACGCACCATGCAGCGGCGAGGAAACCGGCCATGTCGGCAATGAGCGCCGCGGGAAGGGTATGGCGCAGTTTTTTGATGCCCGCTGCGCCGAAATACACGGCAACGGTATAGAAGGTGGTCTCGCTGCTGCCCAGCATCACCGCCGCTGTGCGGCCTACGGTGCTGTCGGGGCCGTAGGTATTGATGAGATCGCTGCCGATGGCCAGCCCGCCGCTGCCGCTCAGGGGGCGCAGCAGCACCAGCGGCGCCGTCTCCGGGGGAATGCCCATCCATTTCAGCACAGGGCGCAGCAGTGCAGTCAGTGCGTCCAAAGCGCCGCTGGCGCGGAACATTGACAGCGCCGTCAGCAGCACCAGCAGGTGGGGGAAGATCCGCAGCAGCACCCGCAGTCCTTCTGCCGCGCCGTCAGTCAGGGCCTCGTAGACATTGATCTTTTCTCGCAGCGCCCAGAGGGAGATCAGTGCCAGCAGCAGGGGAATGATGACAGAGGAGATGTCCATCCTAGCGCACCGCCTTTTCCAACAGCCGTGCCGCCAGCAGACCTGCGGCGACGGAAAAAAGGGAGGAGAGCCATACGGCGGGGAGGATATCCAGTGGCGTGGCGCACCCGGCGGCGCTGCGAAGTGCTGCCACGGTGGTGGGCAGCAGCTGCACCGATGCGGTGTTCAGCACCACAAGGCGGCACAGCTCGTTGCTGGCTCTGCCGTTGCAGCCCACCGCCATCCGTGCGGCGGCGCGGATGCCCATAGGGGTGGCGGCGTTGCCCAATCCCAGCAGGTTGGCCGAGAGATTGCCGCTCAACGCGGTGAGCGTTTCCTCATCACGCCCCGCCTGCGGGAAGAGGCGGCGCAGGAAGATCCGCAGAGTACGGCCCAGGTGCAGTCCCAGTGAGCTGCGCTCCAAAACGGTCATGACGCCGTTCCACAAACACAGGGCACCGGCCATGGAAAAACACAGTTCCAAGGCGGATTGTGCGCCACTCATAGCCGCAGCGGAGACTTTATCCAGTGTTCCGTGGAATACGCCAAATGCAAATGAAATGACAAATAAACCGACAGTGACAAAAGTCATGGTCATTTTCTTCACCTCTTTGCACTATATGCACAGAAACAGCGTCGAAATTTGGGAAATTATAGACAAAATATCGTGCTTCGATTGACAAGTCAAAAAAATAATGGCATAATAATGACAGCCAATCGTCTTGCAAAAGCGGAACAGAGGAGAAGAAAGTCTGTGAAATCGACCGGAATCGTAAGGAAGGTAGACGAGTTGGGCCGCATTGTGCTGCCCATCGAGTTGCGCCGCACTTTAGACATTGCCGAGCGAGAGGCATTGGAGATCTATGTGGACGGAAATGCCATTGTGCTGAAGAAATACCGTCCCTGCTGTATCTTCTGTGACAGCGCCAAGGACATCGTGGTGTTCCGTGGTAAAAACATCTGTCCGAAATGTCTGAAGGAACTCAAAACTGTATAAGCAAAAAGAAAAACCCCTGCCATGGAGAGAGGCAGGGGTTTTTCGTGTTGTTTGATCATGTTACTGTTTCAACGCTGCGTCGTACAGGGCATTGCGGGGCAGGCCCGTGTCATCGGCCACGGAGCGGACGGCGTCTTTGAGCTTCATGCCGCCGTTTTTCCGCTGCAGCACGAGGGCCACGCCCTCTTCCAGCGTCAGCTCTGTCTTTTCCTGTGTTCTGCCGCCTACCACCAGCACATATTCGCCCCGGGGTTCGTTGACCTCGTAGTGGGCTACTGCGCCGCAGAGGGTGGTGCGCAGGGTCTCCTCGTGGAGCTTGGTAATCTCGCGGCACAGGGCGATAGGACGGTCGCCCAGCACCTGCGCCATGTCAGCCAGTGTTGCGCGGAGACGGTGGGGTGCCTCGTGGAAAATCATGGTGCGGCCCTCGCCACTGAGTTCGCCCAAGGTCTGCAACCGCTCGGACTTGCCGGCGGGCAGAAAGCCCTCGAAAGTGAAGCGGCCTGTAGGCAGACCCGATACCGCCAGAGCGTTGACGGCGGCACAGCAGCCGGGGATGGCGTAGACATCCACGCCGTTTGCCGCACAGAGCTTCACCAAGTCCTCACCGGGGTCGGAGATGGCGGGCGTGCCGGCATCGGTAACGAGGGCGCAGTTCTCGCCATTCAAAAGGCGCTGCAAAATCTCCTCGCCTGCGGCGGCGCGGTTGTGCTCATGGTAGCTGACCATGGGCTTTTTGATCTCGAAGTGATTCAAGAGCTTTAAGGACACCCGCTTATCCTCGGCGGCGATGAAATCCACCGTCGAGAGGGTCTCCACGGCGCGGGGAGAGAAGTCTCCCAGATTGCCGATGGGTGTGGCCACCAGATAGAGTGTTCCGCTCATAGTTTTTCTTCCTTTTCTCTGAAATAGGCCGCCTGCACATAGGGGCTCTCGCTGCCGTCGGGCAGCTTGATGAGGAGGGGAGGCTCCACGGCAAGGCCGTGTGCACCGCCCTTTTTACAGATAAGCAGCGCCATGGAGGGCGCCGCGTCCACGGTGCTGTGGACAAGGCGCAGCCGCTTGGGAGTCAGGCGGCGGTTGGATGCCTCCTGAATCAATTCGGCAAGGCGGTCAGTGCGGTAGACTATGGCCAGCTCACCGCCGTAGCGGAGCAGTGTGTCTGCGGCATTGAGGATATCCGTCAGTGCGGCGGAGGACTCGGCGCGGGCGCTACCCCGTGATCCCTCTGCCACGGCGCCGCTGTGGGGGGCAAAATAGGGGGGATTGGTGATGACCAGATCAAAGCTCTGGCGCGCGATAAGCTCATGACAGTCGCGCAGGTCGCACTGCACTGCCTGCAAGGGCAAGTCGTTCTCCTCTGCATTACGGCGCAGATACGCGCAGGCGTGGGCATCCTTCTCAATGCCCGTTACCGTCATATCGCTCCGGCGGCTCAGGAGCAGCACGCCCAAAAGTCCTGTACCGGCTCCCAGATCGCACACCTTCATATTGCGGCGTAGACGGGGGTAGGCGGCAAGGAGAAACGAGTCGGTAGAGGGCGGAAAGCAACCGCTATCCCAATAAAAGCGAGGCCCGTTGGGCCAGAGCTGCTCACAGCGTTCCATAGTCAGGCTCCTCAGGTAAAAAAAGAAGCCGGACACGAGGTCCGGCGTCTTTTTCTAAGTAGATTACTCAGCGGGGTTGATAGCGCCGTTGGGGCAGGTGTCTGCGCAAGAACCGCAGTCCAGGCAAGCGCCGGCATCGATCACATACTGGGAATCACCCTGAGAGATCGCACCAACGGGGCAAGCATCGGCGCAAGCGCCGCAGCTGACACAAGCGGAATTGATAGCGTATGCCATAATGAGCACCTCCATAAAGATTTATCAACCCCATTGTAACACGAAATTTCTAAATTGCAAGAGCTTTCTTGTGGGAAAATCGGGGGAATTCACCGAAAATTGACAGCCGTGTTTGTCCATGGTACAATCACAGTAATCATACAAGGAGGGACAACCATGGAATATACCTATGAATATTTTTGCAAAAGTGCCGATTTTGTTCGGGAAAAGATCGGCTTTACCCCTGAGGTTGGCATTGTGCTGGGCTCTGCGCTGGGCCCCTTTGCGGCCCATGTGGAAAATCCCGTTGTGATCCCCTATGAGGATATTCCCAATTTCCTCCGCTCCACCGTATCTACTCACGCAGGAAAGCTGATCTGCGGCACCATCGCGGGGAAGAAAGTGGTGTGTATGTCCGGTCGCTTTCACTCCTACGAGGGCTATGATTTCGACCAGCTTACCGCCCCTGTGCGTCTGTTTAAGCTGTTGGGCTGCCGCGCCGTCATCCTTACCAATGCCGCCGGCGGCGTTAACGAAAACTTCAAGCCCGGCGACATTATGGTTATCAATGACCAGATGATGTTCTGTGGCTTCTCCCCCCTGCGGGGTAAGAATATCCCCGAGTTTGGCCCCCGTTTCTTCGATGTGCAGCAGATGTACACCCCCGCCCTGCGCCAGCTGGCACTGGAGTGTGCCAAGGACAGCACCCTCACCTTCCACGAGGGCTGCTATTTCTTCATGCAGGGCCCTCAGTTCGAAACACCTGCCGAGATCCGCGCCATTCGTATTCTGGGCGGTGATGCAGTGGGTATGTCCACCGTCACCGAGGCGCTGACGGCGGCACACTGCGGTCTGCCCTGCCTTGGTTTCTCCGTCATCACCAACATGGCCGCAGGCATGCTGCCCCAGCCCCTCACCGATGAGGAGGTCAACGAGGTGGGACGCAAGGTGGGCGATGAGTTCAGCACCTATTTGATGCGTGTACTGGAGAAGATGTGAGATGAAACTGCTTTTTAAAAACGCCCATATCTACACACCGGACGGTGTGCTCCGCGATGCCTTTTTGGCGGTGGAAAATGATACGATTGTCTGTATAGGAACCGAGCGCCCGGACGGTGAGTTCGACACCGAGAAGGATATGTCCCGGCGATTGCTGCTGCCTGGTTTCGTCAATACCCATACCCACACGGCCATGACGCTGCTGCGGGGTGTGGGTACTGACTTGCCCTTGCAGCGTTGGCTCTTCGAGGCCATCTTCCCCCTTGAGGGTAAGATGACGGCCGAGGATATCCGCGCAGGCTCTGCCCTTGCACTGTTGGAAATGCTTGCCTGCGGTACGACCTCCTTTTCCGATATGTATTTCCATCCCGAGGAGATGGCTGCGTTGGTGGAGAAAAGCGGCATCAAGGCCAACCTGAACTACCCGGTACAGGCCTTTGACGGTGCTGACACTTATGAGAAAAACACCAGCGCCCGTCAGCTGGAAGCGCTTTACCGCTGTTGGAACGGCAAAGCCAACGGCCGTATCCGTATCGACGGCTGCCTCCACGCCGAGTATACCTGCAACGGCCATGTGGCGGCGGGTACGGCGGCGTGGTGCAAGAGCGCGGGTGCGCGGATGCACATTCATCTGTCTGAGACAAAGTCCGAGCACGAGGAGTGCATCGCCCGCCACGGGCTTACTCCCGCCCAGTGGATGAACCGCGCAGGGGTATTCGATGTACCCTGTCAGGCGGCACACTGCGTCTGGGTCAGTGAGGAAGACCGCCGATTGATGAAGGAGAAGGGTGTGGCGGTTGTCCACAATCCCAGCAGCAACATGAAGCTGGGCAGCGGTTTCGCCCCCATCCCCCGGATGCTGGACGAAGGGATGCTGGTATCCCTCGGCACGGATGGCGCAGCCAGTAACAACACCTTGAACATGGTCAAGGAGCTGCATCTGGCCTCCGTCATCCACAACGGCTACCACGGCGATGCCACGCTCCTTCCCGCCGCCGAAGTGATCACCATGGCCACCCGCAACGGTGCCTTGGCGCAGGGACGCAGCGACACGGGCGAACTGGCCGTGGGCAGGAAGGCGGATATCATCGCCGTTGCGCTGGACAGACCCCATCTCACACCCTGCGTGGATACGGCGGGACTGGTGGCCTACAGTATGCAGGGCAGCGATGTGGTGCTGACCATGGTGGATGGCCGCATCCTCTATGAAAACGGAGAATACCTCACTTTGGATAAAGAAAGAATCATCTGCGAGGCCAATGCTGCCGCAGCGCGGCTCATGGGCTGATGAAAAGGAGAATGACGATGGAACGAGCAGATCAGGGATTGGCATTCATGCTGCAATATGAGAATGTGGCGTGGTACGACAGCGGCGAGGTACGCATCCTCGACCGCCGCGTGTATCCCCGCCGCGTGGAGTTTGTCACCTGCCGTACCTATGAAGAAGTGGTGCAGGCGCTGCGGGACATGGTGACCCAGTCCACTGGCCCCTTCACCGCCGCCGCCATGGCCATGGCACTGGCCGCTTACCAGTGCCGCGAGATGCCTGCCCAGCAGCAGATCGCCTATTTGGAAAAGGCTGCCGATGTGATCGCACACGCCCGCCCTACCACCGTGGGCCGCATGGCCCGCATTACGGGCGGTTGTATGGAGGCGGCCCGTGTGGCCATCGCACAGGGCGTTTCCGATGTGGCCACCTATATCCGCGATTTCACCGTGGCTACCAACAACCGCCGCTACTCCCGCGTGGAGCAGATGGGTAAGCACCTGGCGAACCTCATCCCCGACGGTGGCACCGTCATGACCCAGTGCTTTGCCGAGACCATCGTGGGTATGATGCTGAAGGCGTGCCGTCAGCAGGGTAAGGATGTGCGCATCTTCTGTCCCGAAACCCGCCCCTTCTTCCAGGGAGCCCGCCTCACCGCCACCGTCTGCCACGACATGGGCTTTGATGTGACGGTCATTACCGACAATATGCCCGCCTATGTCATGCAGCGTGAGGGCATCGACCTCTTCACCTGCGCCGCCGACGCCATCTGCTGCGACGGCCATGTGGTCAATAAGGTGGGGACCTTCCAAATCTCCATCGCCGCCAACTACATGGGCGTGCCTGTGTATGTCAGCGGTGTGCCCGATCAGGGGCATCCCACGGTGGATTGCGTCCACATTGAGCTGCGCAACCCCGCCGAGACGCTGGAGGCCATGGGCGTTAAGACCGCTGCCGACGGCGTGAAGGGCTACTATCCCGCCTTCGACATCACGCCTCCCCAGCTGATCCGCGGCATCGTGACGGACTTGGGTGTGTACTCCCCTCTGGAGCTGGATAAGTACCTCGCCGTCAGCGAGATCGGCCCTTACGAGATGGTGGTGTAAAGGACAAAAAACGACCTGCCGTGGGCAGGTCGTTTTTTATTTGGTTTATCCTAACCCCACCACAGCGGCAAGGATGCCGATGACTTCGCGGCAGGCGTAACCTGCGCCCAAAAGGACGGGACTGGTGCAGCCTGCGGCACGGGGAGCGAGACCTGCCTCACGGGCATAGATTTGTCCACGCAGCTGGTGGAAGTTGTCGCTGGCGATGGCTACATGAGTGTCGAGGTCATGCTGGGCGATGATCTTGGCGGCGAAGAGGAGATTCTCCCGCGTGTCGAAGGATTTCTCCTCAGCATAGACCCGCGCGGGGTCGATGCCCATGGCGATGAGTGTCTCAGCGGCGCAGCCGCCCTGTGTGATGGACTCCGCCTTGCTGTCGAGTCCCCCTGTAGTGATGACCACCGCTTGAGGGTGGGCGGTCAAATATTCGTAGGCGGCATCAATGCGGTTTTGCAGCATGGTGCTGGGTTTTCCCTCATAGACGCGGCAGCCCAGCAGAATGACGGTGTCGGGTGCGGTTTCCTCCACGGTGGGACGGTCGGCGGCGGCAACAGCCATAAAGACCAATACCACCGCCACCACGGAGAGGGCGAGGGAGAGGAGCGTGATGCCCACGGACTTCACCTTGCGGGGAAGTTTTCCCCATAGCCGCGGGAAAAAGAAGATGGTGGAGAGGATCAGCAGCAATGCCGCGGGCCAGAACATGCCAACATGGCACACGCCCATGGCGAGGGGAAGGAGGAAGTACACCGCGCCCAGCAGGCACAGTGCGCCGAGAAAGGGTAAGATCATACTTGATTCTCCGCAATATGATTGGCGATACGCTGCATGATCATGTCCAGCGCCACCAGATTATGTCCGCCCTCCAGCACCACGATATCGGCAAACTTACGGGAGGGTTCTACAAACTGCTCGTGCATAGGCTTGACGGTGGATAAGTACTGGTTTACCACCGAGGTGAGAGAGCGGCCCCGCTCCTCCACATCGCGCTGGGCGCGGCGGAGGATACGGACATCGGCATCCGTCTCCACGAAAATTTTAATGTCGAGGAGATCACGCAATGCCTTATCCTGAAAAATAAGGATACCCTCCACGATCACCACGGGCGCGGGGGAGACGGTGACGGTATCGTCAGTGCGGTTGTGGATGGTGTAGTCGTACACGGGGCAGTGGATGGCCTTGCCCGCCTTCAGGTGCTTGAGATCTTCCACCATCCGCTCCGTCTCAAAAGCGTCGGGGTGGTCGTAGTTCTGCAGACACCGTGCCTCAAAGGGACGATCCTGCCGCTTATAGTAGTTGTCGTGATGTACCACGGCAATATCGCTGCCAAAACGCTGCGCCAAATGCTCCGTCAGGGTAGTCTTGCCCGAGCCGGTGCCGCCGGCGATGCCGATGAAAATGGTATTCATAGAGAGATGCCTCCCGTACAGTATTCCCCCATATTATAGAAAGAAGACGGGTGAAAAGCAAGAAAGAGTGTAAAAAAAGCGTGGATTTCCAAGATTTTTCAGTTGACGGCAACCTTGATTTTAGGTATTATGTAAAGGTATTATGCCATCGTATGTCCATTGGAGGTCAATTCATGAGTTTATTGAAATGCAGAAAATGCGGAGAGATGTTCTCCGATAGCTATAAGTCCTGTCCCTTCTGTGCCGAGGATGAGGAGTATTATAACGGTAAGGTCAAAAAGCGCAATCACCGTCGCATGGAGCAGAAGCACAAGGCTCCCAGCATCGTGGGCCCCCTGCTGGTGCTGGTGATCGTACTCGTGATCGCCGTGGCTATCTGGGCCTTCTTTGGCGATACGGTGAAGGATTGGTTCGACGGCCGTCCCGGTTCTGAGCAGGTGACGCCTCAGCCCGGAACCGATGATCAGCAGCAGGGCGATCAGAATGATCCTGTCCCCGTGAAGAAGCTGACGCTGAACAAGTCCGTGCTGATGCTCTCTCCCGGCGGCTCTGAGCAGCTGAGTGTCACCGGCGGTACCGAGGGTGAGGAATATGTCTGGCAGAACAGCGATCCCGCTGTGTTGACCGTCAGTGAGGACGGTACCGTCACCGCCGTGGCCGAGGGCAGCGCTGTGGTCACCGTTACCTGCGGTGACGAGAGCGCCGTATGCGCCGTGACGGTGAAGGAGCATGTGGAGAGCGACGATCCCGTGGGCGGCGATGATCCCCAGCCCCCCGTCAGCAGTAAGGTTGACCTGAGCAAGCTCAATGTCACCGTACCTCTGTACGGCACGAGCCTGTCCAAGATCGAGGACGGTAAGTTCGATGTGAGCCTTTCCAAGGGCGAGAGCTTCGGCCTGGAGATCACCGGCACCGATGTCAAGCCTTCCTGGTCTGTTTCCAACAGCTCCATCGCCACTGTGGCCAATGACGGCACCATCAAGGGCATTACCTCCGGCGAGACCACCATCACCGCCAAGCTGGGCGATACAAAGGTGGAGATCGTGGTGCGTGTGAAGTAAACTACATAGTCAGTACCTTTCGCAGCGGCATTTATAAAATGCCGCTGCGTTTTTCCATTTGCGCCGCTTGTAAAGGCGCATAGGCTGTGCTATACTAAATTGTTAGAACCAAGTAGAAAGAGGTGAGGACAATGGAGAAGAAAAAGAGCATCATGGGTCGCTTCGTATCCTATTTCAGACCCCACTGGAAGCTCTTTACACTGGATATGACCTGTGCGGTGCTTATTGCCGTGGTGGATATCATTTTCCCCATCGTCTCCCGCGAGGCCATGAACCGCTGGCTGCCCCAGCAGGAGTACCGGGTGTTCTTTATCGTCATGGGCATTGTGACGCTGGCCTTTTTACTGCGTGCGGCACTGTATTTCGTTGTCAGCTTCTGGGGTCATACCTTCGGCATCCGCGTGGAGGCAGATATCCGCCGTGACCTGTACCACCATATGCAGACGCTGGGCTTTGATTTCTACGATCAAAACCGCACGGGTCAGCTGATGAGCCGATTGACCACCGATTTGTTCGAGGTGACGGAGCTGGCACACCACGGCCCGGAGGATCTCCTCATCTCCTTCGTTACCATTATCGGCGCACTGGCGGTGATGTTCTCCATCGAGTGGCGTATGTCCCTCATTGTACTGCTCATCATCCCGCTGTTCGTCCTTTTGCTGATCCTGCGACGCAACGGGATGTCCCGGGCCTCCCATATCGCCAAGCAGCGCACCGGCACTATCAACGCCGAGATCGAGTCGGGCCTCAGCGGCATCCGCACCACCAAGGCCTTTGCCAATGAGCGTATCCAGCAGGCCCGCTTCGACGGTGCCAACGAGCAGTTCAAGACCGCCAAGCGTGGCTTCCACCGGGAGATGGGCCGCTTTACCGCCACCATGGAGCTGTTCGTCACCATCCTCAATGTGGCGGTCATCGCCGGCGGCGGCATCTTCATCATGCAGGGTACGATGGATATGGTGGATATGGTGACCTTCACCCTGTATATCACCACCTTTATTGCCCCCGTGCGCAAACTGGCCAACTTTGCCGAGCTCTTCTCCAGCGGCGCCGCAGGTCTGCAGCGCTTCTGTGAACTGATGGACACCGAACCCACCGTTACCGATGCACCCGAGGCCGCGGAACTCCGCGATGTCCGCGGCGAGATCGGCGTGGAGGATGTCCACTTTACCTACGACGGTACCGCCGATGTGCTCCGCGGCGTGGATATCCGTGTGGCGGCAGGGGAGACGGTGGCCATCGTCGGTTCCTCCGGCGGCGGAAAATCCACTCTCTGCCAGTTGCTGCCCCGCTTTTACGATGTGCAGTCCGGCCGCGTCACCGTGGATGGCCTCGATGTGCGGGATGTTACCCTTGAATCCCTGCGCCGTTCCATCGGCATCGTGCAGCAGGATGTGTTCCTCTTTGCCGATACGGTGCGGGAGAATATCCGTTACGGCCGTCCCGATGCCACCGACGAAGAGGTGGAGGAGGCTGCGAAGAAGGCGGAGATCTACGCCGATATTGTGGATATGCCCCACGGTTTCGACACCTATGTGGGTGAGCGGGGCACGCTCCTCTCGGGTGGACAGAAGCAGCGCGTGGCCATCGCCCGCATTTTCCTGAAAAATCCCCCCATCCTCATTCTCGACGAGGCCACCTCGGCGCTGGACAGCGTCACCGAGTCCAGAATCCAGCACGCGCTGGATACGCTGGCCGAGGGTCGCACCACTCTCATTATTGCTCACCGTCTCAGCACCATCCGCAGCGCCAACCGCATTCTGGTGGTGGAGGATGGACAGATCTGTGAATCGGGCAGCCACGAAGAACTGATGGAATTGGGCGGCGTGTACGCCACCTTGTACAATACGCAGAATTTGGGAGAAAGACTATGAATCAGATAAAACTCGATAGAATCAATGAACTGGCCCGTAAGGCCAAGGCCGAGGGTCTCACCGACGAGGAGATCCGCGAGCGTGACGCTCTGCGCCGTGAGTATATCGACTCCGTGGTGGGCAACCTCCGGGATACGCTGGAGCACACCTATGTGGTGGATGAACACGGCAACAAGCGTAAGCTGGAGGGGAAGGGTGGCATCAGGTCATGAGCTACCAGTACGATCCGCAAAAGGGCTTTGACCGGAAGAAACCCGATAACGATATCGGTTCGTGGGTGCTGATCGGCATCATGTTCATGGTGTTCTGGCCTGTGGGTCTGTTTCTCCTGATCGCCAAGCTGACGGACGAGACGAAGAAAAAGCCGCAGCAGCGCACAAAGGCCGGTGGTGCCTATACCTCCACCACGACGCAGCAGTCTGCCCCCAGGCAGGAGGCAAAAGCTGCGCCCAAGGCCAAAGCTGCGCCCAAAAAGAAAAAGGTCACCGCCACGCCCCAGTATGGCAGCCGCGGCAGCCGCATTATGACCGTCATCGGCATCGCCCTGCTGGTGCTGGGGCTTGTGGGTCTCAGTGCTACCTTCAGCGATCTGAGCTTCTATCTTCAGTACCCCGAGTGGATGTGGGACTTTGTCTCCGAACTGTTCTTCCCCACGGGTCTGGCCGCAGGCGGTATCGCCCTCATGCTGGGCGGCCGCGGCATGAAGCGCCGTGCCCGCCGCTTTGCCAAGTACCGTACCGTGGTGGGCGAGCGCAAGGCCGTGTCCATTGCCGAACTGGCCTCTGCCGCCGATGTGCGTATGGCCAAAGCAGAGCAGGATCTGGAACTGATGGTGGAGAAGGGCCTGTGGGGCCCTCAGGCCTATGTGGACAACGGGCAGGATATGCTCTTCCTCACCGCCGAGGCGGCGCGGGAGTATCACGAAATGCGCCATGTCCGGGCAAAGCCTGCGCAGGAGACCAAGACCGCAGCTGTCCCCGAGGCGGAGAGCGACAGCGCCTTCCGTATCAGCGCCATTCGCCGCGCCAACGACCGCATTGACGATGCCGCCCTCAGCGCCAAGATCGACCGTCTTGAGCAGGTGACGGGCCGCATCTTCCGCTTCATCGAGGCCAACCCCGCCGCGGCAGATAAGGCCAATACCTTCTTGAACTACTATCTCCCTACTACCCAGAAGCTGCTGGACAGCTACGCCGACTTTGAGGAGGCGGGCATCAGCGGCGAGAATCTGGACAAGGCCAAGGAGCGCATCGAACAGACCATGGACAGCATCATCTCCGGCTTTGAGCATCAGCTGGACGAGCTCTACCGGGAGACCGCCATGGACATCGACAGCGATATCCGCGTCATGGAGACCATGCTCCGCCGCGACACCGCCTCAGTTGAGGACGACTTCGGCCTCGGCGGCGGTACGGCGCTGCAGCGGGAGTGAAAAAATTACCAAACGGTAACAGGAATGGTTACAAATGGTTACAGTTCGTGAAAACACCTTGACTGTTGTGGTATTTTGGGTATAATCACATTTGCAAGCGCGCGATTGCACGACTCTTTTAGGTCTGCTTCGTTTTAGAACGAAACGAAAGATCAAAAAAGGAGGTGCATTCGGTGGAAAAAAGCCAATGGGTTCTCTGCCCCGTGTGCGGCAACAAAACGAGAACGATGGTGCGCGCCGATACGGTGCTGCAAAACTTTCCGCTGTACTGCCCAAAGTGCAAACAGGAAACCCTTGTGAACGTTCAAAAATTGAATACCTCTGTTATCACAGAGCCTGACGCATAGACGTAGAGCCGATAACTTGTAAGATTAAATTCTTGCAGTTATCGGCTTTTTGTTGTCTGTGCGTCTTTTTTTGTGATGGCGGGAGGTTTTCACTTTTTTGCTTCGTCCATACGGGCCACTGTTTCACAAATAAATCAAAAATCTATTTTGGAGGAAAAAACAATGAAGAAGATTGTTGCTCTCGTCCTGAGCCTGGTTATGGTTCTGGGCCTGGCCACCACCGCCTTCGCAGCTGCTACCCAGTACACTCTGTGGGATTCCACCACCGAGGCTGTCAAGGATGGCACTGGCGCCATCAACGCCACTGTCGCCGCTCTGCCCGTCGCTACCAAGGCTGTTGCTCCCACCGCCACCAACCCCGCTGGTACTGTTGCCTTCTATCAGGTCGGCGATACCAAGTTTGTGGCTGCCACTGCTGCTGACGCCGATGTCTATTACACCGTCAAGGGCAAGACCGCTCCCGTTATGTACCTGAAGGAGATCGGTAACGAGCTGTACTATGCTGTTGCTAAGGAGTTCACCAACTTCGGTAAGGGCTGCGGCCAGGTCGACATGACTCCCGCTGTTGGCACCAAGTACTTCACCTACACCGATCTGGCTGGCAACGTGTACCTGCACGCTGAGGATACCTCCGTTGGCGCTTTCGCTAACGCTGCTTACTTCCTGCTGGTCAATGGCGAGATGAAGCCCATCGTTCCCACCAACCTGTACGCTGAGGTCGAGCACTCCTGGACCCTGGCCTACAACGAGGCTGGCGTTCCCGTCTCCGCTAAGTGCGAGGATTGCGCTGCTGTTGCTGCCGTGTATGACAAGTACACTGCTGTTCCCGCCGGTGCTGACTACGAGATGCTGGGCAACCTGTTCCTGGTCGTCGGTGCTTCCGCTCCCGCCGCTGGTGATAAGGTTGAGTCCGCTCAGACCTTCGACGCTGGTATCGCTATGTACGTCGGTATGTCCGTCATGGCCGCTGCCGGTTCCGCTGTCGTCCTGAAGAAGAAGGACTAATTTTAGTCTAAAAACGATTAATTAAGGTTTTCGAGCCTTTATTAATTCCATGAGCAGGTAACTACATTTCTCCAAAAAGAGATTTGCAAGATGAACGCGGTTGTTTATTCGCCTGCTCGACACGAAAGAGGCCCCGTAAGGGCCCTTTTTCACACCTATGGGAGATTTACATAATCTTCCAATTAAAACCTAAAAAGGAGAAAAGGAATATGAAAAGGCTCATTGCATTGGTGCTGAGTCTTATAATGGCTCTGAGCCTCTGCGTACCCGCCTGGGGTGCTACTGCTTCGGCTGCCACTGCTGACGAGCTGGTTGAGGCACTGGAGGGCGGCAACGATGTCGTCATGACCGATAACATTGAGATTGATCCTGCCAAGATGAGCAACGCTTACGGCAAGACTGGTATCGTTATCAAGAATGGTCAGGTTCTCGATGGAAATAATAAAATTCTGGCCGTAAAGGGTGCTAACAACACTTGGGACAGTGGTGTTTGTGTTATCGATGGCACTTTGAAAAACGTGACTGTGACCGATTCTTTCCGTGGCATCTTTATCAGAAACAATACTCAGAAGGTTTTTCTTGAGAATGTGACCACCCAGGGAACTGTCTATACCATCAGTGTCGATCAGGGTGGTGGTGGCGGCCTTGAGGCTACCAACTGCACTTTTAATGGATGGACTAGCTTTGCAGCCACCCTCGGCAATGCGGTGTTTACCAACTGCTCCTTCGGCGAAGGCAGCGGTTACGCTTTCTGCCGTCCCTATGCTACAACCACCTTCGTTGGTTGTGACTTCGCAGAGGGCTATGAGCTGGGTGCTCAGGCAGATGTCTACTTCGACAACTGCACTCTCGGTGGCGAGCCTCTGACCACTGAGGATCTTGCAGATTTCGTGGTCGAGAACCCCGGAAAGGCAAAAGTCCTGAGTAGCGCAGCCGTTCCCGAAGTCGAGGTCGAAGTTGCCGCTCCCGATGTTGACATCAACGATGCCTTGACTGGCGACGACAAGGCTGCCGCTGAGGTGATTGCCGCTACCGGTGGTGTTACCCTCGACGATACTGCTCTGACCGAAGTGGCCGAGGTCGTTGCTACCAACACCGAGGTGTCTGAGGCCGAGGCCGTGAAGGCCCTTGTGGATGCAGGTCACTCCACTGCCGGTGCTACCGTCGTTGTTGAACCTTACTTCGATGTTGTCGTTGAGGATGTCGATGTGGCCAACGCCACCATTACGCTGGACATCACCCCCATGTACCAGGTGGTTGCTACCAATGGTACTGATAAGGTAGATATCGGTCAGCCTCAGGAGATGACTATCCCTGAGGGTAAGTCCGTGGAAATCAAAGTTCAGATCCCCGATGCTCTGGCTGCAAATGGTAAGCTCTATGTGACCCACGATGGTGCTGAGATCTATGAGGCTACCGTTACCGGTATTCCTGGTGCTTACTTCGCTACCTTCACCACCACCAGCGGCTTCAGCCCCTATGTCTTCAGCCTTACTCCTCCCGCCGTCGTAGCTGTTGTGAATGGCGTGAACTATGCTAATCTGCAGGCCGCTATCGATGCCGCTCCCGCCGGTGCCACCGTCAAGCTGATGGCTGACAATGCCGATGATGTTACCGTCGGCAAAAATGTCACCATTTATGACAATGGCTATAGTTATACTGGTACCATGACCGCGGTTGCTGGATTCGCAGTGGTCAGCGATGGCAATGGTAACTATACTACCATTCCCTCCTCTTTTACCAAATACACCCTCTGGGACTCCCAGATTGCTGCTACCGCTACTGGCGTGAACTACATCGCCACTGATCTGCAGCTGCCTGTCGCTACCAAGGCCGTTGCTCCCACTGCTACCAACCCCGCTGGTACTGTTGCTTACTACACCGTTGATGGTTCCAAGTATGTACAGGGCACCGCTGCTGATTGCGATATCTACTACACCGTCGCTGGCAAGACCACTCCCGTTCTGTACCTGAAGCAGATTGGTAACGAGATGTACTATGCTGCTGCTACCGAGTTCACCAACTTCGGTAAGGCTTGCGGTCAGTGCGACTTCACCCCCGCTGCTAACACCAAGTACTACACCTACACCGATCTGGCTGGCAATGTGTATGTCCACGCTGAGGACACCTCCGCTGGCGCTATGGCCAACAGCGCTTACTTCCTGTTGGTAAACGGCAAGATGGTGCCTATCGTTCCCACCAACGTGTACAACGAGGTTGAGCACACCTGGACCTTCACTCGTGATGCCAAGGGCACTCCCGTCTCCGCTAAGTGCGAGGATTGCGGCGTTACTGCTAAGGTGTACTCCAAGTTTACTGCTGTTCCTACTGGTGCTGACTACATCCGCGAGGGTGCCTACTTCTTGGTCATCAACGCTCCTGCCGCCAACGGCAAGGTCGAGTCCGCTGAGACCTTCGATGCCGGTATCGCTATGTATGTCGGTATGTCCGTCATGGCCGCTGCCGGTAGCGCTGTCGTGCTGAAGAAGAAGGACTGAGAATCCCGCCGTCCTCGCCTTCGGCGAATCCACCTCCCTTTTACAAGGGAGGCTGATAATGTAAAATAAAACCCCCATTCGGGGGTTTTATTTTTTCCGGATGCAAGCACATCATTGCCATGCAAGTAAAAATAGGACTTTTGTAAGTCCTATTTTTACTGGAATTTTCTGGAAGAGAAGGATACAATACCGGTGAGCAGGGCGTCTTGGTTCCTCTTCTGTTTACGCTCCTAGTAAATACCATTGTCAAAACCGTTACCTGCTCGAAAATAAGCCCCCACACGGGGGTTTTATTTTTTTGCCCTTATAACGCACCGTGGCATTGGCAACACCTTGCCTTGCAATTCGTATATGTGTGTGCTATACTGACTGTAATTAAGAATTTACAGAAAATGAGGAAAAATACTATGGAAATCACCCAGGGGGTGCCCTTTGAGAGCTTCGGCCTGTCCGAGGCCACCATGCGGGCCGTCCGTAACAAGGGATATACTGTTTCTACGCCGGTGCAGGCCGGCTGTATCCCTCCCATGCTGGAGGGCAAGGATGTGATCGCCAAGGCGCCTACCGGTACCGGCAAGACCATGGCCTTTGGCATCCCCATTATCGAGGCCATCGAACGCGACAGCGAGAAGGTGCAGGCCGTCATTCTGGCGCCTACCCGTGAGCTGGCCATCCAGATCACCGACGAGATGCGTGAGGTGGCGGTGTGCCACGAGGGCGTGCGCATCGTCTGCCTCTATGGTGGACAGCCTATCGGCAAGCAGATCGAGGCGCTCAAGCGCCGTCCCCAGATCGTGGTGGCCACCCCGGGACGACTCAGCGATCACATGAAGCGCCGCACCGTGGTGGTGAAGGATGTGAAAACGGTGGTGCTGGACGAGGCAGACCGTATGCTGGACATGGGCTTCATCCACGATGTGACCCGTATTCTGGACAAGATCCCCAACCGCAAGAATCTGGGTATGTTCTCGGCCACCATCTCCCGCGAGGTGATGGACATCTCCTGGGTCTATCAGCGTGATCCCGAGGAGATCACTGTGCGCCCCACTGAGGAGAACAAGCCCGACATTTTGCAGTACCGTCTGGAGGTGTCCTCTGACGGCAAGGTGGACGCCATCGCCCGAATTCTGGAAAAAGAGAACTATGACCGCGTCATGTGCTTCTGCAACACCAAGGGCAGCACCGAGCGGCTGACGAAGTTTTTGCAGCTTCGCGGCGTGGACGCCAAGTGCATCCATGGAGACATCCCCCAGAGCAAGCGCGAGGCGGTGATGAAGCAGTTCCGTGAGGGCAAGCTCCGCGTATTTGTGGCCACCGATGTGGCGGCCCGGGGCATCGATGTGGACGATGTGGGCGCAGTGTTCAACTTCGAGGTACCCGACGAGAACGAGCACTATATCCACCGCATCGGCCGTACGGGCCGTGCCAAGCGCCACGGCGTGGCCTACACCCTCATCAGCGATTTCCCCAGCCGTATGCGCCTGGATGAGATCGTGCGCAACACCGGTGCGCCGGTGGTGAACGGTCTGCTGGGCGATGACGGCACCGTCACGGCACAGTGAATGCGGCCCCGACAAAGGAGAACTTTATGAAACGAGTGAAACGGTTAACGGCGCTGGCGCTGGCGGCGATGCTGCTGCTGTGCGCCGGCTGCGGCAATCAGGTGGAGGAGGAGAAGGGACTGGAGATCCGCGCCGCCTTCGCGGAAACACCTACTACCCTTGACCCGGCCTATGCCACTACCGAGGAAGAGCGCACCATCGTGGTGCACCTGTTTGAAAATCTGATGAAATTTACCGCCGCCGGCCTTGTAAACGGACAGGCCGGCAGCTACGAGGTGACGGTGAACGAGGACGGCACGGAGACCTATAGCTTTACCCTCCGCAACGACATCCGTTGGTCCGATGGCAAGGCGGTAACGGCAGAGGACTTCGTCCACGCATGGCAGCGACTTGTTTCTCCCTATGTAGCCTCTCCCAACCGGGAGATTTTGAAGATGGTGGCCGGTTACGAGGAGGCCATCAAGGGTGATCTGACGGCTCTTCAGGTGTATGCGCCCGACAGCCGTACATTCGTGGTGACGCTTTCTGAGCACTGCTCCTACTTCCTGCCGGTGATCTGCACCGATTCGGCCACCATGCCCGTCCGCGCCGATGTGGTGCAGCCGTGGATGAATGTGGAGCAGAGCGATGATGACGGGGAGGAAGACGCTGCAGCTGCAGTGCCGGACTGGACTATGAAAAAGGCCACCTTGATCGTCAATGGCGCCTATGCCGTGCGCAATTTCAATGCCGGACATCTGACGGTGGTGGAGGCGGAGGGCTATTATGACGGTCTCCGTCTGGGTCCCAAGAAGATCGACTTCTTCTTCGCCGAGAGCATGGAACGGGCCGTCAGCAGCTATGAGAAAAACGAGTCCGACTTTATTCTGAAGTGCGGCGACCTTGAAGGTAGTGCGACGGCGCAGCGACCTGAGGTGATGGTGCTGGTGGTGAACCAGATGTCCTCGCTCAGCGAGGGTGTGCGTCAGGCAATGAGTCTGTCTCTGGACCGCAACCTTGTTGCCGGTGCAGCCGGTGCCACCTTCAGCGGAGCCGAGGGACTTGTTCCCCAGGGGATCGCCACCACCAGCGGTGCCATGTTCCGACAGGTGAATGGCCCCGTGACCCTCTGTGATGAGGCAAGTGTGGAGAAAAACCGCACAGCGGCCCATGAACTGATGACATCTTTCTACCGCGGCGGTGCGTTCGCTGCAGGGCATCTGGGTGTGGTGGCGCTGATCTATGAATCCGGCGCTGTCAATGCCCGCATTGTTCAGCAGGTAAAGCAGCAGTGGCAGGAGGTTCTGGGTATTACTGTGGAGTTGGTGCCTGTGGAGAGCGAGGCGATGCAAAAGGCACTGGAGAGCGGCGCATTTTCCATCGCGCTGCTGTCGGTGTCCGATGTTACCAATACCGCCTCCGGCTATCTGGAGGACTATGTCTCCGACAGCTTTGACAACTACGGACAGCACTACTCCAATGCCTACGATATTCTGCTCCGCGCAGCCGACAACTCTGACAGCGTGGAGGCCCGCGATGCCTATCTGGCAGATGCCGAGCGTTTGCTGCTGGAGAGCGGCTATGTGATCCCGCTGTGCAACAGCACCTACCAATATCTGTTCCGTCCTACGCTGACGGGGTTGCTGCAGCAGGATATGGGTGTGTATAATTTCTCCGCCGTGACGGAACTTCCGGTGGCATAAGGGAGGAAAGGCTATGATGACAACTGTGACTACGCCGCTGCTTGCCGGTGTCTCTTCTGAGGAATGTGCTCTGATGGAGCAGTGCTTCGGCGTGTTCAGCCAGTGTTATGAAGTGGATGATACCATCTATGATTTCGGCGACGGCCGCAATATGGTGGGTGTAATCACCGCAGGAACCGCCGAGGTGGAGCGCATCGACGAGCGGGGAGGACGCACCATTCTGGAGCATCTGGAGGTTGGCAGTGTCTTTGGTGAACTGCTGATGTTCGAACGGGCCAATGATGACAGCATCACCGTGGTCTGTACCCGTCCCTGCTGTGTCAGCTTCGTGCCTGCCTCAGCTCTCCTCAAGCGCTGTGAGAAAGCCTGTGCCCACCATACCCGTGTGGTGGAGAATATGTTCCGTCTCGTCACCGATAAGGCATCGGCCCTGTCGGAGCGTGTGGAGGTTCTCTCCCGCCGTAGCATCCGGGAAAAGTTGCTGCGCTACTTTACTCTGCAGAGCGCCAAACGCGGTGAGGACAGCTTTGAACTGCCATTCTCTCTGAGTGCGCTGGCCGATTACATCTCCACCGACCGCAGCGCTATGATGCGGGAACTGAAGAAAATGCGCGATGAGGAACTGGTGGCCGTCAACGGACGAATCGTCACCATCCAGCATCGCATTTGACGGCTGACAATATGGAATTAGCACAAAAGGAGCATTGACGCTCCGAGACGATTGTGATAAAGTAGACAATGTAAAAACCTGCCGTTGCCGTTCATGGCACGGAATGCAAAAATAAGGAAACGAGGGTGTAAGTATGTATCGCATTGTGACAAAAGAAGCTCTGAAACCCACCGTGATCCTCTATGAAATCGAGGCTCCCATGGTGGCGAAGAAGGCCCAGCCCGGTCAGTTCATCATCCTGCGTGTTGATGAGAACGGCGAGCGTATCCCCATCACTATCCATGACTATGATCGCGTCAAGGGCACGGTGACCATCATCGTGCAGACCATCGGCGCCACCACCGAGAAGCTCAGCCACAAGCAGCAGGGCGACTTCCTGCAGGACTTCGTTGGCCCTCTGGGTAAGCCTACCGAGACCGAGGGTAAGAAGAAGGTCTGCGTCGTCGGCGGCGGCGTGGGCTGCGCCATCGCCTATCCCGTGCTGAAGAAGTTCCACGACTGCGGCGCCGAGGTCCACGCCGTTGTGGGCTTTAAGAACAAGGACGTGGTCATCCTTGAGGATAAGTTCAAGGCCGTCTCCTCCGTGCTGAAGGTCTGCACCGACGATGGCAGCTACGGCCAGAAGGGCCTGGTCACCGAGGCACTGAAGGAGCTGCTGGATGCCGGCAATCAGTATGACGAGATCTTCGCCATCGGCCCCATGGTCATGATGAAGTTCGTCTCCAAGACCACCGAGCCTTACGGCGTCCCCACCACCGTATCCATGTCTCCCATCATGATCGATGGTACCGGTATGTGCGGCGGCTGCCGCCTGTCCGTTGGCGGCGAGACCAAGTTCGCCTGTGTGGACGGCCCCGATTTCGACGGCCATAAGGTGGACTGGGATCTGGCTGTGAAGCGCAACCAGATGTACGCAGAGTTTGAAAAGCATAAGCACGAAGAAGTCTGCAATCTGTTCCAGCAGGAGGTTAAGTAAGATGGCAAATATGCGTTTGGATAAGAATCCCATGCCCGCACAGGACCCCAATGTCCGTAATAAGAATTTCGACGAGGTGGCCCTGGGCTATACTGAGGAAATGGCCATTGACGAGGCAAAGCGCTGCCTCAACTGCAAGAACCCCAAGTGCGTCTCCGGCTGCCCCGTGAATGTGCGCATCCCCGAGTTCATCACCCGCGTTGCCGAGGGCGACTTCGACGGCGCTTACGAGATCATCACCTCCACCAACTCTTTGCCCGCCATCTGCGGCCGTGTCTGCCCCCAGGAGAACCAGTGCGAGGGTCAGTGCATCCGCGGCATCAAGGGCGTGAGCGTGGGTATCGGCCGCCTGGAGCGTTTCGTGGCCGACTATCATAACGCCCACGGCCATACCGGCGGCGCACCTGTCAAGCCCGAGCCCAACGGCCACAAGGTCGCCATCGTCGGCTCCGGCCCCGCCGGCCTCACCTGCGCAGGCGACCTGGCACGCAAGGGCTACGATGTCACCGTCTATGAGGCACTCCACAGTGTCGGCGGCGTGCTGGTCTACGGCATCCCCGAGTTCCGTCTGCCCAAGGCCATCGTGGCCAAGGAAGTCAAGCGTCTGGAGCACTTCGGCGTGAAGATCGTCACCAATACCGTGGTGGGCCGCACCATCACCATTGATGAGCTGATGGAGGAAGAGGGCTTCGAGGCCGTGTTCGTCGGCTCCGGCGCCGGTCTGCCCATGTTTATGAACATCCCCGGCGAGAACCTCAAGGGCGTGTTCTCCGCCAATGAGTTCTTGACCCGTATCAACCTGATGAAGGCCTACCGCGAGGATAGCGATACCCCCATCATGAACCTCAAGGGCAAGAAGGTCGCCATCGTGGGCGGCGGCAATGTGGCAATGGATGCCGCCCGCTGCTCCAAGCGCCTCGGCGCCGAGGTCTGGGTGGTCTATCGCCGCGGTATGGAGGAGCTGCCCGCCCGTCATGAAGAGGTGGAGCACGCCATCGAAGAGGGCATCATCTTCAAGACCCTCAATAACCCCATCGCCATCAACGGCGACGAGAACGGTGCCGTCGCCTCCATGACATGCACCGAGATGGAGCTGGGCGAGCCCGATGCTTCCGGCCGCCGCCGCCCCATCGAGAAGGTGGGCAGCGAGTTCGACCTGCCTGTGGACGCTGTCATCATGTCCCTGGGCACCAACCCCAACCCCCTTATCAAGTCCACCACCAAGGGCCTGGAGGTCAACAAGAAGGGCGGCATCATCGTCAACGAGGATGGCCTCACCTCCCGTCCCGGCGTGTATGCCGGCGGCGACGCCGTCACCGGTGCTGCCACCGTCATTCTGGCCATGGGCGCCGGTAAGCAGGCTGCCAAGTCTATCGACGAGGCCCTGAGCAAGTAAGTACATAGCAAAAAAGCGCCCTTCGGGGCGCTTTTTTGTTTGATGAATGATGAATGATTTGTTGAAGTGCTGCGCACCAAAGGCCCCTTTTGGTAAAGGGGGCTGTCAGCCTCAAGGCTGACTGGGGGATTGTCTCACCGCAGCATCAATATACGCACACACACCGCGAAAATTGCTGTTGACCTCGTTATTCGGAATACGCAATACCCGCAAGCCCATTCCCTCGAGAAACGCTGTGCGCTCTGCATCATAGGAGAGACCTGCTTCTTCGTAATGCTGGGAACCATCCAATTCGATCACAAGTTTTGCCTTGGCACAATAAAAATCAACGATAAATCTACCGATGATCCGTTGCCGCATGAAACGGACGGGGTAGGTGCTAAGAAAATCATACCAGAGCTTTCGTTCTTCTTTTGTCATCTCATTTCGAAGCTGCTTGGCAAAAGGCACAAGCTTCGTGTTGTGTAGTTTTTTCATAACGATCCCCCAGTCTCGCCTGCGGCGAGCCAGCCCCCTTTACCAAAAGGGGCCTTTGGTCTTTGCGTCTACTATACCATAATTACAATAAAAATCAATTATGCATCGTTCATCATTCATCGGCCAAAAAGTTACAAAAGGGTAACAACTCTTCTCAGTTTTATTACAGAATGCATCAAAGCGTTGACTTTGTGCAGATGCTTGGCTATAATCCGAAAATGTAAAGGATGTAACCGCGTTCATTTACACAAATCAAATATTTTTGGAGGAAAAAACAATGAAGAAGATTGTTGCTCTGGTCCTGTCCCTGGTTATGGTTCTGGGCCTGGCCACCACCGCCTTCGCTGCTACCAGCTATGGCAACATGTACCTGCAGGCTACCGACGTCCCCGGCGCCGGCATCGCTACCACCCCCGTCACCCTGACTTCCGTCAAGGCTGTTGCTCCTACCTATGACAAGGTCACTGGCCAGGTCACCGGCATGGGTGCTGTTGCTTACCTGTCCGACACTGTCAACGCCTTTGTTCCCGTTGATTCTCTGGCTGCTGCCGACTACGTCGCTTATGCTGACCCCGCCGGTAAGGTTGTGAAGTTCTATCTGGATCTGGTCACCGACGTCACCTACTTTGAGGGCGTCGTGTTCACCAACTTCGGTGAGGGCTGCGGTCAGGTTGATATGGATCCCGTTGATGGCGTTACCTACTACACCGTTAAGGGTGACCTGACTGAGGCTGTCTACGCTTCCTCTGTGACCGGCACCTCTCAGCTGATGGTCGGCGGCAAGCTGGTTACCGTTGATGCTGTTCCCGTTGCTACCACCAAGGTTGCTCACACCGTCGTGACCGAGATGGAGAACGCCAAGGTTGTCAAGGTTTACTGCTCCGCTTGCGACAAGGTTGCTGTCGAGGCTGCTAACTATCTGTCCATCCCCAAGGGTGCTGACACCACCGATCTGTTCGGCAACTGGTACTGGGCTGGCGTCGCCGCTGATGCCGCTGGTGATAAGGTTGAGTCCGCTCAGACCTTCGACGCTGGTATCGCTATGTATGTCGGTATGTCCGTCATGGCCGCTGCCGGTTCCGCTGTCGTCCTGAAGAAGAAGGACTAATTTTAGTCGAACCTAATTAACGAAAAAAATAGAGCGCTTCGGCGCTCTATTTTTTCCGAAACACACAGCGGTTACAACTTAACAAAAAAAGAGACTCCGTGAGGAGTCTCTTTTTTTGTTGTAATGAATAGTGAATGATGAATAATGAATAATTCTATTTAATTATTTTTTGCAGTGTTGAGCGTGGAAATCAACATGCGCTTTAGGGTGAGACAATCTTCCAACAGAGAATTTGCCTCTGCTTCCGAGAGATAATCTGACATCAACAGTAGACGGAGCCAATACTCCGTTTCTGCTGTTTCTTTTAATGCGATCTGCATTTTTGCGATAAAATCTGCGCGGCTCTGGCCGTAGTTGGCCTCATTGATATTCGCACCGATACTGGTTGCACTGCGGATCACCTGTTTTGAGATCACAAACTCGTGTTTTTTAATCAAATATTGATGCAGCTTGATGATTCTCGCCGAAAAAGACAAGGATTTATCTATTAAAAGGTTTTCTCTCATATATTTCACCTCTGCTATTCAGTATAGCAGATTGATTCTATCGAATCAATCATTCATCATTCATTATTCGTTATTCATCATTCATTAAGACAAGAAAAGGTTACAATACAGTGACAAAGCTTTGGAATATGTTGACATAATTCAAAAACAGGAGCATACTGTACCCTGTAAAATAAACTTTAACCGCGTTCATTTTACACAAATCTTATTTTTTTGGAGGAAAGGAAAAATGAAAAAGTTCATATCCTTGGCTCTGGCCCTCGTGATGGCCCTGAGTCTGGCAACTGTGGCATGGGGTGCTACTACCGTCACGGACATTGCTGGCCTGACTTCTGCTGTAGCCGCTGGCGGTGACATTGTGCTGGGTGCAGATATGGAAATCAGCACTTCCTTGAGAGTGAGCACCAATGTCAATCTCGACCTGAACGGTCATACTCTGGTTGGCCCCCACAATTATGTTGGTGGCACCAATCTGTATGCCTTTATCGTTGAGAGCGGTACCCTGACCTTGACCGATACCTCTGCTGCACAGACCGGCGAAATTGCCTGCAAGTACAGCGGAATCGAGACCAAGGGTGGTACCTTCGTTATGAACGGTGGCAAGATTACTGCTGGTGATATGTCTATGGCAGCTGCAATCGTGAACTATGGCGGCTCTGTTATTATCAATGATGGTGTGGTCAACGCCTATGACACCGCCGTTTCGACGATGGCCTATTTCGCTGCTACCGCTACCACCGAGATCAACGGTGGCGAGGTGTCCCTGCTCAGCAGCGCCAACAACTATGCGGTGTTTGAGACCGGTGGCGCTTACAACACTGGTTCTGCAAGTGTCGAGATCAATGGCGGCGATGTGAACAGCAACGGTGCTGCCTTTGCCGCTTACGACACCACCACTGGTACTGCTGCAATGGAGATCGCTGGCGGTACTTTTGACACCGATGTGAGCGCTTATCTGGCTCCCGGCACCGTCCTCGAGAACGGCGTGGTCAAGACCGACATCTCCGGTGCCAAGACTTCCTACAATGGTCTGTACCTGAAGGGCACCAATCAGGGTGCTGTTATCTCCGCTAACCCCATTTCTCTGGGTTACTATAAGGCCAATGCTGCTAAGTATGATAAGGTTGACGGTCATGTCACCGCTAAGGGCAATGTGGCGTACTTCCTTGCTGATGATCTCGCTTATAGCGGTGTGTATGTTCAGGTTTCCACTCTGGCTCAGGCCGATGTGGTCGCCTATGCTGATGCTGCTGGCAAGATCGTGAAGTTCTATCTGGACGATATTTCCGATGCCACTTACTTCGAGGGTGTTGCTTTCAACAACTTCGGCGAGAAGTGCGGCCAGGTTGATATGGATCCCGTTGTCGGTGTTACCTACTACACTGTTAAGGGTGACCTGACTAAGGCTGTCTACGCTTCCGCCGAGACCGGCTCCAACCTGATGGTTGGCGGCAAGCTGGTCACTGTGAATCCCGCTCCCGTTGCTACCGCTTATGTTGGTCACACCGTCGTGAGTGAGATGGAGGACGGCAAGCTGGTCAAGGTGTACTGCTCCGCTTGCGGTCTGCAGGCTGTTGAGGCCCCCAACTACATGTCCATCCCCAAGGGTGCTGATCAGACTGGTCTGACTGACAACTGGTACTGGGCTGGCATCACTGCTGGCACCTCCACCGATAAGGTGCAGTCCGCTCAGACCTTCGATGCCGGTATCGCCATGTATGTGGGCATGTCCGTCATGGCCGCCTGCGGCAGCGCTGTCGTCCTGAAGAAGAAGGACTAATTCTATTGCAAAAAATAAGACCCCCGAGGGGGTCTTATTTTTTTGCTTATTTATCATTCATCAATATTTTACAAACTTTCCTCTTGCGTAAAACAGGACAAATGTGGTATACTTACTATTCGAAATCAAGATTCCCAATTCATGGGGGAGTAGTTGCGTGGGGCGTGCCCCGCGGGTCATGTCAACATCGTGACGGCGTCAAACACCGTCTGGCATGGCCGTAACAGCGAGACTCATGTGCAGCGTTTGTTCTGTGCGTGGGCCTCTTTTTTTCGTCTATTTTACTCTGGAAGGAGAAACCGTATGAAGCATTATCTGGAAGAAGCAAGCGCCGTTTTTGAAGAAGTCGGCTCTTCGGCAGCGGGTTTGACTACCGCTGAGGCCGAGGCCCGTCTGGCAAAGAACGGCAAGAACAAGCTGGCGGAGGGCAAGAAGGATTCCATCCTCAAGCAGTTCCTCAAGCAGCTGGCCGACCCGATGATCATCATCCTGCTGGCCGCCGCCGCCATCAGCGCCGTGCTGGCCATCGTGGAGAACGAGAGCTTCGCCGATGTGATCATCATCCTGTTCGTGGTGGTGGTCAACGCCGTGCTGGGCGTGTATCAGGAGAACAAGGCGGAAAAGGCCATCGAGGCATTGCAGCAGATGGCGGCCGCGACCAGTAAGGTGCTGCGCGATGGCAATGTGGTTGCCGTGCGCAGCGAGGATCTGGTGGTGGGCGACATCGTGGTGCTGGAGGCCGGCGACGCCGTGCCTGCCGACGGCCGTCTGCTGGAGTGCGCCAGCATGAAGATCGAGGAGGCCGCCCTCACCGGCGAGAGCGTGCCCGTCACCAAGTTCATCGACATCATCAATCTGAAGGAAGAGCAGAAGGATGTCTCTCTGGGCGACCGCAAGAACATGGTGTATATGGGCTCCACCGTGGTCTATGGACGCGGTAAGGCCGTCATCACCGGTACCGGCATGGACACCGAGATGGGTAAGATCGCCGATGCTCTTGCC
This sequence comes from Vescimonas sp., assembly GCA_045637545.1. Classification (GTDB taxonomy): domain Bacteria; phylum Bacillota; class Clostridia; order Oscillospirales; family Oscillospiraceae; genus Vescimonas. The sequence goes on along the minus strand of JAZTZR010000045.1, from coordinate 35,450 downwards.
AACGCCGCCGAGGGTCAGACCCCCCTGCAGCGTAAGCTGACCCAGCTCAGCGGCATCCTCACCAAGCTGGTGCTGGCCATCTGCGTGCTGATTTTCGGCGTGCAGCTGTGGCGTGCCGGTTCCTTCTCTCTGGATGTGGCACTGGACTCCTTCATGGTGGCCGTGTCTCTGGCTGTGGCCGCCATCCCCGAGGGCCTGGCCGCCGTGGTTACCGTGGTGCTGTCCATCGGCGTGACCAACATGTCCCGCCGCAGTGCCATCATCCGCCGTCTTACCGCCGTAGAGACGCTGGGCTGCGCCCAGATCATCTGCTCGGATAAGACCGGCACACTGACCCAGAACAAGATGACCGTGGTGGATTCCTACGGTGCCGAAGAGGGCCACATCGCCCGCGCCATGGCGCTGTGCTGCGATGCCGTGCTCAACGAGGATGGCACCTCCACCGGTGAGCCCACCGAGGCTGCTCTGGTGGTCTGGGCCAACAAGCTGGGTCTTGCCAAGCCCGTCATGCAGGGCGAGACGCCCCGTGTGGGCGAGGCACCCTTCGACTCCGGTCGTAAGATGATGTCCACCGTCCATGCCAAGGACGGCAAGTTCGTGCAGTATACCAAGGGTGGTCCCGATGTGATTCTGGGCCGCTGCGTCAGCTATCTCAAGGATGGTCAGGTGCTGCCCATGACCGAAGAGGCCAAGGCTGAGATCCTTGCCGCCAACAAGGCTATGGCCGACCGCGCACTCCGCGTGCTGGCTGCCGCCGAGCGTATCTGGGACGCTGAGCCCACCTCCTATGAGCCCGCCGATCTGGAGCAGGAGCTGTGCTTCCTGGGCCTGGCCGGCATGATCGACCCCGTCCGTCCCGAGGTGAAGGACGCCATCGTGGAGTGCCGCGGTGCCGGTATCCGTCCCATCATGATCACCGGTGACCATGTGGACACCGCCGTGGCCATCGCCAAGGAGCTGGGCATTCTGGAGGACGGCATGCGTGCCGTTACCGGCTCCGAGCTCAATGAGATGGACGACGCCGCCTTCGAGGAGGCTTTCCGCAACATCTCCGTGTACGCCCGTGTTCAGCCTGAGCACAAGACCCGCATCGTCAACGCCTGGCGCAATGCCGGCTATGTCACCGCCATGACCGGTGACGGCGTCAACGACGCACCCTCCATCAAGTCTGCCGACATCGGCGTAGGTATGGGTATTACCGGTACCGATGTTACCAAGAATGTGGCCGACATGGTGCTGGCCGATGACAACTTCGCTACCATCGTGGGCGCTGTTGAGGAAGGTCGCCGTATCTACGACAACATCCGCAAGGCCATTCAGTTCCTGCTGTCCTCCAACATGAGTGAGGTCATCTCCATCTTCGTGGCTACGCTGATGGGCTTTACCATTCTCCGTCCCGTCCACCTGCTGTGGATCAACCTGGTGACCGACTGCTTCCCCGCTCTGGCACTGGGCATGGAGGAGGCTGAGCCCTCCATCATGCGCCGCCGTCCCCGTGATGCCAAGGCCGGTATCTTCGCCGGCGGTATGGGCATCGACGTGGCCTATCAGGGATTGGTGGTCTCCGTCCTGACCATCGCCGCCTACTTTATCGGTCACTTCATGGAGTCCGGTGTCTGGGAGATCCCCATGGGCGGTATCAGCCCCGACGGTACCACCATGGCCTTCATCACCATGTCCATGGCCGAGATCGCACACAGCCTGAACATGCGCTCTCAGCGCGGCAGCATCTTCAAGCTGCGCACCAAGAATAAGGTGATGGCCTGGGCTGCTCTGGGTTCTCTGGTTGCCACCACACTGGTGTGCGAGGTGCCCTTCCTGGCCAATGCTTTCGGCTTCACCAGCATCTCTCTGGCCGAGTATGGTATCTCCATCGTACTGGCCCTGCTGATGATCCCCATCGTGGAGATCGTGAAGTTCTTCCAGCGTCGCGCTATGGAGAAGTAAGCTGACAATGACAATAAAAAAATCCGTGTATCGTAAGATACACGGATTTTTTACTGCTTTATTCCGTCGCAGGCGTTTCGCCCCAGTTTACCCTCCACTTTTCCAGACCGAAGAACGGATCTGTGGCGGTGGGGGTGATGGTATCCACAGCGTTGCGGCTGAGGAGCACATCCACCCGCTCAAAATAGAGGGGGACGATGGGCGTTTGGGACTGCAGATGAAGACACAGTGTTTCCACAGCCTCCAGGTGGTCATCGCCTCCGGTGCTGCGGCAGGCGGCCAGAAGGGTGTCGGTCATGGCGTTACTATAGCCGCCGTAGTTGAGAATACCCTCCGTACCCAGCAAAGGTGTGGGATCCCAATCGGCGCTGAGCTTGCACTGGCCGTAATAGAGGTCGTAGTTGCCCACTTCCAGCGCATAGAGGAAAGCCTCCCACGGCAGCGCCGCTACGGTCACATTGAAGTCGTAGCGGTTGAGCATTTCGGCGATGCGCTCGGCGGCGGCTACTTTGAAGCTGTTGTCATTGTTTACCAGCAGCCGCAGCTGGTATTTCCACTCGCCGTCGCCAAGATCCTGCTGGGACAGCGCTTCATAGACTGCCGTGGTGTCGGCATCACTCTCCAATGCGGTGGGGTAGATGGGAGAGGCGGGATGGAGGGGAAACTGGGTGGCAACGGCGTGACCCGAGAGGGCGGCGGAGACGATCTCCTCCCGGTCGATGGCCAGCGAGATGGCGCGGCGCAGAGCAGGATCTGCGAGATGACGCTTGGACAGATTGAAGCCCAGATAGTGCATCACGGCCGTCTCCGCTACAGTGGCGTTGCCATTGGAGGCGGAAGCGAGGCTGATATCGCTTAAGAGGTCATAGACAAACAGGTGCACATCGTGGGAGGCGAAGGCGTAGGCGGCTGCCTCCTCACTCTTATAAGGCGACAGTTTGATGCTGTCAAAGGGGAGAACTTTACTCTGCCACCAGTGGGAATTGGGCAGAAGCTGCGACTTGTCCGTGGTGGGAATATACGGGCCCGTGCCGACCGGCACGGCAAGCGTTTCCGTACCCGCCTTAATGACGGGGATGTCCAGCAGCGCGGTAAAGCTGCGGTTATCCTCCGTGAGGGCCACCTCGACGGCAGAACCCCGTACGGTGACGGTGTGTACCTGCCACAGGCGCGCTCCGTAGCGCGGAGAGTGTACCGCCCGCAGAATCGAGGCGGCCACATCCTGCGGCGTCATCTCGCTGCCGTCGCTGAAGTATACATCACTGCGCAGATTCAGGGTGTAGACAAAGCTTTCGGCATCGTAATCGACGCTCTGTACCAACAGCGGATGGGGGGTGAAAGTCTCGTCCAGTTGATAGAGTGTTTCGTACACCAGTGAGGTGACTGTGCGCTGCACGCCGTCGGGACAGGTGACGGGGTCCCATGTTTCCCCGGTACAATAGGGCAGCATGAAGTCGGTCAGAGGCGGCGTTTCCACCTCGTCCTCTGTGCCGTAATACTCCCGCAGTTCTTCCAGCGGGTCGAAGGAGGTGTTGTCCTCCACCTTGCCGCAGCCGCTGAGCAGCAGGGACAGGGCGATAAGAAGCAGCATCAATCGTTTCATTTCGCCACCTCCTCCAGCGCGATCATGGCGATCTGTGCGCCGCGATCGTTACCCATCCTGCGGTGAGACCAGTAAAGGTCGGGATTGCAGGCAGTACAGTCGTGGCAGATATCAATTTGCTCCACGCCCGCCTTACGAAGCCACAGGGCATTGACGCCCTTGAGATCGATGTGGGTTTTGGTGCCGCGCTGTTCCATGTAGGGATCGGCTTCGGCCCCCAGTGCCGCGCGGAGGGCGGTGGGGACATCCTCATCCGTCTCGAAGCAGCACTGTCCGATGGCAGGGCCGATGGCGGCGCGGATATCAGCGGGATTACAGCCGAACAGACGCACCATCTCCAACGCCGTTTTACGGGCGATGCCCAGTGCCGTACCGCGCCAGCCTGCGTGGCAGGCACCGACGGCGCCCCGTACGGGATCGTGGAGCAAAATCACATTACAGTCGGCGGAGAACACCACCAAGGGCAGACCGGCCACATCGGTGACCATTCCGTCCACGGAGGTGTAGTCCCGGTCGCGCCACAGACCCTTGCCTGCGTCCTCGGCGGTAACATGGCGCACCACATCCTCGTGGACTTGCTTACTGAGGACAGCGCGGTGTGCATCAAGGCCGAGGGCGGCGCAGAAACGGCGGTAATTCTCCCGGACATTGTCCATCGCGTCACCACGGCCCACGCCCAGATTGAGACTGTCCCAAGGGGCGGGGGAGACGCCGCCGAGACGGGTGGAAAATCCGTGGGGAACATCTCCCAATGCTTTGGAGCGAAGATACAGTATGGAGTTGTCGGTGTGTTTTGTAAACATTCTGTACCTCCATAGGGAAATGGGGAAAAGATAAGGCGACACAAGGCCGCCTTATCGTATGTTACTTAGGAATGGTACTCCTTGCAGGTGCACTTCTTCCACTTCTGGCCGCTGCCGCAGGGGCAGAGGTCATTGCGGCCGATCTTGACCACCTTGGTGGGAGTCTTGCGGCGGACGGAGCCGTCGCCGCTGCCGCCGCCCTCGGTGATGCCGGTGGCCACACGCTCGCGCTTGACCTCATCGCCGCTTCTGACGCGGACACTATAGAGACGGCGCACCGTCTCGTCGCGGATGGCGGAGATCATATCATCGAACATATCCAGGCTTTCCTTCTTATAGGCAGCCACGGGATCGGTATTGGCATAGGCACGCAGACGGATGCCCTGACGCAGCTCGTGCATGGCATCGATGTGCTCCATCCAGTACTCGTCGACCACGCGCAGCAGCACCACGCGCTCCACTTCACGCATGAGCTGGGGGGTGATCTCCTCTTCGCGCTGGGCGTAATAGGCCAGAGAAGCATCGGTAAAGCGCTCGGTAAAATCCTCGGCGGAGAGAGAGGAGACTTCAGAAGGTTCGATCTTCACGGTGTACTTGGGGAAGTAGATACCCTCCACATTCTTCATCAGCTCACGGAAGCGGCTCTCATCGATACGGTCATCGCCCAGGAACACGGAGGAGACCTGATTGGCGATGGAGGTGGAGAGCATATTCAGGATGGTCTCCTTTACATCCAAACCGTCCAGCACCTGTTTGCGCTGAGTGTAGATGATCTCGCGCTGCTTGTTCATCACATCGTCGTACTCCAGCACGGACTTACGGGACTGGAAGTTGCGGGACTCCACGGAGGTCTGTGCCTGCTCGATAGAGCGGGTCAGCATCTTGTTCTCCACGGGCTCGTCCTCAGCCACTTTCAGCTTATCCATCATGTTGGTGATGCGTTCACCGCCGAACAGGCGCATGAGATCATCCTCAGTGGAGATGTAGAAGCGGGTCTCGCCGGGGTCGCCCTGACGGCCGGCGCGGCCGCGGAGCTGGTTGTCGATACGGCGGGAATCGTGACGCTCGGTGCCGATGATGAACAGACCGCCTGCGTCACGGACCTTCTGTGCCTCTTCGGCAATGGCATCTTTATATTTTGCCAGCTTCTCGGCAAAGAGACGGCGGGCATTGAGAATCTCCTCGTTGGAGGTCTCGGCGTAGCCGGTGGCCTCGGCGATCAGCTCGTCGGACATACCCATCTTGCGCAGGTCGTTCTTGGCCAGATACTCGGCGTTACCGCCCAGCATGATATCGGTACCGCGGCCGGCCATGTTGGTGGCGACGGTGACGGCGCCGAACTTACCGGCCTGTGCCACAATCTCGGCCTCCTTCTCGTGGTTCTTGGCGTTGAGGAGGTTGTGACGGATACCCTCGCGGGTGAGGAGCTTGCCCAGCAGCTCGTTCTTTTCAATGGATACCGTACCCACCAGCACGGGCTGGCCCTTGGCGTGGCACTCCTTGATCTGGCGGATGACGGCCTTGTACTTGCCCATCTCCGTCTTGTAGATGCTGTCGTTGTTGTCGATACGGGCGATGGGACGGTTGGTGGGGATCTCCACGATGTCCAGATTGTAGATAGTGCCGAACTCCTCTGCCTCGGTCATGGCCGTACCGGTCATGCCGGAGAGTTTCTCGTAGAGGCGGAAGTAGTTCTGGAAGGTGATGGTGGCCAGCGTCTTGCTCTCACGCTGTACCTTCACGCGCTCCTTGGCCTCAATAGCCTGATGGAGACCCTCGCTGTAGCGGCGGCCGAACATGAGGCGGCCGGTAAACTCGTCAACGATGACGATCTCGCCGTCCTTGACCACATAGTCCACATCCCGCTTCATGACGCCGTGGGCGCGGATGGCCTGGTTGATGTGATGGGAGATGGTGCTGTTCTCGGGATCACCCAGGTTCTCCAGATGGAAGAACTCCTCGGCCTTCTTGATGCCGCGGGCGGTGAGGGAGACGGACTTGGCCTTCTCGTCCACGATGTAATCGGCATCGATCTCGGGATCTTCCTCTGCCTTGGAGTCGGTCTCCACGATGACGAAACGCTTGAGCTTGCGGACGAAGATCTCGGTCATGTCATACATCTGGGTGGACTTATCGCCCTGACCGGAGATGATGAGGGGGGTGCGGGCCTCGTCGATGAGGATGGAGTCCACCTCGTCCACGATGGCGAAATTGTGCTTGCGCTGCACCAGCTCGTTGGAGTAGATGGCCATATTGTCGCGCAGATAGTCAAAGCCCATCTCGTTGTTGGTGCCGTAGGTCACATCGGCAAGATACGCCTCCTGACGCTCGGCCTTGGTCATGTCGTGGATGATGAGACCCACCTTCAGACCCAGGAAGCGATGTACCTTACCCATCCACTCGCTGTCGCGCTTGGCCAGGTAGTCGTTGACGGTGACAATATGGACACCCTTGCCGGAAAGGGCGTTGAGGTAGGCGGGCAGAGTGGCCACCAGCGTTTTACCTTCACCGGTCTTCATCTCGGCGATGCGCCCCTGATGCAGAACGATGCCGCCCACCAGCTGCACGGGATAGGGGCGCATGCCCAGCACGCGGTCGGCTGCCTCGCGGACGGTGGCAAAGGCCTCGGGCAGAATGTCGTCCAGCGTCTCGCCGTTGGCAAGACGCTCGCGGAACTCCACCGTCTTGGCCTGCAGTTGCGCATCGGTCAAAGCGCGGTACTCCTCCTCCATGGCCTCGATGCGGTGCACGATGGGCCAGACGGATTTCAGTTCGCGCTCGGAGTAAGTACCGAACAGTTTGTTAACCAGTCCCATATATTTGGATCCTTTCTCGTGAAAAAGAATATGTACGCATAATGATACGCATAGCAGTATACCATAGTATTCCCATATATGCAAAAGAAATTTCTGTAAACAAGTGCAAAAGCTGTTTTCTCTTGCGCAGAGGGGGAAAAACTGCTATAATCAGGGTACATATTCTACGAGAAGGAGACGGATGTCTATGAAACTGAGCTTCTACGGTGCTGCCCAGTGTGTCACCGGCAGCTGCCACTGTCTGGAGGTAAACGGAAAGAAGATCCTTATCGACTGTGGTCTGCAGCAGGGACGGGATGAAATCGACAATTCCGTCCTGCCTTTTAACCCTGCGGCCATTGATGCGGTGCTGGTGACCCACGCCCACATCGACCACTCCGGCCGCGTGCCCATGCTGATCAAAAACGGCTTTGCCGGCCGCATCATCACCACCCGGCTGACGGCAAAACTTCTCGATATCATGCTGGCAGACTCTGCCCACATTCAGGAGAGCGATGCCGAGTATCAGAACAAGAAAAATAAGCGCGCCGGCCGCCCTGAAATCGAACCCATCTACACCATGGCCGACGCCATGCGTGTCCCCGAGTTCCTCACCACCTGCGAGTACGGCGAGACGGTGGATATCTGCGAGGGCGTGAAGGCCACCTTCATTGATGCCGGCCACCTGTTGGGCAGCGCCTCCATTCGCCTCGATTTGACGGAAAACGGCGAGAGCCGCTCCATCGTATTCTCCGGCGACATCGGCAATGTGGATCAGCCCATCCTCCGCAACCCTCAGTTCTTTGAGGGCGCCGATTATGTGGTCATGGAGTCCACCTACGGCAACCGCGACCACACGGAGGTGTGGAGCTATACCGACGAATTGGCGGCCATCATCGACGAGACACTGGGCCGCGGCGGCAATGTGGTGATCCCCGCCTTCGCCGTGGGCCGCACCCAGGAACTGCTGTACTTCATCCGTGAGATCAAGGACCAGAAGCTGGTTAAGTCGGTGCAGGATTTCCCCGTGTATGTGGATTCGCCCCTGGCCCGCAGTGCTACCACCATTTTCTGCGGAGATCTGACGGGCTATCTGGACGAGGAGGCCATCGAACTGGTCTCCGAGGGCGAGCATATGTTCTCCTTCCCCGGCATGAACATGACCGAGACGGTGGAGGAGTCCAAGCTGCTGAATATGGACAATGTCCCCAAGGTCATCATCTCCGCCTCCGGTATGTGCGATGCCGGCCGCATCCGCCACCACCTCAAGCACAATCTGTGGAAAGAGAACAGTGCCGTGGTGTTCGTGGGCTTCCAGTCCCCCGGCACGCTGGGCCGCCATCTGATGGACGGTGCCACCGAGGTAAAGCTCTTCGGCGAGGAGATCGCTGTCCGGGCAAAACTTATCAATTTCCAGGGCCTTTCCTCCCACGCCGACCGGGAGCATCTCATCGAGTGGGTGGGCAAGTTCGCCGCCCCCAAGCCCCAGCATGTGTTTATCGTCCACGGTGACAGCGATGTGGCACCCCTCTTTGCCGAGACGGTGCAGGGCATGGGCTTCGAGGCACACGCACCCCTCTACACCGAGGAGTACGATCTCCTCACGGGCAAGCAGACCGCTGTGGGTTACATGCCCGAGAAAAAGAAGTCCGCCTTCACCGTGGAGAAAAAGACCTCCGATGCGTTCCAAAAGCTGCAGCAGGCGCTGGACAACCTTACGGCGCTGGTACGCCGCAGCCGCAGCCGCGACAACAAGAGCCTCCACGCCTTTGCCGAGGCCATTCGTCAGCTGACGGAGAAATTCAACTTTTAATCATGATGGATGAGAGGCGAGGGTTCGCCTCTCATCCGATGTTATCCAAGAGAGAGGGAATCTGCCATGGAAGCACGCGTGAGCCTGCAGAAAAATCAAACCGTCCGCGCCGTCATCGAGGGTTACTCCTCCGAGGGTCTGGGTATCGCCCGCGTCAATGGACAGGTGGTGTTTGTCCACCGGGCCGTCCGGGGCGAGGATTGCGACATCCTTATCATGAAGGTGCTGAAAAACGCCGCATTCGGTAAGGTGACGGCTATTCATACCCCCTCCGAGCACCGTCAGGAGAGCGATTGCCCCTATTACGGGCGCTGCGGTGGTTGTGACTTCCGTCACATGGACTACGCGGAAGAACTGGTGGCCAAGCGTGAGCGGGTGCAGGATGCTCTGCGCCGTCTCGGTGGCAGCAATGTGGAGGTGGAGGAGATCATCGGTGCAGCCGAGACGAACCACTACCGCAACAAGAGCCAGTATCCCGTAGGCGTGGAGGGCACTGTGGGATTCTACCGCGCCCGCAGCCACGAGGTCATCCCTGTGGAACGCTGTCTTATCCAGCGTCCTGAGGCTGACGCTGCGGCAGCGGCACTGCGGGAATATATCTGCCACTACGGTGTCAGTTGCTACGAGGAAAAGACCCATAGCGGCCTTTTGCGCCACCTCTATGTCCGTACCAACGCAGCGGGGGAGAGCCTTATCTGCGTGCTGGGCAATGGCGGCGGTGCCCCCCATGAGGCGGAACTGGTGGAGATGCTGCGTCAGGCTGTTCCCCGTGCGGTAGGCATCGTCTGGGGCGAGAACCGCAAGCAGGGCAACACCATTCTGGGCGATACATACCGCACCCTCTGGGGTGAGGATCGACTGGCCGATACCCTCTGCGGTCTGACCTTCCGTCTGTCGGTGCCGTCTTTCTATCAGGTGAACCGCGACCAGGCTGAAATCCTGTACGGTAAGGCGGTGGAGTATGCTGCCCTGACAGGAGAGGAGACGGTGCTGGATCTCTACTGCGGTGCAGGTACCATCACCCTATGTATGGCCCGCCATGCAGGAAAAACCATCGGTGCCGAGATCGTGCCCGAAGCTGTGGCGGATGCGTGGGAGAATGCCCGTTATAACGGCGTGGAGACGGTGGAGTTCATAGAGGGCGATGCCGGGGATGCGGCGGCAGAATTGGCCCGCCGCGGTCTGCGTCCCGATGTGATCTGTCTCGACCCGCCCCGCAAGGGCCTTGCGCCCGAGGTTATCGAATCGGTGGTGCTGATGCGCCCCAAGCGCATCGTATATGTCTCCTGTGACCCCGCCACACTGGGACGGGATGTCAAGCGCTTTGATGCCTACGGCTATCGCGCCGTCCGTGCTGCGGCGGTGGATCTGTTCCCGCGTACGGCCAATATTGAGACGGTGTGCCTTTTGGAGCGGGAGAAGAAAAAGAACTGAAGAGGGGACTTGGCGATGCTGGATTTTTCGAAACAACTGACGGCGGAAGAACCGCTCATTCACCCCACATGTGTGGTGAATAACTGTGAATTCGGTCAGTATGTGGAGTTGGGTGATCACTGCATCGCCGCCGACAGCTATGTGGGATCGTATACCTATCTCTTCGGCGGCAACGACATCTATAACTGCTCCATCGGCAAGTTCAACTCCATTGCCACGGGCGTGCGTATCAATCCCGTGCAGCACCCTATGCGGGAGCGTGCCGCGGCGCACCACTTTACCTACCGCGCCGCTCATTACGGTCTGGGAGAGAACGACGAAGAACTGATTGCGTGGCGCAAGAACCTCACTGTTACTACGGGGCACGATGTTTGGATCGGTCACAATGCCATTGTGATGGGCGGTGTCACCCTCGGCAACGGTGCGGTGGTGGCAGTAGGTGCCGTGGTGACCCACGATGTTGCCCCCTATGAGATCGTGGCGGGTGTCCCTGCCCGTCATATCGGTTGGCGCTACGATGAGGATACCATCGCCGCCATGGAGGAGATCGCATGGTGGGACTGGGATCACGAAACGCTGAAAGGACGGCTCAAGGATTTCAATGATGTGGCGCAGTTTGTGGCCACCTATGCAAAAAGTAAATAAGCTTATCTGAAAAAGATGACAGAAGAAAACGGACTCTTTCTTGCATTACGGCGTATCTTTTGGTACACTGAACAATGTATAGGCAGGAGTCTTTTTTCGTTGCGGGGAGGTGAGGACGGTGACGGGAGAACCCTTCGTATTGGCCGTTTGCGGCGAAAAGAACACGGGCAAGACCACGCTGGTGGAAAAACTGGTGGCTGCCCTGACCCGCCGCGGTCTGCGTGTGGCCACCGTCAAGCACGACGGCCATGAGTTTACCGCCGATGCAGCGGGCACCGACTCCTACCGCCACCGTACCGCAGGAGCGTACGCCTCGGCGGTATATGATGGGGAAAAATGGATGGTGGTTAAGTCCCAGCCCCAAGTGACGGCAGAGGACTTGGCGGCCCTGTTCCCCGAGGCGGATATCATCCTGCTGGAGGGCTGCAAGGGAAGCAGCTATCCCAAGGTGCAGATGCTGACGGCGGAGAAGTGTACACTTGTTTGCAATGTAGAGAATCTGGTGGCCTTCGCTTCCGACGGAACGGCGTCACCTGTGGAAAATATTCCCTGTTATAACAGAAATGATATCGACACAATCACCTCGGCGGTGCTGCGGGAGAAGTTCATTCGCACCCAACTGTCCCTCATTGTCCTTGCGGGCGGTCTCAGCCGCCGCATGGGGCGGGATAAAGCGGATTTGCCTTACGGCGAGGAGACATTTCTGGAGCATCAGATCGCCCTGGGCCGCGCTCTGGGGATTTCTGATATCCTTGTCTCTGGTTATCGGGGCGAGCACTGCTCTGCCCCCGTGGTGGAGGACAACTTCCCGCAGCGCGGGCCGCTGGGGGGATTGGAGGCCACGCTCGGCAAGGCAAAGCACCATAAGTGCCTTGTGCTGACGGTGGACATGCCCTGCCTGCACACCGCGGTGCTGCGATCACTGATCGGGAAGAGCATGGAAAGTGGCAAGCCCGTCACCGTCCTGCGCCACGGCGACAAGGTCGAGCCCCTGCTGGCGGTCTATGACCGCTGCCTCGCCGAAGAGATTCGCCTTGCCTTGGAACAGGGGAGAGGCGCGGTGATGGCCCTGCTGGAGCAGGTGGGTTATGAAGAATATGTCTGTGCCGATGACGGCGCATTTGGAAACATCAACACGCAGCGGGACTACGCTGCGCTGGAGGGAGGAGAAGGATGCACACCATAAGTGTGGAACAGGCTGTCGAATTGATTACGGCGGCGCTGTCACCTGTTGATACATGGGAAGAAGTGGAACTGAGCCGCGCAATCGGCCGTATTCTGGCCGAGGATATTGTGGCCATCCAGCCCCAGCCCCCCTTTGATCGCTCCCCTCTGGACGGCTACGCATTGATTGCCGCCGACACGGCAGGTGCATCGAAAGAGCATCCCGTGACACTGCAGGTCATCGACCGTGTCATGGCGGGCAGCGTGGCCAGAGAGACGGTCACGGCGGGTACGGCGGTGCGCATCATGACAGGCGCACCCATCCCCTCAGGCGCCGACTGTGTCATCCGGCAGGAGGACACCGACTACGGCGAGGAGCAGGTGGAAATTTACACGCCCCTGCGCAAACACGAGAACTACTGCTTCTGCGGCGAGGACTATCCCGCAGGTGCGCCCCTGATGGACAGGGGGGAGAAACTGGATGCGGTGGACATCGGCATTCTGGCCGGTGCGGGCATCGCGGCGGTAAAGGTCTACCGTAAGGTGCGCGTGGCCCTGATCACCTCCGGTGATGAGCTGATCGCACCCGGTATGGCCGGCAGGCCCGGCAAGATCTATAACTCCAACCATTATCTCCTGCGCTCCCGTCTTTCCGAACTGGGCTTTGATCCTGTGATGTGTGCCCATGTGGGAGACGAGGCGGAGGAAACGGCATCGCGCATCCGTGCTGCGGCCCGGGAGGCCGACCTCGTCATCACCACCGGCGGTGTGTCGGTGGGACAGCGGGATGTGATGCACGAGGCGGTCTCGCTCCTCGGCGGTGAGCAGCTTTTCTGGCGCATCGCTGCCAAGCCCGGTTCCCCGGTGCTGGCCTACACCTTCGACGGAAAACCCGTCATCGCCCTGTCGGGCAATCCCTTCGGTGCCTTTGCCACCTTTGAACTGCTGGTACGGCCTGCGCTGGCGAAGTTAAGCGGCGACGGGACGCTGGAGATGGAGAAGGTCAGCGCCACGGTGGAGGGCGACTTCCCCAAGGGGACGAAGGGCCGCCGCTTTGTGCGGGCCAAGTACCGCCACGGCACAGTGGAGATCCCGCAACAGGGACACGCCTCAGGTATGTTGTCGGCGCTGAAGCACTGCAACTGTCTTGTGGATATCCAAGGCCCCAACGGGGGGCTGCATACGGGCGACACCGTGGAGGTGTGGCTGCTGTGAGAAGAAATAAGTACCAACTAAGAGAAAACGGACTGACAGCAGTCCGACAGGAGGTATCGTATGGATAAAGAGAGGATGCTCAAAGCCCTGGATGCACTGTCCATCGCAGGTCTGGAGGCGGCACTTCCGAAGAAGAGCCCCTTTGACCGCGGTGTGGTAGCGGATGCATCCGATAAGGACGAGGTGAAAGTTGTCAAGACCTGCTGCCGCGCCTGTATTGCCAACTGCGGCGTGCTGGCCTATGTGAAAAACGGCCGCGTCATCAAGCTGGAGGGCAACAACGAAGACCCCATGAGCAAGGGCCGCATGTGCGCCAAGGGTCTGGCGGGTATTCAGGCACTGTATCACCCCAACCGCAATAAGTTCCCCCTCAAGCGCGTGGGTGAGCGCGGCGGCGGAAAGTGGAAGCGCATCTCCTGGGATGAGGCGCTGACCACCATCGCCGAGAAGCTGATGGATACCCGCGAAAAGTACGGTGCCGAGACGGTGTTCTGCTCCACCGGCGGCGGCGGTAACCCCGAGATCTGGAGTATCGCCCGCTTCTGCAATGTGTTCGGCACCCCCAACTGGTTCGAACCCGGCTGCGCCCAGTGCTATCTGCCCCGCGTGCTGGCCTACACCATGATGTACGGCGGCGTGGACCCCAGTATTGCCGACTCCAATGCGCTGGAACTGTACTTCCCCGATGATACCCCCATCAAGTGTCTGGCACTGTGGGGTACATCTCCTGCCTATTCCTGTCCTGCCAGCGGCGGTAACGCCGTGGTGGAGCTGCGTGCCCGGGGCGTCAAGACCATCTCTGTTGACCCCCGTTTTACTCCCGATGCGGCCAAGGCCGACATCTGGCTGCCCATCCGCCCCGGTACCGATGTGGCCCTGCTGCTGAGCTGGACGCGCTATATTCTGGAGAACAAGCTCTTTGATGCCGACTTCGTCATGAAATGGACCAACCTGCCCTATCTGGTGGATGTGGAGTCCAAGATGCTGCTGCGTGCCGAAGTCAGCAACGACCCCAACACGCCCGACATCTTCATGGTGTGGGATAAGAAGACCAATTCCGCCAAGGCCATGGCCTATCCCTACGACGAGAACCTCGAGCCTGCGCTGGAGGGTGAGTTCGTGGTGGACGGCAAGGTCTGCAAGACCGGCTATCAGCTGCTGTGGGAGAGCGTGGAGGAGTACACGCTGGAGAAGGCCGGCGAGATCTGCTGGCTCGATCCCAAGAAGATCGAAGAGGCTGTGAAGATGTTCTGCGAGAACACACCCAGCGGCCTTGCTCTGGGCGTTGCCACCGACCAGACTCCCAACTCCGTACAGGCCGCCATGGCCGCTGCCACCATCGATCTCATTATGGGCAATGTGGAGCGTCCCGGCGCTCTGCTGCAGCGCTTCCGTACCAGCGGCGTGCTGAAGATGCCCAACTATCCCGTGCCCGTGGCCACCAAGATGCTGCCCGAGGGTCAACTGCAAAAGCGCCTGGGCGGCGTGGAGCACAAGGGTCTGCACATCTGGTGGGCAGGTCATCCCTCCAGTATCCGCGATGCCATCCTGACGGGAGAGCCCTATCAGCCCCGCGTGTGGATCGACCGATCCGGCAACAAGCTGGGCGTGGTGGCCGAGAGTGCCAAGTGGGTGGAGGCCATCGAAAAGCTGGACTTCATCGTCCATATGTACATGTATCCCACCTCTTTCTCTGCCTATGCCGATATCCTGCTGCCCACCGAGGAGTGGCTGGAGACGGACATGATCGTGGAGACCTGCAACAAGCTCTTCGCCCGTCAGCAGGTGACCCATCTGTGGGAGACCATGGATGAGACCCTCATCTGGTCGCGCTTGGCAAAGAAGTGCGCCCAGCTGGGTCACGAGGGCTGCCAGAAGGCCTTCGACGCCGAGTTCATGGGCGAGGATCTCCCCTATTGGGACTCCATGGCCGAGTTCTTCGGCCACTTTACCAAGGTGGTGGGCATGGATTGGAAGGAGTTTGCCGAGAAAGCTCCCTTCGAGTACCTCCCCAAGGACGAGTGGCGCACCTACTATGTCTACAAGAACATCGACGAGACCACGGGCAAGCCTCAGGGCTTCCCCACACCTTCTAAAAAGCTGGAGGTCTATCTCGAGAGCATGATCACCCTTGGCCGCACCGGTCAGCCCTTCGCCGCCGAGGCACTGCCTCCTGCATCCAAGGACTATGAGCCGCTGGCTTACTACCTCGAGCCCATCGAGAGCCCTCTGGGTGACGGCGAGCTGCAAAAGGAGTTCCCGCTGGTGATGACCAACGGCCGCGTGCCCTTCTATCACCACTCTACGCTCCGCAACATCCCCGCCTTGCGTGAGATGTACCCCGTGCCCGAGATCTGGATCAACCCTGAGACGGCGGCGCAGTACGGCATCGCCAACGGCGACTGGACCTTCGTGGAGTCGCTCCGCGGTAAGATCACCGCTAAGGCCTGTGTCACCGAGGGCATCCCGCCCAGAATCGTGTACATGGAGCGTTTCTGGAACCCCGAGACGCTGGATACCAAGACCCATGGCTGGAAGGAAATGAATGTCAATGTGCTGACCAAGTCCACGGCACCGTTCAACGATGTGGTGGGCACCTATACCCTGCGCGGCTTCCAGGTTCGCGTGTCCAAGGCTGACGGCCCGCCCGAGGGCGTGTGGACCAAGCCCGAGGACTTCAAGTCCTGGCTGCCTGTGGGCCACGGCCCCGCCGTGGACAGTTCGAAGGAGGGGAAGTAAGATGAAACAATTTGTGATCGTAGCTGACCTTGACCGCTGCATCGGCTGTCACGGCGGCTGTCAGGTGGCCTGCAAGACCGAGCATGAGATCGCGCTGGGCAAGTCCCGCAGTACCCTCTACACCATGGGCCCCACGGGCAAGTTCCCCGATCTTCAGATGTATTTCCTGCCTCTCATGTGCCAGCAGTGTGAAAACCCCACCTGTGTGGAGGTCTGCCCCACGGGCGCCTGTTATAAGGATGAGACAGATGGCGTTATCAAGATCGACGGCAGTGTGTGCATCGGCTGCCAGAGCTGCAAGCGGGCCTGCCCCTATGACGCCATCCGCTTCAATCAGGAGATGCGCATCTCCGATAAGTGCAATGTCTGCGCCGAGCGCCGCGAGAGGGGTGAAGAGCCTGCCTGCGTCCGTAACTGCTCCGGTAAAGCGCTGATGTTCGGCGATATCAACGATCCCGACAGCGATGTGTCCCGCGCCATTGCCGCAGCAGGTGAGGAGAATGTCTATTCCCTCAAGGACTTCGGCAACAAGCCTGCAGGCCGCTTCATCCTCCGCAACGCCAAGTGGATCGATATGCTGCCCGCCGAATTTGAAGCCATGATGAAACAGGGAGGTGCACAGAATGGATAACAAGATGATGACCGCCCGGGCGAATTTCTACCGTTTCCTCAGCCGACTGTACCTGCTGGAGGTGGACGAGGCACTGTGGAACGCCATGCAGAACATGACCTTCCCCGTGGATGCGGCCGAGGGCGACATGAAGGCCGGCTTCGAGCTGATGCGCGGCTATCTCGCCGCCAACGCCGAGGGTGATCCGGCTGCTGTGCTGGACGATCTGGCTGTGGACTACGCCCGCATCTTCCTCTCCGCCGGTGTGGCGCAGGGTAAGGCCGCCTTCCCCTATGAGTCCGTCTACACCAGCCGTAAGCATCTGGTGATGCAGGACTCCCGTATGGATGTGGTGGAGCTGTACGCCAAGCGCGGCGTGGCCCCCTCCAAGGACAACTACCATGTGCCCGAGGATCATCTGGGCTACCTCTGCGAGTATATGGCCATCCTCATTGACGAGGGTGCTGCTGATGAGCAGAAGGCATTTTTAAAGAATCATCTTCTCAACTGGGTCAGCGCCTTTACGGTGGACATGGGCAAATACGCCGCCACCGACTTCTACGGCGGTCTTGCCAAGCTGACCCGCGGATTCCTGCTGCTGGAGCAGGAGATCATGAAGTAAGGGGGTGCGGATATGGGTTATACGATGAATGCTGCGCGTATGGATGAGATTTTTGCCGCCCTGCGTGAGACCTACCGCATTTACGCCCCCAAGAAGGTGGGCAAGTTCATCCGCTATGGCGAGGTGAAGAGCGTGGAGGAGATCGTCTTTGACGAGAAGTCCCACTTCTCTCCCAAAGAGGTGTTCTACCCCATCGTGCAGACGCTGCTGTACTTCTCCGAGAATGATGTCCGCGAGAGTGAAGTGGATGATACCCCTGTGATCCTCTTCCTCCGTCCCTGCGATGTCAACGGTATCCACCGCCTCGACACCATCTTCATGGAGAACGGCAAGCAGAGTGACAACTTCTATCAGCGCCTGCGCCAGAAGGTGAAGTTCTTCCTGATGGAGTGCGCCCAGAGCTTTGAGACCTGCTTCTGCGTGTCCATGAACAGCGCTGCCACCGACGATTACGCAGTTGCCGTGGGCAAGCGTGAGGACAAGCTCTGCGTGGAGGTAAAGGACGAGGTCTTTGCTCCCTACTTCGCCGCCGAAGAGGCAAATGACTTTACACCCGCCTTCATTACCGAGAACAAGCGCACCGTGACGGTGCCCGTCATCGAGCGCAGCATGGTGAAGGATATTCACGCGCTCGATATGTGGCGTCAGTTTGATGACAACTGCATCGGTTGCGGCGGCTGCAATACCGTGTGCATCACCTGCAGCTGCTTCGACACCACCGACATCATCTACAACGAGACCAGCCGTGACGGCGAGCGCCGCCGTGTATGGTCCTCCTGCATGCTGGGTGACTACTGCACCGTGGCAGGCGGTCACAATGTCCGCGCCAAGGCCGGCGACCGTATGCGTTTCAAGGCCATGCACAAGCTGTTCGACTACAATGCCCGCTTCGGCAAGGGCAATATGTGTGTCGGCTGCGGCCGCTGCGATATGCGCTGCCCCAAGGATATCCACTTCTCCGAGACCATCGACAAGCTGGCTGCGGCAGTGGAAACGCTGAAGGAAGGGAAGGAGAGCTGATATGAACAACATCACCATGCCCACTCCCCATAAGATCGTCAGGATCATCCACGAGACGCAGGCGGAGTACACCTTCCGCGTCCACTATGAGGGCCAGACGAAACACGGTCAGTTCTTTATGCTGTCCATCCCCAAGATCGGTGAGGCTCCCATCTCCGTCAGCTCCCGCGGCGAGGACTATGTGGAGTTTACCATCCGCAAGGTGGGTCGTTTGACGGATGGCCTCTTCGGTATGAACGAGGGTGACACCCTCTTTATGCGCGGCCCCTACGGCAACGCCTTCCCTGTGGAGAGCTACAAGGGCAAGCACCTTGTGGTGGTGGCCGGCGGTACCGGTATGGCACCGGTGCGCAGCATGCTGCAGCACTTTGCTGCCCATCCGGAGGAGATCGAGTCCGTCCACTTCATCGTGGGCTTCAAGGATCGTGATGCGGTGCTGTTTGAGGAGGATCTGGCCGCCTTCTCTCAGGCGGAGAAGTTCCACACCACCTACTGCCTCGACAATATGGACTCCGAGGGCTTCCATAAGGGATTCGTCACCAACTACATCAAGGATGTGCCCTTCGGTGAGTTTGATGACTACAATGTGGCCATTGTGGGCCCGCCTGCCATGATCAACTTCACCGCCAAGGAGTGTGTGAAGAACGGCGTTCCCGAGGAGAAGATCTGGGTCTCCTTTGAGCGCAAGATGTCCTGCGCCGTGGGTAAGTGTGGCCACTGCAAGATCAACGAGACCTATGTCTGCCTCGAGGGTCCTGTGTTCAATTACACCAAGGCCAAGGAATTGCTGGACTAAGAAAAATTCATACGGTGCTGCCACCGGGTAGCCAAACAAATGCAAAAAAGCATTCGTTTACACATCGTTAGGTCTTAGAAGATGTGTATGCGGATGCTTTTTTGGCTAAAAGGAGAACATAATGAAACAACTGCGTGCAATAGGGCACTATTTTACCATAGGGGAATGGCTGCTGTGGGGGATTTCTGCGGCGGTAATCGTGGTGTCTTTCTGCCTCTTTGACCGTGAGAGCTATTTGACACTGGCGGCATCGTTAATTGGCGTCACCTCCCTTATCTTTGCTGCCAAGGGCAACCCCGTTTCGCAGGTGTTGATGGTGGTGTTCAGCATCCTCTATGGCATCATCTCCTATACCTTTGCCTACTACGGCGAGATGATCACCTACCTCGGCATGACCATGCCCATGGCGGTGCTGGCGCTGATTTCGTGGCTGCGTAATCCCTTCGGGGGCAACCGCAGTGAGGTGAAGGTGAACGCCATCTCTAAAAGAGAAGTGGCCTTTATGTGGGTGCTGGCAGCGGTGGTGACGATGGTGTTTTATTACATCCTGCGGGCTTTTGATACCGCCAATCTGCTGCCCAGTACTTTGTCGGTGACCACCAGTTTTGTGGCGGTGTATCTCACCTTTCGCAGAAGCCCTTACTATGCCCTTGCCTATGCCGCCAACGATGCGGTGCTGATCGTGCTGTGGGTCATGGCGGCACTGACGGAAGTGCGGTATATTTCGGTGGTGGTGTGCTTTATTGCCTTTTTGGTGAACGATCTCTATGGATTTGTCAGTTGGCGCAAAATGGGCAGGCGGCAGGGGATGTCGCGGTAAAAAAGTTGCAATATTCAAAAGATCGTAGTATAATATTTTCCATCATTTTCCGCAAAAAGTTGAAATTTGCGGAAAGAAGTGAGGAAAAACAACAATGAATAACAAGAATAAGAATCTGTGGCAGGCGGTGAAATTTACCCTCTTTTCCGCCTCGGCAGGTATTATTCAAATAGTCTCTTTTGCCATCATCGAGATTTTTATTAAGACCTACTGGATTCCCTATTTGACCTCGCTGGTGCTGTCCATTTTGTGGAACTTTACGCTGAACCGCCGCTATACTTTCAAGTCCGCCGCCAATGTACCTGTGGCCATGGCGAAGGTCTTTGGTTTTTATTTGGCCTTCACGCCCCTGTCTACATTTTTGGGCAACATGGCGGAGGCTCACGGTGTCAATGATTTTGTGATTTTGGTGGTGACCATGCTCTCCAACTTTGTGTTGGAGTTCCTGTTCTGCAAGTTCGTGGTGTACCGCGGCAAGGAGGATACCTTGGAGAAAAAGTGCACTCATAAGCACGCATAACTCAGAAAGGGGAGAGGGAGAATGAAGCGCGGTGCGCTGCCTTTCTTCACGGGCAATCAGCTGAAGATCATTGGTCTTGTGGCCATGACCTGCGACCATGTGGGCTATATGTTCTTCCCCGATGTGATGCTGCTGCGAATCATCGGGCGGCTGGCCATGCCCATCTTCGCCTGGATGATCGCAGAGGGCTGCGCCTACACCCGCAATCGCCGCCAGTATCTTCTGCAGCTGGCAATCCTCTCGCTCCTCTGTCAGGTGGTGTATTTCGTCACCACCGGCAGCCTCTTCATGTGTATCATCGTCACCTTTACCCTGTCGGTGCTGCTGATCTATGCCCTCGATCATCTGCGTAAAAAGAAGTCGGCCACAGCTGCGCTCCACGCGCTGCTGTCGGTGGCGCTGGTAATCACCGCCACCGTAATCATCCCTGCGATCAACACGGGAACGGACTTCGATGTGGACTACGGGCTCTGGGGCGTACTGCTGGCGGTGGGCATCTACTTCGGCCGCAACCATTGGGAGAAATTGCTGCTGGCAGCGCTGCTGCTGGTATTGCTGGCTGCGGACAAGGGCGGCGTACAGTGGTGGTCACTGCTGACGCTGGTGCTGTTGGCCGTCTATAACGGGCAGCGGGGTAAGGGCAGGATGAAGTGGCTGTTCTACTTCTACTATCCGCTGCATCTGGCGGTCCTGCAGGGTATCGCCTACCTGTTGTGAGGAGGTCTTTCTAATGAAAAAATGCCGCATTACCGTGATGCGGAAGGTGCATCACGCCGACCTGTCGGCAATGTACGAAAACCCCATTGAACACGCCTGTGATATGGTCGAGGGGCAGGTGTTTATCGCCAACGGCTGGGAGAAGCCCGAGGGCTTTTGCCAGAGCGCGTGGGATACCCTCTCGCCCTTCGTGCTGGCTCTGAGCCACGGGGGCGGGAACTTCTACGACGGGTGGATGAAGAATAAACAATCCGCCATGCTCTCCTGCAACGACGGATTTCGTCCCGTCAGCTTCTATGTGGAGGCGCTGGAGGAGGAAGCGGAATGAATTTCCCCTATTCTCAAAAGGAATTGGACTATCTTGCGGCGCGTGATGCACTGCTGGGCGGTGTCATTCGCCGCGTGGGTTATATTGAGCGCACTGTGGAGGAGGATGTGTTCTCCGCGGTTGTGCATCATATTATCGGGCAGCAGATCTCCATGAAAGCGCAGGAGACCGTTTGGCGGCGTTTGCAGGGATTGCTGGGGGAAGTGACCCCTGCGACCCTCGCCGATGCCGACACCGAGGCGGTGAAGGGTTGCGGCATGACTTACCGCAAGGCAGAGTATATCCGCGACTTTGCCAAAAAAGTGTGCAGCGGAGAATTCAATGTGGAAGCCCTGCGGGCGATGGAGGATGGGGAGGCCGTCAGAGCCCTGTCTGCCCTTCGTGGTGTGGGGGAGTGGACGGCGGAAATGCTGCTGCTTTTCTGCCTGTGCCGTCCAAATGTGCTGAGTTACGGAGACTTGGGCATCCGCCGCGGCATGATGAAGCTCTACGGCTGGGATACCATGACGAGGGCACAGTTTGAATCGTGCCGCGAGCGCTACAGCCCCTATGGCAGCGTGGCCTCCTTCTATTTGTGGGCGGTCAACGGCGGGGTGCTCAGCAAGGAAGAACTGGAACAATTGCGGGAGGAAGTAAGATGAAGTATGTACTGGCTGAATTGCAGGATTTACCCGCCATCCGCAAACTGATGGCGAAATATCACCGCGACACCATCGCCCCCGAGGACATGGCAGACGGCTTTGTGACCACCGCTTTGACGGATGAACAGTTTGCCGATCTGATCGTCCGCGAACGGGGCGTGATGCTGGCAAAGGACGGGGACAAGGTGGCTGCTTTTGCCCTCGCGGCCTCGTGGGAGTATTGGCAGCAGGTGCCCATCATGCAGAAGATGATCGACATCCTGCCTCAGATGCCCGCGGTGGATGGCGTGACGCTGACACGGGAGAACACCTATCAGTACGGCCCTGTGTGCGTGGATCGCGCTTATCGGGGCACGGGGGTCTTTGAGGGAATTTTCCGCGCAAGCCTCCATGAGTACGCCGCAAAATACCCCGTCATGGTGACCTTCGTCAATCAAATCAACCCCCGCAGCTACGCCGCCCACACCCGCAAAGCGGGGATGAGGGAGCTGGGGACATTTGATTTCAACGACAACCACTATTGGATGCTGGCGATTCCTACGGAATAAAAGGAAAAACTAAAAGCGCTCCGACGAGAAAATTTCGTCGGAGCGCTGTTTTTATCACGGTTTTCCCTTGACAAGCGTGGACAAATATGGTAAACTGAGGCGCTTATACTGGGAAGATGGGCACATATCCCCTTTTACACTCTCAGTATACTACGGCCGCAAGGAAAATACAAGTGGTTTTGCGTGAATTTTGCAACAAAGCCGCGTGTATCAAAAACGGCTCTGAAACAGTTGGTAAGAAACTTTAAAATACAGCATGAAAGAGAAAGGCGTGATGAAGTAAGATGGCCAAGGACAAGTACTACGGCAAGACGCTTCGCAAGAACTTTGCCCGACACGAGGAAGTCGTGTCCCTGCCCAATCTGCTGGAGATCCAGAAGGATTCCTATCGTTGGTTCCTGGATACGGGTCTGCAGGAGGTCTTTAAGGATGTGGATGTGATCTCGGACTATGCCGGTAATCTGGAGCTGAGCTTCATTGATTACACCATGGACGAGAAGCCCAAGTACGATGTGGAGGAGTGCAAGGCCCGCGATGCAACCTATGCCGCCCCCATGAAGGTGCGGGTGCGTCTGCACAACAAGGAGACGGGCGAGATCAAGGAGCAGGAGATCTTCATGGGTGATTTCCCCCTGATGACCCACTCCGGTACCTTCGTCATCAACGGCGCCGAGCGCGTGGTGGTCTCTCAGATCGTCCGCTCCCCCGGCATCTATTACGGCAAGGAGATCGATCTCAAGACCGACCTGCCCCTGATGACCTCTACGGTGATCCCCTACCGCGGCGCATGGCTGGAGTACGAGACCGACACCTCCGAGGTGTTCTGGGTTCGTATCGACAAGAACCGCAAGCTGCCCATCACCTGCCTCATCCGTGCCCTGGGCCTCAAGACCGACGCTGAGATTCTGGAGCGTTTCGGTGATGACGAGCGCATCGTGGCCACTCTGGAGAAGGATGGCTGCAAGAGCTACGAGGAGGCTCTGCTGGAGATCTACCGCAAGCTCCGTCCCGGCGAGCCCCCCACGGTGGACAGCGCCCAGACCCTGATGCAGAACCTGTTCTTCGATCCCCGTCGCTACGATCTGAGCATCGTGGGTCGTTATAAGTTCAATAAGAAGCTGACTTTCTGGACCCGCGCCCGCGGCCAGAAGCTGGCCCTGCCCGTGGCACATCCCGCCACCGGCGAGCTGCTGTATGAGGACGGCACCGTCCTGAGCGCCGATATGTGCACCGAGATGGATGCCATCGGTGTCAAGGAGATCAGCGTCATGCTGGACAGTGGCAAGGTCATCCGCCTCTTCACCAACGGCATGTGCGATATGTCCCGCTATGTGGACTTCGATCCCAAGGCCTGCTGCGGCATCAAGGAGCGCGTCCGCTTCGATGTGCTGCAGGAACTGCTGAGTCAGTACAGCGGCGACGAGCTGATGGAGCAGTGCCGCCTCCACGCCGATGATCTGGTGCCCAAGCACATCATCGTGGACGATATCTTCGCCTCCATCAACTACATGAACGCTCTGGCCGCCGGTATGGTCACCAAGGATGACATCGACCATCTGGGCAACCGCCGCCTGCGCTGCGTGGGCGAGCTGCTGCAGAACCAGTTCCGTATCGGCTTCAGCCGTATGGAGCGCGTCATGCGCGAGCGCATGACCATTCACGATCTGGATGTGGTGACGCCTCAGAGCCTTATCAACATCCGTCCCGTCACCGCCGCCATCAAGGAGTTCTTCGGTTCCAGCCCCCTGAGCCAGTTCATGGACCAGACCAACCCTCTGGCCGAACTGACCCACAAGCGCCGCCTCTCCGCTCTGGGCCCCGGTGGTCTGAGCCGTGAGCGCGCCAACATGGAAGTCCGAGATGTGCACTATTCCCACTATGGCCGTATGTGCCCCATCGAGACTCCCGAAGGTCCCAACATCGGCCTGATCTCCTATCTGTCCACCTATGCCCGCGTCAATGACTACGGCTTCATCGAGGCACCCTTCCGTGCCGTGGACCATGAGACGGGCTATGTCTCCGAGGAGATCACCTACATGACCGCCGATGTGGAAGATCAGTATGTGGTGGGTCAGGCTGCCGAGCCCGTGGACGAGAACGGCTGCCTCACCAACAAGCGTATTACCTGCCGTCATCGTGACGAGATTGTGGAAGTGGACCGCGCCAATGTGGACTTCATCGATGTCTCTCCCCGTATGATGGTCTCCATCGCTACCGCCATGATCCCCTTCCTGCCCAACGACGACGCGAACCGCGCACTGATGGGCGCCAACATGCAGCGTCAGGCAGTGCCTCTGCTGAAGCCCGAGGCCCCCATTGTCGGTACCGGTATGGAGCACAAGATCTGCCTCGACTCCGAGGTGGCCGTGCTGGCCGAGGGTGACGGTGTGGTTGAGAAGATGGATGCCGAGAGCATCACCGTCAAGTATGACAGCGGCGAGAGCAAGGAGTATAAGCTCATTAAGTTCCTCCGCTCCAACCACGGCACCTGCATCAACCAGAAGCCCATCGTTGAGGTGGGTGAGCGCGTCCACGGCGGCGAAGATCCCACCGTGCTGGCTGACGGTCCTGCTACCGATCAGGGCGAAATCGCTCTGGGCCGCAATATTCTGGTTGGCTTCATGACCTGGGAAGGTTACAACTACGAGGACGCCGTTCTGCTGAACGAGCGCCTTGTCAAGGAAGATGTCTACACCTCCATCCACATCGAGGAGTATGAGATCGATGCCCGCGACACCAAGCTGGGCCCCGAGGAGATCACCCGTGATATCTCCAATGTGGGTGAGGATGCGCTGAAGGATCTGGACGAGCGCGGTATCATCCGCGTCGGCGCCGAGGTTCATGCCGGCGACATTCTGGTGCGTAAGGTCACCCCCAAGGGCGAGACCGATCTGACTGCCGAGGAGCGCCTGCTGCGCGCCATCTTCGGTGAGAAGGCCCGCGAGGTCCGCGACACCTCTTTGAAGGTGCCTCACGGCGAGAGCGGTATCGTGGTGGATGCTAAGGTCTTCTCCCGCGAGAACGGCGACGAGCTTGGGCCCGGCATCAATCAGGTGGTCCGCGTATATATCGCACAGCGCCGCAAGATCCAGGTGGGCGACAAGATGGCCGGCCGTCACGGTAACAAGGGCGTCGTCTCCCGCGTGCTGCCTCAGGAGGATATGCCCTTCCTGCCCGACGGTACGCCTCTGGACATCGTGCTGAACCCCCTGGGCGTTCCCTCCCGTATGAACATCGGTCAGGTGCTGGAGGTCCATCTGGGCTACGCTGCTCAGAAGCTGGGCTGGAAGGTGGCTACCCCCATCTTCGACGGCGCTACCGATAAGGATATCACCGAAGCTCTGACCATGGCCGGCCTTGACCCCGAGGGCAAGACCTGGCTGTACGACGGTCGTACCGGTGAGCGTTTCGACAACAAGGTTACCGTCGGCTATGTGTACTTCCTCAAGCTGCACCATCTGGTCGACGATAAGATCCATGCCCGTTCCACCGGCCCCTACTCCCTCGTCACTCAGCAGCCTCTGGGCGGTAAGGCTCAGTTCGGCGGCCAGCGTTTCGGTGAGATGGAAGTTTGGGCTCTGGAGGCCTACGGTGCTTCCTACACCCTGCAGGAGATCCTGACTGTCAAGTCCGACGATGTCACCGGCCGTGTCCGTACCTACGAGGCCATCGTCAAGGGTCACAATGTGCCCACTCCCGGTGTGCCCGAGTCCTTCAAGGTTCTGGTCAAGGAACTGCAGAGCCTGTGCCTGGATGTTCAGGTGCTGGACGAGGACGGCAACCAGATCGAGCTGAAGGAAGACGAGGACGCCATGGATACCTTCAACCTGGCCCGTATGGACGCCGAGAACGAGCGCCAGAACCGCTACGCAGACGATAGCGAGCTGGCCGATGCAGGTTACGAGTACGTCAGCGACGAAGAGGTGGATGCCTCTTTCGACGATTATTCTGACGAGGACGAATTTTAAGGAAAAGGAGGAGCTGAAACTATGAGTTCTACTACTTTTGACGCTATTAAAATCGGAATTGCTTCTCCGGAAATGATCAAGGAGTGGTCTTTCGGCGAGGTCAAGAAGCCTGAGACCATCAACTACCGCACCCTCAAGCCCGAGCGCGACGGCCTGTTCTGCGAGCGCATCTTTGGACCCACCAAGGATTGGGAGTGCCACTGCGGTAAGTATAAGAAGATCCGCTACAAGGGTAAGGTCTGTGACCGCTGCGGCGTGGAAGTCACCCGCGCCAAGGTACGCCGTGAGCGCATGGGTCACATCGACCTGGCCACCCCTGTGAGCCACATCTGGTATTTCAAGGGTATCCCCTCCCGTATGGGCCTGCTGCTGGACATCTCTCCCCGTATTCTGGAGAAGGTGCTCTACTTTGCCGCCTATATCGTCACCGATCCCGGTGAGACGCCTCTGGCTCTGAACCAGATCCTGTCCGAGAAGGAATACCGCGACATGCGCGAGAAGTATGAGGACGACTTCTCCGCCGGCATGGGTGCCGAGGCCGTGAAGAAGCTGCTCCAGCAGATCGACCTCGACCAGCTTTCCGAGCAGCTCCACGCCGAGCTCAAGACCACCTCCGGCCAGAAGAAGGCCCGCGTGGTCAAGCGTCTCGAGGTGGTGGATGCCTTCCGTCTCTCCGGCAACAAGCCTGAGTGGATGGTCATCGATGTGCTGCCCGTGATCCCTCCCGAGCTGCGTCCCATGGTACAGCTGGACGGCGGCCGTTTCGCCACTTCCGATCTGAACGATCTGTACCGCCGCGTCATCAACCGCAACAATCGCCTCAAGCGCCTCATTGAGCTCAACGCCCCCGACATCATCGTGCGCAACGAAAAGCGCATGCTGCAGGAGGCTGTGGACGCTCTGATCGACAACGGCCGCCGTGGCCGTCCCGTCACCGGCGCCAATAACCGTGCCCTCAAGTCCCTCAGCGATATGCTCAAGGGTAAGCAGGGTCGCTTCCGTCAGAACCTGCTGGGTAAGCGCGTGGACTACTCCGGCCGTAGCGTTATCGTCGTCGGCCCCGAGCTGAAGATCTACCAGTGCGGCGTGCCCAAGGAGATGGCTGTGGAGCTGTTCCGCCCCTTCATCATGAAGAAGCTGGTGGAGGACGGCAGCGCCAACAACATCAAGTCCGCCAAGAAGATGGTGGATAAGGGCCGTACCGAGGTTTGGGATGCTCTGGATGAGATCATCAAGGACCATCCCGTCATGCTCAACCGTGCACCTACTCTGCACCGTCTGGGTATTCAGGCCTTTGAACCCGTGCTGGTGGAGGGCCGCGCCCTGAAGCTGCATCCCCTGACCTGTACCGCATTTAACGCCGACTTCGACGGGGACCAGATGGCTATTCATGTGCCCTTGTCTGCCGAGGCACAGGCTGAGGCCCGTCTGCTGATGCTCTCTGCCAACAACCTGCTGCGTCCTCAGGACGGCGGCCCCGTGGCAGTGCCTACGCAGGATATGGTGCTGGGTTCCTACTACCTGACCTTCGAGCGCTTCGAGAACGGCTACTCCCAGCTGACCAACGACGAGTTCTGGCCCGAGGGCGTGGACTTCGCACTGGCCGGCAAGAGCTACAACGAACTCACCGACGAGGAGAAGGCCTCTGTCCGCCTCAATGTCTACGGCAGCGAGGATGAGGCTATGCTGGCCTACAACGAGCACATCATCGGCGTGCATCAGCCCATTCTGGTGCGCGTGGAGAAAGAGCACAACGGCCAGATGCTGCGCGGTCTGACCCGCATCACCGTGGGCCGCATCATCTTCAACCGCAATGTGCCCCAGAATCTGGGCTTCGTCAAGCGCTTTGACGCCGAGGGCAACCCCACCGACAAGTTCTTCGATTACGAGGTCGCCGATGTCTGCGGCAAGAAGCTGCTGGGCAAGATCGTTGACCGTACCATCAAGCAGTACGGCTTCACGCTGGCCGCCGAGGTGCTGGACAACATCAAGGCCACCGGTTACCGCTATTCTACCCGCGGCTCCATCACCATCTCCATTGCCGACATGACGGTGCCCGAGAAGAAGTACACCCTCATCGCTGAGACTGAGCAGCGCGTGCTGGATATCGAAGAGCAGTACAACATGGGCTTTATCACCGACGAGGAGCGCTACAAGCTGGTGGTGAAGGAGTGGGAGAAGACCACCGACGATGTTACCAACGCACTGACCGAGAACATGGACCGCTACAACCCCATCTTCATGATGGCCGATTCCGGCGCCCGTGGCTCCATGAAGCAGATCCGTCAGCTGACCGGTATGCGTGGTCTGATGGCCAACACCGCCGGTAAGACCATCGAGATCCCCATCAAGGCCAACTTCCGTGAGGGCCTGAGCGTTCTGGAGTACTTTACCTCCAGCCGTGGTGCCCGTAAGGGTCTGGCCGATACCGCACTCCGTACTGCCGACTCCGGTTACCTGACCCGTCGAATGGTCGATGTCTGCCAGGATGTTATCATCCGCGAGGACGACTGCGGCGTGGAGAAGGGTATCCTTGTGGGCGAGATCAGCGAAGGCGGTCAGGTCATCGAGCGCTTTGCCGATCGTATCCGCGGCCGTTTTGCCGTGGCCGATATCTGCAAGCCCGGTACCGATGAGGTGCTGGTGTCCAAGGATAAGATGATGACCGAGGACGACGCAGCTCTCCTGGAGAGCTTCGATATCCACACTGCCGAGATCCGTACGGTGCTGACCTGCCGCGCTCACAGCGGTATCTGCGCCAAGTGCTACGGTATGAACCTGGCTACCTCCAAGCCCGTTGGCCCCGGCGAGTCTGTCGGTATCATCGCCGCACAGTCCATCGGTGAGCCCGGTACCCAGCTGACCATGCGTACCTTCCATACCGGCGGCGTTGCCGGCGGCGATATCACTCAGGGTCTTCCCCGAGTGGAGGAGCTGTTTGAGGCACGCAAGCCCAAGAAGATGGCCACTATCGCCGAGATCGGCGGTAAGGTCCGCTTCGAGGAAGCTACCAAGGGCAGCCTGCTGAACATCATCATCACCGCCGACGACGGCGATACCCGCACCTATGCCGTGCCTCACACCGGTCTCCTCGTCACCGATGGCGAGGTCATCGAGAAGGGTCGCCAGCTGCAGGACGGTGCACTGAACCCCCACGATGTGCTGCGTATCCGCGGCGCCAGTGCCGTTCACAACTACCTCATTCAGGAAGTTCTCAAGGTTTACCGTCAGCAGGGCGTTGACATCAACGATAAGCATATCGAGGTCATCGTCCGTCAGATGATGCGCAAGGTTCGCGTGGAAGAGGCCGGCGATACCCGCCTGCTCTCCGGCGCCATGACCGACATTTTGGAGGTGGAGGACGCCAACGCCGAGATCCGCGCCCGCGTTGCTGCCGGCGAGGTGAACGAGAGTGGCGAGCCTCTGCAGGAGGGCGTGTACACCCAGGTGCTGATGGGTATAACCAAGGCATCTCTGGCTACCGACTCCTGGATGTCCGCTGCATCCTTCCAGGAGACCACCAAGGTGCTGACCGAGGCCGCTATCAAGGGCAAGGTCGACCGTCTGGTTGGTCTGAAGGAGAATGTCATCATCGGTAAGCTCATCCCCGCCGGCGCAGGCCTCAACGCCTATCGCCAGCTGGCCGAGCAGATGGTGCCCGAGACGGAAGTGGTGGTGGAGGAGGAGACGACTCCCCGTGAGATCGTCTTTAGCAACTCCGTTGCCGCTGCCAATGTAGACTAAGGCGGTAATACGCTAACTAATGAAAGAAAAAGGCATCCTTCAGGATGCCTTTTTCTGCTTTTCCGTCACAATGGCACGAAAATGGCCGCGAAAGCAGAAATCTCCGTATTGCACACAAACTCGGGGGCTTTTTCAGTGAAAACCACAAATTTTTCAGTGAAATCTACTTGACGCGGCGACAGGGCTATGATATAATCCTAAATTGCGCGGGAATGCGCACGAAAGCATTACGGCGAGGCAATTCCTGCCCGCAAACCGAGGAGAACGGCGTATGGAGCGACTGTCCGGAAACGAAAAAGTGGTGGGCCTGAAGCAGGTGCGCCGCCTTGTCACGGAGAATCGTGCCGCCGTTGTGTACCTGGCCTGTGACGCCGATCCCCGTCTCACCGAGTCGCTGGAGGAGCTGTGTAAAGAGCATAGCACCGAGGCGGTCTGGGACTACACCATGGCCCAGCTGGGCAAGGCCTGCGGCATTGCCGTGGGGACCGCCGCTGCCGCTGTGGTACGCAAATAAGGTTCCAACGGAATAACTTTCGGTTGTTCTGTGGAAAATATAGGGAGCAATCCCAAAGAATTTTAAAGAAAGGAGTACCTAACGCATGCCTACTTTTAATCAGCTGGTCAAGCAGGGTCGTAAGCAGGCTACTTACAAGTCCAACTCCCCCGCTATGCAGAAGGGCCTGAATACGCTGAAGAACAAGGAGACCAACCTGTCCTCCCCTCAGAAGCGTGGCGTCTGCACTGCCGTGAGAACCGCAACCCCCAAGAAGCCCAACTCCGCTCTGCGTAAGATCGCTCGTGTCCGTTTGACCAACGGCTACGAGGTCACCGCTTACATTCCCGGTGTGGGTCATTCTCTGCAGGAGCACTCTGTGGTCATGATCCGCGGCGGTCGTGTTAAGGACCTCCCCGGTGTCCGTTACCACATCATCCGTGGTACCCTCGATACCCAGGGCGTCCAGGGTCGTATGCAGGGCCGTTCCAAGTACGGTGCCAAGCGTCCCAAGCAGAAGTAAGCGATAACCAAGCATTAAAAATGAGCTTTGCCGAAAAGGTACTTTATCCATATACCTCTTTGGCAGGCCGTACAGTGTATCGGACACGCCGATATGCTGAGTACCTATGAAATCATATTATTATGAAGGAGGGAAGCAAAGTGCCCAGAAGAGGTAATGTTCCCAAGAGAGAGATCCTGCCGGATCCTATGTACAACTCCGTGCTGGTGACCAAGCTCGTCAACAGCATCATGTTGGACGGTAAGAAGGGTGTGGCTCAGAAGGTGGTCTATGGTGCCTTTGATATCATCAAGGAGAAGACCGAGAAGGAGCCCCTGGAAGTGTTCGCACAGGCCATGGAAAACATCATGCCCTCCCTGGAAGTTAAGGCCCGCCGTGTCGGTGGTGCTACCTACCAGGTCCCCATGGAAGTCCGTCCCGCCCGTCGTCAGACCCTGGGTCTGCGCTGGCTGTCCAACTACTCCCGCGCCCGCGGTGAGCGTACCATGGCCGAGCGTCTGGCTGGCGAGATCCTGGATGCCGCCAACAACACCGGCTCTGCCGTCAAGAAGCGCGAGGATACCCACAAGATGGCCGAATCCAACAAGGCATTCGCCCACTTCCGTTGGTAATCTTCGTAACCGCCATACTGTAAGAAAGAGGAGAACGTTATGCCGAGAAAGGTTACACTGGAAAATACGAGAAATATCGGCATCATGGCCCACATCGATGCAGGTAAGACCACCACTACAGAGCGTATTCTGTACTACACCGGCGTCAACTACAAGCTGGGCGAGACCCATGAGGGTACCGCCACGATGGACTGGATGGAGCAGGAGCAGGAGCGTGGTATCACCATCACCTCCGCCGCTACCACCTGCTACTGGAGCGGTTCTGCACAGCAGTTCCCCCAGACCCGTATCAACATCATTGACACTCCCGGCCATGTGGACTTTACCGTGGAAGTGGAGCGTTCTCTGCGCGTGCTGGACGGCTCTGTGACCGTTATGTGCGCAAAGGGCGGTGTTGAGCCCCAGTCCGAGACTGTGTGGCGTCAGGCTGACCACTACCGTGTCCCCCGTATGATCTATGTCAACAAGATGGACATCACGGGCGCTGATTTCTATCATGTGCTGGACATGGTGCACGATCGTCTGAAGGCCAACGCCGTGCCCATTCAGCTCCCCATCGGTAAGGAGGATACCTTCCGCGGTATCATCGACCTGGTGGAGATGAAGGCTGAAGTGTACTACGACCAGCTGGGTAAGGATGTCCGCGTGGAAGAGATTCCCGAGGATATGATGGACCTGGCTCTGGAGTATCGCGAGAAGATGCTGGATGCCATCACCATGTTCGACGAAGAGATCATGGAACTGGCTCTGGAGGGCGAGGAGATTCCCACTGCGAAGATCCGCGCCGCCATCCGTCAGGCTACCTGCGCCGTGGAAATGGTGCCCGTGGTCTGCGGCAGCTCCTACCGCAACAAGGGTGTCCAGAAGCTGCTGGACGCCGTCGTGGACTATATGCCCGCCCCCACCGATGTCGCTGACATCACCGGCGTGAACCCCAAGACCGAGGCTGAGGACGTCCGTCATTCCGATGACAACGAGCCTTTTGCCGCTCTGGCCTTTAAGGTTATGACCGACCCCTATGTGGGCCGCATCACCTTCTTCCGTGTTTACTCCGGTCAGATCAACGCCGGTTCCTCGGTGCTCAACGCCACCAAGGGCAAGCGCGAGCGTATGGGCCGCATCCTGCAGATGCACGCCAACCACCGCGAGGACATCGATACCGTCTATTCCGGCGATATCGCTGCCGTTGTGGGTCTGAAGAACACCACCACCGGCGACACCCTGTGCGCCGAGAACGCTCCCATCATCCTTGAGTCCATGGAGTTCCCCGAGCCCGTGATCCGCGTGGCTATCGAGCCCAAGACCAAGGCCGGTGAGGAGAAGATGACGGTTGCTCTGATCAAGCTGGCTGAGGAAGATCCTACCTTCCGCACCTACACCGACGAGGAGACGGGTCAGACCATCATCGCCGGTATGGGCGAGCTCCATCTGGAGATCATCGTCGACCGTCTGCTGCGTGAGTTCAAGGTGGAGGCCAATGTCGGCGCACCTCAGGTCGCCTACAAGGAGACCGTCCGCAAGTGCGTGGAGCAGGATACCAAGTATGCCCGTCAGTCCGGCGGTAAGGGTCAGTACGGTCATGTTAAGATCCGTGTGGAGCCCAACGAGTCCGGTAAGGGCTACGAGTTCGTCAGCGAGATCGTTGGCGGCGCCATCCCCAAGGAGTATATCCCCGCTATCGATGCCGGTATCAAGGGCGCCATGCTCTCCGGTGTTGTGGCCGGCTATCCCGTGGTCGATGTGAAGGTCACCCTTTACGACGGTTCTTACCACGAGGTCGACTCCTCTGAGATGGCCTTTAAGATCGCCGGTTCCATGGCCTTCAAGGAGGCTATGCGTAAGGCTGGTCCCACCCTGCTCGAGCCCATTATGAAGGTCTGCGCCATCGTGCCTGACGAGTATATGGGCGATGTCATCGGCGATTTGAACAGCCGCCGTGGCCAGATCCAGGGTTACGAGATGCGCTCCGGCGCTCAGCAGATCGATGCAATGGTGCCTCTGGCCGAGATGTTCGGCTACGCTACCGACCTGCGTTCCCGCACTCAGGGCCGCGGTCAGTACACCATGGAGCCCAGCCACTATATCGAGCTGCCCAAGGGCCTGCAGGAGAAGCTGATCAACAAGCGTTCCGGCCGTGAAAATGCATAAATCTTGAAATAAAGATTGATTTTCTGGAACGGATACTGTAGAATAACAATGTTGGGTAAACATTGTGTAATACAGGGGAAAACAAACAACAATAACAACAAGATACAAAACTGTTAAGGAGGATTTTTCCAAATGGCTAAGCAGAAATTTGAGAGAAACAAGCCCCATGTTAACATCGGTACCATCGGCCACATCGACCATGGTAAGACCACCACCACCGCCGCTATCACCAAGTTCCTGGCTATGCAGGGCAAGGCTGAGTACACTGACTACTCTTCCATCGATAAGGCTCCCGAGGAGCGCGAGCGTGGTATCACCATCAACACCGCTCACGTCGAGTACGAGACCGAGGCCCGTCACTATGCTCACGTTGACTGCCCCGGCCACGCCGACTATATCAAGAACATGATCACCGGTGCTGCTCAGATGGACGGCGCCATCCTGGTCATCGCTGCTTCCGACGGCCCCATGGCTCAGACCCGCGAGCATCTGCTGCTGGCCCGCCAGGTTAACGTTCCTTCCGTTCTGGTCTTCCTGAACAAGTGCGATCAGGTCGACGACGAGGAGCTGCTGGAGCTGGTCGAGATGGAAGTCCGCGAGCTGCTGGACTTCTACGCCTTCCCCGGCGATGACACCCCCATCGTTCGCGGTTCCGCTCTGAACGCTCTGGTTTCCGAGTCCACCGATCCCTCCGCTCCCGAGTATGCTTGCATCAAGAACCTGATGGACGCTGTTGACGAGTGGATCGCCACCCCCGACCGCAAGGACGATATGCCCTTCGTGATGCCCGTCGAGGACGTCTTCACCATCTCCGGCCGTGGTACCGTCGCTACCGGTCGTGTTGAGCGTGGCGTGCTGAACCTGAACGAGAAGGTCGAGATCGTCGGCCTGCAGGAGGAGAAGCGTGACACCGTCGTTACCGGTATCGAGATGTTCCACAAGCTGCTGGACTACGCTGAGGCCGGCGACAACATCGGTGCTCTGCTGCGCGGCGTTGCCAAGACCGAGATCGAGCGCGGCCAGGTTCTGGCTAAGCCCCGTCCCATTCATCCTCTGACCAAGTTCGTTGGCCAGGTCTACGTTCTGACCAAGGATGAGGGCGGCCGTCACACCCCCTTCTTCAACAACTATCGTCCTCAGTTCTACTTCCGTACCACCGACGTTACCGGCGTCATCACCCTGC
>JAZTZR010000044.1:0-7092 GCA_045637545.1 Vescimonas sp. | reverse complement strand
TTGTGTGTGAAATAGAAAGAGAGCGAATTGAACAGGTCAATTCGCTCTCAAATCTACCGAAATATAGGCTTTTTTCGCTTTATACAGTTGAGTGTGAGGACTTTTTGGGTGTAGGTATCATCACTTTACCTATGTCCTCATCAACGATCCGGCCCGTGGCTACGGTATCTTTACAGAGAATATGATGAACGCGGGATAAATTTTGAGCAGGGGCCACGGTCCCTGCTTTTTCCTGCCGTTTGCAGGGGATGGTGCATGGCGCTGTTTGCTTTTTCGCGCAGACCTGTCGGCATCCCAACAAGGTGTTGTGTAATTCGCACAGAATATTTTATCATATCTAAACTATTTTAACGAATAAAGCAATTGACTTTATGTGAATGGAGTGTATAATTATCCACAACATCAACCGAGGAGGCAATTCCCATGAAAAAGACAATATCCCTGCTTTTGGCACTGTGCATGATGCTCTCTCTGCTGGTTGGCTGCGGCGCACCGCAGCAGGCGGCAGAGGATACGGGCGGTTTGACGGTGAATGTGACCGTTCCGGAGGACTTTGAAGGCGAGCTCAACGGCCGATTGCTGTTCGTATTGGACAGCGCCATGCCGGAGGATGGCGCGCAGGTGTTCGACAACATTGATGTCACCGGCTGTCCCGTGTTCGGTAAGACGGTGTACGGACTCAAGGCCGGCGACACCGTCACTATGACGGCTGATGACGCCGATGTATACGGCTACCCCATGCAGCTGGGCGAAGTCCCCGATGGCGAGTACGCGGTGCAGGCACTGTTTGTGCGCTATACCCAGTTCAACCGCGCTGACGGCGTGAGCATCTGGGGCATGGCTGACCACGGCGGCGGCGGCAGCGTGACCAGCAACCCCTATAACCTCTACAGCGATGCCAAGATGAGCGCTGTGAACAGCAGTGCCGTCATCGAGCTGAGCCTCACCAACGAGATCGAGCTGGGCTATGAGCTGCAGGCAGGTCAGGTGGATCAGCAGGGCAACTACGAAAGTCAGTACGACTGCGTGGTGTTCGATAAGATCAAGAGCGAAGTTCTCTCTGAGTTCTGGGGCAGCGATATGTATATCGGTCTGAACATCCTTCTGCCCGTGGATTATGATCCCGCCAAGGAATACCCCGTGCTGTACTATCAGGGTCACTGGGTAGGCGGCAGCGCCCCTATGCGCTACGGCCGTGACGAGGCCTTTACCCAGTGGTGGGACAGCGGTGCAGCACCGGATATCATTGTGGTGACCACCCGTGACGCCAATATCTTCTACGACAACATGTACTGGGTCAACAGCGCCAACATGGGCCCCTGCGGCGATGCCTTTATCAATGAGCTGATCCCCTACATGGAGCAGACTTACGGCGGTATCCCCGAGACCTGGGCCAGAATGCTGGCCGGCGGCTCCAACGGCGGTTGGGAGTCCATGGCACTGCAGGTCTATAACCCCGATGTGTTCGGCGGCTCCTGGGTCATGTGCCCCGACGGCATGGACTTCCACGCCTATCAGATCGTGGATCTCTATGAGGACGAGAACGGCTTCTACATCGACAACGGCTGGACCAAGACCGACCGTCCCGCCGCACGGGATACCAAGGGCAACATCCGCTGGACCATCGAGCAGGAGAACCACTGGGAGACCGCCATCGGCGGCGGTGAGGCCATCTCTCTGGGCTGCTGGAGCGGCTGGGAGGCTGTGTACAGCCCCGTGGACGAGGACGGCTATCCCGCCCGTGTGTGGGACCCTGTCACCGGCGTGATCGACAAGGAGACTGTGGCCTACTGGCAGGATCACTTCGACATCAACTACTATCTGCAGAACAACTGGGACGAGATCGGCGATTCCCTCTATGGTAAGCTCCATCTCCGCGGCGGCGATATGGACAACTACTACCTCAACCTCTCCCAGTATCTGGTCACCGACTTCCTGGAGACGGTGGACTACGGCGGATACAGTGTGACCTTCCCCGGCATGGGTCACACCGGCAACATCACCAACGATGCACTGCTGACGGAGATCGCGGAGCACATGGTACAGTACGGACCCGAGAATGCCGCCGCCATCATGGGTATGGCACAGTGATCTATACGGACAACGAAGGGAAGAGGCAAAGCCTCTTCCCTTTGCTGCTTTTTTGTGCTATAATGAGGATAATTTGTGAGCAAAAAGGAGAGCACTATGGCCTGGTACAATGACGCGGTATTCTACCATATCTATCCCCTGGGTATGACGGGCGCGCCGAAACAGAATGACTACGCCGCCCCCGTGCCGCGGCTGCGGGAGCTGTTCCCGTGGATCGGCCACATCCGCGCCATCGGCTGTAATGCCATCTATATCGGCCCTCTGTTCCAGTCGGTGGGCCACGGCTACGAGACCACCGATTACAAAACGGTGGACAGCCGTCTGGGCAGCAACGGGGATTTCGCCGAATTTGTCCGCCGCTGCCACGAGGGGGGTATCCGCGTCATCGTCGACGGCGTGTTCAACCACACGGGCCGGGACTTCTTCGCCTTCCGGGACATCCGGGAGAAGCGGGAGGCCTCCCCTTACCGTGACTGGTATCGCGGCGTGAATTTCCACGGCAACAACAGCTTTGGCGACGGCTTCGGCTACGAGAACTGGGGCGGCTATGACCTGCTGGCCAAGCTGAACCAGCAAAACCGTCAGGTGCGGGACTATATCTGCGATGTCATCCGCTATTGGGTGCAGGAGTTCGACATTGACGGCATCCGTCTCGACGCCGCCGATGTGATGGATTTTGAGTACATGAAGGCCATGCGGCGCACCGCCAATGAGGTCAAGCCCGACTTCTGGCTCATGGGCGAGGTGATCCACGGGGACTACGGCCGCTGGGTCAACGGAGAAACGCTCCATTCGGTGACCAACTACACGCTGCACAAGGCGCTGTACTCCGCCCACAACGACCACAATTACTTCGAGCTGGCCCACACGGTGGACTATGTGAATCGCGCCGTGGGGGACAGCGGCAAGCTCTATACCTTCGCCGACAACCACGATGTAGAGCGCATCGCCTCCAAGGTGCGCAGCAAGGCATCCCTTCTGCCCCTGTATGTGCTGCTCTACGGCCTGCCCGGTATCCCCTCGATCTACTACGGCTCCGAGTTCGGCATCGAGGGACGCAAGGGCCACGGCGCCGAGGCCGATGCCCCCCTCCGTCCCATGCTGCGCTATGAGGACTACCGCGAGGCCATGGACACCAACCCCGTCACGGTGCTGATCACCGCACTGGGCCGCAT
Organism: Vescimonas sp.; assembly: GCA_045637545.1. GTDB lineage: Bacteria > Bacillota > Clostridia > Oscillospirales > Oscillospiraceae > Vescimonas. The sequence goes on along the minus strand of JAZTZR010000044.1, from coordinate 3,826 downwards.
CCGCAGCCGGATCCCCGCCCTGCGCCGCGGCGATTACCGCTCCCTTTTGCTGCAGACCACCCACTTCGCCTTCTCCCGCTCCTGCGCAGGCAGCGTGGCCGTCGTGACGGTGAACAACGCCGACCGTGCCGTTACCATGGAGCTGCAGGTGGAGCGCGGTACATATACGGGCGCCCTGTCGGGCACGAAGGCCACGGCGTCGGACGGCGTGCTGCGCATCGAAGTGGCCGCCAACGGCGGCGAGATCTGGTGCAGGGACGACGAGACGGGCGATGCTGCACCTGTGGTGGAGATACCTGTCAAAATCGAGGAAATTGCACCTGATGTGGTGGAAGTACCTGATATAAAAGAAGAAAGTAGCGGGCAAGTGGTGGAGAAGGATGCTGTCACCGTCCCCGATATCCCCTATGAGGAGATGACGGTTGCGCAGCTGCAGGCGGTCATCTTAGGCAAGATGGCGAAAAACGGCCCCGTCACCGACTATATGCGATGCACGGTGGAGGAGAACACCCATCACGGCTCACTGGTGACATGGGCACGGAGTTTTTAACATGACACAGAATCAACTTACCGCCGCCATCGAGCGCATCGCGGAGATGGAGCGCATTTTCGACATACTCACCGCCCACAAGGACGGCGCGGCCAGACACAGCCCCGTGTACTGCGCACTGCTACGGCGGCTTCTGCGCTACTACGAGGGCGGTCAGTGGCTCGGCGACTATGAGCTGGACGAGGCGGGGCTGCTGCCCCGTGATCTCAAGCGGGGCGTCCTGTCCCAGGATGGGGTCTACGATCTGCTGACGGAGCTGAAAGGATAGAACCATGACACTGTTTATCAACGGCTGTGTACGCCCTCAGAGCCGCACGCGGCAGCTGGCCGAAGCGGTACTTGCAAAACTGGACGGCCCGGTGGAGGAGGTCTGCCTCGCCACGGACGGCCCCGCCCCTATGGACTACGCCACCCTTACGCTGCGGGACAAGCTGCTGTCCGAGGGGGACTTGGACCACCCGCTGCTGCGTTTTGCCCGTCAGTTCGCCGCGGCCGACACCATCGTGGTGGCCGCACCCTACTGGGATCTGCTGTTCCCCGCCGCAGTGCGGGCCTACTTCGAGGCCGTCACCGTCAGCGGCATCACCTTCCGCTACGATGACCGCGGCGTGCCCTGTGGACTGTGCCGCGCTAAGAAGCTCATCTATGTGACCACCGCCGGCGGCCCTATTTTTGCCAACATGGGCTTTGATTATGTACAGGCCCTGTGCCGCAGCTTTTACGGCATCCGTGAGCTCACCTGCGTCAAGGCCGAGGGCCTGGACATCATCGGCGCCCCTGTGGAGGCGATTTTGGACGAGGCAAAGGGAAACATCCCTTGACTCCGGCACCTTTTTCCGCTAGAATGTACAGGATACGAAGAAAAATTACACTTTTTCCATACAGTGAGGTACCCCTATGGCAAACGGATTTATTGATAAAGCGCGCATCACCGTCAAGGCCGGCAACGGCGGCAACGGCGCGGTGTCCTTCCACCGCGAGAAGTACATCGCTGCCGGCGGCCCCGACGGCGGTGACGGCGGCAACGGCGGCTCCATCATTCTGAAGGTGGACGATCACATGTCCACGCTGATGGACTTCCGCTACAAGCGCAAGTATACCGCCACCCCCGGTCAGGACGGCATGGGTGGCCGCAAGACCGGCAAGGACGGCGAGAGCCTCATCATCAAGGTGCCCCGCGGCACGCTGGTGCGTGACGCCGAGACGGGTGAGATCATCAAGGATATGTCCGACGACGAGCCCTTCGTGCTGTGCAAGGGCGGACGCGGCGGTTGGGGCAACCAGCACTTCGCCACCCCCACCCGTCAGGTGCCCCGCTTTGCCAAGGCCGGTCTCCCCGGCGAGAGCCACGATGTCTTTCTGGAGCTGAAGCTCCTGGCCGATGTGGGTCTGGTGGGCTTCCCCAATGTGGGCAAATCCACCCTGCTCAGCGTGGTCAGCAAGGCACACCCCAAGATCGCCAACTACCACTTCACCACCCTCTATCCCAATCTGGGCGTGGTGTGGGTGGATGACGGCGTCAGCTTCGTCATGGCCGATATCCCCGGCATCATCGAGGGCGCCAGTGAGGGCGCGGGCCTGGGCCACGACTTCCTGCGCCACATCGACCGGTGCCGTCTGCTGGTGCATCTGGTGGATGTCTCCGGCAGCGAGGGCCGCGACCCCATCGAGGATTTCGACACCATCAACGCCGAGCTGCAGCACTACAGCGAGGATCTGGCTGCCCGTCCCCAGATCGTGGTGGCCAACAAGACCGACCTTTTGATGGACGAGGAGGTGCTGGAATCCTTCCGCGCCCATGTGGAGGCAAAGGGCTATCAGTTCATGGCCATGTCCGCGGCCACCCATCAGGGTACCCGCGAGCTGGTGGGCCGCATCGCCGCACTGCTCTCCACCCTGCCCCCCGTCACCATCTACGAGCCTGAGTATGTCCCCCGTCCGCCTCAGATCGACACCTCCGCGCCGCTGGAGATCCACCGCGAGGACGATACATGGCTGGTGGAGGGCCCGTGGCTGGAGCGCCTCATGGCCAACATCAACTTCTCCGACTACGAGAGCCGTATGTACTTCGACAAGATGCTGCGCCAGAGCGGCCTGTTCGACCGACTGGAAGAAATGGGCATCGAAGATGGTCATATCGTGTCCATGTACAATCTCGAGTTCGAATATCAGCGATAAAAAAAGAGAGCCTTTTGGCTCTCTCTTTTTTTATCGCTATTCAAATGATTTACGCGCCGCGGAGCACCGTGACCTCCATAAAGGCCACCACGATGTTCAACAGGCCGAAGGCGAGGATCAGCACGCCCGCCACCTTCTTGGACTTATCCTTCTGGGCGATGAAGTTCACGCCCACCATGCCCAGTGCCACACCCAGCGTCAGACCGGCAAGACCGGGGATGTACAGGATCTCCAGCTTGCGCAGCAGCCATGCGATAATGGCGATGAACAGCAACAGCAGCTCTACTTTCTGGCGACCGTCCAGCTTCTTCATAATTTCTCCTCCTGATGGATGTTTTTTCCTATCATACACCTTCCGCCGTCAAAGGGCAAGGCTTTTTTCCCGCAGCGAGGAAGGCCTGCGCCTTCAGCGCGCCGCAGACCGTCTTGGCATCGGCCACCGTGCCGTCCAGGCACAGATCCACCAGACGGGCAAGGGGCATCTTCTTCACATTGAGGAACTCGTCCTCGTCCAGACACTGCTCCGAAAAGCGCAGACCCTCTGCCATGTAGAGGTACAGCGTCTCGCCGTAGCAGCCGGGGGAGGGGATGACGGTGCCCAGATCGTACCATTTATCCGCCGTGGCACCCACCTCCTCCAGCAGCTCACGCTGGGCCGTGAGGAAGGGCTCTTCTCCCACCTCCCGCTTTCCGGCGGGGATCTCCAGCATGGTGCGGGAAAACGCGTAGCGGTACTGCTCCACCAGAAAGACCTCCTGCTGCTCCGTCAGCGCCACGATGGCCACGCCGCCGGGGTGGTCGGCCACCTCGCGGAAGGCGGTCTTGCCGTTGGGCAGCAGCACCGTGTCCCGGTGGACATGGAGGATGCGCCCGGAGAAAATCTCCTCCGAGGCGATCTTTTTTTCAATCAGTTCCATCGCCATCCCTCACTTTCCCAGCTCCACCGTGCGCCGGAAGGAGGCGATGACGGGCTCGGTGGCGGCGCTGCGGAAGCCGTTTCCCTCCAGTGCCCGGACACCGGCGATGGTGGAGCCGCCGGGGGAGCAGATGGCGTCCTTCATCTTCGCCGGGTGCTCGCCCGTCTCCAGTGCCAGCGCG
>JAZTZR010000043.1:0-73275 GCA_045637545.1 Vescimonas sp. | reverse complement strand
CCTTTTTTGTTGCTTATTTTAAGATGTTTTTCAGTGTGCCGATTCCCTCGATGGTGACTTCGATCACATCGCCGCTCTTGAGCCAGTTCTTCTTGTCGGCAGGATATCCCAGCATGACGCCGGAAGGCGTACCCGTGAAGATGATGTCACCGGCCTTCAGCGGAATGCGTTCCATGAGATAGGCCACCAACTGCTCGGGGTTGAAGATCAAATCGGAGGTGTGGGAGTTCTGGCGCGTCTCACCATTGACGCGGCAGGAGATGGCCATGCCCTCTTTGGGTAGAGAGGCGGCATCCACAGCGTAGGGGCCGATGGGGCCGAAGCCATTATAGCTCTTGCCGCAGAGCCACTGGGTAGAGGCCGTCTGCCACTCGCGGATGGACAGGTCGTTGCCGCAGGTGCAGGCAAAGACCTTGCCGCCTTCACCCATAATCAGCACCAACTCGGCCTCGTAGTCGAATTCCACAGCGCCATGGGGCAGGTCGATGACCTCATCATGTGCGGCCAAGGCGTTGCCCATCTTGCAGAACACCGTGGGGCTGGTAGGAATGGGCATATTGGTCTCCTCGGCGTGGGCGCGGTAGTTCAGGCCGATACACAGAATTTTCTCCATCCCCGTCACCACAGGAGCGTAGGTGAGCTCAGCCTCGTTGAGGTAAGGGCCCTCCAATCCCTCAAACACGCCGACATCGCCGCTTTGGCACAGCTCCAGCATGGTCTGGGGCAGCGCGGGATAGGCGGAGACATCCACCACGCCATTCTCGGTCACAATGCCCAGCGTGGGATTTCCATTCTTGTAAAACTGCAAAAACTTCATAGAACCATCCTCCTGTTTCTATTTATTTATGTAGGGCTGTTTACTTTTTCCGACCCCAGCGGGCAAAGAAGCGGAATGTCAAAGGCCAGACGGCACCGGCCACGAACACCAACAGGAAATAGCGCACTGCACCGCCCAACCCCTCACCAAGGAGCGCCACCAGCGGCGGCTTAAGGCCAGACTTCACCGCCATCAGCAGGGCAAGGCCCACCACCACTTTCACCACCTGTGCATACCACACCGCCTCGGTTTCAAAGTGGAGCACTTTTTCGTCCAGCTTCCACACCAGTGCCATGCCGGCCGTGCAGCCCACCATCTTCCATCCGCTCTTGACACCGTGGAAAAGGTTTTCGGCATCAAGATCTCCGCCGAAGGGCCAGAAGGAGGCGAACAGGAGGAACAGAACCGACAGGCCCAGCATCACCATCATCAGCCGCCCCATCGCGGCGCGGACATGGACAGCCCGTTCAATAACGGGATAGAGTACAAACACCAATACAACAGCGATGACGAGGGACACCAACACATCCTTCGGCGTGTGGACACCCAGATACATCCGGGAGACGGACACCAGTGCAGCCAGCACAATGCACACGATGCGGAGCCAAGTACGCTGCGTAAAGCGGGCCACGCCGCCCAGCGTTCCCACGGCACTCTGGGTATGACCGCTGGGGAAGGAATAGCCCGTGGCCTCTGCTCGCGCACTCTCCACGATGGTAAACTTTTCATCCAGCACCCACGGGCGGGGAATACGGAAACACAGCTTCAAAAACTGATTCAACAGCGTACCCATAAAACCGATGGCCAGTAGATAATAGCCGTGGCGTTTTTCAACACACCAAAAAACAAAAATTGCAATAACGATAAAGGCTGTTTCCGCTCCCAGGTGGGTAACCGTGGACATAATAGCGTCCATCCATCCCGTGCGGTGAGCCTCAAACCAATACAATACCTCCATGGTTTGCGCCTCCAATCTCTATATGGAGACAGTATAGCGCACTTTTCTCCCCTTGTCTACTTTTTCTCGCTCCTCAGCCTTGCGGATATACCCTTTTTGCGGTACAATAGAAAAAAATACATATCACATTTCGGGAGGTATCCCCCTATGGAAAAAATCGCTCTTGTTACCGGCAGCAGCCGCGGCATCGGCCGCGCCATCGCCCGCGAACTGGCCCGCGAAGGCTGGCGTGTCTGCATCAACTATCGCGTGCGCCGCGATTGCGCCGAATCCCTCATGGAAGAGATCACCGCCTTTGGCGGCGAGGCCATGATTTACGGTGCCGATGTGGCTGTGCGCGAAGAGGTCAACGCCATGGTCAAGGCCATTGAGAAAAACTGGGGCGAGGTCTCCCTCCTTGTGAACAACGCAGGCGTGGCAGGACAGGCTCTGTTTCAGGATGTGACGGACGAACTGTGGCACCGCTACTTCTCCGTAAACATCGACGGCGCTTACCACACCACGCAGGCCGTGCTGCGCCCCATGCTCCGTGAGCACGAGGGCTGCATCATCAATGTCTCCTCCATGTGGGGCCTCCGCGGCGCCAGCTGCGAGGTGACCTACTCCTGCACCAAGGCAGCCCTGATCGCTATGAGCCGCTCCCTTGCGCTGGAGCTGGCCCCCACCGGTATCCGCGTCAACTGCATTGCCCCCGGCGTCATCAAGACCGACATGCTGGATGCTCTTCCCGCCGAGGTACTGCCGCAGCTGGCCGAGGAGACGCCTCTGCGCCGTCTCGGTACACCGGAGGATATTGCCCATCTGGCTGTCTTTCTAGCATCTGAAAAGTCCTCTTTTATCACCGGACAGGTCATCACCGCCGATGGCGGTTTCATCGTATGATGCCGCTGCAAATGCTGCCCTCTACCCTGCTGGCATGGTATGACGAGGGACACCGTTCCCTGCCGTGGCGGGACAAGGTTTCCCCCTACCGCACATGGGTCTCGGAGATCATGCTGCAGCAGACGCGGGTGGCGGCTGTGCTCCCCTACTTCTCCCGCTTTATGGATGCTTTCCCCACGGTGGAATCTTTGGCAAAGGCGGAGGAACAGCAGCTGATGGCCCTGTGGCAGGGCTTGGGCTACTATTCCCGCGCCCGTAACCTCCACAAGGCAGCTAAGGAGATCGCAGAAGTCTACGGCGGCACTTTCCCCAACACCTATGCCAAGATCCTCACCCTGTCAGGTGTGGGTGAATATACCGCAGGCGCCATCGCCTCCATCGCCTTTGGCGAAGCCGTTCCCGCTGTGGACGGTAATGTCCTGCGTGTGGCCGCGCGGCTTACCGATTGCAACGAGAACATCCTCTCCCCTGCTGTGCGCCGCCGCTTTACTGCCGAGATGCAGGCCATTATCCCTCATAACCGCCCCGGAGACTTCAATCAGGCACTGATGGAGCTGGGTGCTACGGTCTGTTTGCCCAACACCGAACCCAAGTGCAGCCAGTGCCCCTGCCGCGAATTCTGCCTTGCCCATGCAGCGGGGCGGGAAGCCGCTCTTCCTGTGCGCATCAAGCCACAGGGCAAGCGAAAAGAGGAGTACACCGTCTTTATCCTGCGGCAAAACGGCAGCGAGGCCGTCCGTCGCCGCAGCGAAAGCGGCTTGCTGGCGGGATTGTGGGAGTTTCCCAATGTACCCGGCGCCCTGACGGAGGCACAAGTGGCCGAACAGCTGGCACAATGGCAGCTATCGCCCCACCACTGGCTGAAAAAAGAGAAAAAGAAGCATATTTTTACCCATATCATCTGGGAAATGACAGTGTATACCATTGAGATTATGGGCAGCGGCTGCACGGATTGGTGTTGGCGGAACACAGAAAACGCCCAACAGTATCCCATGCCCACTGCCTTTTCCAAACTCAGCACACCGATAGGAGAGAACACATAATGGCACAGTTGTACTTCAAATACGGAGCCATGGGCTCCAGCAAAACCGCCAACGCGCTGATGGCCCGTTTTAACTACGAAGAGCGCGGACAGGCCACGCTGTTGGTCAAGCCCCAGCTGGATACCCGCGACGGCGATCACACCGTCCGCTCCCGCATCGGGCTGACGCATCCGTGCATCTATTTCCACGAAATGCGCGCCATGTCCGATACCGAGCTGCAGCGCTACGCCTGCATCATCGTGGACGAGGCACAGTTTCTGACCCGCGATGAGATCTACTATCTGGTCCATCTGGTGGATGATTGCAATATCCCCGTCATTTGCTACGGTCTCCGCGCCGACTTCCGGGGTGAGCTCTTTGAGGGCAGCTATCACCTGCTGGTGCTGGCTGACAAGCTGGAAGAGGTTAAAACCATCTGCTGGTGTGGTAAAAAGGCGGCCTTCAATGCCCGCTTCGACGAAACAGGCACCGTAGTAAAAGAAGGCGCACAGGTGGTCTTAGGTGCCAACGACCGCTATATCGGCCTGTGCCGCCGCCACTGGATGAGCGGCGATCTTGGCCCGGACTTCGAGCGGCTGCGGAAATGATCTGTTCACTCTGTCCCCGCCGCTGCGGTGCCCGGCGCAGCGAGCTGACGGGCAGCGGCGTTTGTGCCATGGGCACGGTCCCCCGCATTGCCCGCGCCGCACTCCACCACTGGGAAGAGCCCGTTATCTCCGGCACGCAGGGCAGCGGCACGGTGTTTTTCTCCGGCTGCACCCTCCGCTGCGTCTTTTGCCAGAACCACGATATTTCCACAGGTGGGTTCGGCGAAGCGGTCAGTGTAGAGCGTCTGCGAGAGATCTACGCCGAGCTCATTGCACAGGGCGCACACAATATCAATCTGGTGACTGCCTCCCACTTTGCCCCGTGGGTAGCCCAGAGCCTTACCCCCTCCCCGTCTGTCCCCGTGGTGTGGAACTGCGGCGGTTATGAATCGCCCGAGCTTCTATCTCTTCTGGAAGGCAAGGTGCAGATCTATCTCCCCGATTTGAAGTACGCCGACGCGTCTCTTGCGGCAGAATACTCCGCCGCACCGGACTATTTCGAGGTGGCCACCGCCGCCATTGTGGAAATGCATCGACAGGTAGGCGACTATGTACTGGAGGACGGATTGTTACAATCGGGCGTGGTCATCCGTCATCTGGTACTGCCGGGACAGTTGGAAAACACCCGATGCGTACTGGATTGGATCAGCCGGACCTTTACTCCGGGACAGGTGCTGGTATCCCTCATGAGCCAGTACACACCGCAGCCCCATGCCGAGGGGTTGCTCTCCCGCCGTGTAACGGCTGCAGAATACCGCGCCGCGGCACAGTATATGGAAAACTGCGGCATCGTGGACGGCTTTTTGCAGGAGCGCACCGCCGCAAAAGAGGAATATACCCCGCCTTTTGATTTAACGGGTGTACGATAAAAAAAGAGCCGCAGTGCGGCTCTTTTTTCATATCTTTGTACACAGCCAGTAAATCAGTCCGTAGACAATGCTGGCCGCTGTGCCAAACACGATGACAGGGCCTGCCACGGTAAACATCTTTACCGCTGTGCCGGTAATAACCCCCTCCGCGCGAAAGTCGATGGCGGGAGATGCCACGGCGTTGGCAAAGCCTGTGATGGGTACCAGCGTTCCGGCTCCTGCGTAGCGGGCCAGCTTATGATATAATCCCAAAGCGGTGAAAAAGGTGGATAGGGCCACCAGCGTCATGGACACGGCAGTGGACGCCTCATCCTGCGTCAGCCCCCAAAGCTGATACAGCTCTCCGATGGCCTGTCCAAGGCAGCAGATAGCGCCGCCCACCAAAAAAGCCAGCACCATGTTTTTCCCGTGGGGCGAGGGCGGGCACTTCCCTTTTACATACGCACCGTATTCCTGTTTCGTCATATCCATGGTTTTCCACATCCTTTCTCTCCTATTGTGCCACCGACATATAAAATCATGCGTTGCCAAGGGGAGAAAAAAAGGATATACTATAGAAAATCGCAAGATTTTCCACAAGGAGGGTCTGTCTATGCAGCAATACAATGTTTTCGGGCGCAAGCCCTTGCAATACGCCATCATTTCCGAAGTCAGCTGCACCGGCTGCGGCTGGTGTGCCAAATTCTGCCCTATGGAGTGTATCAAGCTGCGCGGCGACGGCTTCTACACCGTCAACGAGATGCAGTGCATCGGCTGCGGCAAGTGCAAGAAAAACTGCTTCTGGGACGCCATTGAGATGATCAAGCGCTCCCGTGAGGAGGCGTTGCTATGACCAAGATGCTGGGGCTCTATCTCCACATTCCCTTCTGTAGGGCCAAGTGCGCCTACTGCGACTTCTATTCTCTTCCCCACAGTGAAAGCATGATGGACGAGTATTGCCGCGCGCTGACGGCGCATCTGGAGGAGGTCGCTCCCCGCTGCACCGGCATGACGGTGGACACCGTATACTTTGGCGGCGGCACCCCCTCTTATCTGGGCGCTGAGCGGCTGTGCGAGCTCTTAAAGACCGTCAAAAAGCGCTACTCCCTCTCCCGCGAGGCCGAGATCACCGTGGAGTGTAATCCCGACAGCGCCACCGATTGGAAGTCTCTGCGGAAGCTGCGTCGCGCAGGATTTAACCGCATCTCCCTCGGTGTCCAGTCTACCGACGACGATCTTCTGCGTCAAATCGGCCGCATCCACACCTTCGCGCAGGTCACTGACGCGGTGGCCGCAGCGCGGCTGGCCAAGATCCGGAACATCAGCCTTGACCTCATTTACGGGCTGCCTGGACAGACCATGGAGCAGTGGCAGGATACGGTGCGCACCGCCGCGGCACTGGAAGTGGAGCACCTGAGCTGCTACGGCCTGAAGGTGGAAGAGGGCACGCCCCTCTACCAGCGCCGCCACGAAATCGACCTGCCCGACGACGAGACGCAGGCGGAGATGTACCTGTGGATGGTGGACTATCTGACCGCAAAGGGCTATACCCAATACGAGATCTCCAATTTTGCTCGTAAAGGCTTCGAAAGCCGCCACAATCAAAAATACTGGGCTATGGAGCCCTACGCAGGCTTTGGCCCCGGCGCCCACTCCGATTTCGGCGATGTGCGCTTTGCCTATGCACGGGATCTGCAGGCCTACATACAGGGCGACCTCCCCCTCTCAGAGAGGGAGGAGATTACCCCCCGGGAGCGGATGCAGGAATACATCATGCTTTCCCTCCGAACCGCCGCAGGCATTAACAAACTCTATTTCGAGCGGCAATACCGCCAGCGCTTTGAGCCGATGGAACAGCTGCTGGTGCAGTATGAAAACCATGGCCTCGCCGCACGGACTGAGACAGGCTGGCGTCTGACGCCGCAGGGCTTTTTGCTGTCCAACGCCATCATCGTTTCTCTGCAGGAAGCGGTTGGACACGCTATGCAGGAGCGCCTGCGCCGCGCCCACGAGGGAGATTTCCGCATTCTGGAATAAAGGCGTCGTTAAAAACACCGGAAAACTGCTGTTTTCCGGTGTTTTTTGCCGCTCATTTGTGTCCGTTTCGTAAACTCTTTTCCATACCCCTTGCACTGCCCTTTTTTTCGTGATAGAGTTATTTTGATATAGTATGAAATTCTCTCAAGTGGGGGCCGTTTATGTTTCCGAAATTCAGTGTTAAAAAGCCGCTGACCATCTTTGTTGTGGCGCTGGCGGTGGTCGTTTTGGGCGTGGTAGCCTATATCAAAATGACCCCCGATTTGATGCCCAACATGGACTTTCCCTATGTGATCGTGGTGACCTCCGATCCCGGTGCCAGCCCCGAAAGTATCGAAAAGGAGATCACACGCCCCATTGAGGAGTCCATGGCTACGCTGGATCATATCAAGACCATCACCTCCACCTCACAGAACAGTGTTTCCACGGTGGTTTTGGAATTTGAAAACGGCACGGATATGAACACCCTCAGTATTGATATGCAGCAGAAGCTGACGGCGCTGCAGGGTGACTGGGCCGACACGGTATCCACCCCCTATATGCTGAAGATCAACCCCTCCATGCTGCCGGTCATGGTGGCTGCCATCAGCTATGAGGGTATGGAAGTGGAAGAGCTAAGCGACTTCGTCAACGACGAGCTGGAACAGAAACTCACCGGTATTTCCGGTGTGGCCAGTGTGGATATCTCCGGTACGCTGGCACGGCAGATGCATGTCATTCTCGACGAGGCGAAGCTGGATAAGATCAGCGCCGAAATGCTGGTAGAAGCCGAGAAGCTTCTGGATGATGCAGAAAAGACACTGAAGGATGCCCGCAAACAGGTGGTAGAGGCGCAGGAAAAGATCGCCGACGCCAAAGAGGATATGGCCGACGAGGCCGCAGGCGAAATCTCCGGTGCCGCCGGCAGCGCCAGCGATATGCTGGACGAGGTGCAAAAATACGATCCGGATAATTTCGATCCTGATGACTTTGACCCTGACGACTTTAACCCCGACGATCTGCCCACTGAGGACGACCTGCCTGTGTACGGCTCGGCTGAATTTGAAAATCTCTCCGAGGCGGAGCAACTGGCATCTATGGTAGCTGAGGCTAACGCAGCAGAGGTCACTATCGAGGCCAACAAGGCAACCATTGAGGAGTATAAAAAGGAAATTCCCGAGAACCAGCAGACCATTGACGATAACCAGGCCAAAATCAACACCAACAAAGCAACGCTCGCCAAAAACAGCACTCTCCTCCTCGATACCACCATCACCCCCGAAAAACGAGCAGAGTTGGAGACAGAGAACGCACGGTTGATCGACGAAAACAACACCCTCACCGCCGCCAATGCCATCTTGAACGCCAACAACGAGCGGATGAATCAAGCTCTTACCGATCTCCCGCAGCAGAATGACGATCTTGAGGAGCGCATCGATATTCTTGACGCGGAAATCGAAAAGCGCGGCACCACCCGCGATAAAGTAAACAAAGAAAACGAGGAGGCCGCCAAAGAAGAGGCTGAGCAGAACCAGAAGGATGCCGAGCAGGCCATGAAGGATCTGGAGGATCTTCTCGATACCCTCTCTAACCCAAACGCAGTGTCCAATATGCTCTCCGGTGCCATGGACGGCATGCAGCAGCTGATGGCGGTGGAAATGCAGCTGAATCAAGTGCTGACGCAGATTGATCAGGGCATCGAGACGGTCAAGACCGAGCGCAAGAACTTGAAAGACACCCTTGATGTGGGCGGTATGCTGACGGTGTCCACCATTGAACAGCTTCTCACCGCACAGAACTTCTCTATGCCCGCCGGTTATATCGACGACAATGAGGGCATCAGCTACATGGTCAGTGTAGGCGACAATCTCACCACAAAAGAGCAAATGGAGGCGCTGGTGCTCTTCGACCCCGGTTTGGGTGACATGACCCCCATTCGCCTCGAGGATATCGCCACCGTGGTCTACACCGACAACGGCGACGAGATCTACGCCAAGCTCAACGGCGTCAACGGCATCATCGCCAGCTTTACCAAGCAGTCCACCTTCGCTACCGCCGAGGTCAGTGACAGCATTACCCGCCGTCTCAATGAGCTAAGCGAAGAGTATGAGGGTCTGAGCTTCAAGCCCCTGATGGATCAGGGCGACTACATCTACCTCATCGTGGAGACCATTCTCTCTTCCCTCCTCTGGGGCGCACTGTTCTCCGTGGTGGTGCTGTTCCTGTTCCTGCGGGATTGGCGTCCCACCCTTATTACACTTATCTCCATCCCTATCAGCGTGATCTTTGCCATCGTGCTGATGTATTTCTCCGGTGTGGGTATCAACATGATCTCTCTGTCGGGTCTTGCCGTATCGGTAGGTATGTTGGTGGATAACTCGGTGGTGGTCATTGAGAACATCTCCCGCCTGCGCAATCGCGGCGCCACGGTAACACAGGCCGCCGTGTCCGGCGCCCAGCAGGTGGCCGGCGCCATCACCTCCTCCACCCTCACCACAGTGTGCGTCTTTGCCCCCATCGTGTTCGTGGAGGGCTTTACGAAAGATCTCTTTACCGATCTCGCCCTCACCATGACATATTCGCTGCTGGCCTCTCTGCTGGTGGCTCTGACCATTGTGCCCGCCATGGGCAACGGCCTGCTGCGCAAGTTGCCCGAGGAAAAGCCGGGTCTGCTGAGCCGGATGTTGCCCGCCTACCGCAAGGCCATCGGCTGGTCTCTCAACCACAAGACACTGGTGCTGCTGGCCTCGCTGACACTGCTGCTGGCCTCTGCCGCCATGATCCTTGGCCGCGGCTTTACATTCATGCCCCCCATGGACATGAACAATGTCAATGTTACCATCACCATGCCCGAAGGTGTCACACGGACCGAGGCTGAAGCGCTGGCCGACGAGGTCTCCCGCCGCATTCTCACCATCGAAGAGGTGGATGCCGTGGGTACGCAGATCGGCGAGGACGCCTCCTCCCTGCTCTCCGGTAGCGGCGGCTTGAACGCCAACGCCTATGTCACCATGCCCGGTAATGTCTCCGGTGCCAAGGTGGGACGGCAGATCGAGGCGTTGTGCGCCGATATGGAGTGCACTGTCACCGCCGCCAATGTAATGGACGGCATGATGGGTATGATGACCGGCTCCGGCATTTCGGTGCAGGTGCTGGGCGACGATATGGAGCAGTTACAGAAGGCCGCCAAGTCCATCGCTGCAGCCTGTGAGAAGATCGAAGGCGTGGATACCGTTTCCGATGGTCTGGAAGAAGCCGCCCCCGCCCTCCATGTATCCATCGACCGTACCAAAGCCATGAAACACGGCATGACCGTAGCACAGGTTTATCTGGAGATCGCCTCGGCGCTATCCACCACCTCTGCTGCACAGGATATCGAACTGGATAACAAGAACCACTCTCTCACCATCGAATCCGATGAGGATACGCGCCTCACCCGCGAGACGCTGCTGACCATGGAGATCGACCCCGACAGTTCTATGGCCGCAGCCATGGGTGGCATGGGCGGTTCGATGGGCGGTATGGGTTCCATGGGCGGCGACATGGCCTCTATGGATATGGGCGCATTGGAGGAGATGTTTAAGGACGAAGAGTCCGACGCTGAATCTGACGACAAGAAGAAAGAGAAAGAAGAGAAGAAGACGGAGACCAAAACAGAAGAGAAGAAAACCTTCCTGCTGGGCGATGTGGCTACGGTGGAAGAGACGGTGTCCCTCAACACTATCTCCCACGATCAACAGCGCCGCACCGTTACTGTGACGGCGATGGTAGCCGAAGGCTACAATGTCACGCTGGTCTCCACCGACTTGGAGCGCGCTGTCAATTCTCTGACGCTGCCGGAGGATGTGGAAATTGCCTTCGCCGGCGAGAACGAGACCATCATGGAGGCTATCAGTCAGTTGGGTCTTATGCTGGTTCTGGGTCTGCTGCTGGTATACTTTATCATGGTGGCACAGTTCCAGTCTCTGCGCGAACCCTTCATCGTTATGTTCACAATCCCCCTGGCCTTCACCGGCGGCTTCCTTGCACTGCTGATCGCCGGTATGGAAATCAGTGTTGTCTCCCTTATCGGCTTTGTGATGCTGATGGGTATCATCGTCAACAACGGCATCGTGCTGGTGGATTACATCAACCAGCAGCGCATTGCCGGTATGGAACGGCGTGATGCCATCATCGACGCAGGCGTGACCCGTCTGCGGCCGATCTTGATGACCTCCCTTACCACCATCCTCGGCCTCATCGTTATGGCCCTGGCCCAGAACGCCGGAACCTCCCTTATGCGTCCTGTGGCACTGGTTTGCATCGGCGGCTTACTCTACGCCACGCTGATGACATTGTTTGTGGTGCCTTGTATGTATGAGATCATCAGCAAAAAGACTATCCGCGTGATCGATGAAGCCGAGCTGGAGATCCTGGAGGATTAAGCAATAATAAAAAATTCCACCCCTCCGGGGTGGAATTTTTTTCTTTTTACTTCACCGCTGTGACGATCAGCACGGCGATTTCCGCAGCACCCATGACGCCCATGGCCACCAGGCCGGGAAGATGGGGCTTGCGGATATGAATAGGGGTAATGTAGAGCACGCCTACCACGAACATACCCACCGCCATCACCACCGCCGCCGTCATGGCGCTCTGGGGCAGCAGCGTCAGCAGATACAGCAGAGGAAACAGCAGCGTGGAGGAGGTGATGGGCAAACCAAGATAGTATTTGCGGGGCTCGGCGCTGCTGCGCTGTCGCTCCTCCTCCGTCACATTAAAGTAGGCCAGACGGATCAGGCCCGTCAGTGCAAAGAAAATCAGCGTGGCACTATACCACACCGGCACCTCGCCCAGCCACTCTCGTCCCAGCACATAGGCAACCAAAGCAGGCAGCGCACCGAAACACATCACATCATTGAGGGAGTCGATCTGAATACCGAAGCCCTTCTCTGTAGCGGTACGGTTCTTCTTGGTGCGGGCAATGCGTCCATCCACCGTATCCAGCAAACCCGCCGCCAGCAAGCAGAAAATCGCGGCCAGAGGATGGCCCTCAATGGCCTGCAGCATACCCCACAGACCAAACACCGTGGCAAGGTATGTGGCAATTACCGTATAGTCATAGACACCTATCATTTCTGTGGAACCCTCTTCTCTTTTCTCGTTGATACCCTATCCTATCAAATTTCTCTCCCTTTTGCAAGCTAAAGTGTGAAAAGAAACGGTAAAAAACCCCGCCTTGCGGCGGGGTTTTTGCAAAGTATCTTTTATTTATCCGTCTCGATGATGCCGTATCCACCATTATTACGGGCGTAAACCACGGAAACGGACTCGTCTGCCACATTGCGGAACACATAGAAATTGTGGCCCAGCAGGTTCATCTGCAGAATGGCCTCGTCCACCGTCATAGGCTTGACCACGAAGTGCTTGGTGCGCACCACATGGAACTCATCCTCCTCCGCCACCTCAAACTCGGGCACTTCGGGTACCACGGCCTCGGGACGCAGATTCTTGGCAAGACGGGTCTTGTTCTTGCGGATCCGGCGCTCGATAAAAGCAACAGCGCCATCGATGGCACCGCGCATATCACCGTCGGGATCCTCCTCCTGGGCACGGAACAGCGTTCCGTTGGCAGCGCGGATAGTCAGTTCCACCGAGCAGCGGTTCTTCTTCTCCACGGCAAAGGTCACAAAGGCGTCCGCTTCCTCAGCAAAGTAGCGATCCAGCTTTCCAATCTTCTTCTCGGCATACTCCTTGATGCTGTCGCTGAGAGAGATCTTCTTGCAAGCAAATGTGAACTTCATAGTTGGCTCCTTTCTGCCTTACGGGACTTCACAAGAAAAGGGTCAGGGAGGGTTTTCCCCTCATCCTTTTGTGCAGTATAGCACATTTTCCCAATATTGAAAAGGGGTTTTATGCACATTCTGCTAAACGCTCACAATCGACAAAAATTTTTGTGCGTTTCGACGGGGCACGACAAATACTCCTATGGACAAACAGCTGTCCATGGGTGTAAGATACTGATGGAAGCTTTCCAATATCCCACCCGTTGTTTGAGCCGCACCGAAGACACTTCGGCGCGGCTCCTTTTTTGTTTATTCGGGGATAGGCAAGGCGTGGATCATCACGCGGCCAAAGCAGGTAAGGCTCCGTCCGCTGCCCACCGGGAACACCACATCCAGATCAGCGCGCTTGCGGTTGAGGGAAAATAAATACACCATACCCAGAGCATCACGGTGATACTGTTTGCACAGCATTTCTCCGTCCACGCAGAAGATACCTATATCGCCGCTTTGCAGCGGGTCACGGTTCACATAGACCACCGCGCCGTCGGCAATATGGGGCTCCATGGAGTCGCCCTGTATCCGCACCGCCATATCGGCCGCAGGCGGCACTTCATCGGTGACCTCGATGAGCTCATAATCCTCCATGAATACGGGCGCGGCAAATCCGGCGGCTGCAGGAGATGCGTACAGAGGAATCATCCTCTTTTCACGGGAGGGGCGCGCATATTCCTGCTCCTGCTGCACCTGCGCAAAGCCATCCATTACCGCTCGCACCGTTTGACGGGCTGCCTGCGGAAGAGCGCGGTACTGCTCCAGCATCCGCTGCTCGCTCTCGCTGCAGAGAAAGCTGTGGCGGAAGTTGCCACGGAAGAGATAGTTGGGGTCCACCTCCAGTGCATTGAACAGTTTCAGCAGCACTTCCTCCTTGGGAAAGGCAATATCCGTCTCATAGTTTCCGATGGCACTGCGACTCAGTCCCAGCCGTTCGGCCAGCATATCACGACTCAATCCCAGCTCCTCGCGTCGATGGCGCAACTGTTCTCCAAAGCTCATGAAACCCCTCCTTTTACAAGTTTCTTGTTATTTTTCCTTTATTCTACCGAATTTGTCAGCAGATGTCAAGAATTTATCACAAGAAACTTGTTATTTTATCATTGACAAAACAAGCTTCTTGTGATACTCTATCTTTGCTTACAAGAAACTTGTTCCTCCACAGACAGTCTATCCACAACGGGCGGCCGATATGCCGCAGGGGGCACCACATCGCACCCGACGAACTTTTGACACGGACGAAACGGGACAGAACGGGTGGCTTGGCAGCAAGAGAGGGAAAATTATCTCCCCGCCTGCTATGCAGACGGGGAGATAATTGAACATTATTTCGGGGGCATCAGCGCTTGCCGCTGCCGCCGCAGGCACGACAATCGCCGTCGCCGTGGCAGGTACGACAGCCGGCCTTTGCATCACCAAAACCGGTATAGCCGTCGCCGCCACAGGTATTGCAATCGCCGTCACCTCGGCAGGTAAGGCAATCCAGCTTGGCGAACTCAGGAACGAAGGCCTCGTCCCGATCGTAGAAATCATCATCGCCGCCGCTGCCGGAAGAGGAGGTGTCCACCACCGTGCCGTGGTTCATGCTGAAGCCCTCCATCTGCAGCCCTTGGGGCATGGTGAAGGTCACATAGCAGCGGTCGCTCTCCTCCCACGCCGCTACCTTGACGCGGAGGTTGCCCTCCACATCCTTATTCCGCAGCTCCCACGAGGACACCACGCCGATATCCGTGTCGTTATAGATCACATGGTTGCTGTCCACCTCGTTCCAGCCGTACTGCTCCAGCGCCTCTACATAATCCACCACCGGCTGATAGCCCTCATAGCGGGAGATCTCGTAGATGGCCTTGCCTACCGAGGATTCATCGGCCTCGTAGAAGCAGGTGGTGGGGTCATAGCGGTCGAAGCTGGGCAGCACCGCAGGGTCGCCCGTGGGATGCAGGAACTTCTTTCCAAAAGAGATCTCCCCATCCCAACCGAGATCGATGTAGCACTGATCGTAGTCACGGTAGCACTCGTAGCGGACATAGGCGCTGCCCTCCACCTGCGGATGGCGCAGCGTCCACAGCTTCACATCGCCGAACCAGCCCTCGGGCAGGTCGTAGCTTTCCGTCAACTCGGCGGTATAGCCCCGCGACTCCAACAGCGCCACATATTCCTCCGCTATCGTGTACAGCGCATCATCGGGGGCTTCAAAGCGAATCTTGAGGTCGGACTTTTCATCGGCCAAATAGTATTCTCCCGAGGAGTCCACATCCATGAGATAGGGCAGCACCGAGGGGTCGTCCACCGACTCCGACTGCGCATCGTCCTGCGTTTCGTCTTGCACATCGTCCTGCAAATCCTGCGGCGCATTCTCCACATCGCCGCTCACATCATCGCTGACGGGTACATCGGGCAGGTCACCGCCCTGCGGCGCTTTGTCACCTTTGCCGCCTGCGATGAGGGCAATGGCGATAATCAGCACCACCACCGCGGCGATGACCGCCAGCAGCGCACGGAGCTTTTTCTTGTCGCCCAGAATGGCAGGCAAGCCCGCCACCATGGGGTTGTCGGACACGGGCTTCTTCACCGCAGGTACGGTCTCCACCGCCTTGCCGCAATCGGGGCAGAATTTCGCCGACGCGGGCATGGCAGCCCCGCAATGGATGCAGAATTTTACATGTTTCGTTCCCTCAGCCATAGCGAATATCCTCCTTTTGGGGAAATTTCCACTTTTTTTACTGTAGCAGAGTTTGCGAAAAAGTGCAAGGTATCCGAAAAACAAAATACCGACCACCTTAGGTGATCGGTAGTACGGGGAAGGTGGATTCGCGAGTCGCGGGCTAAAAATGTGCCACCGGCACATTTTTGCGGCCCAAAGGCCGCCGCCCTGTTCGAATCCACCTCCGCAACAAAATTAAAACTCCCCAACCGCCATACGGCGGTCGAGGAGTTTTGGTGGGGGAAGGTGGATTCGAACCACCGAAGTCGTTGACAACAGATTTACAGTCTGCCCCCTTTGGCCACTCGGGAATTCCCCCATATGAAATTTTGGAGCTGGTGGACGGATTCGAACCCCCGACCTGCTGATTACAAATCAGCTGCACTACCACTGTGCTACACCAGCAAAGAACCAACGGATAGATATTAACAGATACTGAGCCGTTTGTCAACATAATTTTTCCCGAAATCCCTCTCTTTTTCCTTCCAGTTTTTGTCTGTACTTACGAGGAGTGATGTTTATGACCCTTTTGGAGCTCTCTGAACAATATGAGTTTTCATCGCAGCTGCTTCGACAGCGCATTGTGACACTGAGAAAAATGGCGCAGGAGGCTACCGATGACGAATCTCGCCTTCGACTCCATCGCCGTGTCCGGGACTTACAGCCGCTGCTGCGCCAGTGCCGTCAGCTTCGGGATCTGACCGCACATTATTATGAAAGGAGTTTCCACCGCAATGAGAACTACACACTTTGACGAACGTTACAGCGCCGGCATTGACCCCTTTTCCTCCACACCAAAAGACAACTCTCTGCGGTTGGGACGGCTGCGGCGGTATTTGCCGGAGGCTATGGAGGATCTGACTGAACGGCAGCGGCAAATTGTGCATCTGCACTTTTATGAAAATCTCTCCGTTTCCCAAATTGCCCGCCAGTTGAATGTTAACCCTTCTTCTGTGTCCCGATGCCTTTCCCGGGCGCAGTTACGACTACATCGCGTACTGCGCTTTACATTATAGACTCCTTTTGGCCTTCCCCTTGACAAGGCGCCAGGCGGGGCGTATGATACCCTTGCTGTTTGACGCATTATCATTATATTGAATTTTTTCGGTTTATAAGGAGTCTTTTTATGTTTCAGAATTTACTGCATAAGTCCTCGCTTCGGCTGGTCGTAGGGCTTATCGGCTCCATCGTCTCCGCTGCCGCCATTAACCTCTTTATTGTACCGCAAAACTTTTATACCGGCGGTCTTTACGGCGTATGTCAGGTCATCCGCACACTGTTAGTAGAAAATTTTCATCTCTCGCCCCCCTTTGATTTGGCCGGCGCGTTGTACCTCCTGGCCAATGTTCCGCTGCTGATTTTAGCGTGGTGTTCTTTTGGTCACGGCTTTGTGCTGCGAATGGGACTTTGTGTCGCGGTCAACTCTCTGTCGCTGACACTGATTCCTGCCCCTGCCGTGCCTATTGTTGCCGATCCCCTTACCTCCTGCCTGATCGGTGGTATCTGTGCAGGTTTTTCCTATGGCATTATTCTCACCTGTGGTTGCAGTACCGGTGGTCTGGATGTACTGGGACTGTATCTGAGCAAAAAGAGATCTAACTTTACCGTAGGTAAATTTTCTCTTTCCTTCAATATCATTCTCTATACCATCTGCGCCCTTCTCTTCTCTGTGCATACGGCGCTGTACTCGGTGATTTACACCGTCTTTTCCGCCCTGTTTCTTGATCGCGTACACCAGCAGAATATCTCGGCGCAGATGTTGATCTTCTCCAAAGAGAAAACCGAGGAGATCAAGCGTTTTATTATCGAAAACCTGGAGCGCGGCGTGACCTTGTGGGATGGACGCGGCGGCTATACCAACGAAAAAGTGGATGTGTTGTGCGTCTGCCTGAGCAAGTACGAAATTGCCGCTGTACAGCAGCAAATCCGTGAGCTGGATAGCCACGCATTCTTTATCGTACAGGAGGGTATTCGGATCGGCGGCCACTTTGAACGGCATTTGTCCTGAAATAAGCAAAACCGGCATGTTTTATGCCGGTTTTTACTTTTCTTTGCCAAATTTTCCTTGTGCCCGTTCTGAATCCATGCTATAATAATGCATAGATATGTACATTTTTTGATGATTAGGAGGCTCTATGTCAGAAAAAACCCGATACATAGGCTCTGTCCGGTTCTACAAAAATATCCTTTTGGTGGTCATCATCGTTTTGGTCTTAGGTCTGGCTGCATTGTCCCTGTATAACCACCACCGTTACGAGCAGTCTCTGTTACTGCTGGAACAGCAATACGGTACGGTACCGAACGACTTTTCCGCTGTGGACAGTGACCCTTTGGCATATCAAACCCTCTATCCCGATTTCTACGCGCCGCAGGAGTATGCTGCTACGGAACGATTGTCCAATGTGGCCTATCTCACCTTTAACGGCGGCCCCTCTGTCTGCACAGATTCCCTTTTGCCCCTGTTGGCTGAAACGGGCGTACAGGCAACCTTCTTTGTCTCAGGCAATGTAACGGATGATCCGCAGTACGACGCCCGGCTCCGCGCCATCGTAGAGGCCGGACACACCTTGGGAATGGGAAGCTGGAGCAACGACTACTCCGCGGTATATTCCTCGGTGGAGTCGTATCTGGCAGATATGTATGCCCTTTATACCTACATCGAAAACGCAACAGGCATCAAACCGACGGTATTCCGCTTTATCGGCGGCAGCATCAACAGCTACGACGCCGGTCTCTACCACGAGTTGATCGCAGAAATGATTCGCCGCGGATTCGTCCCCTATGACTGGAACCTCTCCGCCGACGGAGGCGCCGGCGGCACACAGCTAAGCGCCGAGGAACTGGTTCTTCGCGTGGAGGATTCCCTCGTCGGCCTTGATCGCGCTGTTTTGCTGCTCCACGACGATGCTTCCCGCATCACCACGCTGGAGGCTATGCCGGGCATTATCGATTGCCTGCAGCAGCACGGATTCACTTTGGCCCCGCTGACACCTGAGGTCAAACCCGTTCTGTTCGCCTATCCTGAATAATCAAATCAACTGACTATATATCCACGTTTGCCGGGAGGAATACATAATGAGTAAGAAAGATAATTTTAACAAAGCCGTTTTTGATGTCTTCGGTGTTGGTTCCAGCCATGCCGAACCCACTGCCGAGACTGCCACCGAGGCGCAGGCACTGAGCACCGAGGTAACGCCCACCGCTGTGGCCGAGCCCGCACAGGCAGCCCCTTACACGCTCGTGCCCGCCACCTTCCTGGCTCCCGGCACCACATTGGAGGGCAAGCTCACCAGCAAGGGCGATGTGGAGTTCGCCGGTAATTTCAACGGCGAAATCGTCGCTGACGGCAATGTGACGCTGCGGGCAGACGCTACCGGCAACATCAGCGCCGCCAGCCTCAATGTGGTTGGCTGCCACCTGACCGGCGACTGCACCGTCTCCGGCAGTGTGACGATTTCCGACAAGTCTACCCTTACCGGTAACATCACCGCAGAAGAGCTGGTCTGCTCCGGCTCCGTGGTGGGTGATATCATCGTAAGAGGCGCCCTGTCTCTGGAAGCCACCGCCCGTATTACCGGCAACATTACTGCTGCCACCATGTCTATGGCCCGCGGCGCCGTCATCAAGGGCGAGCTGACCATCGAGCGTGAATAATGCCGATTGCATAATAAAAGCGGAAGTCCTGCAGGACTTCGGCTTTTTTGTTTTACAGCACTTTTTCCATATAAATGGCCTCTTCCACCGGATTGGTAAAATAGTACTTGCCGATCGTATAGAAGCCAAATTTTTTGTACAGAGCATACGCCGCATCCAGATAGGGCACGGTATCAAGGCGCATGAGGCGATAACCCGCTTTTCCGGCTTCGTCGATGATTTTTTCCATCATCATCCGCCCCACGCCTTTTCCCTGATAGGCCGGACGCAGATACACGCGCTTGAGTTCACAGATCCCGTCTTCCAGATAGCGGATGGCAATACAGCCTGCCACTGCGCCGTCGCAGCGCACCAGGAAAAGGCGGCCGCGGGGCTCGCCGT
This sequence comes from Vescimonas sp., assembly GCA_045637545.1. Lineage (GTDB taxonomy): Bacteria > Bacillota > Clostridia > Oscillospirales > Oscillospiraceae > Vescimonas. The sequence continues at coordinate 53,569 of JAZTZR010000043.1, read as the reverse complement.
ACTTCTCCTGCAGGTGCTCGATCTCCTCGTCATAGTTCTGCACTGCCAGACACTGCCGCATAGCCTCACCGCCGCGTTCACCCAACAGCTGACCGTACTCTAAAAACAGGGGCAGCAGCTCTTTTCCCTGATGGTATCCCGATTCAAAGGTGATGTTCATGTTTCCGCTCCTTCCGATGAAGCTGCCTTTTCAGCAAATGATAGACTTCTCTTTCACGCCGCAGGACAGCAGTGCAGCTCGCTGCTCTGCCTCGGCCAGCACCAGTGCACCGTATTTCTTCACAACAGGCGCCACCGCGGACACATCGGCATCGGCGGGAATTCTCACGGCGGGACGGCCGTTGTAGCGGCGCAGCGCCTTATCGAGGGCAGCAGCATTGCCGCTCTGGAGCAGCAGGGGTTCTTTGATGACCGCCTGCATCTCTTCCACCACCGCGCAGAGCATTTCCACCTCGTCCACGCCCTCGGCGGCAACGGAGACGGCGATCATATCCGGCTCATCGTCCTGCAGATCGTAAGCCTCGTCCATCACATCATCCAGCTCACCCTCCTGCAATGCCTCACAGTAATCCTCATTTTCCTCGGGGTCGAGGGCGGCGATCTCCACATCGCCACCGAAAGAAACGGTGCGGGAAGAAGAGGTTGCCACAGCAGTGTCCTTTTCAATCAGGGCCACAGGCACTACGCCCTGCAGTTTCTCCTTCAGACAGGCGATGTATTCCGGTGTTGTGCCGCAGCAGCCGCCCACGGCGCGGACACCGCTGCGCACCATGTCGGCCACTTCCTCGGCAAACTCCTCCATGGTCACATCGAACACCGTCTTGCCGTCCTCAATGCGGGGCAGACCTGCGTTGGGCTTGAGCACCACGGGGACAGAGGCTGCAGCTAAAATCTCGCCCACGATACCCCGCAGCTGCTTGGGGCCCAGAGAGCAGTTGGCGCCGATCAGGTCAACACCCAGGCCCTCCAGCATGGCTACCATCACCGCAGGGGAGGCTCCCGTCATCAAGCGACCACCCTCACCGTAGGCGTTGGTCACCAGCACAGGCAGATCACAGTTCTCCTTGACGGCCACTACGGCAGCCTTGGTCTCATAGCTGTCGGACATAGTCTCCACCACCACCAGATCCACACCGGCGGCAGCGCCGACGCGAACGGTCTTGGCAAAGATCTCCACAGCATCATCAAAGTCCAGATCGCCCATAGGCTTTAACAGCTTGCCCAGAGGGCCAATATCCAGCGCCACGAACTTCTCCTGAGGCGTGGCGCTCTGCTCACGGGCGGCCTTGGCATTGGCCACAGCGGCGCTGACCACTGCCTCCAGCTCCTCGTCGCTGTACTTGATGGCATTGGCACCGAAGGTGTTGGTAAAGACCACATTGCTGCCGGCATCATAGTAGGCCTTGTGCATACCGGTGATGACCTCGGGATGGGAGACATTCCACCGCTCCGGCAACTCACCGCCGGCAAGACCGTTCTTCTGCAAATAAGTACCGCAGCCGCCGTCGAGGCAAACTACATTATTCTTTACAAAATCGAGAAATTTCATCGCTTTTCCCTCCGCGCAGTTTTGTTATCCGCATTATACACCAGCGCTTTCGGAAACGCAAGGGGACAGCCCTTGACAGCCTCTTCCCCGTCATGCTACACTGATTTCAGAACCTTTTGAAAAAGGAGGCGGATATATGAAAAAGCTGTCGTTCAAACATCAGATTTGGCTGGGTGCAGCTGTGTTCATCCTGTGCCTCGTTTTGTCCCATGTGCTGCATATCGGCTGGATTCACAATCTGGGCTGGATTATCTATGGACTCCTCTTTATCGTCAATCCCGTACCGCCGGAGAATGTAAGCGGCGAACCCAGGAAGCTGAAAGCCTACGCCCGGATAGCAGGTGTTATTGCAGTGGCGATCGGTTTGTTGGTACGGTACAATTTTTAAGGTACAATTTTAACTTTAGGGGTTGACAAAACCAAAAAGGTGCGATATAATACATCTTGCGTTTGCGGGCGTAGCTCATCTGGTAGAGCGCGACCTTGCCAAGGTCGAGGTAGCGAGTTCGAGCCTCGTCGCCCGCTCCAAAAACAAAACACCACCCAACAGGGTGGTGTTTTGTTTTTCGAAAGATTGTTGACAGAGGCTCGAACAGGGCACGAGCGATAGCAAGAAAAACGATCCGGTGGATCGTTTTGGTGCCCGCGTGCGTGCCGCGGCACGGTAGTGCCTTCGGGCGAGCCTCGTCGCCCGCTCCACCCCATCCAAAAGGATGGGGTTTTCTTTTTTGGAGTTACAGGTTGCAAATTCAAAAGCCACCCTTCCGGGTGGCTTTCTCTTTTATTCTCCCATGACGATTTCCACAATGCCGGCGCGGGTTTCATCGGGGTAGAACTGCACCTGCCAGTGGCCGCCGTTATGTTCTGCAGCTACCTCTGAAACGATGGTGTAGATCTCCTCGGGATCGTTGTAGAAGTTCCCCAACTGCACCGTCAGTTCCGAGGCATGGTTGCCTGCCGCCGCCGTCAGCAGATCACGCAGCGCCGTAACGCCGGTGATATTCACCATGCTCTCCATCTGTTCGGCACTGCGGCGATACCCGACCGTCAGTTTGATATCCGTGTGGGTCGCAGCGGTTTCCTCCAGCGTATAGGTCATATACTCCACGGCGTAGGCACCCATAGGGGTTTCGTTCTGCACCTCCTGACAGGCGTTTTCCACCGCCTGCTGCACATCGCCGAGAGTCTCGGCGGCGTAGAGCCAGATGGTACCCTCCTCGGCTCGCTGGCCAATCAGCAGCAGCAAGTCGTTGACCAGATCCTGATAGGTCTCGGCGCGGAGCACCGACTGGTCCTCACTTTCATAGTAGGAGGAAACATGGGGCTGTACACTGGAATAGCTTCGCTCCAGCATGGAGCAGCCCACGGCGGAAAAGCACAGCAGGCACACCATGGCCATTACCAGGATTTTTTTCATTGGGCAGCTCCTTTCTCCTGTCTTAGAACAGTTCCGTCTGCTTCTCTTCGCTGTCCTCAGGCTTCAAGAGGGCGCCTGCGGCGGGGAGATTGCGGGTGCGATAGCGGCTCATATTGACGATGCCGCTGCTCTGCGCCGGCATCACGCGCTCAAGGCGGTACTTGGGTTTGAGGGTCATAACCGCCACGCCCTGGGTGGCGCGGGTAGTCTTGGGGGTAAGGGTGGCCGTATGCATCAGCAGGCACCGTCCCTCGGTGCTGTAGAGGGCCAGCTCCTGCTCCTGACGCAGCTGCAGAATGCCACACAGAGGCACCTTGTCACTGTAGGCACCCGTCAGGCGACGGCGGTTGGAGGTGGTGGCATAGGCGTTCAGGGGCACCTTGGCAGCCTTACCGTTTTCAAAGAAGAACATCATGTGGCCGCTGTAGTCTCCTGCCAGGGCCAGATAGATGACGCTCTCACCATCCTCCATTCCCAGCTTGGCGGGGAGATAATCACCCAGCAGCGAGGCCTTGGACTCGCCAAATTCACTGGCGCGGATCTTGTAGACCTGCGCCTTGTCGGTGAAGAACAGCAGTTCCTCTGCGTTGCGGCTCTCGAAGCTCTGGCGCAGGCTGTCGCCCTCCTTGAATTTCTGCTCGCCGGACATACGCAGGGACAGGGGCGTGATCTTCTTGAAGTAGCCCTCACGGGAGAGGAACAGATGCACGGGATAATCCTCCACCTCGTCCTCTTCCACCTCTTCGTCCACCTCGTGGGCATAGACGATCTCGGTACGGCGCTCCACGGCGTACTTCTTGCGCACTTCGGTGAGCTCATCCACGATGATGGACTTGATGCGTCGGGGGCTGGCCAGCACATCCTCCAGATCCATGATCTCATCCTGCAGAGCGGAAGTCTCCGCCACACGCTTTAAGATGTGCTCCTTATTAATATTGCGCAGCTTCAGTTCTGCCACAAACTCGGCCTGCACCTTGTCGATGCCAAAACCGATCATCAGGTTGGGGACGACCTCGGCCTCCTCCTCCGTCTGGCGGATGATGGCGATGGCCTTGTCGATGTCCAGCAGGATCTTCTTCAGGCCCTGCAGCAGATGAAGCTTTTCCCGCTTCTTGCTGAGGATATGGAACACGCGGCGCTTGACGCACTCGGTACGCCATGCCGTCCACTCCTCCAGAATCTCGCCCACGCCCATGACGCGGGGCTGCCCCGCCACGAGAATGTTGAAGTTGCAGCTGACGGTGTCCTGCAGGGGCGTCAGCTTGAAAAGCTTGGCCATCAGCTTGTCGGGGTCCACGCCGCGCTTAAGGTCGATGGTCAGCTTCAGGCCGCTCAGATCCGACTCGTCGCGCATATCGGCGATCTCCTTGATCTTGCCTGCCTTCACCAGCTCGGCCACCTTGTCGAGGATCACCTCGATGGAGGTGGAATAGGGGATCTCGTAGACCTCGATGAGGTTCTCTTCCTTCACATAGCGATAGCGGCTGCGGAGCTTCAAGCCGCCGCGGCCGGTGGCGTAGATGTCCCGCAGGGCCGCATCGTCACGGAGCAGCTGACCACCGGTGGAAAAGTCGGGTGCCAACAGCGTGGAGGCGATGTCATGCTTGGGATTTTTTAAGTACGCGATGGTGGTGTCACACACCTCACCCAGATTGAAGCCGCAGATCTGGGAGGCCATACCTACAGCGATTCCCTGATTGGCGCTGACCAGCACATTGGGGAAGGTGGTGGGCAGCAGCGTAGGCTCGGTGGTGGTGCTATCATAGTTGTCCACAAAATCCACCGCGTCGTGATCCAGATCACGGAACAGCTCGGCGCAGATGGGAGCCAGCTTTGCCTCCGTATAGCGGGAGGCGGCGTAGGCCATGTCACGGGAATAAACCTTGCCGAAGTTGCCCTTGGAGTCCACAAAGGGGTGCAGCAGTGCCTCGTTGCCCTTGGCCAGACGCACCATGGTCTCGTAGATGGCGGCATCGCCGTGGGGATTGAGGCGCATAGTCTGTCCCACGATGTTGGCCGACTTGGTGCGGCTGCCACTCATAAGCCCCATCTTATACATAGTATACAGGAGCTTGCGGTGCGCAGGCTTGAAGCCGTCGATCTCGGGGATGGCGCGGGAGACGATGACCGACATGGCGTAGGGCATATAGTTCTCGTCCAGCGTGGCGGTGATGCTGCGGTCAATGACCGCACCGCTGAGGCCCTCTACATTGGCCTCTGCCCCGCGATGGACGGTAGGTTCTTCTGTTTTCTTCTTTCTTGCCATAGAGAAAATCCTCTCTTCGACTGTTTATCGTAAAAGCATCGCAGAGTTCGCAACGCGCACATTGCGAACCATCTTAGGATACATCGATCATGTCCATGTACTTGTAGCCGTTCTCAGCGATGTAGGTCTTGCGGCCTGCCAGATCGTCGCCCAGCAGCAGGTCAAAGACGCGAGCGGTCTCCTCAGCGTCATCGGGCAGCACCTTGATCAGGCGACGGGTGGCGGGGTTCATGGTGGTGAGCCACATCATCTCCGGATCATTTTCGCCCAGTCCCTTGGAGCGCTGGATGGAGATCTTCTTTCCCTCCAGAGATTTAACGATATCAGCCTTCTCCTTCTCAGAGTAGGCAAAATAGGTCTTTTCCTTGCAGGTGATCTCAAACAGTGGCGTCTCGGCGATGTAGACATAGCCCTCCTGAATGAGCGTAGGGCAGAGGCGATAGAGCATGGTGAGGATCAGCGTGCGGATCTGGAAACCGTCCACATCACCGTCGGTACAGATGATGACCTTGTTCCAGCGAAGATTGTTGATGTCGAACTGGTTCAAGTCCTTCACTGCCTTGGAGGACACTTCCACTCCGCAGCCCAACACCTTCATCAAGTCGGTGATGATCTCACTCTTGAAGATGCGGGGATAGTCGGCCTTAAGGCAGTTGAGGATCTTGCCGCGGACGGGCATCAACCCCTGGAACTCGGCGTCGCGGGACTGCTTGCAGGCACCCAGTGCGGAGTCACCCTCCACAATGTAGATCTCACGGCGCTCCACATCCTTGGTGCGGCAATCCACAAACTTCTGGACACGGTTGGCGATGTCGATCTTCTCGGTGAGCTTTTTCTTCTGATTGATGCGGGTCTTCTCCGCCGTCTCGCGGCTGCGCTTGTTGATGAGCACCTGTGCGGCGATCTTCTCGGCGGAGTCGCGGTTTTCAATGAAATAGATCTCCAGGCGGGAGCGGAGGAACTCCGCCATAGTCTCCTGAATGAACTTGTTGGTGATAGACTTCTTGGTCTGATTCTCGTAGCTGGTCTGGGTAGAGAAGTTGTTGGACACCAGCACAAGGCACTCCTGCACATCGGGATAGGTGACTTTGCTCTCACCCTTCTGATATTTGTTGTTCTCGCGCAGGTACTTGTCGATAGCACCCACCAGGGCCAAACGGGTGGCCTTCTCAGGGCTGCCGCCGTGCTCGAGGAAGCTGGAGTTGTGATAGTGCTCCACCAGCTTGATGCGGTTGGAGAAGCACAACGCCACATTCAGCTTCACCTTGTACTCGGGCTTGTCCTCCCGGTCGCGGCCGCGGCGCTCGGCATCCCAACAGACAGGAGCGGTAAGCGCCTCTTCGCCAGCCAGCTCGTTGATGTAGTCAGCGATGCCCTGCTCATAGACGAACTCCTCCGTCTCGAACTTGCCGCTACTTACCTCACGCTTGAGGCGGAAAGTTACACCGGCATTCACCACCGCCTGACGCTTCATCACATCGCGGTAGTACTCCACCGGTACATCAATATCGGTAAAGACCTCCAGGTCGGGCAGCCAACGGATGCAGCTGCCGGTACGCTTCTTATTGGCGGTCAGTTCTTCCACCTGAAGGCCACCTACATTCTCGCCCTTTTCAAAGTGGAGTTTGTACTCCTTACCCTCGCGCAGCACCGTTACATCCATGTAGGCCGAGGCGTATTGGGTAGCGCACGCACCGAGTCCGTTGAGACCCAGAGAGAACTCGTAGTTCTCCGTTTGCTCATTATTATACTTGCCGCCGGCGTACAGCTCACAGAATACCAGTTCCCAGTTGTAGCGGCCTTCCTTCTCGTTCCAGTCCACGGGGCAGCCGCGGCCCTGATCCTCCACCTGCACGGACTTGTCGAGGAAGCGGGTAACGGTGATGACCTTACCGTGTCCCTCGCGGGCCTCGTCAATGGCGTTGGAAAGGATTTCAAATACCGCATGCTGGCAGCCCTCCAGGCCGTCGGAGCCAAAAATCACTCCCGGACGCTTGCGGACGCGGTCGGCACCCTTTAAGCTGGTAATGCTGTCGTCATTATAGACGGGCTTTTTGCTCATATAGCGAAACCTCCAAAGGTTGTGTATTACACAGGGATATAAACCCAATATATTGTACCTTATTTTCTAACAAAGCGCAAGGCTTTTGCTGTCGCTTTCTGTCGTTTTGCCTTCTTTTTTGGATAAAAAATAACAGAAAACAACGGCAAAAATAATGTCTTCGTAACCCGCTAAACCCTATTGTTTCCGCGCTTTTTCACAGTTTCCACAGACTTTTCCACACCCGTTATGTTAACTCTATTTTCGCCGTATTGTTGCTCCTTTTATCCCATTTCTCTTTCTTTTTCCCTGCGAAAAAGGGCAGAAAAAAAGCCGCCCTGTCGGGCGGCTTTTTTCGTTAGGTGAAATTATTCGGCCTTGGGAGCCTCAGCGGCAGCGGCCTCGGCGGCAGCCTTAGCAGCGGCAGCCTTCTTCTCGGCAGCAGCCTTCTGAGCAGCCTTGAACTTCTCCTTCTCCTCGGGAGTGGGGATGGGCTCAATGGCGTTCTTGGGGCAAGCCTTGGCGCACATGGTGCAGTTCTTGCACTTGTCGTAGTCAATGACGGCCACATTGTCAACAACATGGATGGCGTCGAACTTACAGGTACGCTCGCACATGCCGCAGGCGATGCAGCTGTTGGCGCAGACCTTGGCAACAGCGGGGCCCTTGTCCTTGTTGGAGCAGTTGACAAAGACCTTCTGCTTGTAGGGCACCTCGGTGATGAGCTTGCGGGGGCAAGCAGCGCGGCAGGCGCCGCAGTTGGTGCACTTCTCCTTGTCCACCACGGCAACACCGTCGATGATCTCGATGGCGTCGAACTGGCAGGCAGCAGCGCAGGAACCGAAGCCGAAGCAACCATACTTGCAGGCCAGCGCGTCACCGCCACAGACCTTGGTAGCAGCCAGGCAATCCTTCACGCCGCGATACTCAAAGTTCTTCTGAGCAGCGCAACCGCCATTACACATGACATGGGCCACCATCTTCTCGCCGGAGGGAGCCTCCATGCCGAGGATGGCAGCGATCTTGGCAGCACCCTCAGCACCGGCAGGAGCGCAGGCGTTGACGGGAGCCTTGCCGGCCAGCATAGCCTCGGCGCAGCCGCCGCAGCCGGGATAGCCGCAGCCGCCGCAGTTGGCACCAGCCAGAGCGGCCTGGATCTGGGGCAGACGGGGATCTACTTCTACTTCAAAGATCTTGGCGGCGAAGGCCAGGATCAGACCGAACACGATGGCGAGAACGCCAAGGACGGCAATAGCCAATGCAATAGTCATAGTTCCTTACCTCCTTACCAGACCTTCAGACCACTGAAGCCCATGAAGGCCAGCGCGATGAGGCCGGAAGTGACCAGCGCAATGGGGAAGCCTTCGAAAGCCTTGGGGGTCTCAGAGAACTCGGTCTGCTCGCGGACAGCGGCAAACAGGAAGATGGCCAGCAGGAAGCCCAGACCACCGGTGATGCCGTAGACCACAGACTCAATGAAGTTGTAATTGTTCTGCACATTCAGCAGGGCAACACCCAGCACAGCGCAGTTGGTGGTGATCAGGGGCAGATACACGCCCAGAGCGGTGTACAGAGTGGGGATGGCCTTCTTGAGGAACATCTCAACGAACTGCACCAGGGATGCGACCACCAGAATGAAAGCCACCGTCTGCATGAACTCCAGACCCAGGGCCACCAGGACCTTGTTGACGAAGAAGCAGAAAGCGGATGCCAGAGCCATGACGAAGGTCACGGCGCCGCCCATACCCACGGCGGTGTCGATCTTCTTGGACACGCCCAGGAAGGGGCACACACCCAGGAACTGGGAGAAGATGAAGTTGTTAGTCAGAATTGCGCCAAGAGAAATGGCGAGCAAAGTCGTGATACTCATGCTTACTTACCCTCCTTTTTCTTAGCCTTGGCAAGGCCCCACTGCATAGCAGCGATCAGCACGCCCAGGGTCAGGAAGCCGCCCACAGGCAGGGTCAGCACGCTCAGGCCAAAATCCTCGGGGAAGATGACGATACCGGGTGCAGCACCCAGACCGCCGCCGCCCAGCAGGCCGCCGCCGAACTTACCGGCGCCCAGGAACTCACGAACCACGCACATGATGACCAGCACGATGGTATAACCAATGCCCTGGAAAATGCCGTCCACAGCGGAGGAGCCGATGCCATTCTTAGAGGCGAAGGACTCAGCACGGCCCAGAATGATGCAGTTAACCACGATCAGGGGAATGAACACGCCCAGAGACTCGGACAGGGCGGGGACAAAAGCCTTCAGCAGCAAGTCAACGCAGGTAACGAAACCGGCGATCACCACGATGAAGCAGGCGATACGCACCTCATCAGGAATGATCTTACGCAGCAGGGAGATAATGATGTTGGACAGGGTCAGGATGATCAGCACGGCAACACCCATACCCAGACCGTTAAAGAAGGACGTGGTGATGGCCAGAGTGGAGCACATACCCAGCAGCTGCACCAGAACAGGGTTCTGATGGATCAGACCGTCCATAAACTGCTTTTTCATATTCATTGTTCAGTACTCCTCCTTTCTTAGCCCAGCACTTCGGCAACAGCCAGAGCGCCATTGGCACCGGCGGTCACACCCTTAGTGGTAACGGTAGCACCGGAGATGGGAGAGATAGTCTTGCCCACCACCAGAGAACCGGAGCCGCTCATACCGACGAACTGATCCAGCACGCCGACGGTGGTGCCGGTAGCGGGATCGTTATTGACGACCTTGGTACCGATACCGCCGGTCTCGGAGTGGTTGACCACACTGACGCCGGTGAGAGCCTTGTTGCCGTCAACGCCGGCGATCATGGAAATGTTGCCCTGAGAACCGGAGGTCACGATCTCCACGGCGTAACCGCCGGTGGACATAGCGTAGACACCGGTGACAGTGCCATAGGGAGCAGCGGCGGCCACAACGGCGTCGCTCAGCTCAACGGGAGTGAACTCAGCGCCCTCGGGAGCGACGGCAGCCAGAGCCACAGCAGTCTTCTCAGCATTGATGGCATCGATCTTCTCGTAGGTAACCATATCGACCACACCCAGAAGAGCGGCAACCACCAGAGAGATGGCCGTCAGAGTACCGGCGACCTTGAGAACAAACTTACCGGAGATCTTCATTACTTAGCCGCCTCCTTCTTTGCTTTCTTTGCCGCACCGTAAATGGTGGGACGGATGTACTTATCCAGCAGCCAGGTGGTGCAGTTCATGATCAGGATGGAGTAGCAAACGCCCTCGGGGAAAGAACCGAAACGGCGGATGAACACAGTCAGCAGACCGCAGCCCACACCGAAGATGATCTGGCCCAGCTTGGTCACAGGAGAGGTAGCGTAATCGGTAGCCATGAAGATGGCACCCAGCATCAGACCGCCGCCGAAAACATTGTACAGCATGTACTGGACATTGTCGATGCCGGCGGGAGCGGCCACCAGAGACAGAATTGCCACGGCGCCGATGTAGCCCACGGGGATGTGCCAGGAGATAACCTTGCGGATGATCAGGTACACGCCGCCCAGCAGCAGGGCCAGAGCGGAAACCTCGCCCATAGCGCCGCCGATGTTACCCATGAACATATCGCCCACGGAGTAGTTGGCAGTCAGCTCGCCCCACTTCTCCAGCGTGCCTTCCTTCATGATCTGCATGGGAGTGGCAGAGGAAACGACGACACCCAGCTTGGAGTTGGGCAGAGCCCAGTTGCCCATGAAAGAGGCATAGGAGGCCACCAGAATGGCGCGGCCACCCAGAGCGGGGTTGAGGAAGTTGCAGCCGATGCCGCCATAGAGCTGCTTGACCAGCACGATAGCGAAGAATGCACCGATGACCAGCAGCCACCAGGGCAGGTTCACGGTGCAGGTCAGAGCCAGCAGCATACCGGTGACCACTGCAGAGAGATCGCCGATGGACTGGGGCTTCTTCATGACCTTGCGATAAGCCCACTCCCAGAACACGCAGGCCACCACGGAGACGACCACCAGCAGCAGAGCCTTGAAGCCGAAGGCATAAACAGCCCAGGCGGTAGCAGGCAGCAGAGCCAGGATCACATCCAGCATGATGGAGCGGGTATCCTCATTGGAGCGGATATGGGGGGAGGAGGAAGCGATCAGCTTCAAATTCTTATAATCCGTCATTTCCTTACGCCTCCTTCTTTGCAGCAGCGGCCTTCTCAGCCTCTGCCTTGGCCTGAGCGGCCATTCTTGCGTTGTTCACCTGCTGCTTGCCCAGGCGGAAAGCGTGGGTCAGGGGCAGACGGGCGGGGCAGGTATACGTGCAGGCACCGCACTCGATGCAGTCCATACCGTGGAACTCATCGCGGAAGGCCTCGTAGTTGCCCTTCATCAGATACTTATACATGAAGATAGGCTCGAGGCGGATGGGGCAGACGCCCACGCACTTACCGCAGCGGATGCACTGGGGATTGGCCTCGTACTTCTCCTCGTCACCGGCGAAGGCCAGCATAGCGCCGGTACCCTTACCAACGGTGACATCCACATTGTGCTGAGCAAGACCCATCATGGGGCCACCCATGATCAACTTGTAGGTCTCTTCCTTCAGACCGCCGCAGGCATCAAACAGAGCCGTGATGGGGGTACCGATGGGGCACTCCACATTCTTGGGCTCGATCACACCGGAGCCGGACACCGTAACGATCTTGCTGACCACGGGCATACCGGTGTAGACAGCGCGGTAGATGGCGCAGGTGGTGTTCAGGTTGAAGATGCAGCAGCCGGCGTCAGCGGGAAGCTTGCCGGAGGGCACCTGACGGCCGGAGACGGCCTGAACCAGCTGCTTTTCAGCGCCCTGGGGATAACGGGTGTGGAGCACGACCACCACGACGGGGGCGTTCAGCTCCTTGATCTTTGCGTTGAGCACATCGGCAGCGTTCTGCTTGTTGGCCTCAATACCAATGTAGACCTTCTCCACGCCGAAGCACTTAGCCAACAGCGTAGCACCCAGAACCACCTGATCGGGACGCTCCAGGCAGGCGCGGTGGTCGCCGGTGATGTAGGGCTCGCACTCTGCGGCGTTGATGATCACATAGTCCACCTTGCCAAGACCGGAAGAGATCTTCACATGGGTGGGGAATGTAGCACCGCCCTGACCGACGATACCGGCGTTCTTGACGATCTCAACCAGCTCCTCGCTGGTCAGATTCTCGGGGTCAGCTGCGGGCTTGACCTCTTCGCTGACGGTGTTCTCGAAGTCGTTGTCGATGACAACGCTCATCACCGTACCGCCCATGGAACTGGGACGGGGCTCCACTGCCTTGACCGTGCCGGACACGCTGGCGTGGATGGGTGCGGAAACGAATCCGCCGGGTTCACCAATTCGCTGGCCTACTTTTACCTTGTCACCCACTGCGACGATGGGCTTGCAAGGTGCACCGATGTGCATAGACATGGGAATGACCACCTGTGCCGGGGCTGCCAGCTGCTCGATGGCCTTTTCATTGGTCGCGGCCTTCATGTCGTTAGGATGAACGCCGCCAAAGAAAGCTTTTGCCATTGTCTTCACCTCATCTTAACTGCTTTCATTTCCAACAGCGGCAGCACCCTTCCGCTCCGTCTTCCGTCGAAGAGAAAAGGAACTTCCGTTGTCGGCTTCTTGTGTGGCTTACGCCACTTCATACATCATAGATAATACATCAAAAGCTCCCTTTTGTCCAGTGTTCTCGGTCATTTCTTCGGGAAACTTCGTCCCTTTTTGACACAATCTTTTCAAAATTTTCCTCTTTTTTCCCGCTCTTGCGTTCGCTGTTCTTCTATGATACAATATGTAGCAACATATGTTACATGACATGGTGTTCTTTTTTGATATTCGTTTGCTTTTTTGCATATTTTTCCCGAAAGGAGCTGCCTATGCTGAATAGAGTGCAACTGAAAGCCGAGGCCAAAACCATCACCAAGGGCGCTGCCGTCTCTGCTTACATCTTTACGTTAATTTATCTCGTGATCTCATATGTGCTGGCCGGTATCAGCGAGTTCACCACCGGCGCCACCGCCGCGGATCTGAGCGTGATGTTGGATATGGAGATCCCCTTCCCCGTCATGGGTCTTTCTCCCCTGATGGTAACCTTTATCTCCATTCTTATTGCTCTGATTTCCACCGTACTGAGCGCCGGCTATGTAATCTACCATCTGGGTGTCCGTAAGGGTCGCACTATGCCCTATGCCACACTCTTTGACGGCTTTACCTTTGTGGGCAAGATCATCATTCTGCAGATCATGATCGCCATCTTCACCTTCCTGTGGAGTTTGCTGCTGTTCTTCCCCGGCATTATTGCCGCCTATCGCTATCGCTTTGCCCTGTATAACCTGTGCGATAATCCCCAACTCTCCCCCTCCGAGGCACTGAACATGAGTAAGGCCCAGACCCGTGGCTACAAGTGGCAGCTGTTTGTGCTGGATCTGAGCTTCCTGGGCTGGAGTCTTCTCTGCGCCTTTACGCTGGGCATCCTCTCCATCTGGATCATGCCCTATATCCAACAGACGGATATCGGCTATTTTGAGGAGATCAAGCGCCGCAGCGGTATCGGCCATCTGCCCACAGAGGATGGACAGTTCCATCGCGATGACCGTTTTGAACAGAGCGGCGGAACAGATCAGCACACCTACGATCCCGAGCGGTAAATCCCCTCGCATTTTCTCTGGCTATCCAAAGAATCAAAATTCTTATTTTCTGCACCCTGCCGTAATGGCAGGGTGCTTTTAACGCATTTTTAACGCGTTTTTCATATTCTTTACGCCATTGATAAATTTTTGACAACTCGCACAATTTCCCGTCTTTTTTTTCGTGAGTTTGCTCCTTTACTTCCCCATTCCAAACCCGATATAATGTGTTTGCTATGCGGGTGCTGTCCTCTGTATATAGATTCTCTGCACTGACAGCACCTTAAAATTTTTGAATGAGGAGAGTAGAATCTGATGTTTAAGAAAATCGTCAACGGCTGCGTTCGCGTAGTCAACAGATGGCTGCCGGATGCATTCCTGTTCGCCGTTATCCTGACCATCGTGGTGTTTATCGGTTCCATGCTGGCCACAGGCATGGGTCCCATCAAGGTAGTCAATGCCTGGGGCAGTGGCACCGGTTTCTGGGGTCTGCTGAGCTTCTCTATGCAGATGGCACTGGTTGTCGTGTTCGGCTCTGCCTGTGCCTCCGCCAAGCCCGTCAAGAAGGTGCTTTACGCCATTGCAGGTCTGTGCAAGACCAACCTGCACGCCATTGTGGTCACCACCTTCGTATCCACCATCTGCTGCTGGCTCAACTGGGGCTTCGGCCTGATCGTCGGCGCTCTGCTGGCCAAAGAAGTCGTCAAGCGCGTTCCCACCGTTGATTATCCCCTGCTGATCGCCTCCGCCTACTCCGGCTTCGTGATCTGGCACGCAGGTCTGTCCGGCTCTATCCCTCTGCAGATCGCTTCCGGCCACAGCTTCGACGGCGGTGTCACTGTGTGGCAGGCCGACATGACCTCCACCCTGTTCCACCCCATGAACCTAATCATGGTAGGCGTGATCCTTTTCGCTATGCCTTTTGTCAACTACGCCATGCATCCTGACAAGGCGCATACCATCACCGTCAATCCCGCTCTGCTCCTTGACGAGGAGGAAAAGACCTATGAGGTCAAGACTCCCGCCGACAAGATGGAGCATTCCCGTATCCTGTGGGTCATCACCTGGGTGCTGGGCTTTGCCTACATCATCAACTACTTCGTTGGCGTGGTGAAAGCCGGTCAGAATGTGGCCAACGCTCTGAACCTGAACATCGTCAACATGATCTTCCTGTTCCTGGGCATTCTGCTCCACGGCAATCTGCGTCGCTATGTGGACGCCATTACCGATGCCGCTTCCGGTGCCGCCGGCATCCTGCTGCAGTTCCCCTTCTACGCCGGTATCATGGGCATCATGACCGCTGCCAACGACGCCGGCGTCTCTCTGGCAGGCGTTCTGTCCAACTTCTTCGTCGACATTTCCACCAATATCACCTTCCCCATGCTGACCTTCCTGGCAGCCGGTGTGGTGAACTTCTTTGTTCCCTCCGGCGGCGGTCAGTGGGCCGTTCAGGGTCCCATCATGATGCCCGCCGGCCAGATGCTGGGCATCGAGAATGGCCGTGTGGCTATGGCTATTGCATGGGGCGACCAGTGGACCAACATGATCCAGCCCTTCTGGGCACTGCCCGCTCTGGCAGTTGCCAAGCTCTCGGCCAAGGATGTTATGGGCTATCTGGTGATTGTACTGATCTTCACCGGTGTCGTGGCCTGCCTCGGCTTCCTTGCCTGGGGTCTTTGGTTCTGATTTCGCTGCAAAAAGAAACGCCTTCGGGCGTTTCTTTTTTTCTCATCAGTGTTATTTTATGCGAGGGGTCATACCCTCCCCCTCGCGCTCCCCCATGCAGACTTGAAAACCTGCCGTTCTATTTGCGTTGTTTACTCAATTACCACTGCAAAAAGAAACGCCTTCGGGCGTTTCTTTTTTTGTAGTGTTTTTATAATATCTTTATACGCTCTTTTCGCTTTCTTAATGTTATGGTCTGTATTCATAGGTACATTTTCATATATTGTTTTGTTTTTGACAATGTGACCAAATTCTTTGTGAAAATTTTGTTAATATCGGCTCTTACTTTCCTTTTGGTAACTATGTATAATAGGGGTGTTCCAACGGCCGCCGTTCTGCTGCGGCCACATATCCGGCGACGGGCCTGACAAGCCTGCCGCTGCTGAAAAATTCATTGAGGAGAGTGAGTTTTCGTGTTTAAGAAAATCGTCAACGGCTGCGTTCGCGTAGTCAACAGATGGCTGCCGGATCCGTTCCTGTTCGCCGTCATCCTGACCATTGTGGTCTTCATCGCTGCTATGTTCGCCACCGGCCTTGGCCCCATCAAGATGATCGGTGCCTGGGGTGCCGACACCGGCTTCTGGAGTTTGCTGAGCTTCTCCATGCAGATGGCGTTGGTGCTGGTACTGGGCAGCGCCATGGCCTCTGCCCGCCCTTGTAAGAAGGCGCTGCGTGCCATCGCCGGCCTTGCTCACAACAACATGCAGGCCATCGTGATCACCACCTTCGTCTCCGTGATCTGCTGCTGGCTCAACTGGGGCTTCGGTCTGATCGCCGGCGCTCTGCTGGCCAAGGAGATCGCCAAGCGTGTTCCCACTGTGGACTATCCCCTGCTGATCGCCTCCGCCTATTCCGGCTTTGTCATCTGGCACTCCGGTCTGTCCGGCTCCATCCCTCTGGCCCTCAACGGCGGATATGTGGTAGGTGAGCAGACCTTTACCGCCTCCACGCTGGAGACCATCTTCCACCCCATGAACCTGATCATGGTGGGCGTGATCCTGGTTGCTATGCCCTTCGTCAACTATGCCATGCATCCGGCTCAGGACAAGGCCATCACCATCAACCCCGCTCTGTTGGTTGATGAAGATGAGAAGAAGTACGAGGTCAGCACTCCCGCTGATAAGATGGAACACTCCCGCATCCTGTGGGTCATTATCCTGCTGTTCGGCTTTATCTATATCGTCAAGTACTTCGTCGATGTGGTCAAGGCCGGTGGCAATGTCGCCGCTGCTCTGAACCTGAACATCGTCAACATGATCTTCATGTTCCTGGGCATCCTGCTGCATGGCAACCTGCGCCGCTATGTGGATGCTATTGCCGGGGCTGCTGCCGGTGCCGCCGGCATCCTGCTGCAGTTCCCCTTCTACGCCGGTATCATCGGCATGATGACCGTCAAGGGTGCAGACGGTGCATCTCTGGCTATGATCATCTCCAACTTCTTCGTTTCCATCTCCACCGATGTGACCTTTCCCGTCTGGACCTTCCTCTCCGCCGGTATCGTCAACTTCTTCGTTCCCTCCGGCGGCGGTCAGTGGGGCGTTCAGGGTCCTATCGTTATGCCTGCCGGCTTCGCGCTGGGTGTTGAGCCCGGCCGCAGTGCTATGGCTATTGCATGGGGCGATCAGTGGACCAACATGATCCAGCCCTTCTGGGCACTGCCTGCCCTCGGCGTTGCCAAGCTCTCTGCCAAGGATATTATGGGCTATCTGGTGATTGTACTGATCTTCACCGGTGTCGTGGCCTGCCTCGGCTTCCTGGCTTGGGGCCTGTTCTTCTGATTTCGCTGCAAAAAGAAACGCCTTCGGGCGTTTCTTTTTTTGCTCATCAGTTTTATTTCATGCGGGGGGTCATACCCTCCCCCTCGCGCTCCCCCATGCAGACTTGAAAGCTTACCGTTCTGTTTTGCTATTTAACTAATTACCGCTCCAAAAAGAAACGCCTTCGGGCGTCTCTTTTTTGCCTGTTGTCCCCTGTGGAAAACTGTGCTACAATAGCCACAAGAATCTTTGCAGGAGGGACATGATATGGAATTCAATCCTCAGCATCAATTGGCCGGTCTTTTGGAGTGGATGGACCAGCGGATGAAAGCCTGCTACGGAAAAACGGCCGTCATCGGCATTTCCGGCGGCAAGGACAGCTCCACCGTGGCCGCACTGGCCGTGGCCGCCTATGGCCGCGAGAATGTCTACGGTGTGCTGATGCCCGACGGCGTGCAGCCCGATATCGACTATTCCCACGGACTTGTGGAATTCTTGCAGATCCCCCACTGCACCATTAACATCCATGACGCAGTGCAGGGCGTACTGCAGGAGATGGAGAAAGTTGGTCTCACTCCCAGCCGTCAGACCATCGTGAACCTCCCCTCCCGCGTCCGTATGGCCACTCTCTACGCCGTGGCACAGACGGTGGAGGGCGGTATCGTGCTGAATACCTCCAACCTCTCTGAGGACTGGGTAGGCTATTGCACCATCTACGGTGACAGCGCCGGCGCCTTCTCCCCCTTGGGTATGTACACCACCGAGGAGGTTATTGCTTTGGGCCGCGTGCTGGGTCTGCCGGAGAAATTCCTCATCAAGCCTCCCTCCGACGGTCTCACCGGAAAAACAGACGAGGACAATCTGGGCTTTACCTACCATGCAGTGAACGAGTATATTCGCCGCGGCGTGGTGGATCCTGAAGTCAAGAAGATGATCGATCAAAAGCACGCCTCTTCCCGCTTTAAGTTCCAGACGCTCCCTGTCTATCAGAACGGCCTGCCCATGGTCATCGAAGACCCCACGGATTACTATAATCCCAACAAAAAATGATTTGAAAACGCAAAAAAGAACGCCCGATGGGCGTTCTTTTTTACTTTATTTAACCGTTCTCGCGGTCCAGAGCCACCACCACGCGGCGGTTGGGCTCGGTACCGATGGAATAGGTGGTGATACCCTTCACATCCTGCAGTGCGGCGTGGATCACATGGCGCTCGTAGGCGTTCATGGCCTCCAGCGTCACGCTGCGGCGGTACTTCTTCACCTTGGCAGCCACCTTGGCAGCCAGGCTCTCCAGGCTGGCCTCGCGGCGGGCGCGGTAGTTCTCGGCATCCACATGGACGCGGATGCGCTTCTCGTTGCCGGAGTTGACGGCATAATTGGTCAGCTGCTGAATGGCATCCAGCGTCTCACCGCGGCGGCCGATCAGCTGACCCAGACTCTGACCCTCCAGAATGACCTTATAACGGCCCTTCTCGGCCTCGTAGACCTTGACGGCGGCCTCGCTGTCCAGGTGCTCCATCAGGCCGGAGAGGAAGGCAGTAATGCGCTGGGCGTTGTTGTCGGTGCACTCAGGCAGGTCAATGGCGGGAACTTCCACGGCCTTCTCTGCCTTTGCAGGCTTTTCAGCCTTCTTTTCAGGCTTCTTCTCAGCCTTTTTCTCCTGCTTCTTGGGCTGAGGAGCGGGTTTTTCGACCTTCTTCTCCTCTACCACGGGAGTAGTCTCCACGGGCTTGACGGGGACGACGATTTCCTCCATGGGCGCCTCATCGGGACCGTAGGTCACGCGGACGCGGGCAGGCTTGCCGCCCATACCCAAAAAGCCGCTCTTGGCACGCTCGAGGATCTCTACGGAGACATCGTCACGGTCCATACCCAGCTGGGCAAGGGCGTTGGCAATTGCCTCTTCCTCGGTCTTGCCGATCACATCAATATAACTCATTTCGACTTAGTCCTCGTAATGATTTTCGCTGAAGGCACGGCCACGGGCATAGGGACGGTTTCCTACGCGGCCTGCCTCGTTGGTGGAGCCACTGTACTTCTCCTTCTTCTCGGGAGCAGGGGCGGCCTTCTTCTTGCTGGGCTGTGCCTTCTTCTGCTGAGCCTGCTGCTGCGCCAGCATCTGCTCGCGCTGGGCCATCATCTTGGCGGCACGCTTCTCGCGCTTCTCGCGCTCCTTCTCAGTCTCCTCGCGGTCCAGCATCTTGCCGAACACCTTGTTCAGCAGCAGCTCCTGCACGGCGGAGAAAGCAGAGTTCACCACCCAGTACAGGCACAGGGCGGCAGGGAACATGAAGCCCATCCAGATGGTCATCAGGGGGAACAGGTACAGCATCATCTTGTTGGAGCCATTCATGGAGCTGGCGCTGGTCTTCATAGAAGCCCAGCTCATGAGGAACTGCAGAGCCGCAGCGATGAAAGGCAGCAACAGCAGACCCCAAACGGCCCAACCGCCATGGGGGAACTGCTTCATGACATTGTTGGCCTGGTCAGCCAGATCAAGACCCAGGAACTGATAGTCCAGATCCAGCAGGCGATCAAACTTACCGGCAAAGTTATCCCAGTGCTCGTGGATGAACTTACTGAGATAAATCTGCTCATAGGCAGCGGCAGTACCGTCGGTAGCGGCCACATAACCCAGAGAGGTAGCCAGAGTACGGATCTCCTCGATAACGGTCTCGGAGATGTTCATGAAGTAGCGCAGGGGGGTACGGATAATGTAGTACAGAGCGATCAGAATGGGCAGGGGGATGAAGGACCAGAGGCAGCCGCCCATGGGGTTGATGCCCTCGCGGGCATACAGGTCTGCCATCTCCTGCTGCTGACGCTCCTTATTGTTGGCAAAGCGCGTCTGGATATCCTTGATCTTGCCCTGCATGCGGTTCATACGCATCATGCTCTTCTTACTCTTGAGCTGGAAGGGCAGGATCACCAGCTTCACCACCAGGGTGAAGAGGATAATGGCTACACCGTAAGAACCCGTCAGGGAGTAGAACATACGGGTCAGCCACGCAAAGGGGATACAAATGTAGTAGCCGATTTGTGCAAACATTGTTGGTTTCCTCCGATTGTGTTGATAAACAACGAACTTTTCGGCGGCTTACGGCACAGGGTCGTACCAGCCGCCCCGGTGGAAGGGATGGCAGCGCAGAAACCGTTTCAATGCTAAATAAGAACCCTTTGCTGCGCCATATTTTTCCACCGCCTGCACGGCATATTGCGAACAGGTGGGAATATAGCGGCAGCGGGGTGGGCAGAGGGGCGAAATGGATGTTTGATAAAACCGAATACACTTCAGGATAGCCTTTTTCATCGGCGATCCTCCAGAAGACCCACATCCTTCAAAGCAGCAACATATTGCCGTTCCATTTTAGAAAAAGGTGCGGTGAGCGCGCGGCTGCGACCGACCAAGATCACATCGTAGCCACTTTTCATCTTCGGTTTATTCAAACGATACACCTCACGGAGCCGACGGCGGATGCGGTTACGCACTACGGCCTTACCCAGCTTTGTGCTGACCGTAACGCCCAGACGGCTAAGACCTTCTTTATTTTTCCTGCAGTAAACCACAAAACAGGGCTGCACCGAAGAGCTCCCCTTACGGTAGAGCTGCCGGAACACATAATTCTCTTTTACGGTCACAGCGGGATTCATAGACGGCCTCCTCACAAACAAGCATCGAGAACACCAATAGGGACGGCAGGTTTTGTCCCTCCGTCCCTGGGTTATACGGTTGTCGTGCGATGCACTTTCCGCCTTCCTCAGTGGGTCAGGCGAGCGCGGCCCTTAGCGCGGCGACGAGCGAGAACCTTGCGGCCGTTGCTGGTAGCCATTCTCTTACGGAAACCGTGCACCTTGGAACGCTGACGCTTCTTGGGCTGATAGGTACGGAACATAGCATGACACCTCCATTAATAAAATACTGCTCCCGGAATCTGTGTCCGGGGCATACTCGACAGCAAAAGTATTTACCTTTGCCGCAGTCGACAATTCGATAACGCCTTCTCCTCGGAGAAAGGCGTGCCCTTCATTATAACCAAGCCTTCTCCGTTTTGTCAACAAAAACTTTATTTTTTTCATACATATTCTAATATATAAGTGTAGACTTTTGAAAAGATTTTTGGTATACTCTTTTGTGAAATAGTATGCCTGAGAGAGAAAAAAGCAGGAGAAAGGGAGTGGACGGATGAACTCACTGTCCGACGTGTGGAAGATATTGTTGGAACGGCTGAAGCAGGATCTTTCCCAAACCACCATCAACGCCTGGTTTGATGAGGTAAAAGTGGTCACAATGGAGGATTCAGCTCTGGTGCTGCATTGCAGCAGCCCCTTTAAGAAGGAAATTATTGAAAAGCGTTTTACTCCTCAGATTAAGGATGCTTTAAGAGATATCTTCTCTGCTGATTTAGAGGTCAAAATTCTGGATGATGAACAGCTGGAGGTTTATCACGGTGTTCGCCCCGACCACCCCGATATTCCCGGCGAAAACGATGCCTTCACTTTTGAAACCTTCGTGGTGGGTCCTCAGACAAAAATGGCGTATGCTGCTGCACGCAGCGTATCGGAAAAGCCCGCCGGAAAATTTAACCCTCTGTTTATCTACGGTGACAGCGGATTGGGTAAAACCCATCTGCTCCATGCCATCGCCCGTCAGACAAAGCGTTTGCGCCCCGAGAGCAACATTATTCTGGTCAACGGAGAAGTCTTTACCAATGAGCTGATCGACGCCATCCGCGGCGGTACCACCTCTGATTTCCGCGATAAATACCGTCAGAAGGATCTGCTGTTGGTGGACGATATCCAATTCATCGCCGGCAAGCAGCAGACACAGGAGGAGTTTTTCCATACCTTCAATGCCCTGTACGAATCGGGACATCAGATTGTGCTGACATCCGACCGTCCTCCTAAAGAGATGACCCAGCTGGAAGATCGTCTCCGCACCCGCTTTGAGTGGGGTCTGATGGTGGATGTGGAGCCGCCGGATTATGAGACCCGTCTGGCAATCATCCGCAACAAAGCCGTTTTGCTGGGCCTTAATCTCCCCGATCGCATTACCACGCTGATCGCCGAGAATATTACGGCCAATGTCCGCCAGATCGAAGGAGCACTGAATAAAGTGCTGGCATACCGTGATCTCATCGGCGCTATGGATGAAGAGGCCATTATTGATGCCATTCGCGATGAGTTGAAGAGCTCTTCCGAATTCGTTCCCTCCGAGGAAAATATTGCCGAGTACATTGCCCGCTTCTTCAATATGGATATGGATACACTCAGAGGCAACGGTCAGGGCCGCGAAGTAACGCATGCCCGCCAGATCGCTATGTATCTAATCCGCCGTCTCCGCGGTACATCGTTAAAAGACATCGGCAAATTTTTTGAAGGCCGCGACCACACCACCGTGCTCTACAGTCTTAAGCAGGTAGAGAAAAAAATGCGCAGTGATCCCGCCTTCGCCGAAACGGTTAAAGAGATCACCACCAATATCAACTCGAAAACATAATTTCACACTTCTTGTGGAATTCACATGTAAAATATGTGGAAGATAAATTTGTCCCCTCATTGATGTGAAAACAAAAGAAACAAATGAGAAAGTAGTGTGGATGAAAAAACCGCGGAAAATAAAGGCTTTGCGCCATTTTCCACTTCTTTTTTCCCTACGGCTACTGTGACGAATAAAAAGCTTAGTATATGCTGTGGCGAAGAGAAATATGCCACTTGTATTGAAAAAGAAAGGAACACACCATGCTGAAATTTTCCTGCGAAAAAACACTGCTGCAGCAGGCAGTTTCCGCTGCCTCCCGCGCTGTGGCTTCCAAAAGCTCTATCCCCGCACTGGAAGGTATCCTCATGGAGGGTGATATGAATCTGACCCTCTCGGGCTACAATATGCAGACCGGTATCCGCACTGCCATCGAAGCACAAATCCATGAAGGTGGCCGCATTGTGCTCAATGCCAAGCTGTTTGGTGATATTATCCGCAAGATGCCCGATGATGTGATCGTGTTTTCTGCTGACGAGAAGATGGTAGTGCATCTCAGCTGCGGTGATGCCAGCTTCGATATTCTCGGCCTTAGTGCCGAGGATTACCCCGAGCTTCCTGAGGTGGATGACGAGTTTTCTGTGGCATTGGAACAGCGCACGCTGAAGTCTATGATCGCTCAGACGGCATTTGCCGTATCTACCAATGAGAGCCGTCCTGTCCATACCGGTTCTCTGTTTGAAATTGACGATCAGGGTTTGACCATGGTTTCCGTGGACGGCTTCCGCCTGGCGCTGCGCCGTGAGCCTTTGGAGCGTATGGACGGCGGTGCTTTTAAGTTTGTAGCTCCCGGCAGTGCGCTGCGTGAAGTGGAGAATATCTGCTCCGATACTGACGATCTGATCACTGTGACACAGGGTAAGCGTCATCTTCTGTTTGAGGCCGGTTCTACCCAGCTGATCTGCCGCCGTCTGGAGGGTGACTTCCTGGATTATAAAAATGCCATTCCCCGTTCTAATCCCATTGTGCTGGAAGTGGAGTGCAGCGCATTGCTGCAGAGTCTCGACCGTGTCAGCGTGGTGATCAGCGAGAAGCTGAAGAGTCCCGTCAAGTGCGTGTTTGACGATGAGCGCGTGTATCTGTCCGCCAAAACCGGTAACGGCGAGGCTAAGGATATTTGTTATATGAAGGGTGACGGAAAGGGTCTGGAAATCGGTTTTAACAACCGCTATCTTATGGATGCCCTGCGTTACGCCCCTGCCGATAAGGTTCGCATGGAGATGAACACCGGTATCTCCCCCTGCATCATCACTCCCACCGATGGCAGCGACAATTTCCTTTACATGGTCCTGCCCGTCCGACTGAAGGCACAATAATATATGAAAAAACACGAAATTACTATTACAACTGAATTTATCAAATTGCAGGATCTATTGAAATTTGCTTCTCTGGTTGGTACCGGCGGTGAAGCTAAGGTGCTGATTCAGGAAGGTGCTGTTTCTGTAAATGGAGAAGTATGCACCCAGAGAGGAAAGAAGATCCGTCCCGGTGATGAAGTACAGATCGCCGACATTATGCTGACGGTACAGTATGCGGATTGACAGATTGTTGCTGGAGGGTTTTCGTAATTATGAGAGCCAACAGCTGACATTTGACGAGGACTGTAATGTTATCTACGGCGAGAATGCACAGGGAAAAACAAATCTTCTGGAAGCGATTGTGTACTTATCCTGCGGTAAGTCTCCCCGTACTCATGCAGATAGGGAACTGATCGGATTTGATAAGACCGGTGCCGTGATGGAGGGAAAAATCTTTTCCCGTGACCGACATTTCACTACCCGTATTGAGCTGCAGCGTGGAAAAAAGCGGAAAATGACTGTCAACGGTGTGGCAGCAAAAAATGCCGCAGCGCTTTCCGATGTGCTGCACACGGTGTTCTTTGCACCTGAGGATTTGTTTTTGATTCGTGACGGTGCCGCCGCCCGCCGCCGCTTTATGGACAATTCCCTGTCTCAGCTGCGCCCCCGCTATGCCGCAGCATTGGCAGAATATACGCGTCTGTATGAGCACAAGACCCGTATTCTCCGCGACAGCGAGGACTACCCCGCCCTGCTGGATACACTGCCGGAGTTTAACGAGCGACTCTGTCAGGCCGGTGCGGTGCTGATTCACTACCGTGCTCAATTCTGTGCCCGTCTGGCTGAATATGCCGCACAGGCGCACGGCGAGTGCAGCGGCGGCAGAGAAGAACTGACGCTGCAGTATAAGACGGTCAAAACCGTTACAGATCCCTTGTGTGAAACCTCTGCCATATTGGAAGCATTGCGCCAACATCAGGCAGAGCACTATCATGCCGAGTTGGCTTCCCGCCTCTGTCTCAGCGGCCCGCACAAGGATGATATTGAGGTGTTCGTCAACGGTCAAAACGCCCGTCAATTCTGTTCACAGGGTCAAGTGCGCACGGCAGCATTATCTATGAAATTGGCCGAGCGAGAAATCCACAAAAATACATTTGGAGAATATCCTGTTATGCTTCTGGACGATGTGCTCTCTGAGTTGGATCCGCGGCGGCAGGAATATGTATTGAACCGCATTTCCGGTGGACAGGTGTTCATCACCTGCTGCGAAAGTGATCGGCTGGCAACATTACTGAAAGGAAAAGTATTTCACATCCATGGCGGGGAGGTGGTGTGATGGGTTATCTGCACATCGGTAAAAATGTGACGGTGGAGGAACGCCGCATCATCGGCATCTTCGATTTGGATAACACTACCGAATCAAAACATACCCGCAATTTTCTCGCACAAGCCGAGGAAGAGGGACAGGTCATCACCTGCTGCGACGACATTCCCAAGTCGTTTTTGCTGTGTGACCACCCCTATCATGATCAAATCGTCTATCTCTCGCAGCTGGCGCCTGCTACACTGC
The DNA here is from genome assembly GCA_045637545.1 of Vescimonas sp. GTDB lineage: Bacteria > Bacillota > Clostridia > Oscillospirales > Oscillospiraceae > Vescimonas. The sequence continues at coordinate 27,809 of JAZTZR010000043.1, read as the reverse complement.
AAAAGCGCGCCGAGAACTGGGACGAGGAGTAAAGGAGCAAACAACTATGTCTGAAATGGAACGCAATACAGCGGTAGATACGGAGTACGGCGGTGCTGAAATTCAGGTTCTGGAAGGACTTGAAGCTGTTCGTAAGCGCCCCGGTATGTACATCGGTTCTACCAGTGCCTCCGGCCTCCACCATCTGGTGTATGAGATCGTGGACAATGCCATCGATGAGGCATTGGCCGGCCACTGTACCGATATCCATGTGACCATCAATAAGGGTAACAGTATTACTGTTCAGGATAATGGCCGCGGTATCCCCGTGGATATTCAGCCTCAGACAGGCCGCCCCGCACTGGAAGTGGTCTTTACGGTGCTGCACGCAGGCGGTAAGTTCGGCGGTGGCGGTTACAAGGTATCCGGCGGCCTTCACGGCGTGGGTGCCAGCGTGGTCAACGCATTGTCCGAGTGGCTGACGGTACAGGTGCGCAAGGAGGGCAAGATCCACGAGATGTCCTTCTCCCGCGGTGCTATTACCAAGGAGATCGCTGTCGTGGGTGAGTGCGACACCACCGGCACTACCGTTACCTTCATGCCTGATGATCAGATGTTCGACACGGTGGAGTACGACTACGATACTCTCCATGACCGCCTGCGTCAGCAGGCATTCCTGAATGCGGGTCTGCGTATCTCCATTACCGATCTGCGCGGAGACGAACCCAAGAGCGACAGTATGTGCTATGAGGGTGGTATTCGCGAGTATGTCACCTTTATCAATAAAAATAAAACGGCACTTCACGAAGAGGTCATCTATGTCTCCGGCATGAAGGGCGACTCCACCGCCGAGATCGCACTGCAGTATCACGACGGATATAATGAGACGCTGGTCTCCTTTGCCAACGATATTCATACCCCCGAGGGCGGTATGCATGAGACGGGCTTTAAGGCTGCGCTTACCCGTGTGCTGAACAGTTACGGCCTTAAGTACGGCATGATTAAGGAAAATGACAAAGTCAGCGGTGACGATTGCCGTGAGGGCATCACTGCCGTTATCTCCGTGAAGCTGACAGAGGCTCAGTTTGAGGGTCAGACCAAGGCCAAGCTGGGCAACGCCCACATCCGTACGCTGGTGGATAACCTGATTTCCGATCAGTTGATGGTCTACATGGAGGAGCATCCTCAGGTTGCCCGCATGATTCTGGATAAGGCCTTAACGGCTAACCGCGCCCGTGAGGCAGCCCGTCGCGCCCGCGAGTCCATCCGCCGCAAGAGCGCGCTGGGCGGTGCCGCCATGCCCGATAAGCTCCGCGACTGCAACGAGAATAATCCCGAGCTCACCGAGCTGTACATCGTCGAGGGCGATTCTGCAGGCGGCTCTGCCACCGATGGCCGTGACTCCCGCTTCCAAGCCATCCTGCCCCTGTGGGGTAAGATGCTGAATGTGGAGCGTGTCCGCGCCGACAAGATCTACGGCAACGATAAGCTCCAGCCCGTCATCGTGGCATTGGGCGCAGGTCTGGGCGAGGAGTTTGATGTCAATAAGCTGCGCTATCACAAGGTCATCATCATGGCCGATGCCGATGTGGACGGAAGCCACATCCGTACGCTGCTGCTGACCTTCTTCTTCCGCTATATGCGTCCCCTGCTGGAGCAGGGCTATGTCTATGCTGCCGTACCGCCTCTGTACAAGCTCAGTCGCGGCAAGACCACCCGCGTGGCTTTCTCCGACGAGGAGCGCGACCGCATCAGCGGCGAAATGCGCGGCGACAACCCCAACGCCAAGGTGGATATCACCCGCTTTAAGGGTCTCGGTGAGATGGACCCCTCCGAGCTGTGGGAGACCACCATGGATCCTACCACCCGCACCCTTAAGCAGATCACCCTGGAGGATGCCATCCGTGCTGATGAGACCTTCACGGTGCTGATGGGTGAAAAGGTGGAGCCCCGCAAGGCCTTTATTGAAGAGAAGGCCAAGTATGCGGTCAATCTTGACTTTTAAGAAAGGAGGTCATCCAAAATGGCACATAAGAATGTGGATTACGATCCCGAAACATTACGCTATCCCGATCAAAAGATCGTCAAGAGCGAGCTGGTCAAGGAGATGGAGACCTCCTATATTGAATACGCTATGTCCGTCATCGTGGGCCGTGCCCTGCCCGATGTACGCGACGGTTTGAAGCCTGTTCACCGCCGTATCCTCTACACCATGCACGAGGACGGTCTGACCTACGATAAGGCTTTCCGTAAGAGCGTTACCGCTGTCGGCGATGTGCTGGGTCGTTATCATCCCCACGGTGACGCCAGCGTGTACGATGCACTGGTCCGTTTGGCCCAGAGCTTTTCCATGCGCTATCAGCTCATTGACGGTCACGGTAACTTCGGTACCGTGGACGGCGATCCCCCTGCCGCCTACCGATACACCGAGGCCCGTATGGCAAAATTGGCCAACGAGATGCTCCGCGATATCGATAAGGAAACGGTAGACTGGGATCCCAACTTCGATGAGACCCGCAAAGAACCCCGCGTGCTGCCTGCCCGTTTCCCCAACCTGTTGGTAAACGGTTCCAGCGGTATCGCCGTGGGTATGGCCACCAACATTCCCCCTCACAACCTCACCGAGGTCATCAACGCCTGCATCTGCGTGCTGGAGAACCCCGAGGCGACCCTTTACGATCTGATGCAGCATGTGACAGGCCCCGACTTCCCTACGAAGGGTATCATCATGGGTCGTAGTGGCATTCGCGCCGCCTACGCCACCGGCCGCGGCAAGGTGATCCTCCGCGCCCGCACCGAGTTTGAAGAGGTGCAGGGCCGCACCCGTATTATCGTTTCGGAACTCCCCTATCAGGTAAACAAGCGCATGCTGATCAAGAACATGGCCGATCAGGTGAACGATAAGCGTCTTGAGGGTATCAGCAACATCACTGACCAGACGGATCGCAGCGGTATGCGCATTGTTATTGATCTCAAGCGCGATGCCAACCCGCAGGTAGTGCTGAACCGTCTTTTCGCCCAGACCCAGATGCAGACCAGCTTTGCCATCAATATGCTGGCACTGGTGGATAACCAGAAGCAGCCCAAGATCCTGTCACTGCGTCATATCATCGACGAGTATCTGGCCTTCCAGCTGGAGGTCATTACCCGCCGTACGCAGTATGACCTGAAGAAGGCCCGCGAGCGTGAGCATCTTCTGCAGGGTCTGCTGATCGCGCAGGATAACATCGACGAAGTCATCAAGATCATCCGCACCAGCTACGATAATGCCAAGGATAACCTGATGGCCCGCTTCAACCTCTCCGATGTGCAGGCACAGGCCATCTGCGATATGCGCCTGATCGCCTTGCAGGGTCTCAACCGCGAGAAGCTGCAGAACGAGTACGACGAGTTGGAAAAGCGTATTGCCTACTATGTGGAGCTCCTGAGCAGTGAGACGATGATGCGCGGTGTGCTGAAGGATGAGCTTACCGAAATTCGCGACAAGTACGGCGACGAGCGCAAGACGGAGATCCAGGATGTGGAGGATGAGATCGACATTGAGGATCTCATTGAGGAGGAGCAGTGCGTCTTTACCCTCACCAAGAACGGCTACATCAAGCGTACCCCCGTCAGCGAATACGCTGCCCAGTCCAAGGGCGGTCAGGGTAAGAAGGGTATCACCACCCGCGACGAGGACTATGTCTGCGATGTGTTCACCGCCTCGACCCACGACAGCATCCTCTTCTTTACCGACACGGGTAAGGTCTACCGCAAGAAGGGCTATCAGATCCCCGAGAGCGGCCGTGCTGCCCGTGGTATTGCCGTGGTCAATATCATCCAGATCGATCCCGACGAGCGTGTACAGGCCATGCTGCATTTCCGCCAGAGCGATGCCAACGAAGACGAAGTGGGCACCATGCGTTTGACCATGGTGACCCGCAACGGTACCGTCAAGCGCGTGCCCGTGCTGGCTTTCCGCAATATCCGTCAGAACGGTCTGCGCGCCTTGCGTCTTGACGAGGGCGACAGCCTTGTCACCGTCATTGAAACCGACGGACAGCAGAAGATCCTTATCGCCACCCACGACGGTATGGCGGTGTGCTTCGATGAGAACGATGTCCGTACTATGGGCCGCGATGCCGTGGGTGTCCGTGGTATCCGCCTCCGCGAGGGCGACTATGTCATCGGTGCTGCCCGTGCCGCTGAAGGCAAGTTTGTCCTTTCCGTCACCGAGCGTGGCTTTGGTAAGCAGACGGCGGTGGAGGAATACCGCATCACCAACCGCGGCGGTATCGGTATCAAGAACTACATGGTCACCGACAAGACCGGCGGCGTGATTGGCATGCAGATCGTGGGGGGCTGCGAGGATATGCTGCTGGTGACCGAATCGGGCGTCATGATCCGTACGGCGGTGGACAATGTCCGTACCGCGGGTCGTGCGACACAGGGCGTGATCGTTATGCGCTTCAAGGAGGAGGGCGACCGTGTCATCGCTATGGCCCTCACAGAGAAGGAAGAGGACGGCAGCGAGGAAGAAGGAGAATAAATTATGGCTAAATCCCGCCGCGACGATAAGTTTATCTTGAGTCGCTGGAAATATTTTACGAAGAATCTGTATAACAACAGCGCCAAATCCGATCGCTTTTCCTATGAAAAAGTTGTGTATCTCAAGTCTGAGGAGCTGATGAAGGTCGAATCTCACAGCGGTAAGATCAATGTTTACCTTCTCTTGGCTCTGGCACTGATGTTCCTCTCTGCTACAAAGATCCAGAGCGTTTGGATCGTAGTGGCATATATGGTCATCGTGGTGGCAGGACAGATGGTTCGCTGGCTGATGCTGCCCAAAGATATCTCTGCTCACCTGACGGATTCGGGATTCCGTGATCGGTAAGGCATCGGCGGTGGAAATGCGCATCATCGCCCGTATTTCTACGCCTTTTGATGAAAAATTCGGTGTACCGCGACAGAGTGGACTGGTGGATACGGCCTCGCAGGTTGTTTTCGAACCGGAGTTCCGCAGTGCAGAAGCAGTGCGAGGAATAGAGGGTTTTTCCCATCTGTGGCTTTTATGGCACATCGATCGTAACGGCGATAAGTGGTCTCCTACCGTGCGGCCGCCCCGTCTGGGCGGTAACCGCCGTCTGGGCGTGTTTGCCACCCGCTCCCCCTTCCGCCCCAATCCCATTGGGCTGAGTTGCGTGGAATTGGAGAAAGTGGATCTCGATGCCCCTAACGGCCCTGTGCTCCATGTGCGGGGTGCTGATTTGGTGGATGGAACGCCCATCTTTGACATCAAGCCCTATGTGCCCTACTGCGATGCCCATAGCGATGCCCGCGGCGGTTTTACCGATGAGCAATCTTTCACGGCGCTGGAAGTGGACTTCCCCCCTATCCTGCTGGAAAAAGTGCCGCAGGATTTGCGTGAGAGTTTACTTGCCACACTGGCCGGTGATCCCCGTCCCCGGTATCAGGACGATCCTGAACGGGTCTATGGTCTCAGCTTTGGTGGGCAGAATGTGCGCTTCCGCGTGGCAGGTGAGGTATTGATGGTAGTTGAGGTGGAAAAGGGATGAAGCAAGTAACGATCTATACCGACGGAGCCTGTTCCGGTAATCCCGGTCCGGGTGGCTGGGGTGCGATCCTGGAGTGGAATGGCGTGGAGAAAGAACTCCACGGCGGCGAGAACCCTACCACCAACAACCGCATGGAACTGACAGCCGTCATCGTGGCACTGGAGACACTGAAAGAGGCCTGCATCGTAGAACTCTACAGCGACTCCAAGTATGTCATCGATGCGCTGACCAAGGGATGGCTGGATTCATGGCGTAAAAACGGCTGGCGCAAGGCGGATAAAAAACCTGTATTGAATATCGACCTGTGGGAGCGATTGCTGCCCCAGCTTGCCCGCCACGAGATGCATTATCACTGGGTCAAGGGACATGCCGAAAACGAGAAGAATAACCGCTGCGATAAAATGGCGGTGGAAGAGAGCAAAAAGTTCTGATCGTTTACAAAATGTTCATGGTCAATTCAAGATTCTGAAAAAATTATGGGGTAAGATACAATCATCCAAAGGATATCCATTCCTTATGTGATTTCTCTCTCTCCTAACAACACACAAGAAAAAGCACCCTTCGATTGAAGGGTGCTTTTTCTGTCTTTACGCTTCTGGTTCAAGAGATTTGGTTACATCTTCGTCCAGCTTTACTGCGCCATAAAGATTTTTGGCGCTGCATCCGGCGCGGCCGCCGCCGGCACAGGCGCAGGCGCAGGCACAAGCGCAGGAACTGGCACAGGCACAGTGTCCACCGCCGCCAAAGCCGCCGCCACCGAATCCGCCTCCACGGCTGCCGCCGCCGAAACCGCCGCCGCTGCTGCGAGGGGGCGGGCTGGGTTTGTGTTTGGTGCCCACCGAACCGGGACGGGGTCGTCCGTCGCGGCCCATGGGGTACCACAAACCGTGATAGAGCACATACCGCGTACCGAAGCCGCCTGCATAGCCGTCGCCCTGGAAAGCGGAGATCAGCTTGATGATGACGATGATGATAAAGATAATGACGAAGATGGTGCCGATAACATCAGAGGAATTGTCCTCGTAATAGTAATCGTCTTCCCAGTAGAAGTCATCCTCCCACTGCTCAGTGGGCATGTTCTCGGCGCTATTCTCCCAATAAAGCTGCGTGGGCCAAGTGGGGTATTGCGCTGTAATGGTCATGGTTGCGCTATGAGAGAGGTTTTCGCCCGTCATACGGAAGCCACCATCGGCGAGAGGCTCGGTGACCAACTCGCCCTCGCCGCCGCTATAGAAGGGGTAAAATTCCGCCGCTGTACCATCAGTACCCAGCCATGTCAGCGTCATAAGACCAATCTTTGCCTCATCGAACCAACCGGGGGTGTAGTCATAGGAAACCGTACTGCCATCGAGAGTGTACATATATTCCTGCACCCACGAGTAGGAGAAGATGAAGGTTTCGCCGTCATGGTAACTCTCATTGAAGTAGACATACATGAAAGAGTTGTCAAAGGCGAGGGAGTCAATGTTGTTGCTGAGAGCTGTTTCCTCCCGGACAGAGCCGTTGGGGATGCCGATCTGCAACCACTCCACAGGGCCTTGCTCCAATACCGTCCAGACAAAATCCGCTTGGATATGGAGGCTGCCGTCTTCTGTATTGGGTGTGACAGTCACATGATATTCATCGATATAGTCCCAATCTCCTGCATAGACGGAAACTACTGATGCGCTCAGAAGCAGCAGGCACAGGGAAAACAGAACAATCAACTTTTTCATACCTGCACCTCCTTGTTGCCGCTGCGCAGCTGGCAAAGCTGCTCCATTTTGGCGCTTTCTTCACGGATGGCAGTGCATTGTTCGCTGTTCCAGATGCTGCTCCATTCATCTGTGAGGAGATTGCCCAGCGTGACACCGCCCAACCAGCTCTGGCAGGGAACGACCGTACCGTCGGGAGTGAGGGCCATGTTGGAAAGGCACGCGCCGCAAGAGGGCACCAGGTGGAGACCCATATTGTGGAGAGCATCCTCGCTGAGCCAGCCCGGAGAGGTGAAGTCCAGCTCCATGCCCAATCCGTGTGCGACGGCCGATGCCTCGGAGAGGATATCCTGCAAGTCCTCGGAAGTAAGCGCTGTGGCGCGGCTGGTCTCCCCTTCTGCTGCGCCCGAGGGGATGAGCCCGGAGCAGGTGGCATAGCGTACGCCCAGAGAGTGTGCAAAACGCAGGGTATCGGCATAGTCGCGGTTCACCGAGCAAAGGGGCGTGTTGACAGAGACGATGAGTCCTGCCTCCACAGCGTTGCGGATGCCGGAAACGGTATCTGCAAAGCCGGGTGCGCCTACAAGCGTATTGTGAACGGCGGAGTCGGCACTGTAGAGGGTCACCTGTACGCTGTCTAGGCTGGCTTCGTATAAATCGTGGCACAGCTGCGGCGTCAGGAGACGGCCGTTGGTGTTGAGACGGGTGACAAACCATGCGGCATCCTCCACCAGCTCTACCAGATCCTCGCGGAGAGTGGGTTCGCCTCCGGTAAAGGTCACCTGCGGGATGTTGGCATCGCGGAGCTTACGGAGCAGCGTTTTCCACTCGGATGTGGAAAGTTCCGCCGTCTCGCCCATAGGCTGACCGGCGGCGTAGCAGTGGAGACATTGTTGGTTACAGTGCCAGCAACCGCCCTTCGTCATAGCCGAAACCATGATGTCCATGCGGTGAGGAGCCGTCATTTCTGCGGCATATTCGCCCAGAGACAGCGGTTCTACCTCTGTCTCCGGTTCCTCGCCCCGGGCGATGGCGGTAAGAGAGCGCAGCAGCAGGTGTAAATCGGATAACAATAGGCTGCGTCGGGTGTGGGGATAGACCTTGCGGGCATCTTTTGCTGATTGGGTCAGCACCTGCTCCCATACTTCCGTGCCCATTTCCTGTCCGTCATATTTCTCGAGATGGTGCATAAGGCAGCTGAGAAGGACTGCCCAACTGAGGTTCAGCGGCACCAGCTGTGCGCCGTTGAGCAGCAGCAAAAAGGGTGCAGCGGGCGTATCTTCCCGGGGCGGAACCATGTGGATACGCAGGACACCGGGGCCGCGGGGATCCAGTGTGATGTGACGCACTTGTCGGAGATGTTCTTGTGCATAGCGTGCTTCGCGGCGAGTCATAACCTTCATGGAAAACTCCTTTCCCTCTTACTTGGTTTTCTTGGGGAAATACTACCATAGTATGGGGAAAAACACAACAAAAACCCCGCCTCCCAAGGGGGAAACGGGGAAAGATTTACTATTCGTTCACATCGTAGAAGATGCGCTCGCCCTCTTCGGCAAGACCCAGAAGCTCACGGGCCAGTGCTTTGATGAAATTCACATCATCCTTCTTTGCCAGATCTGAGCGCAGGGCATCGTTTTCCTGCTGCTGCTGAGCCAAGGCATCGTTGAGCGCAGCTTCCTGTTGCTTGACATCGGACAGATCTTGATAGACATTGACTACCTGTACTGCCAGCACTACGATCAGCACTGCCAACACCATCAGCAGCAACGGTGAGGATTTTTTTCGCTTTTTTGTCTTTGTGGCCTTTGCAGCCATGGCCTCTGCCTCCTCTTCTGTGGGATGATACTTCATTTTACTCCATGAAAGAAGAAAAGAAAAGCCCTTTTTTAACGCACGGCATCCTTTTTTCAGAAGCTTCCATAAAAACAGCAATGGCTTCATCAGCAGCAGAGCCGCCGTCACCAGGGCAGCGCACCACATTTCCCACACAGGCCGAAGCCATTTTGAAAAAAGGGAAAACCAGATCACCGCGCCCAGTGCCGCGCCTGTCAGCATAAAAAGACGCAATTCTCCGTTTCCAAGAGAAAAAGACAGGAACAAGGCACCGATGCCCAGCGTTATGACAAACAATCCATCCAGAAAATGTGTCAGGAGATGGTCCCGTCTGTCCAGCAGCCGTGCCGTGCGCAGCACATCATAGATGAAAGCGGCGCCTGCGCCCAGGGTGAAAGATGCCAGCAATTCCCGCAGTTGTGCCTCGACATAGTTTTCCATCAGGCAAAAAGGCGTGAGAACATGCCGCGGCGAGGCTGGGCAGGTTCTTCGTAATTGATACCCTCAATATGCCCGTCCACATGGAGTTCACCGCCGTCCAGGCTCAGCTTGCCGATATGGAGATCGGTACCGGTGACGATCAGTGTTCCGGCACAGGTGGACATGATGATGCAGCCCTCGTCGAATCTCTCCACATCCTCCACGCCGGAGACGGTGAGTTTTTCCCGGCCCTCCAGCGTCAAACGGTGATACATGGCGCCATTTTGCACTTCGTATGCCATAAAAAAAGCCCCCTCATTTGCAGCAGTTGATATTGCTACTGTATGAGGGGGCATATTCAATTAGAACTCAGGTGTTTTCGGCCAGATAGCGTGCCACATACACGCCGCTGGCGCTGGCATGGCTGAGAGAATGGGTCACGCCGGAACCGTCGCCGATGACGAACAGACCCTTGTGGCAGGTTTCCAGATTTTCGTCCAGTGCCACTTCCATGTTGTAGAACTTCACTTCCACGCCGTAGAGGAGCGTCTCATCGCTGGCGGTGCCGGGTGCGATCTTGTCCAGTGCGTAGATCATCTCGATAATGCTATCCAGAATACGCTTGGGGATGACAAGGCTCAGATCGCCGGGGGTGGCGGCCAGAGTGGGAGTCAGGAAACTCTTCTGGATGCGTTTCTCAGTGGAACGCTGACCGCGGATCAAATCGCCGAAGCGCTGAACGATAACGCCGCCGCCCAGCATGTTGCTCAGGCGTGCAATGCTCTCGCCGTAGCCGTTACTGTCGCGGAAAGGCTCAGTAAAATGCTTGGAAACGAGAAGAGCAAAATTGGTGTTGCCCGTGTGGAGGGCGGGATCCTCATAGCTGTGGCCGTTGACGGTGACGATGCCGTTGGTGTTCTCATTGACCACGGCTCCCTTGGGATTCATGCAGAAGGTGCGTACCTTATCCTGATACTTACGGGTTTTATACACGATCTTACTCTCGTAGAGTTCGTCGGTAATGGGAGCAAAGACCTCGGCGGGCAGCTCCACACGGACGCCGATGTCCACGCGGTTGGAGCTGGTGGGGATTTTCAGGTCGCTGCACACGCTCTCCATCCACTTGCTGCCGCTGCGGCCCACAGAGATGATGCACTTCTCGCAGGTAAATTCACCCTGTGCCGTGGCCACAGCGTAGCCGTTTTCCAGTTTCTTCAAGGACTCCACGGGGCAGGTGAAGAAGAAATCCACCGTTTTTTCCAGCTCTGCATAGAGGTTCTCCAGCACCGTGTAGTTGATATCGGTACCCAGATGACGGACAGAGGCATCCAGCAGATGCAGATTGTTCTGCAGGCATTTGCGCTTGAAGGCACTGCCGGCGGTAGTGTAGAGTCTGGTGCCCTCGCCGCCGCACTTCATGTTGATCTCATCTACATAGTGCATCAGTTCCAAAGCTTTTTGCTTGCCGATATACTCGTAGAGGGTGCCGCCGAACTCGTTGGTGATGTTATACTTGCCGTCGGAAAAGGCGCCGGCACCGCCGAAGCCGTTCATAATGGCGCAGGTTTTGCAGTGAATGCAGGACTTGATCTTGTCGCCGTCGATGGGGCACTTGCGCTTGTGGAGGGGGTTGCCTGTCTCAAAGACGGCCACTTTCCATTCCGGCTTGCACTTGTTCAGTTCGTAGGCGGAGAAGATACCGCCGGGACCGGCGCCGATAATGATCACATCATAGTGCTTCATAGTAAATCTCCTTTTCAGCGGCACAGGAAACTGTACCAATCTTCATTGCTGTTGCGCTCAAGAATCTCCCAACCGGCTGCGCGGAGAGCAGACTCCACTTCGTCGGCGCGGGTATCGATAATGCCGGAGGTGAGGAAATAGCCGTTTTCTTTCAAGAAGGGGCGCACCTCGGGAGCCAGTGCGATGATCACATCGGCCACGATGTTGGCCACCACGATGTCGTAGCCGCCACCCATCTCTTTTTGCAGCTGCGTGTCTTTGGTCACATCTCCCCAACGGACGGTGTAGGTATCCTTGCCGATACCGTTGAGTGCGGCGTTTTCATAGGCCACATCTACGCACTTGTCATCAATGTCGCAGGCGAAGGCGTGGGCGGCACCAAGGCGCAGGGCGGCGATGGAGAGAATACCGCTGCCGCAGCCCAGATCCAGCACCTTCTCGCCGCCTTGGATCAGCTTGTCCAGCGTCCGTAGGCACAACCGCGTGGTGGCGTGGCTGCCGGTGCCAAAGGTGAGGCCGGGATTCAGTGTTACGGTAATGCGGCCCTTGGGGTCGCACTGCTCCCACTCGGGGATTACCAAAATCCGCTCGCCGATCTCCATGGGTTTATAAAACTGCTGCCAGTTGTTCTCCCAATCGCTGTCGCAGACATTGGACATGGTCAGAAGGAGCGGGGCGTACTCGGGATGCCTTGCCTTTAGCTCTGCCATGGCGATGCGGACCTGTGCCACCGTGTTGAGGCCTGCCTCGTCGGGGGCGAGATAGAAGGTAATACGGCTGTTACCCTTCTTCTCAGCCATGAGATCGTCATCTACATAGTCCCAGTACTGGTGGTTGTTTTCCAAAAAATCGTGGAAATCCTGTTCATCATCGATGATGAGGCCCTCCACGCCCTGTTGCTCCAGCAGTTCGGTTACGGCATCGATACCGGCGGTGGAGGTATCAATGTGCAATTCCAGCCAATCCATAGCTTAAGTCCTCACTTTCCTACGCAAAAACGGGAGAAAATGGTCTCTACCAAGTCGTCCCGCACATGTTTTCCTGTCAGTTCGTTCAGAGCCTCCAGTGCCTGTTCACACTCGGTCAGCACCACATCCGGCGTTATGCCCGTCAACAGGCTCTCCTCTGCTGCTTCCACGGCCTGCAGCGCACGGCCTACGGCATCGGCCTGTCGGGTATTGGTGAGCATTTCGCCCGCTGTGGTACTTTCGTGGGCGTACAACGCCTCGATGGTGTCGCACAGTGCTTTGACGCCGCTGCCCTCTTTCGCCGAGAGGGAGAGTACCATATCAAAACGGGATTTCAGGGAAGCCAGGTCAATGCAGCAGCCCAAGTCGGCCTTGTTGACCACGGCGATGGTATGCTGTGCTCCTGCGGCCAGTGCCATCGCCTCTTCATCTTCGCTATCCAGCGGTTGGGAGCCATCCAGCACCAGCAGAGACAGGGAGGCATTTTCGGCGGCGGCACGGCTGCGTTCAACGCCCAGCATCTCCACGGTATCGGTACTTTCGCGCAAACCGGCTGTATCGGTCAGGCGCAGCAATACGCGACCCAGCATCAGCTTTTCCTCTACCGTATCGCGGGTGGTACCGGCGATATCGGTGACGATGGCTCGCTCGTAGCCCAACAGGGCGTTCAGCAGCGAGGATTTTCCCACATTGGGCTTGCCTAACAGCACGGTGGGCAGACCGTTTTTTACAATTTGTCCCCGGGAGAAGGACGAGAGCAACTCGTCCAGCCGCAGGCGGCTGCGCCTCAGGGTGTCGCTCAGTTCACTGCGCTCCAAATCGGCGATGTCCTCGTCGGGATAGTCCACCACAGCGTAAAAACGGCTCATAAGGGAGAGAATATCCTCATACACGCTCTCCACAGCGCGGGAGAGTGTACCGCTGAGCTGTGCCGCGGCGTGGCGGGCGGCCTCTGCCGTCTCGGCATCGATAAGATCCACCACAGCCTCGGCCTGCATCAGGTCGAGCCGTCCGTTTAAGAAAGCGCGGCGGGTGAATTCGCCCCCCCGTGCCTGCCGTGCACCGGCGGCAAAGAGGGATTGCAGACCTGCCTCCAACACTACGGGCGAGCCGTGGGTATGGATCTCGGCGCTCATCTCGCCGGTGTAGCTGCTGCCGGCGGAGAAGAGAACACACAGGGCGTTATCCAACAGATTTCCGTCCCGGTCCAGAAGGCTGCCCAGCACCATAGTGCGGTGGAGTTGTTCGGACATTGCCTTTTTGTTCAGTGGGCGGAAAACACGGTCAAGAATGGTACAGGTTTCGTCGCCGGAGAGGCGCAGAATGCCAATGGCAGAAGGGCCTCGTGCCGTGGCGATGGCAGCAATCGTATCAGACATAGGCAGACCTCCCCAACATAAAAATGTTAAAATCAGTATACCACGGAAAGAAGAAAAGGGCAAGAGGACAGAAAACACCCGCCAACCTAGAGATGGCGGGTGTTAGTGTATCAGCGACTTTGTTTTTTCAGCAGACGAATGTCGTCGCCGAAGCAGGGCAGCACTTCATACTGACCCTCGATACGGGAGAGGATCGCCGGAGAGTACCGCGTCCCCAACTCGTGAGGCGGCAGGTTGGTATTGATGACGGTGCTCTTGCCGGAGAGGAGGCGGTCGTTGACGATGCGGTACAGAGCGCTCTGGACGAAGGAGGAGATCATCTCCGTGCCCAGATCATCCAGAATCAGCAGGTCGCAGCGGAGAAAACGCTGTACGGCCTCGTCGCCCTCTTCGTCACGGCGGAACTGGGCATCCTCCATATAGCGGAAGACGGAAGCGGCGGTGTCGTATACCACGCTGAAGCCGCGCTCCGTTACCTCACGGGCGATGCAGGCCGAGAGGAAGGTTTTGCCCACGCCGGGAAAACCGGAGAGCAGAAGGTTGTCGTGATGCTTTCCGAATCGGCGGGCAAAGTTGCTGCAGGCTTCAAACACCTGCTCCATCTGTTCCCGTGCCGAGCAGCCCAACCGCTCGCTGACATGATTGGAGTACCAATCCAGAGAGAAGGTATCGAAGCTCTGGTTGCCCAGATCGAGGAGCTGAGACAATTCCTGCTTCTGCTGTTCGTTATAATAGGCCTGCAAACAGGTGCAGATCTGTGTGCCGTGGAAGCCCGAGTCGTTGCACAGACTGCATGCGGGCTTTTCCTCCAGTGCATCCATGGGGTAGCCCATGCCCAGCAGCAGCTGGGCGCGGCGGCTCTGCAGGTCCATATTTTCGTTTTTGATCTCACGAATGGCTTCGGCGGTGTTGGCACCGCTGCGCAGCGCATCGGTGAGGATCTTGGACATGGTGCCCCGAAGTTTCTGCTCGATCTGCTGCAGCTCCGGCTCGGCGCGGTAGATCGTCTCGCGGCGGCGGGCAAATTCGTCTGCGCGGCGCAGTTTGTCCGCTTCGAAGCGGAGCTGCGCCCGGCGCATCACTTTTCCATCGTAGGCCATATGTATCTCCCGTTAATTCTTTTTGTAGCGGCGCATCCAGTCGGCGCCGTCGCGCCGCGTCTGCGCATCTGCGGTTTTTTCGGGTGTGTTGCGCCGTACAGGCTGCTCACCACGCGTGATTTCCTCTACGCTGTGCCAGCCGGCTTCGTGCCAGCGGCGCAGGATACCATTTAAATAGCGCCAGTTCAGTTCCTTTTTCTGGAACACGGTCTTGTCGTAGGCCAGCGCCACCGTCTCCGGAGGGAAGCCCTGCTCCCACCACTGCTTGAGATAGTGCATCTCGCTGTCCACAGGAGGACGGTCATGGATCTGCAGGGCATGCATATAGGCGGCGGCCTTCTCCTGCCGCTGTGCCATGGTGCGGAGATATTTGGCTGCACTCTGCTGATCGCAGATGCCCATCTGTGCCCAGAGACAACCCTCTTTTTCAATCTGACGCATGGTGGGGCGGCGGCCCTCGCCAAAGCGGCGGACGGTGCGCTGCACACAGTAGCAGGCCAGCAGATAGATCACATCAGCAGGGAGCCCGATATCGTCATAGAGACCTGCCAGCAGCTGCAAATCGGCGGTTTTCAGCTTTTTGCCCAACTTTTCCTCCAACTGAGGGACCAAAAGGGCAAATTCCCGATCTGTTTCCAGCATATCCGACAACTCGTCGGCGCTATACTGAGGATGCTCGTCACTGCGCTGAGGCGGCGGAGAAGAGGGTGCTGAGAGCAAACCGATCTCCTGCAGTGTGCGTTCGGCCGCGGCCAACTGTAAAGAAGAAAAACCTAAAGTCTTTTGGATCTCCTCGGGGGAAGCACCTCGATCAAGGCGCTGCAAAAGGAGGAACAAAAGGGCGGCGTCGCCGTTGTGGGTGGCGATCAGGGCATCGGCCTGCTGTGCCGAGAGCACAACGCTCTTCTCTGCCCCGCGCAGAATATATCCGGCCATAGGGATTCCTCCTTTCTTCACAATCTGTCACACTATCTTACCACAATCGGTGCGGCGGCGTAAAGAGGGCAGATACTTTTTTGCAAATTTCATGTATTCCCCTTTTCTCACTGTGAAATTTGTGCTATAGTGAAATCTGTATAACTATCGATATGCCAGAGAACTCGGACTGAAGGAGGAAAAAGGTATGGCAAATCGCGTGACAATGGATATCTGTGGACAGGAGTATACGCTGGTAGCAGAAGAGAGCGCCTCCTATATGGAAAAGGTGGGCGCCATGGTGGACAAGAAGATGCGTGAGCTGATGGAAACGGCTCATGTCAGCCGCAGTGACGCGGCGGTGTTGGCTGCCATCAATCTGGCCGATGAACTGCTGAAGAACCAGGAGTCGGGCGAGAATCTGCGCCGTCAGGTCAAGACCTATCTGGATGAGGCCACTGCTGCCAAGAACGAGGTCAGCGATCTCAAGCGCCAGCTGTTTAAGTATCAGCAGCGGGGAGAGCGTCGATAATGACAGAACTTCTCTGCCCTGCGGGCAGTCGCGAATCGCTGGTTGCCGCCGTACAGTGCGGTGCCGATGCGGTCTACATGGGCTTTGGTTCCTTCAATGCCCGCCGTAATGCCAAGAATTTTACCGATGAGGAATATGCCGATGCGGTGCGCTATTGTCACGAGCGCGGCGTAAAGGTTTTCCTCACCTTGAATACGCTGTTGACGGATCGGGAGATGTCCTCCGCCGCTGAAACACTGCGTAAGGCCAGTGCCATGGGTGTGGATGCAGTGTTGGTGCAGGACTGGGGCGCCTTGACCCTTGCGCAGGCTGTGGCGCCCGATCTGCCCGTTCATGCCAGCACGCAGATGAGTCTTCATACTCTCGGCGGTGCACAATATGCTGCCGATCTGGGTATGGAGCGCGTTGTGCTGTCCCGGGAACTGTCTAAACAGGAGATTGCCGAGATCTGCCACGGATGCAGCGCCGAAGTGGAGGCGTTTGTCCATGGTGCACTGTGCATGTGCTATTCCGGCCAGTGTACCATGTCTGCTCTCATCGGTCAGCGCAGCGGTAACCGCGGCGCCTGTGCCCAGCCCTGCCGCCTGCCCTACGGAGTCAATGGCCCCTGCCGCGGTGAGCATCCCTTGAGTTTGAAGGATATGAACCTCTCTGCTCACTTAGGTGAGATGGAGGAAATGGGTCTTGATTGTCTGAAGCTGGAGGGTCGCATGAAGCGTCCTGAGTATGTGGCGGTGATCACCCACATCTACCGTACACTGCTGGACGAAAAGCGCGGGCCTACGGCGGAGGAATCTGCGGCGTTGGAACAGGCCTTTTCCCGCAGTGGATTTACAGAAGGATATTATCTTGGCAAAAAAGGCCCCCAGATGTTCGGCACCCGGCCTGAAAACCTTCCTGAACCCAGGGAGCTGTTCGCCTGGGCGCGGACACTCTATGAAAAAGAAGATCGCCGCACGGTGGGTGTCACCATGGAGGCGACCCTTCGCGGTGGTGAACCTGTCTGCCTGAGTGTCAGCGACGGAGTGCATACGCTCACCGTCACCGGCCCTGTGCCGGAGGCGGCGCGAAATCGTGCCCTGACGGAAGAGGAAGTGGCTCAGCGCCTTTCCAAGACCGGCGGCACCGCCTATCGCTGCGAGCAGGTCAATGTTGTGCTGGATGAAGGCCTTATGCTGAGCGCCGGTGCGCTCAACGGTCTGCGCCGAGAGGCGTTGGAGCAGCTCTCCGCGCTGCGCACCGCACCCCCTGCGCGCCGCGAAAATCCCACGCCCGAATTGACCGAAGCGGCAGTGGAGGCATGGAACGATGCGCCGACGCTTACCGTTTCTGTTGCAAAAGCTGCCCAGCTGACGGAGGAACTGGTGGACGAGCGTCCCGAGATGGTGTATGTTCCGTTAGAAGAGCTGCGCAAGGTGGATTTGACAAAATACACAGACAGAACAAAATTCTGCGCCGTGCTGCCCCGCATTTTCCGCACCAAGGATGAAGCGTATTTCCGCGATGTGCTGGAAAAGACGGAGGGCCTTTCCGCTGTGGCTGTCGGTAATCTGGGTCATTTGCCCATTGTAAAGGGGTTGAATCTGGAGATCCGCGGCGATTTCGGCATGAATGTGTTCAACTCCCGTGCACTGGCCTTCTTAAAGGATAAGGGTTTCGCCTCTGCCACCGTTTCTTTTGAACTGCGTCATCAGCAGGTGCGCGACCTGAAAAAATACATCCCCTGTGAGGCCGTCGTCTATGGTCGGCTGCCTCTGATGGTGATGGAGAATTGTCCCATCGGCAATGCGGGCGGATGTCGTGGCGATAAACGGCTGTGCGAGAGAGAGAACACGCTTACCGACCGTATGGGGGCCAAGTTCCCCGTGGTGGGTCAGTATGGCTGCCGCTGTGAGATCGAGAACAGTTTGCCTGTGTTCTTGGCAGACAAAGACGAGTGGAAACGCTGCGGTCTGCGCTGGGCGCGGCTGCGTTTTACTACGGAGTCACCCGATGAATGTGTGGAGGTGCTGCGTACCTACCGCAAGGGCGGCGCATTCAACGGAGAATTTACGAGAGGATTGTTCTACCGCGGGGTAGAATAAGGAACGATAGTATGGAACTGAAAATGAAAGCCCTCTCCCCCAAAATCGGGGCAGAGATCCCTGTCCCCTCTTTTGCTACGGTGGGAAGTGCTGCGATGGATCTGCGGGCCTGCATCGATGCCGATGTGACCATCGCTGCAGGACAGCGGGCCATCATCCCCACGGGTATCGCCATTGCGCTGCCCGGTGCAGAGTATGTGGCGCTGATCTGTGCCCGCAGTGGGCTTGCCAGCAAGTTTGGCATCACGATGGCCAACGGTGTGGGTGTGATCGACAGCGATTACCGCGGGGAACTGAAGGTGGCGCTGCACAACTCCTCCGATATGGACTATACAATCTGTGACGGGGACCGCATTGCCCAGCTGATGGTGCTGCCTGTGGTGCAGCCTGCGCTGCAGCTGGTGGATCAGCTGGATGAGACGGAGCGCGGTGAAGGTGGCTTTGGCTCCACGGGACGGTGAAGAAGATGACGATTGTTTTGGGTTCGGGCTCTCCACGCAGACGGGAGCTTCTGGAAAAAATCGGAATTACAGAGTTCGTGGTGTCTACACCTGAGGTGGAGGAGACATATCCTGACAACCTCTCCCCTGCTCAGATTGTTTGCCATCTCTCTGCCATCAAGTCCCGTGCCATTGAAAGCGGCGAGGACGATATCGTCATTACTGCCGACACCATGGTGTTTCTGGATGATAAGCGTTTGGGAAAACCTGCCGATGAAGCCGATGCCCTTGCCATGCTGACGGCGCTGCAGGGACGGAGACACACGGTGTGTACCGGCGTGACAGTGCGCCGCGGCAGTGTGGTGCTGACGGAGGCGGAGGAGACGACGGTGATTTTTCGCTCTGCCACGGAGAAGGAGCTTTTGTCCTACATCCGCAGCGGTGAGCCTATGGACAAGGCCGGCGCCTACGGTATCCAGGGGTTGGGTTCTCTGCTGGTAGAGGGTATTGAAGGTGATTTCTTTAATGTTATGGGTCTGCCGCTGCTGCGGTTGAGCCGTATGCTGTGTCAGTTTGGTGTGACACTGCTCTAAACGACTTTCCCCTACAGAAAGGGTTGGATATGAAACGATTTTTCTCGAAGAATGGCTTGTTGCTGCTTTCGGCGGCGGCGACGGTGGTGGTGATTTTGTGCATCATTTCCGCCGTCAGTTCCGGCACGCCCTTTTTGCGGAATGTGGCCGGTGTGATCGCATCTCCTTTCCGTGCGGCGGGCAGCGCTGTGGCCGGATGGGTGGCGGACGCCGATGCCCATTTTGAAAAGGTGGAAACGCTGCAGGAGGAAAATGATGAACTGCGGCGCTATGTGGCGGAGCTGGAAGAAGAGCTTCGGCGCGCACAGAGCGCAACAGAGGAAAATCGCCGGCTGCGTGAAGCCTTGGGATTGACTACCAAAAATCCCGACTACGAACTGGTGGAGGCAAAGGTGACGGAGCGCTCTATCAGCAACTGGTTTTCTGTACTGACGATCAATCGCGGAACTGCCGACGGTGTTGCCATCGGGCAGTGCGTGACGGATGAATACGGCAATCTGGTCGGTACGATTACCGATGCCGGCCATAACTGGAGCCGCATTACCACTTTGGTGGACACGGACAGTTCTGTGGGTGCCACGGTGTTCCGTACCGGCGATGTTGCGGTGACAGAGGGGCGACTGGAATTGATGGAGGAGGGGTGTCTTGCCCTTTGCTACCTTACTGACCCGGATAGCCTTGTCAGTGGCGATCAGGTTGTGACCTCCGGTTTGGGAGGGTTTCTGCCCGAGGGCCTGGTTATCGGTACTGTGCAGGAAGTGCGCATCGATGACGGCGGTGTGAACCGCTATGCGGTGGTGAAAGCAAAGGTGACACCGGAAAAACTGGTGCAGGTGTTCGTTGTCCGTGATTTCGGTACAGCGGAGTAAGGAGCGGATGATGACTCGACGACTCCTGACCGTTCGTTGGTCCTTTTATGGGATGACAACGCTGCTGATTCTGCTGCTGCAATCGCAGGTGCTGGGGCGGATTGCCATTTGGGGGGTGTGTCCCGTGGTGATTGCCTGCCTTGCGGCGGTGGCGGCGACCCGTGAGCCAATGGCTCATGCGGTTATTTATGCCATCGTATTGGGTGCGGTGAGCGATACGCTGTTTGTGGCGGCGCTGCCGTGCTTTTATGTGCTGCTCTGCGTTATCTCAGCAGCGCTCTCCGGTGTTGTGTCGCGCCGCGCAGTGATGCCGGGATTTCTTTGTTCGGTGTTGTGCTGCGCCGCAACGCTGCTGATTTCCGGCATGCTGAGCGGGTTGGTGATGCTTCATGGCAATGCGCCTGTCGGTGCGGTTGCAGGTCTGTTGCTGCGTGAGATGCTGATTTCCCTTCCCTTTTCGCTGGTGATGATCCATCCGGTGTTCAGCCGCATTCATCGGATTACGACGCCTTGACCCCTACGGAGAGAACTCATGAAAGGAGGCGATGAAAATGAACAAGAATCCAAAACCGTTCCGTCGGATGCACGCGCTGGCGATTTTTTCTGCTGCGATGTTCGTGTTGTTCGTGGCGGTGCTGTTTGATGCACAGATCTCTAACGGCAGCGAATACCGTGCCAAATCCATCGCCTCCAATGCCACATGGGAGACCGTGGATGCCAGCCGAGGAATTTTGACCGACCGCAACGGAAAGGTGCTGGTGAGCAACCGCCTTACCTATACGCTGACGCTGAATAAAGAAGGCTTTGAGGACAATGCCACATTCAATGCCTCTGTTGACCGGCTGATAAAGCTGGCGCAGGAGACCGGGACGGTCTGGGTAGATACGCTGCCGCTCAGCTGGGACTTGACCCCGATTCTGTATTTGTCCTCCCGCAATGATGAGGACTTCTTAAAGTTCTTGGAAAAAAATGGAATTTCTCGCAGCTTAGGTGCGCCCCAGATGCTGCAGGCACTGCGGGAGCTGTTTGAGATCGGAGAGGAGTATGATGATGCGGCAGCGCGACTGATTGCCGGTGTGCGCTATGAACTGGACAGCCGCAGCAGTTATGTTTTTTCTGAGAATGTACCCGGTGAGATGATCTCCCAGATTGTGGATGGCGCATTTCCGGGGGTTACAACAGGGGTATCCACTTCCCGTGTATACAATACGAAGTACGCCGCCCATATTCTCGGCCGCATTACGCGCATTTACGAAGAAGACTGGGATGAGTATAAGGATAGGGGCTATTCCATGGATGCGCTGGTCGGTGAGAGCGGAGCAGAGCGTGCATTTGAAGAATATCTTCGCGGTATTGACGGAAAGAGAATTATTACCACCGATGAAAACGGAAAAATCACCGGCGAGCTCTATACTACGGAGCCGCAGCCGGGAGATACCGTGGCGCTGACGCTGGATATTGATCTGCAGGAAGTGACGGAGCAAGCGCTGGCCAAAACAGTAGAGGATATGATCGATGAAGACAGCAACCAGCGCGGAGCGGCTGCTGCTGTAGTGAAGGTCGGCAGCGGAGAGGTGCTCTCGCTGGCGTCCTATCCCACATTTGATCTGTCTACCTTTTCTGAGGATTATGTGGATCTGCTTGCTGACGAGCGGCTGCCCATGTTCAATCGTGCCGTGGATGGTACCTATGCTCCCGGCTCCACATTCAAGATGTGCACTGCGGTGGCGGCGTTGGAGACGGGTATTATCACACCGTCCTCTATTATTCGCTGCGAGGGTATCTATACCTATTACAAAGATCCGCAGCCCCGCTGCTGGGTTTGGGCCAATGGCTACACCCATGGGCGCATCAATGTCTCGCAGGCGATCACCGATTCGTGCAACTACTTCTTTTATGAGGTGGGCCGTCTGCTGGGTCAGGATGCTCTCAATGACTATGCTCTGCAGTTTGGCTTGGGTAAAAATACCGGCATCGAAATCGGAGACAGTGCCGGTGCGCTGGCGTCGGCAGAGTATGCTGAGCGCTATGATTTAGAGTGGTCTGACGGTCAGACGCTGACTGCGGCCATCGGCCAGTCCTATAATTTGTTCACCCCCTTGCAGCTGGCCAACTATACGGCTACGCTGGTGGGAGATGGTGAATACTATACGCCCCATCTGCTCAAGTCTGTGAAGAGCTACAACAACGAAGAGCTGGTCTATGTTTACGATGAAGACGCCGATCATGTAGTGGAGATGTCCGAAGAGACAAAGCGCGTGGTAACGCAGGGTATGCATGACCTCACTACCGGTACGCTTGCCGGAGCTTTTGGTGATTGTGTGGTCTCTGCCGGAGCCAAAACCGGCTCGGCACAGGTGGGCACGGATATTGCCAACGGCGTGTTTGTCTGTTACGCTCCTTACGAAAACCCTGAGATCGCTGTGGCAATCGTCATTGAAAAGGGTGGCGCCGGTGCAGCTCTTGCCTCCACGGCTGTGGAGATTATCAACGCGTATTTTACCAATTCCGGTGTTGGTGGCGTTATTCCCGAAAATACTTTGCTGAAATAAGAGGTTTCTATGCCCGTATTCTATTCTCGCAACGAAAAATATAAATCTCCCTTTGGCGCCGTAGTCTGCGGTACACGGGTGCGCTTCTTTGTGGAGGCGGAGTCGGCGTTTTCTGCCTGCTCCCTGCTGTGCTTCGAAGAGTTTTCTGACCGCCATACCGAGACGAAGCTCGAGCCTTGCGATGGCGGTTTTGGTGGAGAGTATACTGCGCCTGCTGATCCGGAGCTGGTATGGTACAGCTTTCGGCTAACTCGCCGTGACGGAGGGGTCGAGTATTTTGGTAAGAACGGCTGTTGTGAGGGGTGTATTCCCTGGCAGCTGACTGTTTATGAGGACAGAGCCACGCCGTCGTGGTTTGGCGAAGGCGTCACCTATCAGATTTACCCCGATCGTTTTTGCCGTACAAAACTGCCTCGCGTAGAGGGTTTGCTGGGTCAGCGGCGCGCGCATCTGGATTGGAACGAAGCGCCCTATATCGGCGCAGACCCCGAGACGGGACGCTGGAACAGCGACTTTTTCGGTGGTGATCTGCAGGGCGTGATCTCCAGGTTGGACTATCTGGAGTCTCTTGGCGTCGACACCATTTATTTCAATCCCATCTTTGAGGCGGCCTCCAACCATCGCTATGATACGGCAGATTACTGCGCGGTAGACCCGCTGTTGGGTACGGAAGAAGATTTTGCGCAGCTATGTCGCGAAGCAAAGGCCCGCGGTATCCGCGTGATGCTGGATGGTGTGTTCAATCACACCGGCGATGACAGTCGCTACTTTAACCGCAGCCGCTACTATGATACAGAGGGTGCATACCAGTCTCCCAACTCTCCTTACCGCAGTTGGTATAACTTCTCCTGCTGGCCGGAGGAATACGACGGCTGGTGGGGCATCAAAACGCTGCCTGCGGTGAATGAGTATGACCCGCAGTACCGCGAGTTTATCATCACCGGTGAGAATAGCGTGATCCGTCGTTGGCTGCGTTTGGGCGCCTCCGGTTGGCGTCTGGATGTGGCCGATGAGTTGCCTGATGACTTTATCGCGGATATTCGCCGCGTTATAGAGGAGGAAAATCCCGACAGCTTCCTGCTGGGCGAGGTTTGGGAGGACGGCAGCAACAAGATCGCCTACTCCCGACGCCGCCGCTACCTGCTGGGGCGTGAGACCCACGGCCTGATGAACTATCCCCTCCGTACGGCGCTGCTGCACTACCTCCGCGGTGGCGATGCAGCACACTTCCGCGAGGCGATGGAGACGGTGCGGGAGAACTACCCCCGCCCTGCTTTCTATAATGGCCTGAATATTCTGGGTACCCACGATACCCCCCGGATCCTCACGGCGCTGGGCGAGGAGGGTGTTCCCTCCGATAAATATGAGCGCGCCGCCTATCACCTCTCCCCTGAGCAGATGCACAGGGCGCTGGCGCGACTGAAAATGGCGGCAATCCTGCTCTTTGCCTTCCCGGGTTCCCCTACGATTTATTACGGTGATGAAGCGGGCATGGAGGGTTTTGAGGATCCCTTTAACCGCCGCACCTTCCCGTGGGGGCGCGAAAATGCGGGATTGCAGGCGCATTTCGCCTCTCTGGCGGCGCTGCGCCGCGCCCGCCCCTCTCTGCGGAGGGGTGAGCTGCGCTATATCGGCGCTGATGGCCCTGTGCTCGTTTTTGAGCGCACGCTGGATGGCGAACGAACCGTGGTGGCGCTGAACGCAGGGAATGCGGAGTGGGAGATTTGTCTCCCCTGGGATGGAGCAACGGCCACCGAACTCCTTTCCGGGCAGCGGTTCTGGATTCGGGAGGGGCGTCTGCAGATGACGCTGCCGCCCGAGAGTGGCGTGATTGTCGGATAAAACGAAGACTGACAAGCGGGATGTTTCACGTGAAACATCCCGCTTGTGCTGTTTGCTGCGTGTTTCACGTGAAACATTTTGCATCCACAATAAAAGTAACTATTGAAACTGAAATCTTTTGTGGTATACTTATTCTGATATGGACTGTTCGTATATTTGTACAGAAAAAGAAAGAACGAGGAAACTGTTGTGGCAAAAATCGTGGCAATCGTAAATCAGAAGGGCGGTGTGGGCAAGACCACTACCTGTGTGAATTTGGCGGCAGCGCTGCACCGTGAGGGCAAGCGCGTGTTGCTGTGCGACTTTGATCCGCAGGCAAACGCCACCTCCGGCATGGGCGTGGACAAGTCTGTGTCCAATGGTGTATATGATGTGGTCATCAACGGCGTGGAGACGGAGAAGGCAATTGTGACGACTCCCTACGGCGATGTGCTGCCCAGCAGTAAGGCTCTGGCCGGTGCCGGCGTGGAGATGATCGAGTTGCCGGAGCGGCAGTTTCTGCTGAAAAAGGCCCTTGCACAGGTGGCGGAGAAGTACGATTTCATCTTCATCGACTGCCCTCCCTCTCTGGAACTGCTGACGCTCAATGCGCTGTGTGCCGCCGATTCTCTGCTGGTGCCGGTGCAGGGCGAGTACTTTGCGCTGGAGGGCCTGTCGGATCTGATGAGCACTGTCCGCGCTGTGCGTCGCTCCATGAATCCCCGTCTGGACATTGAGGGTGTGCTGCTGACTATGTTTGACGGCCGCATGAATCTGAGTATTCAGGTGGCGCAGGAGATCAAGCGCTTCTTCCCTGGCAAGGTCTATGCCACCGCCATTCCCCGCAATGTGCGTCTGAGCGAGGCGCCCAGCCATGGAAAACCCATCTGTGCCTATGACAAGCTCTGTCGCGGTGCCGAGGCTTATGATGCGCTGGCCAAGGAATTTTTGAAGAAAAACGCCTGAAAGGAACGAAAACAATGGCAGGAACAAAAGGATTAGGAAAAGGTCTGGGTGCGCTGCTGGGTGATGACTTCCTCGATAGCACCGAACCCAAGGGAACCCTCTTCCTCCCTATCTCTGAGGTGGAGAGCTGTGCTTCCCAGCCCCGTAAGAATTTTGACAGCGAAGCCCTGTCGGATCTGGCCGACTCCATCCGTCAGCACGGCATCATTCAGCCGCTGACGGTGCGCCGTCTCCAGTCCGGCTACTATCAGATCATCGCCGGTGAGCGCCGTTGGCGCGCCGCCCGTATGGCGGGCCTTTCCGAAGTGCCTGCTGTGGTGATCGAGGCCGATGACCGCAAGGCCATGGAATTGGCCATGATCGAGAACCTCCAGCGTGAGGACCTGAATCCCATGGAAGAAGCCGAGGGCTATCAGGTGCTGATGGAGCAGTACGGCATGACTCAGGAGGAGGCTGCCCAGCGTGTGGGCAAGTCCCGTCCTGCTGTGGCCAATGCCCTGCGTCTGCTGAAGCTGTGCCCCGATGTCCGTAAATTGGTAGAGGAAGGCGCCATCTCCGGCGGCCACGGCCGTACGCTGGTGACGCTGAACGAGAAACAGCAGAAGGAAGCGGCAGTTGCTATCGTCAAGAGCGATCTCTCCGTGCGCCAGACGGAGCAGCTGGTGAAGAAGCTCACCAGCGAAAAAAAGGAAAAAACTGGCAAAGATGTGGGCGGCGTGGACTACGCCGCCGAGGCTGCACGGGAACTGACCTCCCGTCTGGGCCGTCCCTGTAAGATCGTCACCGGTCGCAAGAAGGGCCGTATCGAGTTGGAATACTACGGTGTGGACGATCTCAACGCGCTGCTGGATGCGCTGCACAATCTGAAGAAATAACAAATTTTACGATAGAGGTGTGAACTATGCTTGATATTCGTTTTGTTCGTGAAAACCCCGAGCTGGTAAAGGAAAACATCCGCAAGAAGTTCCAGGACGGCAAGCTGCCTCTGGTGGATGAGGCCATCGCACTGGACGCTGAGAAGCGCGCCGCGTTGGCTGAGGCTGAGGCTCTGAAGGCTGAGCGCAACAAGCTCTCCAAGGCCAACGGCCCCCTGTTCGGCCAGCTGAAGAAGTGCGCCGACGAGACTGAGAAGGCCGAGATCCAGGCCAAGATCGATGCCAACAACGAGGCTGTGAAGGCCAACGCTGCCCGCCTTGCACAGGCTGAGGCCAAGCAGGCACAGGCCGGCGAGGCACTGGATAAGATCATGATGACCCTGCCCCAGATGATCCATGAGAGCGTGCCTGTGGGTCCCGATGACAGCCACAATGTAGAGGTGGAGCGTTTCGGCGAGGCCAAGGAGGCTACCTTCGAGATCCCCTACCACACCGAGATCATGGAGCGCTTCGACGGTATCGATATGGATTCCGCTGGCCGCGTCTCCGGTAACGGCTTTTACTACCTGATGGGTGACATTGCCCGTCTGCACTCCGCTATGACCGCCTATGCCCGCGACTTTATGATCGGCAAAGGCTTTACCTACTGCATCCCTCCCTTCATGATCCGCTCCAATGTGGTGACCGGCGTCATGAGCTTTGCTGAGATGGATGCCATGATGTACAAGATCGAGGGTGAGGACCTCTACCTCATCGGCACCTCCGAGCACTCCATGATCGGCAAGTTTATCGACCAGATGCTGCCTGAGGACAAGCTGCCCCAGACCCTCACCTCCTACTCTCCCTGCTTCCGCAAGGAGAAGGGTGCCCACGGTATCGAGGAGCGCGGCGTGTACCGCATCCACCAGTTCGAGAAGCAGGAGATGATCGTGGTCTGCAAGCCCGAGGAGTCTATGGAGTGGTACGAGAAGATGTGGCGCTACAGCGTGGAACTGTTCCGTTCTCTGGATATCCCCGTCCGTCAGCTGGAGTGCTGCTCCGGTGACCTGGCCGACCTGAAGATGAAGTCCTGCGACATCGAGGCATGGTCTCCCCGTCAGCAGAAGTACTTCGAGGTCTGCTCCTGCTCCAACCTGGGCGATGCCCAGTCCCGCCGCCTGAAGCTGCGCGTCAAGGGCGAGAAGGGCACCTACCTGCCCCACACCCTCAACAACACCGTCGTCGCTCCTCCCCGTATGCTCATCGCCTTCCTGGAGAACAACCTCCTCTCCGATGGCAGCGTGAAGATGCCCGAGGCTGTCCGGCCCTACATGGGGGGCAAGGAAGTTCTCGTCCCCAAGAAGTAACCCATGGAGGATTTCAAGACCCGGCTGCGCCTCTGCCGCACCCAGGCCAACCTGACGCAAAAACCAGCTGCCGATCGGCTGGAGATCGCCTTTTCCACCTACCGCCGCTACGAGCAGGGAGAAACCGAGCCTACCATTTCCGAGG
>JAZTZR010000042.1:0-56730 GCA_045637545.1 Vescimonas sp. | reverse complement strand
ACCTTGAAGTGGCGGTCATAGCCGGGGGCGGGGCAGAGCCATTTCACCACGGGCTCCTCACACCAGCGGCGGGGGCTGGTCTTGAGGCCGTGGGTATAGGCCTTGGAGATGGCGTCGTACATCAGCTGCAAGCTGGCGTTGCCGCCCACAAAGACCTGAGAGGGCTTGCAGCCGAGAATGTCGGCGAACAGTGCCTTGGCCTCGGGGATACCGGAGAGCTCACCGTAGTTGCGGCTGTCGATACCGGAGGAGACATAGTCGGCGTTGTCACGGAGGACATCAAAGATGTCCATAACCAGATCCAGCTGTTCGGTACCGGGCTTACCGCGGGCCATATTCAGCTTCAGACCGAGGGATTTCAAACCTTCAAAACGGGCCAGCTCTGCGGTATAGGCCTCCTGACGCTGGGCGAGGGTCATGTCGGTGTACTTCATGTGTGTGTCCTCCTGTATAGTATTTGATGATTTCTTCAAAAAACGGTTTTTCTGTACTTTTCTTTCATCAGCGAAAGAAAAGTACCAAAAGAAACGCCGCGTGAAACCAATGGTTTCACGACTTCCTTTCCGCGCTGGTAGACAGTGGAAAACGATAGAGCCGCTCGCGTAGAGTCCTTTTTCAAAACCTCTCTAAATGTAGCATCGTCACAGCATAGCTTTCCGCTGCCGCTAACGGGCGAAAATGTGGGAAAATAACTGTTAATTATTAATTATTAATTATTAATTATTAATTATTAATCTGCCCCAGTACCTCGCCGATTGCGCCGTCGATGGTGAGGCTTGCCCCTACATCCCGCACGGTGGAGCCCTTGTTGATGACCACAAGGTGCTTGCCGCGGAAATAGTGCACCAGTCCTGCGGCGGGGTAGACGGCCAGCGAAGTGCCGCCGATGATGAGCATGTCGGCCTTTCGCAGGTGCATCACGGCGCGGTCGAGGACATCTTCGTCCAAGCCCTCCTCATAGAGCACCACATCGGGCTTGATGACGCCGCCGCAGGTGCAGCGGGGCACGCCCGTGGAGTCGGTGATGGCATCGAGTCCGTAGAACTTGCGGCAGCGGCGGCAGTAGTTGCGCCAGACACTTCCGTGGAGCTCCAAGACCTCTTCACTGCCTGCCTTCTGGTGGAGCCCATCGATGTTCTGGGTGATGACGGCCTTCACCTTGCCCGCTGATTCCTGCTGTGCCAGCCACTTATGGGCATCGTTGGGCAGGGCATGGGGGGCCAGCATCTTGTTGCGGTAGAAGCGGTAGAACTCCTCGGTGTGAGCCTCGTAATAGCTGTGGCTCAGCATGGTCTCGGGCGGCACGGCGTATTGTTGGTTATACAGGCCGTCCACACTGCGGAAATCAGGGATACCCGACTCTGTGGACACGCCCGCTCCGCCGAAAAAGACGATGTAGTTGCTCTCGGCCACCATGGCGCGGAGCTGGTCAATTTGGTTCATACGCAGCCTCCTCATTCCCTGTTTTACACATACGAGCGCTCTACCTTCACTACGGCGAAGTAGTTGCCCTCCGACATGGTTCGGACGGCGGTGGCGATGCGGTGGCGCAGCTCCTCGGCCTCCATCTTCACCTCAAAGGGCTGCACCACATCGAAGATGAGATTGGTGTGGGTGGCACCGGGAACCATGCGGAAATCGTGGATGGTCAGTTTGGGGTCAATGGCCTGCACAAGGGCACTGACGGCCATGCGCAGACGCAGGACTTCTTCGTTGTCGGCGGCGATGGGGTCCATGTGGATGACCGCCTCGCAGTGGAGTGCCTCGCCCAGCTCCGTCTCGATGTTGTCGATCATATCGTGGATGACCATCACATCGTCGGCGGCACTGACCTCGGCGTGGAGGGAGATCAGCAGGCGGCCGGGGCCGTAGTCATGCACCACCAGATCGTGGATGCCCAGCACCTTGTCGTGGGCCAGAACCAGCTCCTCGATCTTGTGGACAAACTCCTCGTCGGGTGCCTGACCCAGCAGGGGGGAGATGGTCTCGCGGGCAGCCTGCACGGCGGCATAGAGGATGAAGAGGGCCACCAGCAGACCCACATAGCCGTCCAGCGGCAGGTCGGTAAAGAGGGTGGCGATCATGCTCAGCAGCACGGCGACGGTGGAGATGGTGTCGCAGAGGCTGTCCTTGGCGGTGGCCACCATAGCGGTGGAGCGGATCTTGCGACCCACGGCGCGGTTATAAAAGGCCATGTATACCTTCACCAGCACGGCCAGCACCAGAATGGCGGCGGCAACGGGGGAGAACGCCACTGCCTCGGGGTGGAGGATCTTATCGAAGGAGGTGCGCAGCAGCTCCACACCCATCATCAGGATCAGGCCCGCCACCACCAGACCGGAGACATACTCCATGCGTCCGTGGCCGAAGGGATGGTCGGGATCGGGCTTCTTGCCCGCCAGACGGAAACCCAACAGGGTCACCACGGAGGAGAGGGCATCGGAGAGGTTGTTGAAGGCATCGGCGGTGATGGCGATGGAGCCGGACAAGGTGCCCGCCAGCAGCTTGCCGATGCAGAGGATGATATTCAGCACCACGCCCATGATGCCGCAGAGTGTGCCCCAGGCCCGGCGCACCGACTCGTCGGCGGTATTGGCGTGATCTTTGATAAAGAGTCTGCCCAGCAGTGCGATCATACGGCACCTCCCGGGATGGTGAGGTTCATGTGGCAGCACAGATCATCCAGATCCTCGTCGGTGGCGGCGCTGATGCGCAGCTTGCCGCCGCAGCGGTCGCATGTGAGATCCACGAAGCCGCGGCGCACCTTCATGGAATAGCGGTGGCAGCCGCAGGCGCAGGCGATACCGTCGCGGGCGGCCATGTCCCGCAGCTCGGAGAGCACCTCGTACATGATCACATTGTCGGTAAAGGCCTCGTTGTTGTCCTTATCCTTGGCGGCGGTGATGGCAAGGCGCTCCAGCGCGCGGCGCACCTCATTTTCCTCGCCGCAGTAGCAGCACAGCGTCCCCGTTTCGGGGCAGGCAAGTCCCACGCCGCGGCCATTGAGCAGCGCGTCGGCGTTCAGCTCGGCCTGATGCTCCTTGCCGCAGATGCCGCAGGGTACCCACAGGCGGAATTTCACGCCGTCGGTCTCCACGCGCAGTTCGCTTTCCCCGCACTCGCACTGCATACGGGCTGCGGCGGCCTGCAGGGAGAACACGGTGCGGCCGGCGATGACGCCCACGCCGCACTTGGGGCAGAGATAGCCAAAATATCGGGTCTGTTCCATAGTGGAAACACTCCTTTTCACCGAATACTTCATTGAATATCTCATTATACACCACAGCGGCACCACTTGCCAAGAGAAAAGTTTGGAAACAGAAGGGGAGAGGGGGGAAACATTACCGGTTCCGGCCCGTTGGGAAAAAGCAGTTTTTCCCTGTTGCGGATAAAAACTGACCGCTCATTCGGTCAAGCGGTCTATTTTATCGGAAAAACCAAAACCCTTACAGCGGGCGGTGAATAATTTTGCACATATTGCCTTGGATAGTCTGTGCTGTTTTTATATACTTGCATAAATGTGAATAAAGATGCATAAAAAACCGAATAATCCGTTGACATATCCATGGCTTCGTCCTATACTGATGGCACGGTTTTGAATATGTGCGGCGTCATATAGCCTGCATATTCAGTTCCGAAAACACACATGAGAGGCACCATGAATATTATCGAAATTTTCTCCCAGTATTACGAATACTTCCTGCGGGGAACCCGAACCACCATCGTGGTGGCACTGGTCACCGTTCTGCTGGGTACGATCCTGGGCTGCATCATCGCGCTGCTGCGGCTGTCCAAAAGTAAGATCCTCAGCGGATTTGCAAAAGTATACATTACCGTCCTGCGCGGTACGCCCATGCTGGTGCAGCTGTATATTGTGTACTACCAGCTGGACTTCCTGCCCTATCCCACCGGCAGCATCTTCGGTGTGGACCTGGACCGCATCATCCCCTGTATCATCGCCCTGGCGCTGAACTCGGCCTCCTATGTGGCTGAGATCATCCGCTCCGGTATTCAGGCGGTGGATCCCGGCCAGATGGAGGCGGCCCGCTCCTGCGGTATGACCACCGGACAGGCCATGCGCTACATCGTGATGCCGCAGGCCGTTAAGAACATCCTTCCCGCCATCGGCAACGAGTTCGTCACCATGGTGAAGGAGACGGCCATCATCCAGTATCTTGGCATCAGTGACCTGATGTACAACAACGGTATCGTGGTTACCTCCACCTACAACCCCCTGCCCTGCTACTACATCTCCGCCATCATCTACCTGATCCTCAACATCGTCCTTGGCAAGGGTATGAACATCTTCGAAAGGAGGATGAAGAGAAGTGAACGCTGAGAAGGAGATTTTGTTTGACATCCGCGGTCTTTGCAAGAACTTCGGCGAGGTAAAAGTCCTGAAGGATATTGACGAGACCATCTGCAAAGGCGATGTGGTGGTCATCATCGGCCCCTCCGGCTCCGGTAAGTCCACCTTCATCCGATGCCTCAACCTGTTGGAGCAGCCCACTGCGGGACAGATTTTCTACAAGGGCGAGAACATCACCGCCAAGGGCTTTAACGAGAACCGCCACCGCCAGAAGGTGGGTATGGTGTTCCAGCAGTTCAATCTGTTCAACAACCTCAATGTGCTGGAGAATCTGACCATCTCCCAGCAGAAGGTGAAGCACCTCTCCGCCGAGCAGGCGCAGAAAACGGCGATGGAGCTGCTCAACCGTGTCGGCCTTGTCGATAAGGCCGAGGCATATCCGGCCCAGCTCTCCGGCGGTCAGAAGCAGCGCGTGGCCATCGCCCGTGCACTGGCCATGGAGCCGGAGGTGCTGCTCTTCGACGAACCCACCTCCGCCCTCGACCCGGAGATGGTGGGCGAGGTGCTGCAGGTCATCCACGATCTGGCCAACGAGGGCATCACCATGCTGGTGGTCACCCACGAGATGGGCTTTGCCCAGAAGGTAGCCAGCCGCGTGCTGTTCATGGACGAGGGTCACATCCTCGAACAGGGCAGCCCCACCGACATCTTCGATCATCCCCAAAACCACCGCACACAGGAATTCCTGTCGAAAGTCATCAATGTTATCTAACGGATCGCACCGTCCTTCCGCGAAATAAAAACACTATTAAATTGAGAGGTACGAAACATGAAAAAGATCATTTCTCTGATTCTGGCCCTGATTATGGCTCTGGGTCTGGTGGCCTGCGGCGCAAAGGCTCCCGCCGACACCGATGCTCCCGCCGGTTCCGACGCTCCCGTCGTCTCCGAGACTCCTACCATCGACGCCATCAAGGCCAAGGGTGAGCTGGTGGTGGGCACTTCCGCCGACTATCCTCCCTATGAGTTCCACACCGAGATCGACGGCGTGGACACCATCGTGGGCTTCGATATCGCCATCTCCCAGTACTTTGCCGACGCACTGGGCGTCACCCTGAAGGTAGTGGATATGCCCTTCGACAGCCTGCTGATCGGCCTGAACGAGGGTGAGTTCGATCTGGTCATGGCCGGTATGACCGCCAATGACGAAAGACGCAAGGTTGCCGACTTCACCGACATCATCTTCGCCAACGATCAGATCGTCATGATCCGCAAGACCGATGCCGATAAGTTCACCAAGATCGAGGATCTGGTGGGTCACAAGGTGGGCGCCCAGACCGGCTCCGACCCCTACAAGCTGGCCGCCGAGTCCTACGGTGAGGATTGCGTGGTGGGTCTGGTGAAGAACCAGGATCTGGTGATGGAACTCAAGGCCGGCAAGATCGACGCCGTCCAGACCACCTCCATGACCGCCATCCCCTATGTTACCGCCAACGATGACCTGATGATTCAGGATGTGGGCTTCCCCATGAACGAGGCCGGCTTCTCCGGCGCTATTCCCAAGGATCAGGCTGACTTCCTGGCCTTCCTCAACGAGCAGCTGGCAAACATGAAGGCACAGGGCCTCATCGAGCAGTATGTCACCGAGGCACAGGCTCTGGCCAACGCTGAGTAAACAGGAGTGCGCGCAATGAGTACCTATCCGTATCCGCATCTGTTCAGTCCCATTGAGATCAATGGGCATCGGGTGAAAAACCGTGTGGTGGCCTCTGCTCAGGCCAGTGCCCACGGCGTCCAGCCCGGTATGAACGGCTATGATAACGCCTCGGAGTATCAGGCCCAGTACATGGGTCTGCTGGCCCGCGGCGGCGCCGGTATCGTCAACACCGGCCATCTGGGTGTAGACCCCCGTTATCAGTTGGGTGCCCTGCGCTATGCATTCGACTTCTTCACCGACCGTCTGCACAACCATCAGCTGCCCATCCTGCACCTGATGAGCGACAATGTTCACGCTTACGGTGCGCTGGCCAGTCTGGAACTGAACCACGGCGGCGATATGTGCACCCCCTTCGAGGGCAACAAGGTGCTGGGCCCCATGTACGAGGAAAAGGCCGACGGCCGCATCGTCGTACCCATGGATGTGCCTGAGATGGAGCGGGTGGCCGAGTATTTCGCCAATGCCGCGTATGTGGCAAAGCTGGGCGGCTTCGACATCATCAACATCCACGCCGCCCACAACTGGCTGCTGGGTAAGTTTCTCTCTCCCATCGCCAATAAGCGCGAGGATGACTTCGGCGGTACGCCGGAAAACCGCGCCCGCTTCGTGGCCATGGTGCTCAAGGCCATCCGTGACCGTGTAGGCCCGGATATGCTCATCTCCATGCGCTACTCCGTAGCCGAACTGGTGGAAGGCGGCGCCACGCTGGATGAGTCGATCCGCTCCATCAATGTGCTGGCCCCCTATGTGG
This sequence comes from Vescimonas sp., assembly GCA_045637545.1. Classification (GTDB taxonomy): domain Bacteria; phylum Bacillota; class Clostridia; order Oscillospirales; family Oscillospiraceae; genus Vescimonas. The sequence continues at coordinate 49,953 of JAZTZR010000042.1, read as the reverse complement.
ACATCATCCACTGCTCGGCCGGTAAGGTGGACAATATTCAGTCCAGCAATTTCCTCTTCCCCTCCGCTTTCGTCAGCCACGGCGTCAACGCCTATCTGGCCCGCGAGGTGAAGAAACACTTCCCCGACAAGGCGGTGGAGGCCATCGGCGGTATCGCCGATCCGGCCATGGCAGATGCCCTCATCGCCAACGGTGATTGCGACATGGTGGCCATGGCCCGCGCCGTCATCGCCGATAACGACTGGGCCGCCAAGGCCCACAACGGCTGCGCCGAGGACATCCGTCCCTGCATCCGCTGCCTGCGCTGTCTGGCCGAGAGCGTCAATTTTGCCGGCCACCGCACCTGCTCGGTGAACCCCTCCCGCGTCCTGTATCAGACGCTGCCCCCCAGCACACTGCCCCAGACCAGGAAGAAGGTCGTGGTGGTGGGCGGCGGCCCTGCCGGTATGCAGGCTGCCAACGAACTGGCCCTGAAGGGTCACGAGGTGGTGCTGATGGAGAAGAGCGGGAAGCTGGGCGGCCGCCTCAGCTTTACCGACCATGTGGGCTTCAAGCACGATCTGCGCCGCTACCGCGACTATCTCATCACGCAGGTGAACAAGCGGGAGAACATTCAGATCTGCCTCAACACCGAGGCCACGCCCGAGAACATTCAGTCTCACAAGCCCGATGCACTGGTGGTGGCGGTGGGCGCCCCCAACTTCTATCCCAACATCCCCGGTGCCGATCTCCCCGGCGTCCTCCACTGCTCCGACCTGTTCGGCAACGAGGACAAGGTGGGTCAGCACGCCGTCATCGTCGGCGGCGGTACCGTGGGCTGCGAGGCCACCATTCAGCTCCACACCATGGGCCGTGAGGTGGATCTGGTAGAGATGGGCGAGGAGCTGATGGAGGCCGACAAGTTCGACTATCCCGATCAGCGTGACATCACCCTCTACTATGTCAACCATGAGTGGGATATGTCCAGCAAGAGCACGGTGGAGACGCCGGAGAAGGACACCGTCCATATCCACACCGCTACCCGCTGCGTGGCCATCCACGAAAACGGCATCGAGGTGGAGGACAAGAACGGCAATCGGAGCTTTATCGGCGCCGATACCGTCATTCTCGCCACGGGACTTAAGCCCGACAAGCAGGCACTGGCCGCTTTTGAGGGACTGGCACACGATGTCATCTTTATCGGTGACTGCAAAAAGCCCGGTACCATCTACAACACCTCCACCACCGGCTACTATGCCGCCATGCAGGTGTAATGCCGTGTGCCGCTGAAAACACGCAGCCAAAGGAAACAGAAAACGCCCGATTCAGTTTTTACACTGAATCGGGCGTTTGTCCGTAATCCGGGCTTTGCGAAAGGGAGGACGCGCAGATGTCTGCAGGTGCTCACCGCGTGGAAAATGTTGAAAAATATGTAGATACAGCGCGTCTCGGCAACATGGGTTCACATCTTCTTTTCATGTGCCCTCATAGCACATCCTAAAGCTAATTCTAATTAAAGGGAATAGCCGCTCACTCCACCAGTCCGTACTTTACCTTGATGCGATCCAGCTTTTCCAGCATGGGCTCTGCCGCCAGCAGAAGGAAGATGACCGTTGCGGCGGCATGGATCAGATCCATGGGCAGGCCCGAGATGTAGTAGGCAAGGAGCATCTCCTTGGTAAGGGAGGCGGCGTGATACATCAGTGCCGCGGCGGGGTTCATCATGCCGCCGTAGATGATGACAGCTGAAAACGCGCCGAAGGTGGCAAGACTGCCGCGGCTGCGGCGCAGGAGTCCTTTTCGGAACAACACTCCCGCCAAAAAGCCGATGATGCCCATGGCGAACATCTGCCACGGTGCCCATGGCCCTTGGGAGAACAGTACATTAGACACCAGCATGGTCACCGCACCTACCAAAAAGCCCGTTTCACCGCCAAAAGCCACGCCTGCGATGATGACCAGCGCCATCACCGGCTTGAACTGGGGCAGCATGAAGAAGGCGCTGCGCCCCGCTACACCAATGGCGCACAGTACCGCAATGATCACCAGTTCCCGCGCCTTGGGCTTTCTGCCCTCGAAAACGAGGAAGAAGGGCACCATGCACTCCAAAAGCACCAAAATCGCCATGATATGATAGTGCCGATTGCCTAAGTACATCATACCGCCCATGAGGGTCAAGGGGATCAGCAGCACAATGAGCACCGCTGCCAAGCGCGTCCGCTTGCCCAGCCTGCGTTGTTTTTCGGGCATTTGCACCATGGCAGAGGGGACGCTGCGCCGCCCGATGGCGGCAATAAACACCCCCAGCGCGGCAATGAGGAGGACATAGAGATAGATTTGCCGCTCCCCCGCAAAGGAGATGCCATCGGCGCTGATGAAGGCCGAGAGGTCGGTAATGCCGGTGGCATAGAAGAAAACAGCCAGCGCGCACAACAATGATACCGCCGCCAAAGCCTTGCGCCACAGAGGCAGCGGCTTGGGCTTGAAGTTCACCGTCCCCTCCTTTGGTGCAGGCAGCGGTGAAGGGGAGGGGAGCTCCGGCTCAGTGGGCACCTCGCCGCCACAGCAGCCAATGATGTCCGATACGGTGACGGCCTCGGGCAGCAAATGCCGCGCCATGCGGTTGGCAGGGGTGGTATAAAAGCTGTTGCCGGAGAAGAATTCCCGCGGCGAGCCCTCCGCTACCAGCTGTCCATCGAAAAAGAGGCCGCAGCGATGGGCATACTCCGCGCAGAAGGGCACATCGTGGCTCACCATCAAGATGGTCACGCCCTCGGACAGCAAGTGGCGCAGAATCAAGGCAAAGCTGACCTTGAACTCGGCATCAAAGCCCTTGGTGGGCTCGTCCAGCAGCAAAATGTCGGGCCGCGTCAGCAACACCTTGGCCAACGCCGCACGCTGCTGCTCGCCGCCGGAGATGTCGTAGGGATGGCGGTCTAAAAACTCCCGCAGGGCGCACAGCTCCACAATCCGCGCCACCTCCGCATCCTGCCTTTGCTTATCTACCTTTTGCCCGCGGAACACCTCATACAAGTCCTCACGCACCGTGCGCTTAACGAAGAGCGTCTGTGGATTTTGGGGCAGGTGCGCCAATTTTCCCTGCATCTTCACCTCACCGCGATGGGGGGTGTGGAGTCCGGAGATAGCTTTCAGCGCCGTGGTCTTGCCTGCGCCGTTACCGCCTAAAATGGCATAGAATTCGCCCTTTTTCAGCGTTAGAGAAAAGCCCCGCACCACATCGGGGCTGTCCTGCTCATAGCGAAACCACAGCTCATCACAGGTGAGCACCGCCTCCTCGCCGTAGGAATACGCCTTTTCCTTGGGCAGCGGCAGCAGGGATTGCTCTGCATTGCGGCGACTGAGAAAGTCGCTGCCGTCACGGACGGTGATGGGGCAGGATAGTGGGGTCTCCACCGCTGCCCACACGCGCATGGCCGTGGGCATGGCGAAGAACATACCGCTGCCCCTGTCTTTCAGCTGCAAGCCTACCTCTTGGGGTGCACCGTCGCACACGATGCGCCCTGCATCCATCACCATGACGCGATTGGCAAAGGGGAAGGTCTCCTCCAGCCGATGCTCGGTGAGAATAATGGTGGTGCCCAGCTCGCGGTTGATGCGCCCCAGCAGCGCCAAAAAGTCGCCTGCGGCGATGGGGTCCAGTTGCGCCGTGGGCTCGTCCAGCACCAGCACCCCCGGCTGCATGGCCATGACCGAGGCAAGGCTCAACAGCTGCTTTTGTCCACCGGAGAGCTCTGTCACATTCTTATAAAACCAGCTCTCGATGCCGAAAAAGGCGGCGATTTCCGCCACGCGGCGGCGGATGGTGGGGGTATCGTAGCCCAGGCTCTCCAAGCCGAAGGCCAGCTCGTGCCACACCTTGTCGGTGACCACTTGGTTCTCCGGCGATTGCAGCACGAAGCCGATTTCCTGAGATTGCTCGCGGACGGACATCTCCGAGAGTCGCCGCCCGCCGTAGCGTATCTCACCCGTCAAGCGACCATGGGGCGCAAGGCAGGACTTCATCTGCCGCAGCAGCGTGGACTTTCCGCAGCCCGACGGGCCGCACAGCAGCAGGAACTCCCCCTGCTGCACTGTGAAGGTGAGGTCACGCAGCACGGGACGCTCCCCCTCGGGATAGGTGAAATTTACATCGCGGAACGAATAGCTTTCCATTGTTTTTCCTCCACGGCGCGCAGCACCACAGGCAGGAGGCACAACGCAGCATACACAACATAAAAACTCACGGTCACGGTGTTCAGCGCCGTGCCGCGGACATCGGGGAAGTAGCGAAAGGCGAACGCGCCCGCCACCCATCCGGCAAAGAGAAACAGTGCGCAGAAGAGAAGATAGATAAGGGCCATCCTGTCCCGCTCATCAAAGCGATAGATGGAAAAGGCGGTGCGCCCCTTGAGGCCGTAGCCGCGGGACTTCATGCTGTCCGCCGTCTCAATGGCGTTCTCCAGCGACCATGTGACCATGATGGAGAGGATGGTAATTGCCGTTTTCGTGCGCTGCCACAGACTGCCCTGTGAAACATCCCGCCCAATGCTGCGCTGGGACTGTGTCACGGCACGCAACTGTACGCGGAACTTCGGGATAAAGCGCAGTGTCATACTCAGCACCAGCGACAAGGCAGGAATGACGCGACCGAAGAGATAGATAAACTTATCGGAAGTGATGACCCGATTGAAATTCACAAACCACAGCATCACGGCGGCAATCATCACACCGGCACTGAGCCCATAGAGGATGCTCTCCAGCGTCAGCGGATTGCCGGAGGGCAGATAGCACAGGGTCGTTACCCCCTCGTGGCTGAAGGCGGGGTTAAACACGGCTGCCGTCAGCATAATGGGCAGACACCATTTCAAGCAGAACAGCACCGCCTTTCTCCCCTCTGCCTGCACCGCGTAGATACAGGCAGAGGTGAGAGAGATAAACTGCGCCAGCGGATGGGGCAGCGCCATAGCAAAGGTCAGCACAAGGGCGAAATAGAGAAAATTCACCAGCGGGTGATAGGAAAAAAATGTATCTTTCATCATCGGAACAGATAGCCACCGCCAATATCACCGCCCAAATCGCAGGTATAGCGCCACTCCACGGTGTCGCCGTCGTGGAGGGGATAACGCGAACACCCGTAGTTGGGATACCAGCCGTTGACGCGGTACATCCACCCCGAGAGAGCGCCGCAGTCGAACTCATAGAGGTTGTGGATGCCCTCGATATAGGCGCTGTTGTAGATGGGCGTCCACTCCGATTCCATATGAATTCCCTTTTCGCGGCACAAGCGCTGCAAGGCATCAAACACCGACTCGCCCTCGTAGCAGGTAACGGTGGTGGCAGGCAGAATGATGCCGCCTGTGGGCACCATCTCCAGCTTATCGGGGTCAAGCATATCCAAATTGTTCAAAATGGTACTGCACTCGATGGAGAAAGTAACGGTGATTTCCTTACCCTTTTGCTGATTCTCGGGCTCCACAGGCAGGGGCTTGCCCTCGGGGACAGGGTCGGTGAGGTACTGGTCTTTCTCCGTGGCGGTGCCGTCAGACACAGGGCGGCTGTCTGTAGGCTTCACGGGGGAGAGATAGTCATCCACCTTATTGTCCTTGGAAGGTGTACCATCCTCTTTTTTCTCCCCGTCCTTCTCCACCACTTCCTCTGTCGCGGGAAGTTCTTCCACTCTATCAGGACGGACGATCACTGTACCCAGAGTGCCATCGGTGGTAAGGTTTAAAATGGTGCTTTTACTGCCTGTCACGGATACGGAGGCCACGGCTTTCTCCCCATCATAGGCGGTGGCGCTTTGGGCATCCCACAAATCGGGCAGGTACACCGACAGCAGCGCCGAGAAGCCGAAAGATTCCTCCTGCGCCAGTGTCACTTCGATCTCACCGTCCGCCTTTTGACGGATGTCGGCCTGCAGGTTGACCTCCTGTGCCTCGGCAATATCGCTGCCGAAAATCGTCCACTCGTAGTGGAACTCCCCCGAAGTACCCGTGAAGATGCCGATGGCATCGTCTCTCTTGATTTGCGCCACAATATCTGCGGTGATGATGCCGTCCTCGGGAATGGCGATGGACTCCTGCAAGTCCACTTTTCCGAAATTGCCGCCGCAGGCGCACAGGCTCAGGGCGAGCACTGCCGTGAGCAGCAGCGTCATTATCTTTTTCATCTTCATTCTCCTATCACGATGCGGCTGTTCTTTACCCGCAGTGTATTTCTTGTCATGGCGAGGCTGTCGCGCTCTTCCGATGCGGCAAACACGGCATCTTCCACAATGAGGTCGAGGACATCCCCTGTCCGCACACTGCCGCGGAGGCGGAAAGAAAGCCGCAGCACCACATTGTCCTCCTCCGCGAGCAAATCACCGCTGAAGGCATATCTGCCGCCTGTCATGTCGAGATACATGATGTTGATCATGCCGCTGTCGTTGCTGCTTTGCACATTGCACTTCCAATCGGGCAGCTGCCGACCCGAGCTGCTCTCATCATCGTGGATGAACACATTGCCCTCCTCCACGCCGAGAAACTCCAAGCAGGCAGGATCGAAGCGGATGCTCATGCTGGCGGCGGGATACAGCGCCTCCCCCAGATGATCGATGGTCACATCGAGGGTGATCTCCTCACCCGCGCTGCACTTTTGGGGTGTTTCCACCGTCAGCAAAGGCGTGCCTAATGGGCCTTTGTCTCCCGACAGCAGCAGTACGACCACCACGGCTGCTATTACACACAGTGCTGCGATGATCACCCACAGCTTCTTGCTTTTTCTAATTTCGCTCTTCCCTGCCATGGAACTTCTCCTTTACATGGTGGGGTGGGAGGCTTGGCCTCCCACCCTGAGGTTGTGTAGTGTCAGTTGTTGGTCTCGGTTTTGCTGTTGGTCACGGCTTGGGCAAGACTGTTCACTGCTTTTTCGATCAGATGGTAGTCGTTGGCACCCACAAACTTCTCTACGATACCCAGCGCATCGTGGGTATTCAGGCGGCCGTCGCCGTTGATATTGGTGGCGAGGATCTGTGCATCGGTGGGGGCATTGCCCTTGCGGAGCCAGAAGTTCACGGCGTTCAGTGCATCCTGCGCGTTGATGGTTTCGTTACCGTCGGTATCACCGAAGGAGATGGTAGCGATATTTGTTTTCTCCTCCAGTTGGAAGTGCTCCTCTTTGACGAAGTTCTCCATATCGATGGCAGCATCCACCAGTGCCACATAGGCGTGGCGGCCAGCGGCTTCGGTCAACTGGGCACTGTAGGCGAAGGTGTATTGCCCGGTGCCGTCATCATAGGTCAGTTCGGGAATCGTGGGAGAGCGATCAAGTCCTGTTACAAACACGGCCACGGCTTGCTTGGTGCTGGAGATCAGGTCTACATTATCACCGGTGTACAGGCGCAGGGCTGTGTAGGTGATGCCCTCTACCACTTCGATTTCAGTCCGGGTGTTGGTGGTATCCACGATGAGCAGATCATCGGGGTCGGAGGACTTCTTCAGGGACATGCCATCGATGGAAAGCACCAGTTTGTCACCTGCGGTGAGCATCTTGCTGACCTTGAACTCGATGGAGAACATGGCGGCGGGGAAGGTGTTGCCTTCATTATTGTTTACAATGGAAATATCGGTATTGGTGGCGGTGTTGAGGAAGGCCACGCGGAGCTTGTTCTCTTCATCCAGCTCCCAGGACAGGGAACCGCTCTCTTTATCGAGACGCTTGATTTCGACATTCTCGACTGTGAGACCATCGGGGACGGCCATGAGCATATCCAGTGCCTTATAACCTGCTGCGGTATCCCGCTGGTCGATGGTGATCGCGGCGCTGAATGTGGTACCGGTGACATTTTCCACCTGCGGCTGTGTGCTGATACCGGCCTTGGGCTGGCCGAGGGTCACGGTGTTATCCTCAAACACCACATCGCTGTAATCATACAGGGCGGTTTTGCCGTTGATAAAGCGGTCATAGGCAACCAGACCATAGGTAGCCTGATCGGTAGCCATGGCGTTGGCACCTGCGCCTCTGCCATGCTCGAACATAGCCTCATCTTCCAGATAGTAGGTCAGCAGATTGTCGATAGCGGAATTGCCGTTCTTGATGAAGCGGGGGTCAGTGTCGGGGTTGATGCCCCAAGTGGTGGCAGCCACGATGGCCCACACGCAGCTTTCAGAGGTTTCGCCCCTGCCGTAGGGGAAGCCGCCGTTGTCCAGCTGGCTCTGGCTGAGCCAGTTAAGAGCAGCTTCGCAAGCTGCGGCTACCGCAGGCTGATCGCGGTAGGGGTACAGGGCGGTCAGAGTCATGCCGGTAATGTCCACATTGGAGGGCTGGGTTTTGGCGGTGACCAGAGACCAGCCGCCATCGTTGTGCTGGGCGGTCAAAATAGCATCCACGCACTGCTGACGGATGGTGGGATCGGAGGTTTTATAATTGCCGCAATCCAGCGCAATCAGCGTGCAAATGGTGCCGTTCATACCCTGCTTGCGAATCCAGTTCATACCGTTGGCGCTGTAAGCCTCCACCAGATCCCAGTTGCCCACAGAGGTGGCATCCTTACCGATGGCAGCCAGTGCCATGATGAGGCGGGAGTTGTCGGTAGACTTGTTTTTATCCAGTGCGCCGCTCATGGCAACCTTTGCTGCGGTGGTGTTGACATATTCCACAATGCGATTATAGTAGTCAGCAAAATACCGGCTGTCCTTGGCAAAGTAGTTACCGCGGGCAAGGCCGAACACCGTCCACTCACCGTAGTTGGTGCCAAAGGAAGGCTGTGCAACGGTAGTTGCCTGCATCGCCAAAGTAGCGTTTAGCACAGCGGAAATATCCTGAGGCTGGCGGGGTGCTTCAGGTGCGGCTGCACCTGCCACCGTCACCTTGGCAAAAGCGGGGGAGGACACGATGCAGGGTTCACCGGTTTCCGTGTAATGGTCACAGGTGGTATGGGTATAACCGTCGTCGATGCCGATAGCACCGTCACACCAAACATAATAGGTGCCGGCATTGGGGAATGTGATTTCGGCATTGCCGCTTTCGTCGGTGGTGACACTGCCGTCTGCTTCACCAAAGGCAGAACCGTAGTAAACCTCGTAGTCGGCGGCATCCTTCACCCAGGACTGACCGTACATCAGATCGCAGAAGGAGTGTTTCAGCTTCACAGACAGCGCTTCTCCGGCGTTTGTGGTGTAATCATGGGTGTAGTTGTCTTCTTCATCAGCAAACAGATGGAAACCGCCTGCCTGATCCCACAGGAAGTTGTAGCAGCTGAAGCTGGCAACATCCAAAAAGTCACCGGCTTTCAGAACGATCTGATCAGAAGTTGCACCCTCGGTAACCGCACCACCACTCTGAATCGGTTTCAGTGGAAAATCGCCATTCTGGAAATAGACCAGATTCTCGGTAAAACCGAAGATGCCGTCACGGAAATAGGAACTGCCGGGCAGAGCATCAAAGTTCACATCGCCCCAATCTCCGCCGTAAAGTTCTTCGTGGGCGTAGATCAGCAGCTGCAGTGCGGTGGTTTCATAGTCATCATCACCGTCTGCGTCGTAGAGCATATTGTCCAGACCGTATTCGGTCAGATCAATGGCTTCGATTTTATCAAGCGGAATGGGGACATATACAATCGGATCGCCGTTTTTGTCGTCAATATAATTGCTATCAAAGCTGACAGACAAATACACCACATCTTCCTCCCCCTCCGTGGCAAACACGGTGGTGGGGACAAGGCTCAGCACCATCACCAGTGCGAGGAGCAGGCTGAGCAGTTTTTTCATACGCATACAGGGTTCATCCTTTCATTCGTTTTCTTTCGTTTTTTTCTCCTTGGGCTTTTTCAGCCCCGCAGACTCCAGTGCCCGCGGCCACGGACCAAGATAGGCCTTGATCTGGGAGCAGGCAACATCATCAAAGTCTTTCTTTGTGGGCAATCGGCCCAACTGTGCATATTTTTTCCGCAAAAGGTCCTCCGCCCAGGCCTTCTTCTCTTCCGGTGTCACGTGCATCCCTCCTTTACCATTTCGTGGTTCCCGCCGCAAAGAAAAAAGAGCATAACCGCCTGCCCGCAAGCACGGACAAACACGCCTACACTCTCCTGTCAAAGCGTGATCAACCCAAACGATACCACAGGCTCTCTGACTGATGGCACAGCGCCAAACACAGCAATGGACGGTTGTTCCGGATTCTGACCGGATCACCATATGGTATCGCCAAGCAATATTCAGTTACTTTGCGGGCCGTGAGCGCTGCATGCAGCCGGGGGAGCTGCACGCAGACGATCACAGCAAAAAAACTGCAGCGACCCCAAAAGAGTCGCTGCAGCCGTTTTTCCGCAACAAAAAATCACAGAATCCGTACTTGCAGACTCTCGTGGTTTTACCTCATTTAAGCAGTTCTCCTGACTTGCGTATCTTCAGCGCCCGCACGGCCTTCTCAGCGTATCGCCAATGACCGACTTTCGTCTATGTGCGGGCACCTCCACGCTTACAGTGGCGGTACCGTTCGGGATTTGCACCCGATTCACTATTCTCCCGCAACGGCTTTCACCGCCGATGCAGGCACTTAAAGGGAATATGAACTTGCAAGCACAGTATACACGCTTGTTTTGCAAATGTCAATGGCTCTTGCCGGCAAGTCCCCCTCGCCAAGCGGTGTCTTTCGACTCTCTTCCCCTGCGGCGCGAAAAGCCTCCAAATCTGCATAGGGAGAGCGCGAGAGGGCACCCGCCCCGAAGGCGGGCGTGCGAGAGCGCAACCGCCCCGAAGTGCGGCTCTTAGCGCGAGAGGGGAGGGTAGACGGCCTCGCTTTTAATATTTTCGCCTCCGACAAAAGCAAAAACCACCCCGTTTGGGGTGGTTTTTGCTTTTGGTGGAGGCGAGGGGGTACTGCCCATTATCACGGAAAAAGCGAAATGGCTTGACTGGGTTGGACAGGTGCGGTGCAACGATGGCCAGTAAAACCAATGAGCATTTCTGCAGTATTTTTCACTACAACGATGACTTCAGCCCGCCTGCTAGCCATAGCTGCTGACACTATTGTTGCAATAATGGATGCGTTTGCCCCGGTGGTACCTTTCATTTTCGCAACAATTTATCTGCGTCTTTTGTCCTCGATTACCTTGCCTGTTGGGAGTTCTTTGCTCCCTTTGGATGCCGTTTCCGCGCCGTTGGTGGAGGGGATGGGCTTTCTCTGGTTGAAGATTGTCTGCGTTATTGCCAGCAAGGAACACAGCCTCGCTATTCAACCTAAAAAAAGATTTTGTTGAATTGAGAGGAGGTTTAATCCTCGCCATAGCGTATTTTGACAAGTTAAAGTTCACCCCACACCTTTTCGATGAAAACATTCTAACCCGAAAATTTAAAAAATTCAACCTGTTAGCTAAGCTTGGTGACCACACTTGTCGCAGTTCTGCCTACGCTGTCAGCGGTCGGATACATTATTATATATAATTTGTATATCTGCGGCGAAGCGGTTGATTTTAGATGAAAAGAGATTCCTTCGTAAGATATTTGCGCAAAAAGCAATTAACTACCGTGGAACAAAAGACACCCAAAGCCCCAACTGTGCAAAACGCACAAGTGAATCCTTACTCTTTGTGCGAAATTCAAATGACAGCCGTGGCGTAATATGGTATTTATTTTAACAAAGTATGCGTTACGCGTCCCTCGTTTGTATACTTTGCACAAAATTAATCAGGAGGATTTGGCGATGAAACTATTTGAGAAAGTAAAAATTGGTAGCGTCGTTCTGAAGAACAGAATCGGAATTGCGCCCATGGGAACAATCGGCGATCCTGTGGGACGCTACACGCCGTCGTCTATTGACTACTTTGTCGAGCGCGCAAAGGGCGGCGACGGTGTAATTGTTACCGGCTTGAATGCATGTACCGAACGATACGAGTCCCGAGCAAGAAACTTGCTTGAAAAGCCTCATCACGCAGTTCCTCTGAGTGAGCTTGTGGATAAGGTGCATTTCAATGGCGCGAAGATCTTTGTACAGATCGGTCCTGGTTTGGGCAGACTGTCTTACACGGATCCCGAATGGATCCCCTATTCCTGCAGTGAGCTGCCGATGTTCTTCTGGCCTGAGAAGAAAACGAAGGTCTACAGCAAGGAAGATATTAAGTTCCTCGTGGAGAGAATGGCAAATACTGCGAAGCTGGCCCATGCAACCGGCGCTGACGGTGTTGAGATTCACGCATACGGTGGATATCTGATCGACCAGTTCATGTCCTCCCATTGGAACTTCAGAACGGATGAGTACGGTGGTTCCCTGCAAAACCGCATGAGATTCTGCCTTGAAATTATCGAGGCCATCCGTGAGGCCTGCGGCAAGGACTTCGTTATCGGCGTTAAGTTCAATGTGTGTCATTGCCAGGAAGGCATGAGACAGGTTGAGGAAGGCGTGGAGATTGCCAAAATTCTGCGGGATGCTGGTGTGGATTATCTGCATCTGGATACCGGTAACTACGATGTTTGGTACAACCAAATCACCACCGTCTACCAGCCTGATGGTAACCAGCTGTATGCTGCAAGAGCTGTGCGTGAGGCGGTAAAGGATATCCCCCTTGTGGTGCAGGGTAAGCTGCATGATCCCGTGCTGGCTGAAAAGGTAGTTGAAGAGGGAATCGCCGATGTGATCCTGATGGGCCATCAGAGCCTTGCTGATCCCTATTGGGCAAAGAAGGTGAAGGAAGGCCGCCTGCTGGATATCCGTCCCTGCATTGGTTGTAATGAGTGCCTGTACTCTTCCTTCTCTCATAGAGATAAGACCTGCGCAATCAACCCCGCATGTTATCATGAGCGTGAATATGTAGTGACTCCCGGCAAGACCAAAAAACGCGTGTTGGTCGTTGGTGGTGGCCCCGGCGGCATGGAAGCCGCTCTCATCGCTGCTCAGCGCGGTTTTGATGTAACGCTTTGGGAGAAGAAGGATCGTTTGGGTGGTCTGTTGCTTGCAGCAGGTGCTCCCGAGTTTAAGAAGGATGTCATGAAGTACGTGAAATATCTTGAGAGACAGATTCTCAAGCACGGCGTTGATGTCCGTCTTCTGAAAGAGGCAACGGCAGAGAAAATCCTTGATGGCAGATTTGACAACGTCATCCTTGCCACCGGTGCAAATCCTGTCATTCCTCCCATTGAGGGTGTGAAGCTGCCCCATGTAATGGATGCAGAAACTGCACTGCTTAAGAAGGGCTCCATCGGAAAGAAAGTTGTGGTCATCGGCGGTGGTCTGGTGGGTTGCGAAGCCGCTCTGCACTTTGCTGAAACCGCAGATGAGGTTACCATCGTTGAGATGCTTCCCAAGATTCTGCAGACGGCCAAGCACAGCAGAAACAACGATCAGTGCCTGAAGGATATGATCCGTGACAGCAAGTGCGTAGCCATTGAATCGGCAAGAGTCAAGAGAATCGAGGCTGACCGTGTGGTCTATGAAAAGGATGGACAGGAAGCCTTTGTTGAATGTGACGCAGTCGTGATTTCTGCGGGCTTCAGACCCGATGCACATCTCCTGGATGAGCTGGAGGACAAGGTGGAGGTTGCTGCAGTGGGCGATATGCTCGGCGCACGCAAGGTGTACAATGCCGTCCACGAAGCATTCCACTCTGTTCTGCAGATTGATTAATTAGCAACCCTATAAAAATAAAAAAAGGAGAAAGAGTATGACGAAGAAAATGCACTATTCTTGGAGCGTGGTTATTGGCTGTGCCATCATCATGTTCTCCACGATGGCTGGTATCGGAAACACCATCGGTGTTTTCTTCACCACCATCAACGCTGAGAAGGGTTTTTCCATGGCTCAGCTGGGTCTGTACTACACCTTCCAGGGCATCACGGTTACCCTGACACTGCCTCTCGTGCGTAAGCTGTTCTACAAGCTAGATGCCCGTGCAATGGCGTTTATTGCAGTAACGCTTATGTCCCTGGGTTATGCACTGTTTGCCGTCTGGCCCGCTGTTTGGGGCTGGTGGGTTTCCGGCGTCATCATCGGTAGCGGTATCGGTTTTGTCGGCTTCGGCATGATCCCCCTGCTGATGAACTCCTGGTTCAAGAAGAAGTTCACCGCTGCTGTGGGTATCGCTTATGCAGCAAACGGTCTGGGCGGCTTCGTCTTCACGCTGATTATCGGCCGTCTGATCGGTGCCATGGGTTATCAGACTACCTACATCGTTATCGCTGTTGCCACCTTCCTGATCAGTATGCCCGGCGTGTTCCTGCTGAGAAGTAAGCCTGCAGATAAGGACCTGTTCCCCTATGGCATCAGCTCGGCAGAGGAGCTGGAGCTTGCAAACAAGAAGGACGATCCTCTGAAGATGCCCGGTCTGATGTTCAAGGATGCTCTGAAGAGACCCGTTTTCTGGCTGATGGTCGTTGCCCTTCTGATTATGCTGTTCGGTTGCAACCTGCAGACCCAGATGACAAACCTGGCATATTCTATCGGTTTCTCCGTTGCCAATGCTACCGTGGTTTCCGCACTGGTTATGCTCGGTAACATCCCTGGCCGTATCCTGATTGGTGCGCTGATTGACAAGTTCAATGCGAAGGTTGGTTATACCTTTGCTGGTCTGTGCGGTTTGCTGTCCATCGTTTGCTTCCTGCTTTCCGGTGTCAGCGGTGCGTTCGTGTACATTGGTGCATTCCTGTTTGGTAACTTCTTCCCCATCACCGCTTTCGGCCCCTCCGTCCTGTTGCCTACCGTTGTTGGTCGTAAGGACTACGGTACCATCCAGAGCTATGTTGCCACTCTGAGCACCATTGTTGGTATCTTCGCCTCCACCATCTTCGGTGCCGTGTATGATGCCTCTGGCACCTACGCAACCATCCTGTACGTGTTCGTGATTGGCCTGGCCGTTGCAACCCTCGGCGTGTGGCTGATCTGGAAGATTTGCAAGAAGGAAGAGTGGAACCGTAAGTAAGCACCTTCCTTAATTTGCAGAAAGCCGTTTAAGTTAAAAAATGCAGGAGTTGTTGCGCAATTTGCGCGGCAACTCCTGCATAACCCCACGAATTGTTAATTTTATATCAAGATAATCAATACCTAAGAGACTTGTTGATGATTCACGTTCCCTTGTGGATTTAATTTGCCGCCGAAAGGAGACTATATAATGGATACCGAAAAGATCTTGCAGGAAATGCTCGACAAAGAAGCAATTATGCAAAACCAGTACCAGTACGCATGGTGCGTCGACACCAAAAACTGGGAAGAGTTTGCCAATGTATTTTCCGATGACCTGGTTGTTGATATGCGTTATCGTTTCCCTGACAAGCCTGTAGCACATTATGCCCCCAAAGAGTGGGCAGAAAATGTAAAGAAGATTGTTTCCGGCCTGCAGGCTACTCAGCACTTCATGAGCAACTTCAAAATTGATGTCGACGGTGACACCGC
This sequence comes from Vescimonas sp., assembly GCA_045637545.1. GTDB lineage: Bacteria > Bacillota > Clostridia > Oscillospirales > Oscillospiraceae > Vescimonas. The sequence goes on along the minus strand of JAZTZR010000042.1, from coordinate 34,617 downwards.
CACCTGCCGTTGCTATGTCCGTGCTATGCACTTCCTGCCCAATATGGATGGTGATCCGTGGATGCAGTGCTTCTCCCTGTACAATAATAAGTATAAGAGAACGGAGAAGGGCTGGAAAATCAGCTTCCTGAAGATTACCCACTGGTGGTGGGAGGGCAACCAGGATCTGTACAACAGAGCCCAGAAGAATATTGCCGAGGGCATTTATCCCAAGCCCACTCCCATTGACTAACTTAACCAGGATAAATTCGGAGGTGAGTATATGCCGAAATTAGCCCAAAAAGAAAAAATGGCAGGATTTGCGCTGGTGACCGGCGCGGCACTGCCGATGGGAGAGGCGATCGCATACGCCCTTGCTGCCGATGGATATGATGTGGCACTTCCCTACGGGAACGATAGGGAGTTGGCAAAGATTCAAACGCTCTGTGAGAGTATCCAAAAGGACTTCTCCGTAAAAGCTGTTGCGATTTTTACAAATATCTATCAGGCACAGATGTGCGAGGCATTGGTACAGAGCGCAAAGGATATCTTCGGCATGCCGCCGGCCGTACTGGTGAATGCTCATATATTCTCCCCCCGCAAACCCTTTGCCGAGGAGACGCCGGAGAATCTGGCAGAAGCGGTGGAGAAGAATGTCTACAGCGTGATGGATATGTCGCGGTATGTCCTGCCCGATATGCAGGAGCAGTGCTTTGGCACTATCATCAATCTCATCACGACAGAGGCATTCGGCGTTTTCGAAGCCGAAACGGCGACGGCATCAAGCTGCATGCGAGCTATCGCTGGCTTCTCCAAAATGCTGGCACTGGATTATGGTCCCCGCAATGTCCGTGTCAACTGTATTGCTGTTTCTCTGGACGAGGATGCCGAGCAGACACCCTTGGGGGCGAAGGCTGCACCCGAGGATGTGGCGCGACTGTGTGCGTATATGGTAGAATCGCCGATGATGACTGCACAGGTGGTGCAGTATGACGGCGGTCAAGCCCGCATGTAATGGGGGGTGTGAGAATGAAAGTGTTTGCCAAACAGAAAATGGATGGCTTTGCCATTGTGACAGGTGGTTCCCGCGGTCTGGGTGCCAACTTTGCATGGCGTCTGGCGGCAGAAGGCTATGATGTGGTCATCAACTATACCAGTGAAAGTTCACTGGAGAAGGCAGAAGCGCTTCGCAATGATATTGAAAAGACTTTCGGTACACGAGCCGTGGTGCTGCGTGCCGATACCAGCGATTATGGCCAGTGTCAGACACTGGTGGAGCAAGCTGTGGAGATTTTGGGTGACAAAATCGCAGTACTGATTAACAATGCCGGAATCCAGACCGGCGGAGAGTTCCACCAGTTAGATCCGGCAGTGTATCGTAAGATTATCAGTGTCAATCTCCTGGGCGTTCTCTACATGACTCGTGCGGTGGTACCATACATGATCAAGCATCAGCAGGGTGTCATCATCAATAATGCCTCTGCCGCTGGTTATGCTGCTTCCTTCAAAAACGAGGCATACGGAACGGCCAAGGCAGGAATGTTGGGTCTGACCCGAGCACTTGCTCTGGAGATGGCCAAATACAATGTGCGTGTCAACGCCTTGGCGCCGACACAGCACTGGACAGATATGGTGGCCAACTTTGCCAAGAGAGAGCCAGATAACTTTGAAAAATCCTGTTCTCTGATTCCGCTTAAGCGCTGCGGTGAGCCGGAAGAGTTGTCTGAGGCGATGTCGTTCCTGTTGAATGACACCTATATGACGGGTCATTGCATTGCCCACAGTGGCGGAAAACTGTTGCTATGCTAATTCCTTGATAGGAATGACCAAGGGAATGAAAGCGAGGAAATTATGAATACAGTAAAAAAGATTGGTAATTGGATTAGCCTCAATCTGATACTTTTTGTTATTGCAGTGACGATTGTGGCCTTCTTCATACCTAGCACATTTGCCTGGGCATCCGCGAGACAGATGAGACTTATGCAGCTTGTGATGCTGACAATGGGTCTTACCATGAGTTTGTCCGACTTTGGAATGGTGGTAAAAAAGCCAAAGTATGTGCTGTTTGTGGCGGTTTTGCAGTTTGCATGGATGCCGTTTGCAGGTTGGCTGGTGTGTAAGGTGTTCAATCTGCCCGTAGAGATTGCACTTGGTGTAATCTTGGTCGGCTGCTGTCCTGGCGGAACGGCATCCAACATCTGCACATATCTTGCAAAGGGCGATACACCGCTCTCTATTACCTGCACAGCGGTATCTACCCTCCTGTGTCCCATTGTGACACCTGCCCTGATGGTGCTGTATGCACAGACCTATATCGAGATCCCCTTCATGAACATGGTAATCAGCATTCTGCAGATTGTGTTTGCACCTTTGGTTCTCGGCTTTATCATTAATGCCATCTTTAAGAAATACATGGATTATGTAACACCATTCTTGCCTATTATCTCTACAATGGCGTTCATGTGTGCTCTTGGCGGAATCATTTCCTCCAATGTTCAGACTATGATGACTTCCGGAATTCTGGTGTTCCTTTGCTGCCTGCTGCACAACGCCAGTGGCCTGGCTGTGGGCCATGTTCTCTGCGGTTTGTTTAAGTTCCCCAAGCCTGTACAGAGAGCCTGTAGTATCGAGGTTGGTATGCAGAATAGCGGTCTTGCATCTACGATGAGTATGACCTTGTTTACCCCTGCAACGGCTTTGGCAGGAGCTGTTTTCGGCATCTGGCACAGCCTGACCGGTTCGATTTATGCTTCTCTCTGTGTTAAGGCAGACGAGCGCGCAAGCAAGAAAGAGTCTAATCAATAAGCAATTCAAAACGATTATCTAACAGTGAAAAGCTTACGAGAATATGTCGGCATGTGTGTTCATCGTCAAAATCAATCTCGGCAAGTTTTTGGATGCACTCCAAACGATAGGACAACGTGTTTCGGTGTATATTCAACCGTTGACATGTCTTGGTTTTGTTGCAGAACGTTTCTAAGTAAGTTTTCAATGTGCGTGCGTAATCGTTGCCAAAAGCTTCGTCTGCCTGTAGAAGCAGAAATACTGCTGGATGAATATAAGAGTGAAAAAAAGGGTTTTCTTTCAGCTTATATAAAATATCCTCGAAAGCAATATCTTCATAGAATGTTGTGTTGGAGGTGTGTTTGAGAGTGCGGCCAATATGCAACGCCTGTTCTGCCTGATATCTGGCAAGCAGGATGTCCTTTGGATTAGTAATGGCTGTGCTGATGCCCACCGAAACATTTTCAAATTTTATGCTTGGGAAAAAAGCGTTCACTCTGTGTAGATAATTTTCTTTGCTTTGATGAGGCTGATTATAATGGATAAAATACAGAGATTGATTGAGGCAACACATTAGCGTATTTTGGCTTGCTACTAGTTGTTCTTCAATTCTGTTGTAAACAGCCCGTGAGACTTCTTTTGTCTTACAGTCCACCACAATCACACGAATGTCGTTTTTAAAGCTTATTTTTGCTATGTTTTCCCAATAACGCAGTTCTTCTTCGCCAGTGACATTGCCCTCCAACAAAGCTATGGCGAAACTGTCGTGAAGAGGTTTGCTAGTTGCTCGGTGTTCTTTTTTCTGTTTGAAATACATAGAAAATGCTTCGGCAGCCAAAGAAAGTGCGGTTGCATCCTCTTCATAAGACTCGAGGTCATTGCTTTCGTAGACGATTCCTACGCTTCCAACCACATTCCCATCCACACGGATGGCAGTGACTAATCTGGGGGCACTATTTAAAAGCCCCCAGTTTACAAGCTTTGGCTGCTTAGACTCCCAGAAAGTTTTGATCATGTCATCCTGCGCGAAAGAGAGAAGCATATCTGAAGGAATTTTCCTTTGCTGGTAGATGTTATCCCACACAGCATCATTGAGCTTTTGGTTTGGGAAAAGGGAAATAACATTGAAGAGCGTGTTGTAAACGACCACTGGGTGTAGGCAATATTCATAGAGCGCTTTTGAAATGGCATCGAGGTTGTCGGTAGTAAGAGCCCGAAACAAACTTTGATAAAGATTGTTGATACTTTTCTTATCTTTCATCGTAAATTCCTCATAGTCGAATCGTTTTCTTTCCAAATGATACTATTAACTATTAAGTGGAGAGAATGTTGACAAACAGAACGAACACCGCTAAAGGCAGACATTAACAACGATATTTTATTCTTAAACATAGGAAAAAGCAATAGATTACATCCCGACTTTTTCTATTTTTGCTCTTCCTTATATTTCATGCTCTCCTCGTCTTAACTAACTTTCCTCATTACAACTCACTTTCCTCAGCATTTGTTATTTTTTGGTTGCTATTAATGCAAAAAAAGCAAAGTCGGGATGTAAAAAGTCAGCCGTTCTTTGAACGGCTGATTTTCCTTAAAACAGTCCGCTGTCTGTGTATTGGTGGAATAGGTATTAGAGACCAGTTAGATTAGCTGCCAAATGGTATTTTTGCTGACCTCTAACACAGAGACAAGGACTATGCTCTCCTGAGTTACAGACACATACTAAAGTGGAGGACATTATGCTAACCTCATTTTTGACAGTTGGACAGCAAGTGCTTGTCTTGTTCGTTTTCATCAGTATTGGTTTTATTATCGGAAAAGCAAAGCTGTTAGATCCTAGCGCAAGCAAAGGCATTACGAATATTGTCCTTTATGTTGTTGTGCCCGCAAACATCATCGTGTCATTCCAAGGCGAGTTTTTGGGTAATAAGATTTTCATTTTCTTTCTTGTGGTCCTCATAACAATCATTTTGCATGCAATAAATGTCGTAATTGTAAAACTCTTTTTAAAGGAGGCAGATCCTCGCCGGCAAAATATTATGCAATTCGCTTCTGTATTTTCGAATTGCGGCTTTGTTGGATATCCCCTTATGTCTGCGATCTTAGGCGCCACTGGCGTCCTTTATGGTTCTGCTTTTGTGGTAACCAGTATAGTTTTAATTTGGGTTTATGGCGTTTATATGATCACGGGAGACAAGAAAAAACTGTCGATTCGTTCGGCAATACTAAATCCGGGAGTAATCGGTGTCGCAGTTGCGTTTCTCCTTTCCCTTCTACAGATAAAATTATCTCCGTTCGTCATATCTACCCTCACATCACTAGCCGCATTAAACACACCATTACCAATGCTTATTATTGGCTATCAGATGAGCAACGCTCATTTTGCTGCATTATTCCGACACATAGGTTTTTGGGTTTCTTCGTTGCTCCGCCTCGTAGTCTTTCCTCTGTTGTCAATTTTGGTTGTCCTTCTTTTCCCCATTCCACCAGTTGCGGCCCTTTCAATTGTCATTGGAAATGCAACCCCGCCAGCATCAATAGCCGGCATGTTTGCGGAAAAGTTTGGCGGAGATACAGAGTTTGCGTCTGGTCTTATTGCTGCGCAAACAGCAATTTCGATTTTAACAATGCCAATCATAGTAGCGGTTGCGCAAATATTTGTGACTTGATTACGCAAAAAACGCAGTTTTGGAGGATAGGAAGAAAATTTTACGATAATAATGGATTTCCTAGGCATTACAGGTACAATCCCCGTGATAGCTTTGATGTAGTCGGTGTTACAGATATTGTTGCTTTGCTAGCTACACGCAATGTACGCAAAAAACGCGGTATTTTATAATAAAAAGGAAACAAGCGGTTCTCTGCGAGACCGCTTGTTTCCTTTCCTGTAATTTTTTGTTCGTTTGTGGCACGATGTTTCCAAAACACGTGATTTATGGCCATCCTTGCCAAAGTTTACCCTACCCCAATATACCCAGCCGATACTGCGCAAAGGCAGTTTTGTTATATGGCAAAAACGGTAAAATCAGCAATTTATGCCGATACTGGCCATCACAAACAAATACGCCTCATGGCCAGTAAAGGTTGACCATGAGCCGTTTTCGTTTATATCCCACTGGACATGGGAATGAATGGTGGAGGCGAGGCGTTACTACCCATTATCACGGAAAAAGCGAAATGGCTTGACTGGGTTGGACAGGTGCGGTGCAACGAATGGCCAATAAAACCAATGAGCGTTTCCGCAGTATTTTTCACTACAACAATGACTTCAGCCCGCCTGTAGGCCATAGCTGCTGACACGATTGTTGCAATAATGGATATATTTGCCCCGGTGGTACCTTTCATTTTCGCAACAATTTATCTGCGCCTTTTGTCCTCGATTGCCTTGCCCGTTGGTGCTTCTTTGCGCCCTTTGGATGCCGTTTCCGCGCCGTTGGTGGAGGGTGAGGGCGACCATCCTCCGAGTTATTTAGCAAAATCAATATTTTGTTTGAATTAGCGATTAGAAAAAGGGGCGAGTAGATCTCGCCCTTTTCTTGCAAACGTCAATAAAAAAGGGGTCCACCCAGCGGGAGTGGAAGGGGAGGGCGAAAGCATCTAACGCGAACAAGTGAGAGATTTCAAGGTGAAGGCCAAAAGCTTTGAAATTGGCCGCAAACACTAATAAAGTTCGGGTTTCTTTGTTTGCGCGGACAAAAATATAATTCTCTGAAAAAAATATTTTCTTTTTTCTTGAAGTTTTGTAAAATGTAGGGGAAAAGTAGCGTTCTGAGGCTTTAGGAGGAAAAACATGAGTATCACCGTTGCGGATTGCTTGAAATTACCGGCCCTGCGAGACGCCACATTGGTGGCGGGCGCGGGAGGTATCAATCGCCCCGTGTCCTCTGTCACCGTGATGGAATATCCCGATATTCCGGCGCTGAACAACGATCTGGTAGTTGGAAATGAGTTAATACTCTCGGGTCTCATCGCCATTCGTGATGATGTGCAGAGCCAGTGTGATCTCCTGCGCTGCATCCATTCCCTCGGTGCGGCGGGCCTTGTGCTGTATTATGTAGGCGTGTATATCAAAGAACTGTCGCCGCAGCTGCTGGCCACGGCGGAGGAGCTGGATTTTCCGCTGATCACCATGCCGCTGGGCAGGATGGACTTCCGTTACAGCGATGTGATCACCGAAGTGGTGGAGCGGGTCATCATCGACCAAAAGCAGGAGAAATACTACGCCTCGGAGATGGTCAAGCACATCTCCCAACTGCCGGAGCAGAATCGCACCATCAATGCGGTGCTGCGTCTCCTCAGCGACCGACTCCGCTGCACGCTGGTGTTAGCTGACCGCTATCTCACCCGTAAGGCGGCGGCAGCGTGGCCCGTGTCTAACCAGTGGGATTATCAGCAGATCTTGGAGTCGCTGAAGGAACTGCCGGTGCTGGGCGATGCGCCCATCGAGATGCTCTGTGAGCGGCCTGTGTTCGTGTGGACGCTGCCGGTACTGTCGAAGAAGCATCTGGAGTTCCACCTGCTGGCATTGGATGAACAGGGGACGCAGGATCGGGAGAGTTTGCAGCAGGCGGTGGAGGTCATCGAGATGTTCCTCAACGTGTGGAATCAGGACACCAACTATGAGGGCAGCGATGCCCTCGTCCGTGCCGTGCTGAATGACCGCCCCGATGAGAAAAAGCAGATCGCCGAGCGGATGCACATCGATGTCTCCTCCATCCACAACATTTGGATTCTTCATCCCACCAACATGGCGGGCCGCTCCATCGACGGTAACCAGCGGCTGGGTTGCCTCATGCGCCTCAAGCGCTTTTTGCAGGAGCACCACAAGCTGGCTATCGTGGATTATTACAGCCAGTATCTTGTCGCCATGACCGACGATAACCTCTTCGACGAGACGGAAATGGCGCTGGCGGAGGAATACGCCCAGCAGCTTGCCCATATCGGTATCCAGACACAGGGCGCAGTGTGTCAAGGCATCATGACTACCTCGCAGGCGCGGGAAGCCTACATTCTTGCCGACGAGAATCTCTCTACCGCCTGCCGTATCTACCCTGAGAAGTCCATGTTCACCCTGGGTGAGATCCGCTTTTCCCGTTGGTGCCGCGAGGCGGTGCTGGAAGGAGAGAAACGGGTAAACCGGGAGCTGCGCTGCCTTACCAAGGTGCGGGAGCTTCCCGATGCCGAGGAACTTTTGGAAACACTGGCGGTCTATTTATTGGATGCTGAGTCCAATATGCAGAAGACGGGCAATCTGATGTTCCTCCATAAGAACACGGTGAAGTACCGTCTCAATAAGATCCGCGTGGTTTTGAACTGTGAACTGACCCAAATGCCGGAGGCACTGGAACTGTACCAAGCGTCGGGAATCGGGCGGCTGCTCAAAACATGAGAAGATTTTTTATACAAAACCAACAAAAGAAAACATTTCTTTATCCCCTCGGACAAAGTTCGGGGGGATTATTTTGTTTTTAGGGACGATGCGGGAAAACTGCCTGTCTTTTATACTTTGAAGTGAAATAGGAAGCGGGATTAACTTGCTTGTTATCACAACCAAATTTTATGAAAAACGGAGGAAAAAGACATGGCTAAGAAACTGACCAAACAGGATTGCATCAACGTGATCTACGGCGCAACCTTCCTGGGTGCCGGTGGCGGCGGTTCTCCCGAGTGCGGCATTGATATGCTGGAGAACTATATCAAGGCCCACGGCGATATCGAGCTGGAGATGATCTCCACTTCCGAGATGGACTCCACTGCCTACGCCGCTGTTACCGCCGGTATGGGTTCTCCTGTGGCTCTGAAGGGCAAGGATTTCACCATGTATGGCGTCAATTCCTATAACGCACTGGTGGAGCACGCTGCAAAGATGGGCCGCAAGCTCAGCTATGCCATCCCCGTGGAGATGGGCGGTTTCAACACCTTCGTTCCCATGCTGATCGCCGCAATGAACAAGATCCCCGTGGTGGACTGCGACGGTGCTGCCCGCGCTGTGCCCGCTCTGGATACTCTGCTGCTGCATGTCAACGGTCTGGACACTTCTCCTCTGGCCATGGCTGATAATAAGAACAACCGTATGTTCATCGAGCTGGGTGATCCCCGCGATGCCGCTGAGGGTGAGGTTATCGGCAGAAACATCTGCGTGGCCTTCGACATGATGGCAGGTCTGTCCGGCTGGATGGTCACCAAGGAGCAGATCGAGGCCGCTATCGGTAACGGCACCATTACCCGCGCCATGAAGGTGGGCGAGTGCATGGACAAGTATAAGAAGGAAAAGGCCGATGTCAACTTCTATGACTATCTGGCTGCCAACTCTGAGCTGAAGGCCAAGGGCATCTGCCGCGGTAAGATCACCAAGGTGGATGTCAAGGTGAAGGGCGGCTTCGACTACGGTACTGCCGTCATCGCCGGTGAGGATGGCTGCACTTACGAGGTGCTGCTGCAGAACGAGAACCTGGTCATGTTCAAGGATGGCGAGGTTGTTATGACTGCTCCTGACATCATCTCCTTCTATGACATCGAGGCGCAGATCCCCCTGACCAACGCCGACACCGTCGAGGGTCAGTATGTGGACATCGGTATCATCGAGGTGGATGAGCGCTGGTGGAAGCAGGGCGAGGACTATATCAACGAGATCTGGAAGCCTTACTTCACCAACGTGGATTACAACGGCAAGATCGTCCGTTATCCCAACTGAGCGCATCACGGAACAAACTTAAGTGCGGCTCAGTCTCCGCATAAAGAAAGCTCCTAATATAGATAAGGCCCGGGGGACGAGGGGAATGCTCCCGTCCGTCGGGCCTTATCCCATAAGCGCAAACCTCCAAAACAACTATTTTAGAGAGGAGAAATATTATGGAAGAAAACAAGACTGTACAGGTTGAAGAAAAGGTGCAGGATAAGGGTTTGTCCCAGATCCAAGCCAACGAAAAGCGCTCCTGGTGGAGCATTGCCTTCATTTGGGTCGGCACCATGATCTGCATCCCCATGCTGATGGTGGGTGGTATGTTCGGCGGTGCGCTGACCATGGGTTCCATCATTTGGGCCACCATCATCGGCTTTGCTGTGTGCTGCCTGCTGATGATCCTCGGCGGTATCATCGGTGCCGACACCGGCCTCAATGCCTCGATGTGCTCTACCCGCGCCTTCGGTATGACGGGCTCCAACTTCACTATGGCCCTCATCATCTTCATCTGCGAGGCCGGCTGGTTCGCCGTCCAGACCGCCACCTGCGCACTGGCGTTCAATACGCTGATGCTGCAGTTCGGCGTTACCTTCCCCTTCTGGCTCAGCTGCATCATCTGGGGTGCTGTCATGGGCGTCACTGCCGTGTACGGCGTGAAGTGGATGTCGGTGCTGAACTACATCGCTGTTCCTCTGCTGGTGATCCTGTGCGCCTACGGCGGCATCCACTCCATCAGCGCCTCCGGTTGGAACAACATCGTCGGTGCTGTCACCGAGAATGCTATGGCGATGCCTGTGGCCATTTCCACCGTTATCGGCCTCTTTGCTCTGGGTGCTACCTGTAACGCTGACTATACCCGCTATGCCAAGTCCCGCGGCGATGTGGTGAAGGCCACGCTGCTGGGTGTTATGCCTGCGGCCCTGCTGATGATCCTTGTAGGTGCTGTGATGGCCATCGGTACCGGCAACTACGATGTGACCGCTATGTTTGCCGGTCTGGGCCTGCCCATCGTGGCTATGCTGGTGCTGATCCTCGCCACCTGGACCACCAACACCGGTAACGCATACATGTCCGGTCTCGCCGCCTGCAAGATGTTCTCCGTGAAGGATGCCAAGCGTCCCTTCGTTACCATGCTGTGCGCTGCGCTGGGTATCGTGCTGGCCATCATCGGTCTGGCTGACTTCCTCAACACCTACATCGGCATCCTCGGCGCCGTGGTGCCTCCCGTCATGGGTGTCGTCATCTGCGACTACTTTGTTATCTGCAAGGGCAAGAAGGAGAACTGGTCTCCCGTCCGCGGCGTCAACTGGATCGGCGTTATCTCCTGGCTCATCGGCGGCATCTTTGCCCTGCTGGAGACGCTGGGTGTTGTCACCGTTTTCTCCTCCGCACTGGACGGCGTTATCCTGTCCTTCATCGCCTACTGGATCCTCTATGCCCTGCTGAAGAACACCAAGCTGGCAGGCTCCGGCAACATGACCATCGAGGAAGCCTGCTCTATCGCAGAGTAAGGAGTACACTATGAGCAAATACATTCTGGACACTGTTGTGTCCGAGTTTATGGAATTGACCAAGATCCCCCGCCCCTCTCATCATGAGGAGAAGGTAGCGGAATATCTCTACCAGTGGGCTGTCAAGCGCGGCCTGCAGGTGGAGAAGGACGCCCTTGGTCAGATCATTATCGACAAGCCTGCCTCCCTCGGCTGTGAGGGTAAGCCCCTCACCATCTTCCAGGCCCACATGGACATGGTCTGCGTCTGTGAAGAGGGTGTGCAGTACGATCCTCTGAATGACCCCATCAAGGTCATCAACGACGGTAAGACCCTCACCGCTGATGGTACCAGCCTCGGTGCCGACGACGGTATCGGTGTTGCTATGGCCCTGTATGTGCTGGGTGATGTGACCCTGCGCCACGGCCCCATCCGCGCCATCTTCACCGTTAACGAGGAAGACGGCATGGACTCCATCAACATGGATGCCAAGTACCTGCAGGGCGACTATCTCATCAATCTCGACTGGGAGGAGATCGGCTCTATCTGCAACTCTTGCGCCGGCGGCGACTTCTTCGTCTTCAGCCGCAAGACCGACTGGGAGGCAGCTCCCGCCGGTGCCCAGACCATGACCGTAGCGTTCAGCAATCTGCTGGGCGGTCACTCCGGCGTGGGCATTAACAAGGGACACGCCAACGCGCTGGTGAGCCTCGCCACCGCTATGGCGGCCATCAAGCAGGCAGGCGTTTCCTACCAGATCGCCGATTTCTCCGGCGGTCAGGCACCCAATGCCATCCCCAAGTTTGGTAAGGTGAGCTTTGCCATCGCCCCCGCTGATGTGGACAAGGCCAAGGCAGTGCTGGATGGCTTCCTGGCAGAGTTCAAGGATGCCTTTGACAACATTGAGCCTGAGTACAGCTTTGATGTGAAGGTGGAGCCTGCTGCTCCCGCTCGCGTGTTGAGCGCCAAGACCTCTTCCGACCTCATCACGCTGATGACCGTGTGTCCCAACAATGTCCACACCATGAGCCCCTTCGTGGGTGGCCTCGTGGAGAGTTCTTCCAATGTGGGCACGATTACCATCGACGATGAGAAGATCGAGTTTGCTGACTTTGCCCGCAGCAGCGTGACCTATCACGCTACCCAGATCGGTTATATCTGTGAGGCTTTGGCTCAGCAGTGCGGCTTTACGCTGCGTAACGATACCCACGTGCCCGGTTGGGCCGTGAACCCCAACAGCAAGCTGGTGCCCATTACCTGTGCAGCCTATAAGGAGCTGACCGGTAAGGACATGGTCGTCGAGCCTGTCCACGCAGGCGTGGAGTGCGGCGCATTTGCCCAGAAGAACCCCCATCTGGACATGGTTGCCATCGGCCCCACCCTGACGGGCGTACACACTCCCGACGAGAAGTGCGACCTGGAGGATGTCCGCGTCACCACCGAGCTGTTGGTTGCCGTGTTGGAGAAGATTGCGGAATAAGCGTGCTTCCAAGAGTGCGATACCACTCTTGTCATACACGATCCGATCTTTTATCCATATTTTCTCTCCGATGTGGGGTCCCTTAGGGACCACTTCGGGATCCCATATCACCATTGATTCCGGGTCGATACCCGTTCGAGCTTCTTGTTCTCCATTATTGTAGCTATCCTCATCTAAAAAAGAAGCACCTGCGCTTTTTGCGCAGGTGCTTCGATTTTTAGAGCGTGTCGGGATAGGGGATTACCTGAGGCTGATTTTCTCCATGTGTACCGATGATTTTCTCCATCCAGATCATGTGGTACCAGTGGTCAAATTTATAGCCGCACTTATAAAATTGAGCAACTTGCTTGTACCCCAAATGGGCGTGAAAATTGGCGCTGTTCCGCGTCAGGTATTCATCATCCTGCTCTGGCAAACCGATGCAGGCATAGACATTGAGAACGCCCATCTTCTGCAGCGCCTTCTCCATGACCTCATAGAGGGCTCGTCCCATGCCACACTTTCGCGCAGTGTGAGACAGATAGATGGAGGTTTCACAGGCCCAGCCGTAAGCAGGACGCCCCACAAAGGGGCCTGCGTAGGCATAGCCTTCCACCACGCCGTTGCGCTCTACCACAAAGTAGGGGTAGCGTTCCATGGTTTTCTCCATGCGGCGACGGATCTCATCTGGTGTAGGGGCGTCGTACTCAAAAGAGATGGCAGTGCAGTTGACGTAGTATTCATATATCTCCGCGATGCGCACAGCATCGTCTAAGGTGGCGTTTCGAACGGTGATCATGGTGCTCCTCCGTTGGTGTGATGGCTTATTGTATCACACATAAAAACACGATTCAAGCTGCCACGGCCTCGACTTTTTTCAGCATCGTTCTTGCGGACAAGAACCTATCTGCTTTTTCGTCCTGCGAAACAATTACAGGTGGAAGCAAAGATTCTAAAATAGAAAAAGATAAGAATTTTAGGGAATGAGGGAGCATCAATGTTTGCAATGGGAACAATCATCAATGTCGCCGCTATCATTGTCGGTGGATTGCTGGGACTGATCGGTGGAAAGTGGCTCACGGCGCGCTGTCAGGAGATGATTGTGCGGGCAATGGGCGTATGCGTGCTGTTTGTGGGTATTGCCGGTGCGCTGGAACAGATGCTGGTGGTGGATACCTCTGGTATCAGTATGAAGGGAACCTTGATGCTGGTAATCAGCATGTCTCTTGGCTGTCTCATTGGCGAGTTGCTGAATCTGGAGGGGCTCGTGGAGCGCTTTGGTGCATGGCTGCGCAAACTCAGCGGCAATAGTAATGACAACCGCTTTCTCGATGCCTTTCTTTGTACCACCATGGCCGTGTGCATCGGTGCAATGGCCGTTGTCGGTGCAGTACAGGATGGCATTTACGGCGACAGTACTACCCTGATTGCCAAATCCGTGATGGACTTTATCATGGTGCTGATTTTTACCTCTTCTATGGGTAAGGGCTGTATCTTCTCTGCTATCCCTGTGGCCGTTTTCCAAGGCAGCATCACCTTGCTGGCCCGACTCATTGAACCCCTGCTGACTGCCACAGCACTGAGCAATCTCTCACTGGTGGGCTCTGTGCTGATTTTCTGCGTGGGTATCAATCTCATCTGGAAGAACATCCTACACCTCGCCAACCTGCTCCCCGCGCTCATCCTCGCAGTACTGTACATCTGGTAGCATCTAACACCATTTGACAAGTGGAGAAGGATATGGAGAAAAAGAACTATCTCATTTTTGCTGGTGGAGAAGACGCCAATTTCAAAGTAAAGGGGTATATTCAGGCCACACTTGAGGAGGCGATTGCCTATTGTGCGGAGCTGAACAAAGACCAAGATACGCAGGGGTCAGTATTTGCTTGTATGGAGTTGTATCAACTCCCACTCGAAGATCGCTGGAAGATGCTGATACCGCCTGGATATACCACCGCCAAGAAGACTGCCGAGCGCTGGGGCGTGGCAAGGGATCTTGTCTATCGAATGTGCCGCGATGGTCGTATTGATGGCGCTCTACGGCATAATCGCCACTGGTATATTCCCGTAAATGCTGAGCGGCACGCAATAAAATCCAGTGGATTCGCTTCCCTAGTTTTTATGGCGGCAAAATGGGGGCTGGGTTACGAGACAGTGGCCCACTTGTGTGCCGAGGGAAGCATTCCCGGTGTGGAACGGAGCGGCAGAAAATGGAAAATCCCTAAAGATGCGGCAAACCCGCTGGAGGGATATGTCCTGATATCTCATTTAGCCAAAGAATGGGGCATCACCCGAACGTGCGTGTCAGAATATTGCAAAGAAGGAATTATCAATGGTGTTCGCCGCATTGGACACTGTTGGTATGCCCCAGTGAACACAAAAAAACCTGTGGACGAAAAGGCTGATTATAAGCCCGGATACATCTCTGCGTCGAAAACAGCGGAGCGCTGGAACGCCTCCAGCCACTTTGTACGCAGGGTGTGTCGCGAAGGTCGTGTGGAAGGAGCAGAGCTTTTCCACGGATGCTGGTATATTCCAGAGAATGCAGTGAATCCCGGCAAGCCACGAGGAAATCGATAGGCTGGCCAATACATAACAAGGAGGAAAATACATATGGTTCCCTTTGCACAGCGAATGGCGGATATGGAGAAATCTGCCACCGTGGTAAGAAAACTGTTTGGTGCCATGACCGATCCGGAGACTATCTCCTTTGGCGGTGGAGCACCGGCAAGAGAGGCACTTCCAGTGGACATCATCCGTGAGATTGCCGCCGATGTGATGACCTATGACAAGCGCGGCGTGGAAGCACTGCAATACAGTGCTCCCAATGGCCTTGTGGATCTGCGAAAGGCCGTTGCCGAAAAATTGCTGGCCCCCAAGGGTATCACCGCCTCAATTGATGATATTGCTATTGTTGCCGGTGGTCTGGAGACGATGAACCTCATCTGCCAGTTGTTTATCAATCCCGGTGATGTGATCTTGGTGGAGGCTCCCACTTTCATGCACTGTGTGGAGATTTTCGAGATGTTTCAGGCCAAGTGCGTGTCGGTGGAGATGGATGAGAACGGCATGATCATGGAGGATCTGGAGGCAAAGATCCAGCAGTACAATCCCAAGATCATCTATGTGATTCCCACATTCCAGAACCCCTCGGGCCGTACGCTCAGCGTGGAGCGCCGCCAGAAGGTGGCCGAGCTGGGCAGCAAGTACGATGTGTTGGTGTTGGAGGACGATCCCTACCGCGAGCTGCGCTATAGCGGCGAGGATCTGCCGCCTATCAAATATTTTGATAAGACCGGCCACACCATCTATGCCAACAGCTTTTCCAAGATATTCTCCCCCGGTGCTCGCCTGGGCTTCGTCTATGCTGCGCCGGAGATTATCACCAAGCTCTTCGATGCCAAAACCGCAACCAACTCTCAGACTAACGGCGTGACACAGGTGCTGTGCGCAGAGTTCTTTAACCGCGGATACTATGAACAGCATATTGAGCAGGTGCGTGCCATCTATAAGGAGCGGCGCAATGTGATGATTGATTGTATCGACAAGTATCTTCCTGCGGGCACAAAGCGTGTGTTCCCTGATGGTGGCCTCTTCACCTGGGTGGAACTGCCTGGTGACATCGACACCACCGCTCTGTTGGAGGAGGCCGCGGCGTATAAGGTGGCCTTTGTAGCCGGTGAGGGATTCTTCACCGATGGCGGTGGCCGCGGCCACAACTGCATGCGCCTGAGCTTCGGCAGTGTCCCACCGGAGAAGATTCGTATCGGCATGGAGCGTTTAGGCCGTCTGATTGCCTCGAAGATGGAACAGGCATAACACCACCTTGTCAGTAAGGAGAGTATGGTATGAACAACAAACTGAAAGAGTCATTGCAGCGCCGCGAGAAGCCCCTTGGCATCTTCTGCGGACTGAACAGCCCCACCGCCATTGAGTGTTTGGGACGCACGGGGCTGGACTTTGTCATCATCGACTGTGAGCATTCGCCTGCCGAAGCAGAGACGGCGGAGGCTCTTATCCGTGCCGCGGAGCTGGCATCTCTTACACCCTTGTGCCGCGTGCGCGAGTTGAGCCGAAGCGCTGTGCTGAAGCTGTTGGATGTAGGTGCGCGTGGTCTCATTGTGCCCAATATCCACACAGTGGATGAAGTACGTCGCCTCGTCGATTATGCAAAATATGCCCCCATTGGTCAGCGGGGTTTCTGTCCTACCCGCAAGGATGGATGGGGCTTCGATGTGGAGCGCACCACTGCCGAAACTATGGCGGTGATGAATGAAGCGACACTGCTGTTGCCCCAGTGTGAGACGGTAGGTGCGCTGGAGCACATTGAGGAGATCGTTGCGCTAGAGGGTGTAGACGGTATCTTCATCGGCCCCTTCGATTTGTCCATCGCATTGGGACTGCCGGGGCAATTCGATCACCCCACGGTGCAGAGTGCCTTCCTGCGCATTCGGGAGGCGTGCCGTGCCGCCGGAAAACTGTGCCTGTTCTTTACCACTTCCCCCAACGGCGTAGCACAGGGATTTGCTGATGGCTACGATGCCATGGTGCTGGGCATCGATACGCTGCTGCTCATCGGCGGTGTGAAAGCGAATGTTGCCAAGGCACGCAAACTGACGGAGACGCACCAATAAGTGGGCATGAGTGGGGAATCTCGCATAACTTTGCCATGGGGGAGAGTATAGATCCTTATTCGAGCGCGAAAGCAATCAACAGAAAAGACGTTGATTTTCACCGCGATTGGAGTTTTTCTATGGAAACACAGATATATACATTTCACATTTCTTACAAAAGAGCAGAAGGCCGTATCTGGCGAAAAGTAGAGGTGTCATCTAACTACCGACTAGATAAACTAGGATAGCCTTGATATAGTCGGTGTTACGCATAGTGTCTGTTCTCGCCAATACTTGCACGCAATGTACGCAAAAAACGCGGTATTTTATAATAAAAAGGAAACAAGCGGTTCTCTATGAGACCGCTTGTTTCCTTTCCTATAATATTTTGTTCATTTGTGGTGTGATGTTTCCAAAACATGCAATTTATGCCGATTCTTGCCAAAGTTTACCCTACCTCAATATACCCAGCCGATACTGCGCAAAGGCAGTTTTGTTATATGGCAAAAACGGTAAAATCAGCAGTTCATGCCGATACTGACCAGCACAAACAAATACGCCTCATGGCCAGTAAAGGTTGACCATGAGGCGTTTTCGTTTATATCCCACTGGACGTGGGAATGAATGGTGGAGGCGAGGGGAGTCGAACCCCTGTCCGAAAGCACTTTGACAAGACTTTCTCCGGGCGCAGTTACGATTTAAACATTCCCTCTATGCATCGGCACGCAACAGACGATGCACTTCAGTAGAGTCATGATGCGTGGGCGGGGCAACTCTTACCCGCCTCACGGACGCCACCTTAACGACGCCTTCCCCGGCCGGTGGCCGCTCCGGTTCAGACGGTCACTGCTTAGGCAGCGACGGCAACAGTCTTAGTGTTGTCAGTTAATTTTAAAGTACCCGTTTTATGGTGGTCAGGCGCCACCGCCCGCTTATCCAGCCTCCATACCCCCGTCGAAACCGGTACGCCCCCGTGTTTCGATAATGAATAGTGAAGAGTGAATGATGAATAATGAATAATTGTCGCGCAGCGACACCACAATTATTCACTATTCATTATTAATCATTCATTCTAAAAAATCAGCGCTCCGGCAGCTTCTCGGGAGAGGGATACTCCACGCCGTGAGTCTCCACCCGGACGGTCTTCATCACCTGAGGCTGCTTGGGCTTGTTGTTCATCATGTTGCGGGGCACGGAGGCGATGCGATCCACCTCGTCCATACCCTCCAGCACCATACCGAAGGCGGCATACTGGCCGTCCAGATGGGGGGAGTCCTTATGCATGATGAAGAACTGGCTGCCGGCGCTGTCGGGGATCATGGTACGGGCCATGCTGAGAACGCCGCGGGTGTGCTGAAGGTCGTTCTGGAAACCGTTGGCAGTGAACTCACCCTTGATGCAGTAGCCGGGGCCGCCCATGCCGGTGCCGTCGGGGCAGCCGCCCTGAATCATAAAGCCGTAGATGCAGCGGTGGAAAATGAGTCCATCGTAGTAGCCGGAGTTGGCCAGCTCGATGAAGTTATACACGCTCTGGGGTGCCACATCGGGATAGAGCTCGGCCACGATCTTGGCGCCGGACTCCATTTCAAAAGTTGCGATAGGATTGGCCATGGTAGTTTCTCCTTTTTAATGATTCTTTCGTGCTCTGTCCATCTCACGCTTGGCATCCCGCTCGGCGATGGACTGGCGCTTGTCGTAGTTCTTTTTACCCTTACACAGACCCAGCTCCACCTTCACGCGGCCGTCCTTGAAATACACGCTCAGGGGCACCAGGGCATAGCCCTCCAGCTTCTGCTGCTGGTGGAGCTTGCGGATCTCGCGGCGGTGCATCAACAATCGCTTGGGGCGGTCGGGGTCGTGGTTGAAGATGTTGCCCTTTTCATAGGGGGAGATGTGCATATTGTGGACATACAGCTCGCCCTCTTTGGTGACGGAACCGTAGCTGTCCTTCAGGTTCAGGGCGCCCATACGGATGGACTTGACCTCGGTGCCCCGCAGCTCAATGCCCGCTTCGTATTTCTCCTCCACGAAGTAGTCGTGGTACGCCTTGCGGTTCTGTGCTGCAGTCTTGATGCCGCCCTTCCCCATGTGCATCTCCTCCTTTCTCGGCTGTTTCGCAGTGTAGTATACCATAATTATATCCCCCTTGCAAGGGGGTAGCGTGTCGGGTTATGTAAACCTTTTGTGAATGTTTTGCCTTTTCTCGGGCAAAAAACAGCAGCGCTTTGCCTCTTTGTGAACAGACATTCTCTCACAGGGGGGCGTATATATGAAACTGCACATAGACAGACCCAACCCGCGGCAGGCGGAGTTTTTAGCGGCCACAGAGAAATACATCGCCTTCGGCGGCGCCCGAGGCGGCGGCAAAAGCTGGGCTGTCCGCACCAAGGCCAAGCTGCTGGCACTGCGCTACGGGGGCATCCGCCTGCTGATCCTGCGGCGCACCTATCAGGAACTGGAGTCCAACCACATCCGCTTTCTGCGGCGGGAATTGCACGGCATCGCCGAGTACCGCGCCACCGAGCGCATCTTCACCTTTCCCAACGGCTCCACCATCGAGTTCGGCTACTGTGCCAACGAGGGCGATTTGGACCGCTATCAGGGTGCCGAGTACGATGTGATCTTCATCGACGAGTGTACGCAGCTGAAGGAGAGCTGGATGCGGCAGCTCTCGGCCTGCATCCGCGGCGTCAACGATTTCCCCAAGCGCATCTACTACACCTGCAACCCCGGCGGCCCCGGTCACAGCTACATCAAGCGCCTCTTCATCGACCGCCGCTTTGAGGCGGGGGAGGAGGCCGGGGATTACCGCTTCATCCCCGCCCGCGTCAGCGACAATGCCGCCCTCCTCAAGGCCCAGCCCGACTACGCCCGACAGCTTCAGACGCTGCCCCGCCGCCTTCGCATGGCGTGGCTGGATGGTCGGTGGGATGTATTCGAGGGGCAGGTGTTCACCGAGTTCACAGACGACCCCGCCCACTACCGGGACCGACGCTACACCCATGTCATCGAGCCCTTCGACATCCCGCGGGAGTGGAAGGTGTACCGCTCCTACGACTTCGGCTATGCCAAGCCCTTCTCCTGCGGTTGGTGGGCGGTGGACTACGACGGCGTCATCTACCGCATATTGGAGCTCTACGGCTGCACCAACACACCCGACGAGGGCGTACTGTGGACACCGGAGCGGCAGTTCCGTGAGATTTGCCGCATCGAGAATGAGCACCCCTATCTGAAGGGCCGCGAGATCCGCGGCGTGGCCGACCCTGCCATCTGGGATGCCTCCCGGGGCGAGAGCGTGTATGAGACGGCGCTGAAATACCGCATTTACTTTGAAAAAGGGGATAACCGCCGTATTGCCGGATGGATGCAGATGCACTATCGCATGCAGTTTGACGACGAGGGCTATCCCCAGATGTACATCTTCAACACCTGCCGCGGCTTTTTGCGGACGGTGCCGCAGCTGCTCTACAGTGAGCAGAGCCCCGAGGATGTAGACACCCGTCAGGAGGACCACATCGCCGACGAGACGCGGTATTTCTGCATGTCCCGCCCGCTTCCGCCGCGGAAGCTGAGCTCTGCGGTCAATGTAGCATTTAACCCGTTGCGGTAGAAAATGTGTCATCCTTGCATGGGGAGAGCACGAGAGGGGAGGGTATGACCCTCTCGTATTTTAATAATAAAGCATATGCGCGAAGCGCAATGTAGCATTTAACCCGTTGGGGTAGAAGGCCTACACCTACACATCTTTTTAACAAGGAGTTCATTGAATTTCCTGCCTGTCTGTGCTATACTGATGAGGAATATAGCCATCTTTTAAGGAAAGGACAGGAATGCATTGAACCCGAAACTTCGAGAAAAAATCATGGAATCTCTGGCGGCCGTCCTGCCCATCACCGCCATCGTGCTGCTTATCAGCGTCTTTCTGGTGCCGGTGGAGCTGGGCAGCATCGTCATGTTCCTCGCCGGTGCAGCCATGCTCATCATCGGCATGGGCCTGTTCCAGCTGGGTGCCGAGACGGCCATGACCCCCCTGGGCGAGGGCATCGGCGTCCAGATCGCCAAGACAAAAACGCTGCCTCTGGTGCTGCTGATCGGCTTTTTGATGGGCCTCATCATCACCGTTTCCGAGCCGGACCTGCAGGTGCTGGCCCGTCAGGTGCCCGCCATCCCCAATCTGGTGCTGATCCTGACGGTAGCGGTGGGCGTGGGATTGTTCCTGGCTTTGGCCATCCTTCGTATCCGCTATAAGATCTCCCTGTCGATGATGCTGATGGTGCTTTACGGTATCCTGATCGTGGCATCCTTCTTCATCCCCCGCGAGTTTATGGCGGTGGCCTTCGACTCCGGCGGTGTCACCACCGGCCCCATGACGGTGCCCTTCATCATGGCCCTGGGCGTGGGTCTTGCCTCCATGCGCTCGGATAAGGACTCGGCCTCCGACTCCTTCGGTCTGGTGGCCCTCTCCAGTGTAGGCCCCATTCTGGCAGTGATGCTGCTGGGCCTGTTCTTCCGGCCCACCGAGGCCGTCTATGCAGGCAGTTCGGTGGAGGATGTACTGACCACCCGTGATGTGGTGGTGGTCTTTGGCCGTGACCTACCCCATTATTTCAAAGAGGTGTGCCTCTCCCTTCTGCCTATTGCCGTGGTGTTCTTCCTTTTCCAGGTGCTGACCCACCGCTACCAGAAGCGTCAGATCAAGCGTATTGCCGTGGGTATCCTCTATACCTGTGTCGGTCTTGTGCTGTTCCTCTGCGGCGTCAATGTGGGCTTTGCCCCTGTGGGTGCTTTTCTGGGCGGTGCACTGGCGGAATTGCCCTACAACTGGGTGCTGATCCCCATCGGTATGATCATCGGCTACTACATTGTCAAGGCCGAGCCCGCCATCCAGGTGCTGAACCATCAGGTGGAGACCGTCACCGACGGTGCCATCTCTGTCCGCGCCATGAACCGTGCCATGTCCCTGGGCGTGGCCATCTCCGTGGGCCTTGCCATGATGCGTGTGATCACCGGCATCTCCCTGCAGTGGATCATCATTCCCGGCTATGTGATCGCGCTGGTGATGTCCCTCTTCGTGCCCAAGATGTTTGTCGGTATCGCCTTCGACTCCGGCGGCGTGGCCTCGGGCCCCATGACCTCCACATTCCTGCTGCCCCTGTCCATCGGTGTGTGTCAGGCGCTTGGCGGCAATCTGATGACCGATGCCTTCGGCGTGGTGGCACTGGTGGCCCTGACGCCCCTGATCGCCATTCAGCTGATGGGTCTGATTTACCGCGCCAAGGCTGCAAAGTCTGCCGCGTATCTGGCCCAGTTGCCCGATGACTGCGATGTGATCTACGATTTTGAGGAGGGAGTGTGAGATATGGCCAACGGAAACAATTCCTATCAGCTCATGACGCTGATCACCACCCACAAGCTGGGTGACAAGGCCGAGAGCATCTTCAAAAAACACGGGCTCAGCCTCCAGTACCGTCTCAGCGCCGAGGGTACGGCCTCCAGTGATATGATGGATGTGCTGGGTCTTGGCAGCGTGGATAAATGTGTGCTTTTGAGCGTGCTGCCTCACACGGCGGCACAGGATATCCTCGGTAAGCTCAAGCGTGAGCTGCGGATGCACGCCGTCAACAGCGGCATCGCCTTCACCGTCCCCTTAAGCGGCGGCAGCGGCTTGCTGCTGCATCTGGCGAAGGGCGCAGGTGAGGAGACGGACAGAAAGGATGACAAAACCATGGACAAGAGAACCCATGCTCTGGTAGTAGCCATGATCAACCGCGGCTTCAGCGGCGATGTGATGGAGGCGGCCAAGGCCGCAGGTGCCCGCGGCGGCACGGTGATTCACAGCCGCTGCATCGGCTCGGCCGAGGCCAGTGCGCTGCTGGGACTGAACGCCAACGAGGAGAAGGAGATCGTTCTGATCCTCACCGATGCCCAGCAGAAAGCGGCCATCATGGAGGCCGTCACCGCCCGCTGCGGTGCCGCCACCGCGGCCAAAGGTCTGGTGCTGAGTTTGCCTGTTGATTCGGTAACGGGATTCTAAAATAATAAAAAAGAGAGCCTTCGGGCTCTCTTTTTTTGCTGCGCAAAAAAGCTTATTTCACTATAAATTCAACTTCGAAGCTGGCCTGATCGTAGTCCCCCGTGCCGCGGAAGTCCATAAAGCCCTTGACCAGCTTATATTCCCCGGCGGGCAAGTCTCCGTACATCCACGACCAGTTCAGCGTCTGCTCCAGCTCGCCGCCGAAGGGCACCAGATAGGCGATGGCGTTCCACGCGATGTCGTCGCGGATCATGGGCACTTCCAACCAGATATTGCCTTCGAGACGGTACAGGGCGTAGGGATCGCCCGTGTTGATCTCGCCCGTCACTTCCACGCCGCCCTCCTGGTGGATCACCAGCGTCATGCCCGAGGGCGTTACATCGCGGGCCTCCATGGTGATGCCCCACTGGGGTGCACCCGTTTTTTCGGTCTGTGCCGTCGGTTCCTCCTCAGGGGGAAGGGCGTCTTTTGTGGCGGCGCATCCGGCAAGGCTCAGCACCGTCACCAGTGCGAGGAGCAGGGCAAATAACTTCTTCATCACGGTGTCCTCCTTCGTGTGTTGTTATTTATAAGACGGCGAAAGAGCGGAAAATGTTCCTTCACGACAGTATAATATTCATTGTATCACAGGGGAAGGAGATTTACAATCTTTACACTTCGTCCATCTTTCCCGCATTGACTTCCCACTTCTTCCGCGGTATAATAGAGTGATTTATTATGGAATAGTATTCTCTCAACATAGGAGGACGACAATATGTGGATCGCAGACGGTTGGAAAGATTATGAACTCCTCTCCTGCGGCGGCGGTGAAAAGCTGGAGCGCTGGGATAAGCAGATCCTGGTGCGCCCCGACCCGCAGGCCATCTGGCAGGTGGAGCGCTCTGCCCTGTGGAAGCGTGCCAACGCCCGCTACAGCCGCTCCCAGACCGGCGGCGGCCACTGGGAGAAGAACTCCCTGCCCCAGAGCTGGCCCATCCACTATAAGGAGCTGACCTTTCAGGTCAAGCCCATGAACTTCAAGCACACGGGATTGTTCCCCGAGCAGGCAGTGAACTGGGACTTCGCCATGGAGGCCATCCGCAATGCCGATCGCCCCATCCGGGTGCTGAACCTCTTTGCCTACACCGGCGGCGCCACCGTGGCCTGTGCCAAGGCCGGTGCCAGCGTCTGCCATGTGGATGCGGCCAAGGGCATGGTGGCGTGGGCCAAGGACAACGCCCGTCTCTCCGGTTTGGCCGAGGCGCCCATCCGCTGGATCATTGACGACTGCGCCAAGTTCGTCGAGCGTGAGATCCGCCGCGGCAAGACCTACGACGCCATCATCATGGACCCGCCCTCCTACGGCCGCGGCCCCGGCGGTGGGGTGTGGAAGCTGGAGGACAATCTCTTCCCCTTCGTTAAGCTGTGCTCTCAGGTTCTCAGCGACAACCCCCTCTTCGTCATCATCAACTCCTACACCACCGGCCTTGCCCCCTCTGTGCTGGGCTATATCCTGCAGCTGTGCGTGGGTGAGCGCTTCGGCGGCAAGGTGATGTGGGACGAGTTGGGCCTGCCCTGCACCGAGAGCGGTATGGCTCTGCCCTGCGGCGCAACGGGACGGTGGACGGCCGTTGATTAAAGGGGGAACGGGCTTCCCCCTTTAGAACCCCCTTTTCAGTCCTCTGCGCGCGCCCTGCGGGCACACTGGCGGACTGCGAAGTATTTTTCCTCACGCAAAGCGCGAGGAAAAATGATTAAATAATTTAGTACGCTGCACCCCTACATTTCCCCTGCACGAAGCGGCTGAGCGAGTGCGGCGCAGAGGCGATGCTACATTTCGGCGAAGCTTAGACAGAAGAAATCTACGCGAGGGATGCCTTCGCCATCCTGTATCCTTCAGCGCGCTGAAGGAAGCCGCGAAACCATGGGTTTCGCGTGGCGTTTCTTTTGGTACTTTTCTTTCGCTATTGAAAGAAAAGTACGAACATTCCCGTAAAATAAAAAGAAATCAAGTTTACCATAACATAAGGAAACAAGAATTATGTCTACTATGATGGAAGTCCGTGACCTGACCTTTGCCTATCCTGCACAGGAGGAGGACGAGCAGGGCACGGTGGCACTGCACAATGTGGATCTGACAATTGAAGAGGGCTCCTTCGTGGCAGTGCTGGGACACAACGGTTCGGGCAAGTCCACTCTGGCCAAGCACATGAACGCCGTGCTTTTGCCCTCGGGCGGCCGCGTGTTCGTGGAGGGAATGGATACCCTCGATGAGCGGCAGCTCATCGACATCCGCCGCACCGTGGGCATGGTGTTCCAGAATCCCGACAACCAGATCGTGGCCAATGTGGTAGAGGAGGATGTGGCCTTCGCCCCCGAGAATCTGGGCGTGCCCTCGGCCGACATCCGCCGCCGCGTGGACGAGGCCCTTGCTGCCGTGGGCATGGACGAGTTTGCCCGTCATGCACCCCATCTCCTCTCCGGCGGTCAGAAGCAGCGCATCGCCATCGCCGGCGTCATCGCCATGGCCCCCAAGTGCATCGTGCTGGACGAGTCCACCGCCATGCTGGACCCCGCCGGCCGGGCCGAGGTGCTGGAGACCATCTCCCGCCTTCACCGGGAAAAGGGCATCACCGTGGTGCTTATCACCCACCACATGGACGAGGCGCTCCTGGCTGACCGCGTCATCGTTATGCACGGCGGCCGCGTTGCCATGGACGGCACCCCCACCGAGGTGTTTACCCGCGTGGAGGAGATGGAGGCCATGGGCCTCACCGTCCCCGTCACGGTGCAGCTGCTGCATAAGCTCCGCGCCGCCGGATACGATGTGCCCCTGGATGCGCTGGATTTCGACTCCTGCGCCGATGCGGTGGCCGCCGCACTTTCCCATTGACAACAACGGCGCAGAAATTCCCGTTTCTGCACCTTTTGGAGGATATACCCCTTGGAAACCATCATTCGTGTTGACAATCTGACCCATACCTACGGTGTGGGAACGCCTTTCCAGCGCAGCGCCGTGGAGGGGATGACGCTGGAGATTCGCCGCGGCGAGTTCCTGGGCCTCATCGGCCACACGGGCTCTGGCAAGTCCACCCTCATCCAGCATCTCAACGGCCTTTTGAAGCCCACCTCGGGCACCATTTATCTGGACGGCCTGGATATCTGGGAAAACCCCAAGAAGATCCGCCATGTCCGCTTCCGTGTGGGTCTGGTGTTCCAGTACCCGGAGTATCAGCTCTTTGAAGATACCGTCCGGAAGGATGTGGCCTTCGGCCCGAAGAATATGGGCCTCGACCCGCAGGAGGTGGAGCGCCGCGTCCTCGCCGCCATCCGTGCCGTGGGCCTGGATGAATCGGTGCTGGATAAGTCCCCCTTCGCCCTCTCCGGCGGACAGAAGCGCCGCGTGGCCATCGCCGGTGTCATGGCCATGGAGCCGGAGGTGCTGATCCTCGACGAGCCTACCGCCGGTCTCGACCCCCGTGGCCGCGAGAGTATTTTGCAGCTTTTGCGCCAGTACCACGAAACCCGCGGCTCCACGGTGGTGCTTGTGAGCCACTCCATGGACGAGATCGCCCGCCACGCCCAGCGCATCATTGTGCTCGACGGCGGTAAGGTCTATATGGAGGGTACACCCGCGCAGGTGTTCGCCCGCGCCGATGAATTGGAGTCGGTGGGTCTGGATGTGCCCGCCGCCGCCAAATTGGCCGAGGCACTGCGCCGCCGCGGTTTCTGCCTCGATGGCGCCACCTTCACGGTGGAGTCCCTCGCCGCGCAGCTTCTCGGTGGGGAGGTGGGCACATGCTGAAGGACATTACCTTAGGTCAGTTCTTCCCCGGCACTACCCTCATCCACCGTCTCGACCCCCGTGCCAAGCTCCTGTGCGTCATCCTCTATATCGTGGCGCTGTTTTCCTGCAAGACATGGCTGGGCTACGCCCTGGTGGCGCTGATGCTCTTTGTCGCCATCCGCATCTCCAAAGTGGGCCGCCGCGCATTGACGAAGGGCTTGAAGCCCGTGTACTTCATTTTGCTGTTCACGGGTCTTATGAACCTCTTCTTTACCGCAGGCGAGCCCATCGTGGATGTCTGGCTCCTGCGCCATATCTCCATGGAGGGCATCCGCCACGCCGTGGCCATGGTGCTGCGTATCATCATGCTGATCATGGGCACCTTCTTACTGACCTACACCACCAGCCCCATCAGCCTGACCGACGCCATGGAAAAGCTCCTCGGACCCCTGAAAAAGCTGAAGCTTCCCGTCCACGAGCTGTCCATGATGATGTCCATCGCCCTGCGCTTCATCCCCACCCTCATCGAGGAGACGGACAAGATCATGTCGGCACAGAAGGCGAGAGGTGCCGACTTCGAGAGCGGCAACATCTTCCAGCGGGCCCGTGCCCTTGTGCCTATTCTGGTGCCCCTGTTCATCAGCGCCTTCCGCCGCGCCGACGAGCTGGCCACCGCCATGGAGTGCCGCTGCTACCACGGCGGCGAGGGCCGCACTGCCCTCTATGTCCTGCGCTACGCCCTCCGCGACATCGTCGCCATCGCGCTGTTTGCAGTGCTGGTGGCCGCCGTGATTGTTTTGAATCGGCTGGGCATCGCGGTATTGTAACTGTTCATCATTCATTCTCACAGAAAGGAGACCCCGCTCCATGCGCAACATCGCCCTTATCTTAATGTATAACGGCAGTGCCTACCACGGCTGGCAGGTGCAGAAAACGGAGATCTCCGTGGCCGCCACTTTGGAGCGCGGTCTTTCCATGGTCTGCGGCGAACCCATCCGCGTGACGGGCTGCGGCCGCACCGATGCCGGTGTCCACGCCGAGCACTATGTGGCCAATTTCCGCACCTCCTCCCGTATCCCCACCGACCGCATCCCCTTCGCCGTCAACACCCATATCCCCGAGGATATCGTGGTCAAGGCCGCCTTCGAGGTGGCCGAGGATTTCAACGCCATCTCCTCCTGTATCAAGAAGGAGTACACCTACCGCATCTACAACTCCCGCATCAAGAATCCTTTTTATGTAAACCGCGCCTATTTCTATCCCAAGAAGCTGGACGAGTCGCTGCTGGACCGTGCCGCCCGTATGTTCGAGGGCACCCACGATTTTGCCGCCGTGAGAAGCGTGGGAACCAATGTTCGTTCCACCGTCCGTACCATCCATTACTGCCGCGTCACCCGCTCGGGGGAACTGCTGGAGCTGAAGGTATGCGCCAACGGATTTTTGTATAATATGGTTCGAGCCATTACCGGCACGGTGCTCTACGCCGCCGAGGGGAAACTGACCCCGGAGGAGATCCCCGAGATTCTCGAGAGCGGCAACCGTACGCTGGCCGGCCCCACGGCACCTCCCGGCGGCTTGTACCTGACCCGCGTGTGGTATGAAGACGAGCGTCTCAACGGATGATAACAGGGGAGTTATTCCATGAAATACAACACCCAAAAACTCTATGACCTGCCCGAGGGCAACCGGCAGGAGGATGCGCCCCGCCGGGTGGCGAAGAAAAAGAAGCGCCGCCGTAAGTGGCTGTGGCTGACCCTTCTCACCGTGCTGATTCTGGCAGGTGTGGCCGCCGCCCTTTTGTGGGATGCCAATGCCTTCGACGGCCTGCGCCGCAGCCTTCTCTACGCCCGCGCCGAGAAGGACGAGACGGGATGCGCCATGCTCTACAGCTACGACAGCGACGAAGCCCGATGCTTTGCCCCCTTGGGCGGCAGCCTTGCCATTCTCTCCGAGGGGCGTCTGCAGGTGCTCAATGAGCACAGTGAAGTTGCCTATAGCGCCACCGTCCACTTTTTATCTCCCGCCCTGACGGCCAACGGGGATACCGCCGTAGGCTACGACATCGGCGGCAATGAGGTCTATGTCCTCTCGCCTCTGGGGCTTCGGTGGCAGAAAACCGTGTCCGGTGCGGTGCTGGAGGTCTCGGTGGCTGACAACGGCAATGTGGTCATCTGCCATGAGAAGAGCGGTCATAAAGGGGCCGTCACCGTCTATGACAGCGTGGGCGAGCCTGTGTTCTCCTTTGGCTCGGCATCCCGATTTTTGATGACCGGTGCGCTCAGCCGCGACGGCAACACGCTGGCGGCCATCACTATGGGACAGGAAACGGGTATTTTTGAGAGTTTCCTCACCGTCTATCGCACCGACAGTGATAAGGCGGTGGCCTCTGCGGCGGTTTGTCCCGGTATTGTCTATGACCTCGATCCCTTCGACAGCGGCTTCTGCGCCGTGGCGGAGGAGGGACTCTACTGGCTGGATAAGAATGGCAATGCTATCGCATCGTATCCCTATAACGGCCTCTTCCTGCGCCGCTGTCAGGTATCCGACGGCAGTTTTGCCGCCGTGCTTCTCAGCCGCTACCGCACCGGCAGCGAGACGAAACTCATCACTGTGGATGGTGAGGGAAACGAGCTGGGCGGTATTACCCTCTCCCGTGAGGTGCTGGATCTGTCCGCCTCCGGCCGCTATGTGGCGGTGCTGTGTACCGACCGTCTCATTATCTACGACAAATTCCTCACGGAGCTGGCCTCACTGCCCTTCGTGAGTCAGACCCGCGCCGTATTTATGCGCGATGACGGCTCTGCCGTCCTGGCCTGTGCCGACAGCGCCAGCCTCTACCTGCCATAACAGAAAAAAAGCATCCCTATCGGAGGAATTGACCATGACACCTGCTGCTGTATTGGATATCGTGCTGATCGCCGTGCTGGCCATCAGCATCATTCTGGGCTTTGCCCGCGGCCTGATCCGTTCCCTGTTGAGCGTGGTTATCTTCGTATTGGCGCTTCTGGGCGCGGCATGGGTGGCCAACACCTATGCCCAATCCGTCTGCGATTGGGTGCAGCCCTATGTGGAGGAGTTCGTGATGCAGGAGGTGGAGACATCCCTCGGCCTTTCCGCTGCCACTGCCGCCTCGGGGGATAACACCCTGATGGAAGGCTTGGGCGAGGTGATGCAGCAGGTGCTGCAAAGTGTCCTCGCCGCCGGTATGACGGCGCTGGACGGTGCCGTGGCGGGCATCGTTCGCACCGTTGTCTATGTGGTGCTCTTCCTTGTCTCACTTCTGCTGCTGCAGTGGATTCTCAAGCTCATCACCGTCCCCCTGCGTCTGGTGGAGAAGATTCCGGTGTTCGGCACACTCAACCGTTTCGGCGGCGGCGTGCTGGGTCTCATTCTCGGTGTTCTTATCTGCTTCCTTATTGCCGCCATTGTGAAAGTCACCGGCTTTATCAATCCGGCCGATACCACACTCTACCGTTTCTTTGCTGCCTATACCCCTGCCACGCTGCTGGCGCTGTTTCGATAAGTAAGAAAGGATTCCCCGACTATGAAACCGACCCTGTGTTCCAAGTGTAAGAAAAATGTTGCGGTGGTGTTTATCTCCCGCATGAACGAAAAGACCGGCGAGACCCTCAACGAGGGCCTCTGCCTTCAGTGCGCCGCCTCTCTGGGCCTTCCGCAGGTGGAGGAGATGATGCGCCGCATGGGCATCACCAAGGAGGACTTAGAGGGCGCCCCCAACGAGATGATGACCGCCTTCGGCGGTGCCGAGGAGCTGGAGGGCATGGACGAGGACGAGGAGGATGAGGAGAGCGGCAAGACCGCCACCTTCCCCTTCCTCAACCGCCTCTTCGGTAACGGCGGCGGCCCCAATATGCCCGCCCAGCCCCCTGTGGAGGGCTCTGCCAACGGCAATGCCGCACCCAACAGCGGTGGCCGCAAGAAGGAGCAAAAGCGCAAGTTCCTTGACAACTACTGCATCAACCTCTCCCAGCGCGCCCGTCAGAATAAGCTGGATGCCGTCATCGGCAGGGAAGAGGAGATCGAGCGGGTGGTGCAGATTCTCAACCGCCGCCAAAAGAACAACCCCTGCCTTATCGGCGAACCCGGCGTGGGTAAGACCGCCATCGCCGAGGGCCTGGCCCAGCGCATCGTGGCGGGCGAAGTGCCCTTCAAGCTCCGCGATAAGGAGGTCTATCTTCTGGATCTGACCGCCCTTGTGGCCGGTACCCAGTTCCGCGGCCAGTTCGAAAGCCGCATGAAGGGTCTTATTGAGGAGATCCGCAAGGCCGGCAACATCATCCTCGTCATCGACGAGGTCCACAACATTGTCGGTGCCGGCGATGCCGAGGGCAGCATGAACGCCGCCAATATCTTAAAACCCGCCCTGAGCCGCGGCGAGATTCAGGTCATCGGCGCCACCACCTTCAATGAGTACCGCAAGCACATTGAGAAGGATACGGCTCTGGAGCGCCGTTTCCAGAGCGTCACCGTCAACGAGCCCAACATGGAGGATACCCTGAAGATCCTCCGCGGCATCGCCCACTATTACGAGGCCTTCCACGGCGTGTCCATCCCCGACGGGGTCCTGCGTCAGGCGGTGCTTCTCTCCGAGCGGTATATCACCGACCGATTCCTGCCCGACAAGGCCATTGACCTCATCGACGAGGCCTGCTCCGACCGCAACCTCCACGACGAGCACATCAACCGCCGCATGGAGCTGGAGCGTGAGATGGAGAATCTCACCTTCGAGCGCGAGGCATTGATGTCCGCCCCCGCCGAGGACGGCAAGGAGCATACCCAGGAGGAACTGGATGCCCGCTATGCCCGCATCGCAGAACTGCGCTCCCGTGAGATGCGCGCCGAGGCAGAGCTCAATGAACTGCGCGCAATGGGCACTCCCGAACTGACCATGGACAACATTGCCCGCGTCATCGAGATGTGGACGAAGATCCCCGCCAGCAAGATCAAGGAGGCCGAGTTCCGCCGCCTCAACGAGCTGGAGAGCCGCCTGAAAGAGCACATCGTCGGTCAGGACGAGGCCGTTGCCGCCGTTGCCGCCGCCATCCGCCGCAACCGCGTGGGCATCAGCCCCAAGCATAAGCCCGTCAGCTTCATCTTCGTCGGCTCCACCGGCGTAGGTAAGACGGAGCTGGTCAAGCAGCTGGCCGACGACCTGTTCAACGCCCCTGAGAGCCTGATCCGTCTGGATATGTCCGAATTTATGGAAAAGCACTCCGTCAGCCGCATCGTGGGTTCGCCCCCCGGCTATGTGGGCTACGACGAGGCCGGACAGCTCACCGAGAAGATCCGCCGCAAGCCCTATTCCGTGGTGCTCTTCGACGAGATCGAGAAGGCACATCCCGATGTGCTCAATGTCCTGCTGCAGATCCTCGACGACGGCCAGATCACCGACGCCCACGGCCGCAAGGTGAACTTTGAAAACACCGTCATCGTTATGACCTCCAACGCCGGCTCCGACAAGACCGTGGCCTCCGTGGGCTTCGGCAAGAGCGGCGAGGAGCAGGGCAAGGAAAAGGTAATGAAGGCCCTGCGTGAATTCCTGCGCCCCGAGTTCATCAACCGCGTGGACGAGGTGGTGTACTTCCGCCGCCTCACCGAGGAGCACTTCCGCTCCATCGCCGAGATCATGCTGCGGGAGCTGCAAGAGTCCCTCAGTGATAAGGGCTTCACCTTCAGCTACGATGAGGCCGTGCTGGATGCACTGGTGGCCAAGTCCTACTCCGCCGTCTACGGTGCCCGCGAGCTGCGCCGTACTATCCAGCGTGAGCTGGAGGACCCCATGGCCACCAAGATCATCGCCGCCTTCGAAAACCCCGTCACCCACCTCAAAGCCACCGCCGAAAACGGCGAAATCACCATCCACGCCCTGTAAGTATCCATCCGAAAAGGAGGCTGCCCTATGAAATTCCGCAAACGCATCGACCCCCGCTGTGCCTATTGCATTCATGGCTCCACCATTTCCCAGACGCAGGTGGCCTGTGTCAAGCGCGGCATCGTGTCCATGGAGCACCGCTGCGGCGCGTTCAGCTACGATCCCCTGCGCCGCGTACCTCAGCGCCCTGCCGACCTGCCTACGGATAAACTGAAGGCGGAGGATTTTGAGCTATGATCACCACTGTCCACGCCGTCCATTTCTCCCCCACCGGCACGGTGGAAAAGACTGTGATGCGCATCGCCAAACATCTGGCCGATGCCTTGGGCGCAGAGTGCAAAGCCTTCTCCTACGCCGACCCCGCCAACCGTGAGAAGAAACTCTCCTTCACCGAGAGTGATTTGGTGGTCTGGGGCAGCCCTACCTACGCCGGCCGCGTCCCCAACCTGCTGCTGCCCTATCTCACGGGCAAGGTGCAGGGCAATGGTGCACTGGCCGTCCCCGTGGTGCTCTTCGGCAACCGCGACTATGACGATGCCCTTATGGAACTGCACCATATTCTCCGCGACGATGGCTTCACCTGCGTGGCAGGTGGTGCCTTCGTGGGCGAGCACGCCTTCTCCCGCACGCTGGGCGCAGGCCGTCCCAACGCCGCCGATGACAAGGAGATGGACATCTTCGCCTCCCTCATCGCCGAGAAGCTGCTTTCTGGCGACCGCTGCGAGACCGTTCCCGGCGGCTGCGACCCCATCCGTCCCTACTATAAGCCCCGCGACCGTCACGGCGAGCCCATCAATATTCTCAAGGTCAAGCCCAAAACGGACTTGTCCCTCTGCGACGGCTGTGGCCTCTGCGCCGCCAAGTGCCCTATGGGCAGCATCGATTTCGGCGATGTCAGTCAAGTCAGCGGCGTGTGCATCAAGTGCTGCGCCTGTGTCAAGCTCTGCCCTCACGGCGCCAAGTACTTCGATGACCCCGGCTTCCTCTACCACAAGCAGGAACTGGAGGAGATGTTCCACGAACCCAAGCGCAACGCCATCTTCGTGTGGATGATGGCCTGAGGCCATACTATATAATATAGGAGACGCCTATGAACTATCCGTACTTACTCTTCGACGCGGACAATACGCTGTTTGATTTCGATAAGGCCAACCGCACCGCCTTCTCCACCATGTGCCGGGAAAACGATGTGCCCGATACCGAGGAGAATTACCGCATCTACGAGCGCTGCAACGGCGCACTGTGGAAAGCCTTCGACCGTGGCGAGGTCACCAAGGATTTTCTGGTAGTCCAGCGCTTCCGTGATTTCCTTGCCGAGCTGGGCATTGAGCGCGACCCCGAGGCGTGCAACCGCGTCCATCTGGCCACGCTGGGCGTCAGCCATGTGCTGCTGCCCTACGCCGAGGATGTGTGCCGCGAGCTGAGCAAGAGCCATAAGCTGTTTCTGGTTACCAACGCTGTGGCCTCCGTCCAGCGTGAGCGTCTGCGCCGCAGCAGTATTACCCCCTATATCACCGATGCCTTCATCAGCGAGGAGGCCGGCTGGGCCAAGCCCCACACCGAGTACTTCGACTATGTCTTTGCCCACATCGACGGTATCACCCGCGACAACTGCATCGTCATCGGCGATTCTCTGTCCAGCGATATGAAGGGTGCCAACAACTATGGCCTCCCTTGCTGTTGGTTCAACCCCAAGGGCGTGGCCCGTCCCGCCGATCTGCGCATCGACTATGAGATCACCGATTTGCGCCAGCTCTACGACATCGTCTGAGAGATCTCTATCATAAGAAAAAGGCAGGCATTTGCGCCTGCCTTTCGCATTGCTAATGACGCGAAAAAAGGTGAAAAAAGGTGTTGACAAAGGGAGGATGGTGTGGTAATCTAATCAAGCTGTCGCCGAGAGGCGCTGCCAGCAGAAAC
>JAZTZR010000041.1:0-3968 GCA_045637545.1 Vescimonas sp. | reverse complement strand
CTTACGGGCGGTTTTTTGCTCTTATTAGCGATAGAACTCCTCGGCGGCAGCGAAGAAAGCCTCGATGTTGGCCCAGGGGGACATAGGAGGAATGTCGCAGCCGGTGGAGATGACGAAGTTGGGTGCATGGCAGCACTCCTTCATCACCTGCAGGGTGGCCTCACGGACAGACTCGGGAGTGCCCTGATTGATCTGACCGGCGGGATCCACATTGCCCATCACCAGCACATCGGCGGGTGCGGAGGGGATCATATCGGCCAGACGGCAGGCGTTGCCGAAGTGGTAGCCCATAGCGCCGATGCCATAGATGCCATCGGTCATCAGTGCCACATTGTCGCCGCAGTTGTGGTAGATCAGGGCAAACTCGTCGGTCTGCACGGCATCCACGATCTGCTTGACATAGGGGTGAGAGAATTCCTCTGCCAGATTGGGGGAGAGCATACCGGCCAGAGGCTCGGCCATCACCACACCGTTGGCACCGGCGGCCTTGTAGGCGTTGCAGTACTCGATGAGGAAGGCGGTGGTCTTTTCCAGCACGGTGTGCACCATGTCGGGCTCCTCGTAGCAGTAAGCCATGGCCTCGCCCACATCCATGAGACGGCCGGCCAGAGAGAAGGGGCCGATAACGCCGGCGAACACGGGACGGTCGGTGATCATCTCGCTGGCCTTGGCGATGGCATCGATATAGATACCGGTACGGCACACGCCCACTGCGGGCACTGCCAGAGCGTCGGCCTCGTCCTCGTCGGTGACGATGGCGCCCACAACGGTGGGTACCTCGTCATCGCTGACGCGGATCTCGGAACCGAAGCACTCGGCCTCCACGGACAGATCCATCAGGCTGACGGAGGCACCGGAGGCAACCTTATCGGCCACCATCTTCATGCCCTTGGCCTGATACTCGCTGCTGGAGATCAGGTCACGGACGGTGATGTCCATCAGCTGCACGGCAGGGAAAGACAAAACGGGAACGGCCTGCTTGGTGGGGGCGGCAATGGTGTCAGCCACCCACTGTTTCATATTGCGCTTCATTACGGGTCGTTCTCCTTGTTACTTACTTCAGGATCTCAGCGGCCACGGTGGCAGCGGAGGCGGCGTCGGAGGTGTAGTAGTCAGCGCCGACGGACTTGCAGAACTCCTCGGTAACGGGAGCGCCGCCGATCATGACCTTGACCTTATCCTTCAGGCCGGCAGCCTCAACGGCCTTGACGACCTCGGCCATGACGGGCATGGTGGTGGTCAGCAGAGCGGAGCAGCCGATGATGTCAGCATTGTGCTCCTTGGCGGCCTCGACGAAAGTCTCGGCGGAGACATCCACGCCCAGGTCGATGACCTCGATGCCCTTGCCCTCGACCATCATCTTCACCAGGTTCTTACCGATATCGTGCAGGTCGCCCTTGACGGTGCCCAGCACCATCTTGCCGGGGGTACCAACACCGGCCTCGGCCAGCAGGGGCTTGAGGATCTCGGCACCGGCGTTCATAGCGCGGGCTGCCACCAGCACCTCGGGAACGAACACTTCATTGTTCTTGAACTTCTGGCCCACCACATCCATACCGGGCAGGAGACCCTCGTTCAGGATCTGCTGAGGAGCAAAGCCCTCTTCCAGTGCCTGCTGGACATACTGCACGACCAGCTTCTTCTTGCCCTTCTGCAGGGACTCGGAAATCTCAACCAAAACGCTCATTTTCTTGTTTCCTTTCTTGTTGTTTGTGTTGTGTATATGAAGTTTTTCAACTTTCCTACGAATTCATTCAGCGAACGGAGTTGATCAAAGCCTTCAGGTTCTCCACCTTGCAGTTGAGGGGAACCTCGCAGCCGGTGCCGAGAATGAAGCCGCCCTCCATGCCCATATCGATGAGCTTGTTGCAATAGGCGGTGACTTCCTCGGGAGTACCGAATGCCATCAGCGTGGGAGGCACATCGCCGCGGATGACCTGATAGCCCTTGAGGATCTCGTAGGCAGCGGCCATATCGGTAGCGCCGTCCAGCTCGATGATGCAGCAGCCCTTGGGCAGTTCCTTGAAATAGGGCAGCATGGGCAGCCAGTTGCCGTCGCAGTGGACAACAGAGGTGATGCCGGCCTCATAGAAGCCCAGGATCATCTGCTTGAGGTAGGGCCAGGCAAACTCCTCGAACATGGCGGGGGAGATGAAGGTAGCGGAGGAACGCATGGCGAAGATGGCAATGCGGTTACCGCCGGCACTCTTGACGCCGGTGATGCCGGTCTTGATGATCTCGGGGGTAGCCTTCTCGCAGGCAGCCTTCACCTTCTCGGGGCAGTCGTACAGATCGCAGCAGAACTCGCCCATACCGCGGGACATGGAGAAGGTATCAAATGCGGGGGCGGTGCCGGAGTGGAACATGAGGGGAATATTCTTGGAATCCCAGAACTTCTTGTTCTTCTTCACTTCCATACCGCAGCCGATGAAGCCCTTGAGCACCTTGAACTTCAGGAAGGGGGGCTTGAAGGGGGGATTCTGAATAGAAGCCACGAAGGGGGTCTGCCATGCGCCGAAGCCCTTCTCGATAATGAGATCGTAATCGGACTCCTGCATGATGGACTCCTCGATGAACTGGAACAGCTCATTCTCGCCCAGATCCTTGCCGGGAATGCGCACCTTCATCTGCTCAATGTAGGTAACGGTCTTGGGGCCGAGAGGGAATGCCACATCGGGATAGCCCGTCACTTCACAGCACTTCTTGTAAGCATCCATCCAGGCGTCGTTTCCCTTGAAGATGTCGGCCTGCGTCACGCCGGCAGCCACAGCGGCGAAAGTGCAGGTGTGGGGGAAAACAGGGATGTCCTCACGCTTGGCGTAAGGCTTCATGCTCATGGCATAATCAAACTTTTGCTGGCTGGTCATAAAATGCCCTCCTTATAAATAGATACCTCTATCATAAAGGAATGTACACTATTTGTGAAATTGCAATTTCGATTGGTTTCGATAACAATATGTTATCACTCTATGTCGCTATGCTTCATTTCCTGCAGCATTCTGTCAAACAGTTCAATGGCAGGGTTAAGGTTTTCCTTACGCCACGCAATACAGGAGGAGGCATCTCCCAGCGGCACCTCATCAATGACGCGAATGGTGGGGTTCTTGGCCATAGAGGATGTGTAGTTCATAATGCCCACACCCATACCGGCCTCCACCCACAGCATCAGCGTAGAGCGGTTGGGGGCGCGGCGCACATTATTGGTGCGCAGTCCCTCGCGGCGCATATCCTGCTCGAGGAGATCATAGCCCATGCGGCTGTCCTCGGGGGAAATGACCAGCAATGTCTCATCCATAATATCGGCAAAGGTGATGGTCTCTTTCTGTGCCAGAGGCAGCTTGCGGGAGATGGCAAAGACGGCCCGATCCTCGTCGAGGCGGCGGGTCAGCACACCATCCTGGTTGGCGATGTCGAACTCGATGGTCAAGGCAATGTCAATCTGACCCGAGGTGAGCTGATGGCGCAATTCGGCGAAAGAACCCTGACAGATGTTCAGCTCGATATTGGGGTAGCGGGTCATAAAGCGGCGACAGAGTTCCGTGAAGGTATCACCCAGCCACTGGCCCTCCAGCGTACCGATGGTCAGCGTACCGAGATAGCCCATGCCCACTGTCTGAACGCGGGAGATCAAGCCGTCGATAGAGGTCTGAATATCCTCCAGATCGCGGGCCAGCAATGTGCCGGCAGGAGTGAGGCGTACTTTCTTCTGGTCGCGAAAAAACAGCTGCGTGTTGATCTCGCGTTCCAGTGTAGCAATCTGGCGGCTGAGGGCAGGCTGGGATATATACAGCTGGGATGCCGCCTTGGTAAAGTTCAGTGTACTGGCCAGTGCCAGAAAGCACTTGATCTGCATCGTATTCATTCTCTCGCCCCTCTCCTCCACCTTTTGCTCAGTATACCAAGACAACGCCTTCTTTGCAACAACCAAACGACCCCAAATTTTTTCCCCCCCTGCCAAAAAAATGGGG
>JAZTZR010000040.1:0-43044 GCA_045637545.1 Vescimonas sp. | reverse complement strand
CCATCTGCGATGTGGCCGAGGAAGTCATCGACTACCTGAACGCTCACGGCGAGAAGGTCGGTCTGGTGAAGGTCCGCCTGTATCGCCCCTTCGCTCCTGAGAAGCTGCTGGAGGCCATCCCCGCCACCGCCAAGAAGATCGCTGTTCTGGATCGTACCAAGGAGCCCGGCTCCCAGGGCGAGCCTCTGTATCAGGATGTTGTCACCGCTCTGGCCAACGCCGGCAAGACCGATGTCGCCGTTATCGGCGGCCGTTACGGTCTGGGCAGCAAGGATACGCCTCCTGCCTCCGTCTTCGCCGTCTATAACGAGCTGAAGAAGGCCGAGATGAAGCGTCAGTTCACCATCGGTATCGTGGACGATGTCACCAACCTGTCCCTGCCCGAGGATGCCAACTGCCCCAACACCGCAGCTCCCGGCACCATCGAGTGCAAGTTCTGGGGTCTGGGCGGCGACGGTACCGTGGGCGCCAACAAGAACTCCATCAAGATCATCGGCGACCATACCGACAAGTTCATTCAGGCATACTTCCAGTATGACTCCAAGAAGACCGGCGGCGTGACCATCAGCCACCTGCGCTTCGGTGATTCCCCCATCCGTTCTCCCTACTATGTCAACAAGGCTGACTTCGTGGCCTGCCACAATCCCAGCTATGTGACCAAGGGCTTCAAGATGGTGCAGGATGTCAAGCCCGGCGGCGTGTATATGATCAACTGCCAGTGGGACTTCGATGAGCTGAACGCCCAGATGGATGCCGCTTCCAAGCAGTATATCGCCAAGAACAACATCCAGCTCTATACCATCAACGCCATTGATCTGGCCATCGAAATCGGTATGGGCAAGCGCAACAACACCATCCTGCAGTCTGCATTCTTCACTCTGGCCAAGGTCATGCCTCAGGAAGAGGCCATCGGCTATATGAAGGAAGCTGCCAAGAAGTCCTACCTCAAGAAGGGTCAGGACATCGTGGATATGAACTACAAGGCCATCGATCTGGGCGCTTCTGCCTTCAAGAAGATCGATGTTCCCGCCGAGTGGGCCAACGCTGTTGACACCAAGGCTGCCGAGGCTCGCGAGGGTCGCGCAGATCTGGTCAAGATGGTCTCCACCATCCTCGATCCCGTGGGCAAGATGGACGGCGACAGCCTGCCCGTTTCCGTGTTTATGGATCACGCCGACGGTCAGTTCGAGCTGGGCGCCTCCGCTTACGAGAAGCGCGGCGTGGCCGTGTCCGTCCCCACTTGGGACTCCACCAAGTGCATCCAGTGCAACCAGTGCTCCTATGTCTGCCCCCACGCTACCATCCGTCCCTATGCTCTGACCGAGGCTGAGGCTGCTGCCGCTCCCGCCGAGGCCAAGATCGTGGATGTGAAGGCCGGTAAGGGTAAGGGCGTTTATAAGTTCACCATGGCCGTGTCTCCTCTGGACTGCATGGGCTGCGGCGTTTGCGTGGGTGCCTGCCCCGTTGATGCTCTGACCATGGTGGCACAGGCCGACGAGCTGCCCCAGCAGAAGGTCTTCAACTACTGCGAGGCCAATGTCGCCGAGAAGAAGGATATGCAGGACAACACCGTCAAGGGCAGCCAGTTCCGCAAGCCCCTGCTGGAGTTCTCCGGCTCCTGCGCCGGCTGCGCCGAGACCAGCTATGCCCGTCTCGTCACCCAGCTGTTCGGTGAGCGTATGTATGTCTCCAACGCTACGGGTTGTTCCTCCATCTGGGGCGGCCCCGCTGCTACCTCTCCCTACTGCACCAACGCCGAGGGTCACGGTCCTGCATGGTGCAACAGCCTGTTCGAGGATAACGCCGAGCACGGTCTGGGTATGTATGTCGGTCAGGACAAGATCCGTCAGGATCTGGTCGCCAAGACCAATGAGCTGCTGGCAATCGAGTGGGCACAGCCCGCACTGAAGGAAGCAGCTCAGAAGTGGCTGGATACCATGGCTGACGGTAACGCCAACGCCGAGGCCGCCAAGGCTTATGTGGCTGCTTTGGAGCAGGGTGTGGCTACCGTGGACGAGCTGGCTGCAATTCCTCAGTTTGCCGAGCACGCCGCCGAGCTGAAGGCTGCCGGTAAGGCTTACTGCGATTGCCCCGCCTGCGCTGCTGCTCTGGAGATCCTCTCCAAGAAGGAGTACCTGTCCAAGAAGTCCATGTGGATCTTCGGCGGTGACGGTTGGGCCTACGATATCGGTTACGGCGGCCTGGATCATGTTCTGGCTTCCAAGCAGGATGTGAATGTGTTCGTCTTCGATACCGAGGTGTACTCCAACACCGGCGGTCAGGCCTCCAAGGCTTCCAACATCGGTCAGGTGGCACAGTTTGCCGCCGCCGGTAAGGAAGTGAAGAAGAAGAGCCTGGCTGAGATCGCCATGCAGTACGGTTATGTCTATGTGGCTCAGGTGGCTATGGGCGCTAACCCCGCTCAGACCATCAAGGCCATCACCGAGGCCGAGGCCTATCCCGGTCCCTCTCTGATCATCGGCTACAGCCCCTGCGAGATGCACTCCATCAAGGGCGGCATGATGAACTGCCAGAAGGAGATGAAGAAGGCTGTGGAGTGCGGTTACTGGAACCTGTTCCGTTATAATCCCACTGCCGAGCAGAAGTTCACTCTGGACTCCAAGGCCCCCGTTGGCGGCTATCAGGAGTTCCTGATGAACGAGGCCCGCTACAGCCGCCTGACCCGCGAGTTCCCCGAGCGCGCCGGTGAGCTGTTCGAGCGCAACGAGGCCGAGGCCAAGGAGCGTTACGACCACCTGCTGAAGCTGGTGGAGCTGTACAACAAGTAAAAATCCACATAAAAACCACCCTACCATCCACGGTAGGGTGGTTTTTTGCCCCAAAAACGGAAGAATTTGCGTTTTTCCTTGCACTGTAAATAGCGTCGTGCTATACTATTTATTTGGAAACCATTACATTCCCTTTTTGTGAAAAGAGGTTGATTCTTTTGAAAATCCGTGCACTGTTCTCTGCCCGCAACATGACCGAGGGCTCACCGTGGAAACGCCTTTTGGAGTTCTCCATCCCCATGCTGATCGGCAACTTTGCCCAGCAGCTGTATAACACCGTAGACTCCATCGTGGTGGGTAAATATATCGGTGACCTGGCTCTGTCCGCCGTTGGCAGCGCCGCTCCCATCCTCAATTTGCTGCTGGCGCTGTTCGTGGGCGTTTCCACCGGCGCGGGCATCGTGGTCTCTCAATATTATGGCGCAGGTGCGCGGGATAAACTCTCCCGCTCCGTGGGTAACTGTATCACGCTGGGCTTTATTGCCACCGTCGCCACGATGGTGATCGGCATGCTGATCACCCGCCCCCTGCTGACGCTGCTGGACACCCCGGTGAGTATCTACGAGTGGTGCGCCGACTATCTGACGCTCTATTTCCTCGGCGCTATCGGCTTTACTTTCTATAATATTCTCTCCGGCATCCTGCGCGGTCTGGGCGACTCCTTCTCGGCACTGCTGTTCCTGCTGGTGTCGGCCGGTCTTAACATCGTGCTGGACATCTGGTTCGTGGCAGGCATCGGCATGGGCGTGGAGGGCGTGTCGTTGGCTACCGTCATTGCACAAGGCATCTCCGCAATCCTTTGCCTCATCAAGCTGATGCGGATGCAGAATGTGTTCGATCTGAAGTGGTCGCTGCTGGCGCTGCGCAAGGACATCGCGCTGCGCATTGTGCAGCTGGGCCTGCCTTCCGGTCTTACGCAGGCCATCATCTCCGTGGCAATGCTGACGGTGCAGGCTCTCACCAACAGCATGGGCGAGCTTGTCATTGCCGCCGCCGTGGTCATCATGCGCGTGGACGG
Organism: Vescimonas sp.; assembly: GCA_045637545.1. Lineage (GTDB taxonomy): Bacteria > Bacillota > Clostridia > Oscillospirales > Oscillospiraceae > Vescimonas. Next base: position 39,237 of record JAZTZR010000040.1, on the reverse strand, counting down.
CTTCGCCATGCTGCCTAACCTGACATTCGGTCAGGCTATGACAGTGTATGCCGGCCAGAATGTAGGTGCGCGACGCCTCGACCGCGTGCAGGCAGGCACGAAACAGGGCCTTCTCATGGGTGTGGCCTTTTCCGTGATCGTTACCATTATCATCTTGCTGTGCGGCCCGTTCCTCTTCGACCTGTTTACCGACACGCCGGAGCTGATCGCACTGGCGACCCGCTTGATGCGCATTCTGGCAGCCGGCTATATCTGCATGGCCATCACGCAGGTACTGGGCGGCGTTATGCGCGGTGCAGGTGATACCATGACGCCCATGTGGATCTCGCTGGTGTCCACCATCATTATCCGCGTGCCGCTGGCCTATACGCTGGCCTACCTCACCCGCTCTGCCGCATATCCTACCGGTCGCCCCGAGGCACTGTGGACCTCGCTGCTGATCTGTTGGACGCTGGGCGCTCTGTTCTCCACAATCTTCTTCCGCCGCGGCAAATGGAAGCGTAAGGCAGAGCTTTCCATGCAATAATTTTCTGTTTTGACCCGCGCCCTGATGGGTGCGGGTCTTGCGTTCTTGAAAAAAGGATTGTATAATAGAATAGTTGATGAAAATTCCCTTTTATTTTTTGTATATGAGGAGGAAATATCCTATGGTGAAGATTTATCAGACCGCCGACTACGCTTCCATGAGCCGCCGCGCCGCACACATCATTGCCGCCGAGGTCATCCGCAACCCCAGCTGCGTGCTGGGTCTGGCTACCGGCTCTACCCCTGTGGGCGCTTATAAGCGTCTGGCCGAGATGGTGGCTGAGGGCGACATCAGCTTCAAGAATGTCAAGTCCGTGAACCTGGACGAGTACAAGGGTCTGGCTCCCACCCACGATCAGAGCTACCGCTATTTCATGCAGGATAACCTGTTCAACCATGTGGACATTGATGTGGCCAACACCAATGTACCCGACGGTCTGGCTGCCGACGCCGAGGCCGAGTGTGTCCGCTATGATGCACTGGTGGAGTCTCTGGGCTGGGCCGACCTGCAGCTGTTGGGTCTGGGCCGTAACGGCCACATCGGCTTCAACGAGCCCGACGATCACTTCACCAAGGAGACCCATGTGGTGGATCTGACCGAGAGCACCATCGATGCCAACGCCCGCTTCTTCGCCTCCGCCGACGAGGTGCCCCGTCAGGCTCTGACCATGGGTGTAGGCTGCATTATGGCCGCCCGCCGCGTGCTGCTGATCGCCAGCGGCGCCGACAAGGCCGATGCCCTCTATGCCGCCTTCTGCGGTCCCATCACCCCCCAGTGCCCCGCTTCCATCCTGCAGCTGCACAAGGATGTGGTGGTGGTTGCCGACGAGGCTGCACTCAGCAAGCTGACCGCCGCAGGCGTCACCGTTTGCAAGTAAGCTGTTACCGTTAAAAAATCCCGCCTTCGGGCGGGATTTTTCTTCTTGACGAAGGCTCTTTTTTGCGGTACGCTCTCCATAGCGTTTTCCTGTACAGGAGGTGTATGCCGTTGAATACAAACACGCTGCTTTCCGATGCCATCGCGGCCATCGAGAAGGTCTTGGCAGATCACGACCACGCCATCGTAGCCATTGACGGCCGCTGCGCCGCAGGCAAGACCACGCTGGCACGGGGGTTGGAAGAACATTTTCTCTGCAACACCATCCACATGGACGAGTTCTTCCTGCGACCCCAGCAGCGCACCGCGGAGCGTTTGGCACAGCCGGGCGGCAACATTGACCACGAGCGGTTTTTAACCGATGTCCTCTTGATGCTGAGAAAGGGTCTGCCCTTTGCCTACCGCCCTTTCGACTGTCACACCATGTCGCTGCAAAAGGCAATCTCCCTGATCCCCACAAACCTGACCATCGTGGAGGGTTCCTACTCCTGTCATCCGGAACTATGGGATTACTATACCCTCCACATTTTCCTCGACATTGACGAGGACTTGCAGCGCCAGCGCATCCTTGCGCGTAACGGCGCAGGCGGTCTTTCCGCCTTCAATGAGCGGTGGATTCCCATGGAGGAGCGGTATTTTAACGCCTTCGACCTGCGCAGTCGCTGCGAGGTATATTTGAAATCGGAATAAAAAAACGCACACCCTCGGGTGTGCGTTTTTCTTTGATTAACTCAGCGGATATAGGCGGTGGCGATACGCTCGGTGAGGATCTCACAGGGGGTATACTCCTCCTCGGTCTTACCCATGATGATGCCGCAGCAAGGGGTGAAGCCCTCGGGCAGGTTCAGTTCGGCCACCAGCTGGGGATTCTGGTTCAGCGCAGCCACGGCGCCCCAGATATGGCAGGCACCCAGACCCAACTCCACGGCGGCGAGGGCCATGTTCTCCACGATAGTGGCACAGTTGGAGTAGCCCACATTGTCAGCGGGGCTTCCCAGCTTGGCGCTGACGAGAACGAACACGGGAGCATCATGGAGGGGATCCATATTGGGGTTGCCGAAGAAAGCGATGGCAGCCTCATTCAGCTTGCCGATCAGCTCACGGTTGGTGATGACGGTAAGGTGCACATTTTCATACAGGGCACGACCCACAGGGGCGGCATAGGCGGCCTGCAGCACGGTGTTGAGTTCCGCGTCGGTGAGGGGGCCGCAGAAGCTGCGGACAGACTTGCGGGAGAAGATGGCATCGAGGGTGGTCATACAGGTGTCCTCCTTGTTGTTTTCAATGGCATCAGTATAGCACCTGCAGCCATCGCGGTCAATCATTTGTGTTATAAGGAATTCTCCACCAAAACAAAAGCACCGCCTGCGCGGTGCTTTTGTTTTGGTGGACCTAATCGGGATCGCTTTTTCTGCGGAAAAAGCCACGGCGGTTGCAAGTGTCCACCGGACACTTGCTAAGAGCCGCCTTTCGATCCCGCTTGTGGCCTGTTCCATCAAAAGAAAAGCACCGCACAGGCGGTGCGTTTCTTTTGGTGGAGCTAATCGGGATCGAACCGACGACCTTACGGATGCGAACCGTACGCTCTCCCAGCTGAGCTATAGGCCCATATGCTTTTTAACTCTGTTCATTATACACAAGATTACCAAAAAAGCAAGGGGAATCATTGCAAAACGGCGACGGGTAGGGTATGATAGGAAAAAACAAGCAAACGAGGTAAGAAGGCTATGCGATTTCTGATCTATATCGCCGCACTGGCCGCCATGGTCATCGGCGATCAGGCACTGAAGGCGTGGACGGTGACCCATCTGGAGCTGGGCGAGAGCACTGCATTTCTCCCCGGCTTTATGCAGTTAACAAGGGTACACAACTACGGCGCGGCATGGTCCAGCATGTCGGGTAAGACGGTGCTGCTCATCGCCGTGACGGCGGTGATGATGATTGTGCTGGCCTATCTGCTGCTCCGCCGCATCGTCCGCCACCCCCTGGGCGTGATCGCCTGTCTGCTGATCTTAGGTGGCGGCATCGGCAACATCATTGACCGCATTCGTCTGGGCTTTGTGGTGGATATGTTTGATCTGACCATCTTCAGCTACCCCGTGTTCAATGTGGCCGACTGCTTTGTGGTGGTGGGCGCTATTTTGGGCGCGGTGTACTATCTGTGGCTGTACGAGAAATTTGACGCAAGGAAGAAAAACGATGACGCTTCAACTGACGGCGACAACTGAAGATAAGGGCGCACGGCTGGACGCTTTCGTAGCCGCCAACTGCGAGGGCGTGAGCCGCAGCGCCGCGGCGCGCTTGCTGGAGAGCGGCTGCGTCACCGTAAACGGAAAAGCCGCCACCAAAAGCAGCCGTCTTGCGGGCGGCGAGGTGGTGGAGGTGACACTCCCCGAGGCCGAGGAGACGGAAGTGGTGGCGCAGGACATTCCCCTCGATGTGGTCTATGAAGATGACGATGTCATCGTCATCAACAAGCCCGTGGGTCTGGTGGTGCATCCGGCACCCGGTCACCCCGATGGCACACTGGTGAACGCACTCCTCCACCACTGCGGCGACAGTTTGAGCGGCGTAGGCGGTGAGAAGCGCCCCGGCATCGTCCACCGCATTGACCGCGACACCAGCGGCCTCATTATTGCCGCAAAAAACGACGCCGCCCATCTGGGTCTTTCCCAGCAGTTGTCCGACCACAGCCTCGCCCGCACCTATGAGTGCCTCGCCCTTGGCAACTTCCGCGAGGACAGCGGCACCATTGACGCCCCCATCGGACGGCACCACACCGACCGCAAGAAGATGTGCGTCACCGCCCACAACAGCCGCCACGCTGTGACCCACTGGGAGGTTATCGCCCGCTACAACGGCGTGACCCACCTTAGGTGCCACTTGGAAACAGGGCGCACTCACCAGATCCGCGTGCATCTGTCTCACATCGGCCACCCCCTCTTGGGTGACACCGTCTACGGTGGAAAAAAGCCCGTTCCCGGCCTGACGGGACAGTGCCTCCACGCGGTAGGTCTGCGCTTTACCCACCCCCGCACGGGGGAGGAAATTGTCCTCTCCTGCCCCTTGCCGGAGGAATTTGAAGTACAGCTGCGGAAATACAGACATACGATATAAGCAAACAGCCATCCCGAAGGATGGCTGTTTCTCTTTTTTAATATCCGTGGTCAAGATGCTTCCACTGGCCGTCGGAACCGCGAACCAGGATCCATTTCCAATTCTTGTAGGTGTCGTTGGGGTTCAGCGAGCCGTCTCCGCCGCTTTCGTCCACATCGAAGGTGGAGGTGAGCACCAGCACATCGTCATAGCCGTTGCGCAGGGCAAAGTCGCGGTAGTCGCGATTCTTCTCGTCGCCGATGTATTGCAGCTCACGGAGTGTGCAGCCATCGAAGCTCTTTTTGAAGTAATCCAGCACTTCATCGATGCCGTCGCCGATCTCAGCGGCGGTATAGATCTCGGACTCCACTTCCAAAATCCCCACCTCATCGATATCGCCGCCGCAGGCGGTGAGAGACAGCGTCAGCACCAGCGCAAAAACAATGCAAAGAATGCGTTTCATCGCCGCCTCCTTAGTACTTCATCTCCACTTCGGAATAGAGGAGGTCATCATAGCTATTGGCGAGACCGAACTCGATGATGAGATCCATCACCTCGGTGCAGTCGGCGGGGATGGAACTGATATGCCACTGGTCGGCATAACCTGTATCCACGGGCATATCGCTTGCATAGTAGGCAGACTCGTACTGCTCCGGCTCGCCGCGGAACTCCAGATTGAAGGTGGTGTGCTTTGTCTCATCGTAGTCCCAGTAATACAGGGCATCGATGAACTCTTTATCCTTTCGTTCAATGTGCTGGCCGATGGCGCGGTGGAGCGCCTGCGCCTGCACCTTGGTCAGCTGCTGCTCCCGCACGGGTGCTGTGGCAACCGCCGTCACATCACCCGTCTCGGCATCGATGATCACCTCGTTGCCGTAAGCCTCGTCACGCCAGTTGTGATAGTAGCCGCCGGTGATGTGGTCGGTGAGATCATAGTCATAGCCGCGGAAGAAGCTCTCGGCATAGACGCCGCGGGCATTGAGAAACTCATTCATCAGCTCGTGGAGCTCGCTGCCCGGCTGCACCGTCAGTGCGTAATTGCGATGGATGCGGGTTCCGTTGTCCATGTGATAGGTGAAGGAGAAGTTGTGCCAGACGCCCTCGGCAGAGGGGTCTTCCAACAGTTCATCCTGTCCCTGTGCCAGAATAGCGCGGTGCATGGCGGTGATCTTCTCGACACGGGAAGCCTCGTCATTATAGGTGTAGTCCTTCATCATGCTGCCGGTGAACTCCACGGCGTGCACCTTGTCCTCAGCGGGGACATAGCGCTCATAGCCCAGAAGGTCAAACTTCACCACTGTGCCGATGACGATCAGCATCACCGCCAGCAAGACAGCGCCCAGCCAGCCGCGGCGGTTAAATACCTTAAAGGACTTATTCAACAGCATCTGCACGGCGAAATACACCACGATGCCGCTGATGATCTGGCAGATCAGCAGTGCCAAGATGGATTCGCTGCCATCGAGGTCGATGAGGTAGTACAGCAGGAAGCCAAAGCCCATGCCGCCCACCACAGAGATAACATAGAGGACAATTGGGCGCAGCCAGTCGAAGACGATGGCATCGCCTGCGCTCTCGCTGCGGCGGGCCTTATAGAAGATCCACGCCACCACGGTAAAGACTACCGCCACCACCGTGTAGACAATCAGCGCCGTCCAGCCCTCGGGGGAGAGGTGATGCTCGGCGTACTCCACGCCCTCGCGGTAGACATAGGTATCGCTGGCGGTGTTGACCAGCCGCTCAAAAGGGGTGAGCCAGCTGATCAGCTCGGGATAGCCGGAGTTGGAGTAGCCCCAGTAGAACTGGTCAAACATCATCTGCAGCAGGGAGTAGAACACCACGAACATGGCGTTGACACCCACATAGATGACGGGGATGGCGATGACCCAGCCGGTGACCATGGCGCAGAGGGTAGCCAGAGCGAAGAAGAACAGACAGTTCAGCTCCGCTACCGCCAGCCAGGTGAGCATACCCTCCCAGGACACCACGCCGTAACCGGCCTGCACCAGCACAGAGACGATAAAGGTGGCCGCATGGACGACGGTGAAGATCATCACGCCCACACGGAAGTGGTTGATAAACTGTTTCGTGCGGTTGATGGGCAGCGCGTGCATGAGTCCCACGCTGCGGCTGTTCATCAAATAGCCGTACAGGGTCATGGCCAGCAGCACGGCGAAGACGGCGGCGATAGGCACCGCGGCGGTGACGAAATCGTAGATGGTGTTTTCCAGCCGATTCAGGATCTCCATCGCACTGTCGGCGTTATGGACAGACCAGCGGCGGTTCCACAGTCCCAAGGGCAGGAGCATCATCCACACAGCACCGTAGAGGAACAGCAGCGGCCAGAATCGGCGCCAGTCGGCGCGGCGCAACGTGCGCTCACAGGACGATGTCTTTGACAGCATAGTCTTCACCTCCCAGCTCATAGATAAAGATCTCCTCCAGCGTCAGAGGAATGGCCTCCAACAGGATGGGATTCAGCGCGGCCACGCGGGCGATCATCTCCTCGCGGTTGCCGCGGACGATATAGGTGTGAACGCGGCCGATATGCTCGTGGTGGACGATGTCCAGCTCGGCGGGCATCTTCCCGTCACCGTCGGCAAAGGCCACCTGCAATTTCACGGTATTGTCCTGCAGATCGGACAGGCTCCGCTCCAACAGCACCTTGCCCTTATTCATAATGCCCACATGGTCGCACACATCCTCCAGCTCCCGGAGGTTATGGCTGGACACCAATACGGTGGTGCCGCGCTCGGCTACATCGCCCAGCAGCAAGGACCAGACCTGACGGCGCATAACGGGGTCGAGGCCGTCCACCGGCTCGTCGAGGATCAGGTATTCCGGCATACAGCACATGGTCAGCCAGAAAGCCGCCTGCTTCTGCATACCCTTGGACATGCGGCGGATCATCTGCTTTTCATCGAGAGGGAAGACCTGCTTCATCTTCTCGTAGCGCTCGCGGCTGAAGTTGGGATACATTCCCTCGTACAGGCCCGCCATCTCGCGGATGGACCACTGGGGGAAATAGTACCAGTCATCGGGGATGACACACAGACGCCGCTTGATGTCGTCGCGCTCATAAATGGGATTCCCCTCCAGCGTCAGCTCGCCGCTGTCGGGGCGGTATACGCCGGTAAAGTGGCGGATGACGGTGGACTTACCGGCTCCGTTGGGGCCAACCAGTCCGTAAACCGAGCCCTTGGGGACGGTCAGCGTGGCCTCGTCCAGTGCGCGGAAGCCATCGAATGTCTTTACTACCTTATTTGCCTGCAGCATGGTCGTTTCCTCCTTCCCAAAGTGCTGCCATTTCCTCAGCGGTAACGCCGAGAGCCTTCAGCTCCTCTATAATGGGTCTCATTTTTGCCAGCAATTCCTCGCGCCGCGCCAGGTTCTGGGTGTTGCCCTCAGCTACAAAGTTGCCCTTACCTGTAACGGAGAAAATGTAGCCCTCCGCTTCCAGCTCACTGTAGGCACGCTGGATGGTGTTGGGATTGATGGACAACTGAGAGGCCAAGGCTCGCACCGAGGGCAATTTCTCTCCCGGCAGCAGTACACCCGTCACTACATGGCGACGCAGGGTGTCCTTCACCTGCTGATAGATGGGGCGGCTGTCCCGGTAATCCAGATGGATCATGGCAAAAACCTCCTTCCTGTGTGTTAAGTGTACTAGTTGTATTAATACACTTATAGCACAGTGCCACACAGTTTGTCAAGTAAAACAGTTGGGAAAATTTTATCTTTTCTTTTGGGAAAATGTTGTTATAATAAGGGGTGGACATTTTTCGAAAGGAATTGATATACTATGAAACTCTCCACTGTCATGAAAGCTGCCAAGGAAGTACCTCTGGGCCGCGTGTGGGAAAAAGCCAAGGAAGCCCACAAAATCTGCGGCAAGCCCACCGCCGCGCTGTTTGTGGATATGCTGGGCTGTGCCAAGAAATACGGCGCCGGCCCCACCGACTATATGATGTTTGAGTTCTGGTGCCTCTCCGATGCCGAGCGCGCCACCTATCTCACCCGCGTGCGTTCCGCCGCCTTCGTCAAGCGGGTCAACAACCGCACCGACGCCGCTATCTTTAATGATAAGAACGCCTTTTTTGAGAAGTTCCGTCATCTGATGGGCCGCGAGGCGCTGAACATCTTCACCTGCACGGAAGAGGAGTTCGTCTCCTTTATGGAAAAGCGCGACGATGTGATCGTCAAGCCTGTTGATCTGGACTGCGGCAGCGGCATCGAGAAACTGTATAAGAAGGATTTCGCCGACCTCCACGAGATGTGGGTCTATGTGAAGAACCCCGCCAAGCGTCTGGGCATCGCCGAGGAGGTCATCCGCCAGCATCCTCAGGCCGCGGCACTGCACCCCGACTCCGTCAACTGCATCCGCGTGGCCACCTTCGTCAAGGATGACGAGGCCCATGTGATCTATGCCGCCTGCAAGGCCGGTACCGGCGGCGTGGCCTTTGACAATATGGGCCGCGGCGGCATCACCATGCGCTTTGATCTGGACAGCGGCTGCATCTGCAGTCAGGGTCATGACGAGGAGCTGATCAAGCACGATGTACACCCCACCACCGGTGTGGTGCTGAAGGGTTATCAGATGCCCTTCCACCAGGAGGTCAAGGCGCTGGCACTGAAGGCCGCCATGATGTATCCCGAGTTCCGCTATGTGGGTTGGGACATCTGCATGACCGAGCACGGTCCCGCCATCATCGAGGGCAACGACTATCCCGGCTACGATCTGGCCCAGATCCCCGACGACGGCGATCCCCATCCCCGTCAGGGTCTCATCCCCCTGTTCACAAAACTGGGCATTACTGTGTAAAAAGTTCAAAAAAGAGAAAAATAGTACTTTACAAGGCCACATTTTTGTGCTATTCTATTTTGGCACGCGAATGTGCACCAATATGGCCGGCTAACTTCGTTACACGGATCGATTCACCTGTCCTTTGACGCAGTGGCACGGCAGAAATTAAGAAAGGTGGAAACACAACTATGATGCTGAAAGATCAGAAGACCGCTATCATCGAGAACAACCGCACTCACGAGACCGACACCGGTTCCCCCGAGGTTCAGGTTGCTATTCTCACCGAGCGTATTGCCCAGCTGACCGCTCATCTGAAGGTTCATCCCCATGACTTCCACAGCCGTCGTGGTATGCAGATGATGATCGGTAAGCGCCGTCGTCTGCTGGACTACCTGGCCAAGAAGGACATCGAGCGTTATCGTGCCCTCATCGCCAAGCTGGGTCTGCGTAAGTAAGTTTTTTGAAATCAGGGTGATGCGGATGCGCGCATCACCCTTCTTTCACCTTTTCCCGTGCCGCTCCTCTACGCCTTTAGCAGTTGAAAATGCGTCGAAACCGGTCCGTTTCGCGGTATTTTCAAGTGCTAACGGTGGCTGCGGCATAGGAAACAATCCTATCTAAACACAAATCAAGAAAAGGAGTACACTGCTATGTCGACCATTATCAAGCATCGCGAATTTACCCAGTACCGCAAGTACACTATGGATCTGGCCGGCCGTCCCCTGACTCTGGAGACCGGCAAGCTGGCCGAGCTGGCCAACGGCGCTGTCATGGTGGGTTACGGCGACACCCGGGTTCTGTGCTGTGTCACCGCCGCTCCCCGCCCCCGCGACGGCATCGACTTCTTCCCTCTGAGCGTTGACTTCGAAGAGAAGCTCTACGCTGTGGGCCGCATCCCCGGCAGCTTCAACCGCCGCGAGGGTCGTCCCGGCGAGAAGGGCATCCTGACCTCCCGTGTCATCGACCGTCCCATCCGCCCCCTGTTCCCCGGCGATTTCCGCAACGATGTCTCCGTCATGTGCACCGTCATGGCCGTTGACCGTGACTGCTCCCCCGAGATCGCTGCTCTGATCGGCACCTCCGCCGCTCTGGCCATCTCCGACATCCCCTGGAACGGCCCTGTGGGCGCTCTGAAGATCGGTCTGGTGGACGGTGAGCTGGTCGTCAACCCCAACAACGAGCAGGACAAGGTTTCTGATCTGGATGTGACCGTGGTCTCCACCGGTAAGAAGGTGGTTATGATCGAGGCCGGCGCCAACGAGGTCAGCAACGAGGTCATGTTCAACGCCATCAAGCTGGCACACGAGGAGAACCAGAAGCAGATCAACCTCATCAATCAGATGGTGGCCGAGATCGGCAAGCCCAAGTTCGACTATCCCCACGCTCAGTTCAATCAGGAGCTGTTCGACAAGATCGTTGAGGAGTTCATGGACGAGGCCAAGGCCGCCATGGATACCGACGACAAGAATGTCCGCGAGACCCGTTGGAATGCCATGATCGAGAAGTGGCACGAGAAGTATCTCGAGGAGTACCCCGAGATGGATCAGTATCTGGAGGAGTTCACCTACAAGTTCCAGAAGAAGATCGTCAAGGCATGGCTCCTGGAGGGTCACCGCGTTGACGGCCGCGCCAAGAACGAAATCCGTCCTCTCGATGCCGAGGTCAGCGTTCTGCCCCGCGTCCACGGTTCCGGCCTTTTCACCCGCGGTCAGACTCAGGTCCTGTCCGTCTGCACACTCGACACCCTCTCTGCCAACCAGAAGCTGGATACCATCTGGGAAGAGACCGAGAAGCGCTATATGCACCACTACAACTTCCCCTCCTACTCTGTGGGTGAGGCCCGCGGTGCCCGCAGCCCCGGCCGCCGCGAGATCGGTCACGGCGCACTGGCTGAGCGCGCTCTGGTGCCCGTGCTGCCCTCCGTGGAGGAGTTCCCCTATGCTATCCGCGTTGTCTCCGAGGTGGTTTCCTCCAACGGCTCTACCTCTCAGGGCTCCATCTGCGGCTCTACCCTGGCTCTGATGGACGCCGGCGTGCCTATCAAGGCTCCCGTTGCCGGTATCTCCTGCGGTCTCATTCAGGATGACGACGGCTCCTTCACCACCTTCATCGACATTCAGGGTGTTGAGGACTTCCACGGCGAGATGGACTTCAAGGTGGGCGGTACCAAGAAGGGTATCACCGCCATCCAGATGGACCTGAAGAACGACGGTCTGACCATGGAGATCATCGAGAACGCTCTGGACATCACCTACGATGCCCGCGTGCAGATCCTCGATCAGATCATGCTGCCCGTCATCGCTGAGCCTCGCGCCGAGGTCAGCCGTTACGCTCCCAAGATGATCACCATGCACATCGATCCCGATCGCATCCGCGAGGTCATCGGTAAGGGCGGCAGCGTCATCCAGAAGATCGTGGCCGAGTCCGGTGCCAAGGTGGACATCGATGACGACGGTACCATCCACATCGCCTCCCCCGACGCCGAGAGCTGCGAGAAGGCCAAGAAGTTCATCGACGATATCGTCTTCGTTCCCGAGGTGGGCAAGCTGTACTACGGCCGCGTCGTGCGTCTGATGACCTTCGGCGTGTTCGTGGAGATCGCTCCCGGTAAGGACGGCCTCGTCCACATCTCCAAGCTGGCAGAGAAGCGCATCGAGAAGGTAGAAGATGCCTGCAAGGTGGGCGACATGATGTGGGTCAAGTTCATGGAGATCGACGAGAAGGGTCGCTGGAACCTGAGCCACAAGGACGCTCTGCGTGACATCGCCGCTAAGGAAGCTGCCGGCGAGATCATCGGCTAAGCCTTGACAATGTAAAATGAAACCGCACCTGCGCTGCAGGTGCGGTTTTTTCTTATTCTTTTTCCAGTCCCAGCAGGTAAGTTTTTACATCCAAACCTCCCGCATAGCCCACCAGTTTTCCGTCTGACCCCACCACGCGGTGGCAGGGGATAAAGATCGGCAGAGGATTGCGGTTATTAGCCATGCCCACGGCGCGGCAGGCCTTTTCATTGCCCACTGCAATCGCCAGTTCCTTATAGCTGCGTGTTTCCCCGTAGGGAATCTCCCGCAGTGCCGCCCACACCTTCTGCTGAAAGGGCGTGCCCTTGGGGGCAAGGGGGACGGTGAATTGGCGCAATTCTCCCGCGAAATATGCCGTCAATTCCGCTGCCGCCTGCCGCAGCAGGGGGGTAGATGGCAATGCCATGGTTGCTGCATCACGGGGCAAATCGGGTTGAAAGCGCAGTGCTGTCAGCGCACCGTTTTCCTCCTCCAGCGTCAGCGGCCCGATGGGGGAGGGATAGATATAGACAGCCATCTTCTCGTTACCTCCGCAAGTGTTCTTGGCATTAGCATAGCACACAGATACAGCGGTGACAATCTTTTTCTGTTTCCCGACAGCCCTCACGCTTTTTTGTGCGCCCTTTGCCGTATACTGGGGAAAAAGGAGGCGGCAGCTATGAAACGAAGTCACGAACGCACCATTCTCTCCCGCCGCGTACATCACATTCTCCTCAGCAGCATCCATCCCAACCCCTGTCAGCCGCGGCGGGTATTTGAAGAGCGCCCATTGCAGGAGCTGGCCGCCTCCATTGCCGCCTTCGGCATTTTGCAGCCCCTCACAGTCCGCGCCACTAAGGGAGGCTATGAACTGGTGGCAGGAGAGCGGAGGTGGCGCGCCGCACAAATGGCAGGACTGAAAGAAGCCCCTTGTCTCATTGCACAGGTAGATGAACAGGATGCAGAACTGCTGGCGCTCATCGAGAATCTCCAGCGGCGGGATCTGGACTGCTTCGAGGAAGCCGCCGCCATCGCACGGCTTATCACCCGCTACGGTCTCTCCCAGGAGCAAACGGCACAGAAGCTGGGAAAATCCCAATCCGCCATCGCCAACAAACTGCGTCTGCTGCGATTGGAGGACTCGGTGCGGCAGCAGCTCCTCACCCATCATCTCACCGAGCGGCACGCAAGAGTACTGCTGCGGCTGGAAGGAGAGACCCTTCGTCTTGCAGCACTGTCGGAAATCGCGCGGCAGCAGATGAATGTGGCGCGGGCAGAGGAATATGTGGAGCAGCTGCTGCGGCAGCAGCAAACCACACCGCCCGCACGGCGCGCCACCTACATTCTCAAGGATGTGCGCCTCTTTCTCAACAGCGTAGAGCGCTCGGTACAGTTTCTGCGGCGCAGCGGCATTGAAGCCGCCATCGGGCGTGAGGACCAAGACGGGGAGATCACGCTGACCATCCGTATTGCAGGTGGTACTACAAAAGCATAAAACGCAGGGCTACACCCTGCGTTTTTCTTATTCCTGCACCTGGCGGTACATGGTGGCGGCATCGTCCTTGCCGGCATTCTCCTTCACATCCAGAACTTCCACTGTCAGTGCTTTCTGGCCGAAGCGAATGGTGATCACATCGCCCACCTTCACATCATAGGAGGCACGGGCCACACAGCCGTTCACCGTCACGCGCTCGTTGTCACAGGCCTCATTGGCCACGGTTCGCCGCTTGATAAGGCGGCTCACTTTCAGATATTTATCCAGTCTCATGGAATGCTCTCCTTGCGAAAAAGTCCGCCGCCAAAAAGGCGGCGGATCTTCCATTTCTATGAATTTCTTACTTCACGGCATCCTTCAGAGCCTTACCGGCCTTGAAAGAGGGGACCTTGCAGGCAGCGATCTTCACAGCCTTCTTGGTCTGGGGATTGATGCCGGTACGCTCAGCGCGCTGCTTCACCTCAAAAGAGCCAAAGCCCACGACCTGTACCTTACCGTCGGCCTTCATACCCTCGGTGATGGCAGCAAAAGTAGCGGCAACAGCAATCTCAGCATCCTTCTTGGTCATGCCGGTCTTCTCTGCCACGGCAGCGATCAGTTCCATCTTGTTCATATGTCTATCCTCCAAAAGTATTTTCCTTTGTCGCGCGGTGAATTCGGTCAAACCGCGTATAAAAGCGAAGATGCACCGATGGCGGTGCTCACCTAAAGAGTTTACTACACTTGCCTCTTCAATGCAAGCACTTTTCTAAAAAATGCGATAAAATCACGGAAAAGGAACAAATTTCGTCAATTTGTTGCCCATTGGAAGATGCTTGACATCTTCTTTTGTAACAGCGCCCACCAGTAAAACCACCACAAAATACACCACCACAGCCACAGCGATTGCACACACGGTAGCAAGAGAGGCATCAATCCGAGAGGCGAAGAGTCCATAGCTTCCCCGGGCAGAAAGTGCCATCATCACCGTGGCAGCAGCCGCTCTCCACAGGGCACGAAGCACGCCGGTCCCTCTCCCTGCCACACGGCGAACGCACAGCAGATTCAGCACGGCGATGACCGCATAACCCAACAGCGTGCCCCATGCAGCACCGCCAATGGAGATGGTGGGGTCGCTCACCAGCAGCACAGTCGCCACGACCTTCACGATGCCGCCTGTCAACAGCGTCCATACGGGAATCCGCTCGCAGCCCAGCGCCTGCAGAATTCCGTTTGTGACGGTCATCAGGCATACGCAGCAGGAGGCAATACCCAGCACCTGCAGATGGGCTGCGGCCGCGGCCGCCGTTTCCGGTACCGCCGGATAGAGCAGATGCAAAATCGGCCCTGCCAGCACACTCAGGCCAACACCCATGGGGAACGCCAACAGCGCGGTCAGCCGCAGCGCCGTTCGAATATGTCGATGCTGTGATGCCGTATTCCCACGGGCACGCTCGGCTGCCAAAGTGGGCATCAGCGCCACCGACAGTGGAATTGCAAAGGATGACGGCAGCACAAAGAGGGTCATGCCAAAGGTGTACTGTCCGTATAATTCCACCGCCTCGGCAGCCGTGTATAGCAGTGTATGCTGTAGCGTGTAGAGCACCAATCCCTGATCCACCAGCGTAATGAGGCTCATGCCCACTGCTGCAACGGTAATGGGGACACCGCCGGAGACAAGGCTGCGCAGAATCTCCCGCCGCGGCCGCGGGGTGTCAGGTCGTGCCACGACTACGCGCCGCTCACGCACGGCCAGCAACAGCAGCAGATACACAAGCCCCAGCGCGGCACCTACCGTCACACCAAAGATGGCCCCGGCTGCTCCCTCGGCACTGTCACCTCCGCGACGCAGCACAAATGCGCACAAACCCAAACCAAGTCCCAGCTTACAGGCCGACTCGATAATCTGACTGACCGCCGTCGGGGTCATATCACCCATTCCCTGCGTATAGCCACGGACAGCGGAGACGAGACAGACGCACACAACAGCAGGGGAGAGCGCACGGATAACCAGCCAGGCAGCACCGTCCTGCAACAGGTTGGCAAAGGCCTGCGGCAAACCAAACATCAGCGCCGTACAGATAAGGCCCAAACCGCCCAGCAACCACAAGGCCGTGGTAAACACCCGCCGTGCCTGCCGATAATGGCCCAACGCCACGCTTTCGGCCACAAGACGGGAGGTAACCGGCGGCAGGCCCGCCGTGGAAAGGGTCAGCAGAAGGGTATAAACATTGTAGGCCGCATAGAAATGGGCCATGCCGGTGCTGTCAAGGAGATTTCCAAGAGGGATCTTATACAGAGCTCCCAGCACCTTGGTCACGAGCACCGCGCCGGTCAGAATCGCCGCGCCGGATATGAAGGATTTCTTCTCCAGGGTGCTCACCTCCTCTTACAGCGTAAGACAGCTTATTTCCCCAGCATCTCCCGGTGGAATGCAGCGAACTTTTCCAGATTCTCTGCGATCTTCTCTGTGCGCTGGATATATTCCGTGGGGAACTTGGGGTGGAAGAGCCGCTCGATGCGGTCATCGCGGCGAATATCCACCATCTTGGTGGAACCGCCGGCACCCAGCGAGAGGATGCTGTGATGCTCTTCCATGATGTAGATATTATATAGACCTTCGCTGCCCGGTATGCTCCAACCTACATTTTCAAAGCTGCCGGACATATATTTCTGCCGGTAAAGGTAGTAGGGAGCAAACCCGTGACTGCGGAGGGTGGGGTCGGCGTAGTCCAACATTTCCGCCACCGCCTCCGGCGGAGGAATGGCGCCACCCTTCAGCGTCAGGCTGCTGCCCTTTTTCAGACTCAGGGTGTGGACGGTGATGTTGTCTGCCCCATAGGCGAGGCAGGTGTCCAGTGTACGACGAAAACCCTCCGGCGTATCGGCGGGAAGTCCGGCAATGAGATCCATATTCACATGGGGAAACCCCATAGATGTCGCCAGTGCCATCGCCGCTTCAATATCGGCGGCGCTGTGGCGGCGGCCGATAGCATTGAGCACCTCGTCGGACAGGGACTGAGGGTTGACGCTGATGCGATCCACGCCGTGGTCGAGGAGCACCTGCAGCTTGTCCCGGTCAATGGTATCGGGGCGACCGGCCTCGATGCAATACTCCACCACATTGCCAAGATCGAAGTGCTTGCCCAGGTGGGTCAGCAGACGATCCATCTGCTCAGCCGACAATGTGGTGGGCGTACCGCCGCCCATATAGAACGAACGGATATTAAGGCCCGTATCCTTCACCATCTGTCCGGCGGCAGTAATCTCCGCCATCAGCGCCTCCAGATAGGGCTCCATCAGCTTGAAGGACTTTTCTACCGCCTGCGAGACGAAGGAGCAGTAGGTGCAGCGAGTGGGGCAGAAGGGGATGCCCACATAGAGGGAGATGTCATTGGGGGCAAGCTGGGCCTTGGCCTTGGCTCCGGCCTCAGCGGCCTCCACGCAAAGACGGGCCCGCTGAGGGGAGACGAAATAGGTCTTTTCCAGGGTCCGCTTGGCCTGTGCCGCCGTTTTGCCGCCGTTCATCAAGCGGGTGGCCAGTTTGCCGGGGCGCACGCCGGTAAGGCTGCCCCATACAGGAACGCGACCCAGCACCTCCACCGCAGCCTTGAAAAAGCTCATTTTCAAAGCCCGCTGGCGCATGCCCTCTTTCTGATACTCCGTCAGTTCCTGCGGCAGGCGCACACGGGAAAGACCGCGGCCTTCCCGTCCGTCATAGACGATGCGGGTGGTCGCGGTGGTGTAAATCTCTCCCTCCGACAACTTCACCCACGCACAGCGCGCTTCATCTGCCGCCTCATCGTAGACGGGGCGCTCGTTGGGGAAGAATGCCAGAAGGTCCTGTTCAATAGCATAACGGTCGTTATGTCCGGTAAAAATCAGTTTCATTGTGCCATTCCTTGACGCATATAGGGATTGTAACTACGCTCGAACTCCATATCTGTAGCCATCTCATGGCCGGGATAGACGGTGTACTGACCCTCCATGCGGCCCAGACGGGCCAAAGAGGACAGCATCTTACGGTAATCACCGCCGGGGAAGTCACAGCGGCCGCAGTTGGCGCGGAAGAGGGTATCACCGGCAAAGATGGTGTCGCCCACCACAAGGCAGACGCTGCCGGGGGTGTGGCCGGGCGTCTCCATCACGCGGAGCACCAGATTTCCCATGGTGAGGACATCGCCCTCCTTGTAATAGCGCTGATTTCTCTCCCCCAGACGGCTGAAGCGCAAATCGCCGCCGCGGCCATCCACCACCTCGGCCTCATGGATATACACAGGCAGATCGGGATAGGCTTCCAGCACCTCGCCCAGACCATTCCAATGGTCAAAGTGGCCGTGGGTCAGGTAGACTGCCACAGGGGTGCAGCCCAGATTTTCTACGGCGCGGACGATATAAGCTCCATCGTCACCGGGGTCGATGACGGCACAGACCTTGTTGACCTCGTCGCAGAGGATATAGCAGTTGGTCATGATGGGGCCAACCTGCAGAGTCGATACGCGCATAGAAATTTCCTCCTTACAGATTATCGGTGTCCACCACCAGCGTCAGGGGACCATCGTTGAGGGAGTCCACCAGCATCTCGGCGCCAAATTCACCGGTTTCGGTGTGAAATCCCTTGGCGCGGCACTCGGCGACGAACTTCTCATACAGGGGAATGGCCACCTCAGGGCGGGCAGCGGCCAGAAAATCGGGGCGGCGACCCTTCTTGCAGTTACCATAGAGCGTAAACTGGGAGACAATCAACAGTTCGCCGTTGACTTCCTCCAATCCACGGTTCATCTTGCCGTCGGCATCTTCAAAAATACGCAGCTTTGTCAGCTTATCGGCCAGTTTGATGGCCTGTGCCTCGGTATCCTCGTGGGTAATACCCAGCAGGATCAGAAATCCCTCGCCGATCTGACCGTGTACCTTGCCGTCGATGGTGACGGAGGCGCGCTTCACGCGGGTCAACACTGCTCTCATATAATCAATACTCCTTTGTTTTCATTTCTCAGCCGGTGGGGCGGGTGACCTTCATCACACCGGGGATCTGCTCAAGGCGGTTCATCACCGTTTTCAGCTGCTGTCCGTTTTCCACCTCAATACCCACATCCAGCACCGCAAACCCGTCGGCCGTGACGGGTCGGGCATTGAGGCTGGTAATGCGGGTCTTGGTTGCAGAGAACACGGTGGAGACATCTACCAGCAGATTGTTGCGGTCACGGGCCACGATCTGCACCACGGTGTGGTAGCTCTCTTCCAGCTTTTCGGCCCAGCTGACGCGGAGCCAGCGCCCTTCCATCTCCGGTTTAGCGCGGTCGCGGATCACATTGGGACAGTCGGCACGGTGAATGGAAACACCGTAGCCGCGGGTGATAAATCCCTCGATGGGGTCGCCGGGGACGGGAGCGCAGCACTTGGAGAACTTCACCAGACAGTTGCTCAGGCCCTCCACGATGATACCCTTTTCACCGCTCTTGCGCTGTGGTACCACGGGACGCATAATCTCCGGCTGCTCCGGCACCGGCTCTTCCTCCAGCGAAGCGGCACGCTTGCGCTGCTGAATACGCTGGATATCCTCACGGAGGCGGCCCACCACCTTCTGTGCGGTAATACCGCCGTAACCGATGGCTGCGTACATATCATCCACGCTGTTGTAGCTCAGCTTCTTCAGCGTAGCGAGCGCATCATCGTCAGCCAGCAATTCCTTGATGGAGATTCCGCCGACGCGCTTGAGCTCAGATTCGAAGCTCTGTCGGCCGTTGACGATATTCTCGTCGCGCTTTTCCTTTTTGAACCACTGGCGGATTTTGCTGCGGGCGTTGCTGCTGCGGGCGATCTGCAGCCAGTCGCGGCTGGGGCCGTGGGCGCTCTTGCTGGTGGCGATCTCCACCACATCACCGTTCTGCAGGCGGTAGTTCAGCTGTACGATACGGCCGTTCACTTTGGCCGAAACCATGGAGTTACCCACGGCGGAGTGAATATTATAGGCAAAGTCGATGGGGGTTGCACCGGCGGGCAGGTTGATGACATCGCCCTGTGGGGTAAAGACGAACACCTCGTCGGCGAACATATCCACCTTCAGGGAGTGGATAAACTCCTCGGCATCAGCGCCCTCCTGATTTTCCAGCAGACGGCGCACCCACTCATAGCTGCCCTCATCACCGATTCCTCGGCCACCGTTTTTATACTTCCAGTGGGCAGCGATACCGTATTCGGCCACTTCATGCATGGCGTGGGTACGGATCTGCACCTCGAAGGGAATGCCGTGCTCACCCAGCACCGTGGTGTGCAAGCTCTGGTACATGTTGGGCTTAGGTGTCCCGATATAATCCTTGAAACGGCCCAAAATGGGCTTATACAAGTCGTGAATAATGCCCAGCACATTGTAGCAATCAGAGACCTCTTCCACGATGACACGGAAGGCAAACAGGTCAAAGACATCGTTGAGACTCTTGTTCTGGGTATACATTTTACGGTAGATGCTGTAGGGGTGCTTGGTGCGGCCATAGACAATGGCATCGGGAATGCCGCTCTCCTTCAGTCGCTCACCGATCTGGCGATCCACCGAAGCCATAAAGGCTTTGTATTCCTTGGCGTTATTCTCAAGGGTGGAAACGATCTCCTGATAGCCGATGGGGTCAAGATACTTCAAGCTCAGATCTTCCAGTTCCCACTTCATCTTCTGCATACCGAGGCGGTGGGCAATGGGGGCGTAGATCTCCATGGTCTCAAAGGACTTCTGCTTCTGCTTGGCAGGCGTCTGGTACTCCATGGTACGCATATTGTGGAGACGGTCGGCGATCTTCACCAGAATCACGCGGATGTCTTTGCTCATAGCCAGCAGCATCTTCCGCAGGTTCTCCATCTGCTCTTCTTCCTTGGAGGTGTAGTGGACGCGGGTCAGCTTGCTGACGCCCTCCACCAGATCGGCGACGGTGGAGGAGAAGAGTTTGGCCACCTGCTCATGGGTAACACCGGTATCCTCAATGGTGTCATGGAGCAGCGCGGCAACAATGGATTCGCTGTCAAGACGCAACTCGTCAGCCACGATACGGGCTACAGCCAACGGATGGGTCACAAAAGGAGTTCCATCCTTGCGCAGCTGAGTACCGTGGTTGTCACGGGCATACTCGTATGCCTGACGGATCTGGGCGAAGTTCGCCGCCGGATTATAGTTTCGGATCACATCCTCCAACTCTTGATACCGTTTTTCCAGATCAACTGTCATTGCGCCTCGCCTCCTTTCCGCTCAAGCTCTGTCAGCGTTTTCAAATAGGGCGAATCCTGTAGCTGTACTTTTTTCTCGCGGTGCAGCACGATAGAGATTTCGTCACCGCTGCGCTGTGTCTCCAGCAATCCGCGCTCGCGAAACAGTTCCAGCGCAAAGGCACTGTGGAGGAACGGCTCGGCACCCGTTGCCGCAGCGCTGATGGTGCGCAACAGCGGCAGGTATGCGGCCGTAAGACCCTCAGCCGGAATGGCGCGCTCCAGACTGCGCCACACGGCGGCGAATTGTCCGCGGCTGGGTACCAGGCGATGGCTCTCCTTGCCGCTGATATCACCACCGGAGAGGAATTTCTCCAGCAGCTTCAGCGCTTCCTGCTCGCGGCTGCTGGGAAGCAGGGACGGACGCAGATCCACCAGCTGCATCTGCACGGTGCGGTTTCCGCGGAATTCATTAATCTGCAGGTAGAAGGCTGCATCCACACGATCACCTTCACGGCAACCGCAATTTTCCGTAGTGGCAGAGAAGAAAATGCCGTCTAGTCGAGCCGTCCCCTTACTCAGCTGCAGCTTCAGATGGCGGTTTTGACCCACATTTTGGGCACGGCACAATGTAGCACCCAGCACACAGAACACAGGGCGGGCATTTCCGCTGCCATAAGGTTCCAATGCCGAGAGTGCCTCCAGCTCATTGAGCGTCACATCACCCACTCGGCGCAGCTCCATATCCACTTCCAGTGCCGACTCTACCGCTTTGTCAGTGCCGCGGCACAGGGCATATTCATTCATTTTCTCCCGGAATGCGGGAATGTTCTCCTCGGAGATGGTAAAACCGGCTGCCAGCTCATGGCCGCCAAAACCCAGCAGCAGATCACTGCAGTGCTCCAATGCGGCAAAGAGGTTAAATCCACCCCAGCTACGGCATGAGCCCTTGCCCACACCGCCGCTGATATGCACCATGAAGCTGGGGCGAGCGTATTTCTCGCTGAGACGGGAGGCCACAATACCCACCACGCCCTGATGCCACTGCTCGGAGGAGAGCACCAGCGCATGACGCTGCGCCTCAGGCAATTCCTCGATCATCTGCTCGGCCTGAGAGTATATCTCCTGTTCCACACTCTGGCGCTCACGATTGAGTGCGCACAGCGCTTTGGCCATCTCCTGGGCCTTGATGCTGTCCTGACACAGCAACAGCTCGGCCGCCATATCCGCCGCGCCCATTCTTCCGGCGGCATTGATGCGGGGCGCCAGCACAAAGCCGATCTGCACAGAGGAAATATCGCGTCCGGCAAGACCTGCTTCCTTCAGCAGAGCGTGAAGGCCGGTAAAATCGCTGCGCTCCAAAGAGGCCAGACCGCGGGAGACGATGGTGCGGTTCTCACCCCACATGGGCATCACATCTGCCACCGTACCGATGGCAGCCAAGGTACAATAACGGGCAAAGAGGGCCTCTTCACGGTCTACCCCGCCCAGTGCCAGCACCAGCTTCAGTGCTACGCCGCAGCCGGCCAGATGCTTGAAGGGATAGGGACAATCGGCGCGGCGGGGGTCAACCACCGCCACAGCCTCGGGCAGCTGCTCTTTACACTCGTGGTGGTCGGTCACCACCGTATCCATACCAAGGGAGCGGGCAAAGGCCACCTCTTCCACGCCGGTGATGCCGCAGTCCACCGTCACCAGCAGGGTTGCTCCACTACGGCGCAGCCCCTCAATGGCATCGTGGCTCAGGCCATAGCCATCCTCTACACGGCGGGGAATATAGTGCATCACATTAGCGCCGCGGTTTTTCAGATAGTCCACCAAAATACAGGTGGCGGTAATGCCATCTACATCATAGTCACCAAAGATTGCAATTTTTTCACCGCTGTCGATGGCAGACTGGATACGCGCCACAGCCTTATCCATATCGGCCATCAGGAAGGGGGAGTGGACAAGAAACTCCTCACGGCTGAGGCATTCTGCTGCCTCTTCGGCAGAGGCAACACCGCGGCTGGCCAGCACGCCGGAGACAAGATAGGGATATCCTGCCTCCATCAGGCGATCCAACGCACCGTCCTCGGCATGACGAATGTTCCAAACATGAAACTTCATGTAACTTTCCCCCTTTCTGCAAAACTTCTATAATAGGTATAGTATACCAAATCACAATGCAAAGGTAAAGAAAAAAATCAATTTTGCCCTTGCTATTGACGCTTTCCTCCCGTATAATAGTCAGCATGTGATGATTTAATGAAAAGATAAATACAAAGGAGAGAACTATGCGTCCTGACGGAAAGAGAGTAAAGGGGTTGCCCCCTATCGTGGCCGCTGTCCCCTATATCATGCCAAAGCGCTATGATGCACAAAACACCATTACCGAATATATTGACGAAGATGTGATCCGCGACTATCTGCGCAGCAAGCGCCGGGAGGGTAAGCGAATCAGCCACATGGCACTGCTGATCGCCGCCTATTATAAGGCCACGCTGCTCAACCCCAAGATCAACTACTTTGTTGTCAATCGCAAGATCTACGAGCGCAATCATTTCTGCGTGTCTTTCGCTATGCTGAAGCAGCTTCCCGATGGCAGTCCTGACGAAACCACCGTGAAGCTCTACATTGAGCCCACCGACACCCTCTTCACCATCGAGGAGAAAATGCAGAAGCTCATTGAGGAAAATTCTGTCACCGAGAACAAGAACAGCACCGATAAGTTCGCCGGCTTTATGCTGTCCATTCCCGGCCTGCCCCGATTTGTGCTGTGGCTGGCCCGTCTGCTGGATAACATCGGTCTGCTGCCCCGCTTCATCGTGGATCTCAGCCCCTTCCATACCAGCATGTTTATCACCAATCTGGCCTCCATCAAGACCAGCTATATCCACCACCATTGCTATGACTTCGGCACCACCAGCGTGTTTATCTGTATGGGTCTGCCTGTGGCAGACTTCCTCAGCGGTGATTACAGCAAGAAGATCATGCCTCTTGGCGTGGTGATGGACGAGCGTATCTGCACCGGCTATGAGTTTGCTTTGTTCAAGAGTGACTTCCGCCGTTTCCTGAAAAAACCCGAGTCTTTGGAATGCCCCTTTAATGAAAAACTGAAATAAAAAAGAAACGCCCGCGGGCGTGTCTTTTTTTGCGTATTTTTTTAATAGGCCAGCTTCTCGCGCAGGTAATCCTTCAGCTCAGCGATGGGGATACGCACCTGCTCCATGGTGTCGCGCTCACGAACGGTGACGCAGTTGTCACCGGCGGTATTCTCATCGCCCACGGTGTCGAAGTCCACGGTGATGCAGAAGGGCGTACCGATCTCGTCCTCGCGGCGATAGCGCTTACCGATAGAGCCGGTCTCATCGAAGTCGATCATCCACTCACGGGCCAGGTCGGCGTAGATCTCGCGGGCCTTCTCAGACAGCTTCTTGCTCAGGGGCAGCACAGCGGCCTTGAAGGGGGCCAGAGCGGGATGGAAGTGCATGACGGTACGGACATCGTTCTTCTCGGCGTCCACCACTTCCTCGTCATAAGCCTCGACCAGGAATGCCAGCACCACGCGGTCAGCACCCAGAGAGGGCTCCACCACATAGGGGATGTAGCGCTCGTTGGTCTCGGGATCAAAGTAGGTCATATCCTTACCGGAAGTGGTCTGGTGTGCGTTCAGGTCAAAGTTGGTACGGGAGGCAACACCCCACAGTTCGCCCCAGCCGAAGGGGAAGACGAACTCGAAGTCGGTGGTGGCGTTGGAATAGTGGCTCAGCTCCTCGGGATCGTGGTCACGCAGGCGCAGGTTCTCTGCGCGCATATTCAGGTTCAGCAGCCAATCGTGGCAGAACTTTTTCCAATAGGCGAACCACTCCAGCTCGGTACCGGGCTTGCAGAAGAACTCCAGCTCCATCTGCTCGAACTCGCGGGTACGGAAGGTAAAGTTGCCGGGAGTGATCTCGTTACGGAAGGACTTACCCACCTGGCACACGCCGAAGGGCAGCTTACGGCGGGTGGTACGCTGGACATTCTGGAAGTTGACAAAGATACCCTGTGCCGTCTCGGGACGGAGATAGACGGTGTTCTTGGCATCCTCGGTGACGCCCTGGAAGGTCTTGAACATCAGGTTGAACTGACGGATGTCGGTCCAGTTGTGCTTGCCGCAGGTGGGGCAGGCGATGTTGTGCTCTTCCACGAACTCCTTCATCTCAGCCTGAGACATGGCATCCACAGCCTTGCCCAGCTCGAAGTTGTTCTCCTGGCACCAATCCTCGATGACCTTATCGGCACGGAAGCGCTCTTTGCACTCCTTGCAGTCCATGAGGGGATCGGAGAAGCCGCCCACATGGCCGGAAGCAACCCAGGTCTGGGGGTTCATCAGAATCGCGGCATCGAGACCCACATTGTAGGGATTCTCCTGCACGAACTTCTTCCACCACGCCTTCTTGACATTGTTCTTCAGCTCAACGCCCAGGGGGCCGTAGTCCCAGGTGTTGGCCAGGCCGCCGTAGATCTCGGAGCCAGCGAAGATAAAGCCGCGGTTTTTGCAAAGAGCGACGACCTTTTCCATCGTCTTTTCAGTGTTTTTCATCATGGTTTGTTGTCTCCTTTTTGGTGTTCTGGCTCAGAGAATGAAAAAACGCCCTGAGCCGAGGTTGGTCGGCTCAGGGCGAACTAATGTTAGTCCGTGGTTCCACCTGAATTCGTATCTGGCTGATACGCACTCTTCTGCCCGGTAACGGCGGCAACACCGACGGGGCATTTCCTCCCCGCTGCTCACAGAGGCCTTCCCCACGCTGCTGCCTCAGGGCTTGCACCAACCGCCCTGTCTCTGAAAAGCACGCCCTGCCGGGTACTGTTTCTGTGTACGCATTTCAACTCTGTTAGAATAGCATCTTTTTACCGAACCGTCAAGGGGTGATTATTTTTATCCCTTTTACCTTTTGGGTTGATATAAATAATAAACACACGCCCTTCGTCGAAGCGACGGAGGGAAGTATATTCATGGACCACAACTGCTCGATAAATTGGAATTTATCTAACTGTTATACCTGTTGGAATTTATTATTCTGCTTTAAAAACAATATTGACAGCCCCGACGCCACCTTCAACCTTAATATTATTTTGACCGTTTGCGCTACTATCAAAATCGGATATAGCCTTTCCATCAACGGAAATACTTCCAATGCCTTTTTCAATATCTACTTTATAGTCATTTTTGCTGCCAATCAGCGTTAAATTAGATTCACCAACACCAAATTTCAAATCACAATCTCCAAGCAAAGTAACATTCAAATCTAATTCCCCTACTCCCATTTCAAGAGTCAGGTCATTGAGTGTACCGCTTGCAATGGTAATTTGTCCGGTACCGCCTTCAATATCGGCATCGGAATACGCGTTCAAACATTCAAATTGCACTTTTCCAGCACCCAAGTTTAGTTCCACAGAATTTGCAGACAAAGAGTCCGTAGTTAGATTGGCCGCACCAACTGTAATATCTACCTCTTCAAACACGATATCCTTCGGAACACACAGTTTCAGTGCTGCATCTGTATAATGAATATCATTTTTTTGTTCTTCAACAATCGTAAGGACCCCATTTCGTTCGGAAACAGACAGATACTTCAGATTGCTTTCGACAGAGAACCTATCCCCTTGTTCGATAACGAAATCGGCAGCGTTGATTCGAACATCCAAAGATTGGATTTCGGATGCTATTTCATAGGTTTTGGTCTCGCCCACAACAGTTTTATTGGCACATGATGCTAATGTGAACAACATTAGAAATACTAACACTGTTACAATATACTTTTTCATATAACACTGCTCCTACAAATCCAAACTTATCATTCAGTTTACTTTATCATATTTTTCGGTCTGCATCAATGCTTGGTAAAATTGACGGAGCTGGACCCATCAGTCAAAAGTAAAACGGGACTTATTTTTCTCCCATCTCCTCCACGGTCGGATATCCGCACAAATCCTCCGTACAGCGGAGCATGGGCGCTTCTGTGTAGAAGCTATAGCTCACCTCGCCGCCGAAATGCTCGTAGCTATCCCATACGGCGGTCAATTCATAAACATAGTCCCCGTAGGGCAGTTCGATAAAGAACTGTCGTACATCGTCGGTGCCACCCTCCGGCTCAAGGGTATAGACGAGCACCTCGTAATACCCGTCATCCACCGGCTCACCGGGTCCATAGAAGGAGTCCACGCTCCAGCTGCGGGCGGTAACCGTATCGGGCAGGACGGCGAAGTGCAGGTTCGCCGTCAGCTGCTGACAGGATTTGGTCGAGGGCGCAAGAATAAGGGGCGTCATATAGTCCCTGCACTGCAGGGGGTGCAAACTGTCGGCAATAAACGAGGTCTGCGTGCCGTCACCGTTGTCGTACCACCATTTCTGCGTACCCGTCAGCGCCTCGGTGCTGTTCTCGCCGCAAGTCACGGTCAAAGCGGGGACAAGTTTCAGCGCCTCGGGCGCATCTGACTCCACTGTTTTGTTCCCGCAGCCTGCAAGCGCAACGAGGCACAGCGCCACAAGAAAGAAACAAAAATATTTTTTCATTCCAGCCCCTCCTTACTCTTCCCAGAGGGGACACACCCGCCACGCGGGATAGTCTCCCTCTGCCCAGTAGTGATGCTCATAGACATAGAGCGCACTGTCATTGCCGCTGCGCATCAAAACCTCGCGGTCATTGAGCAGATGACTGAACCCGTCCGTGCGGCGGTTTGTCTCCAAGTCGTTGACGGGAACCACATCGTCACCCACATAGGTAAGGTTTCCGATCACTTCGCAATCGGCAGGTAACGCTTTCACCACCTCGCCATCGGTAAGGTTAAAACGATATTCTCTTCCCTGATAGACAATGCACTCATTATGACGCAGGGCGTCGCTGACGAAGCGCACATAGCACTCCTCAAACCAATCGGTGGTCATCAGCACATATACGGCCTCGGGTGTTGCTTCGCTGACATAGACTGTTCCCGTTGCCGCAAAGCCTGCCTGCATCTGCAAATCCTCGGTGGGCAAGTCCGTCGTGATGCTGCCGACAGTGCCCGCTTCACAATAGTCCTCGGGAATAAGGGACACGGGATTGTAGACAGAGCCATTCAGCACGCGCACCTGCATTTCGGCGATACCCCACCATCGATAGTGCTTGCCGTTTACCTGTAGCACAGGTTCAATACCGCCGGGGAGCGTGTCACAGCCTTCTCCGGCAGGTGTTTCCCCACAGCCTGCCAGCAGCAGACACAGCACCAGCACAAAACACAGCATCCATCTTTTCATGGCAGTGCCCTCCTTGATGTCTTTGTCTATAAGACGAAGGGCAGCGGAAAAATGTTCCACCGTGCTTTCGCGATTGCATTGCATCGTTTTGTTTGTTAAAATATGGATACGCAATAAGTTGAATTTTGTGAGGGCACGAACATGTTGAAGGCGATTTTGCTGGATGTTGACAACACACTGCTGAGCTTTGATGAATATGTGAAACAGACGATGAAGCAGGGCTTTGCGCTATTCGGCATCGGCACATATGAAGAGGGAATGTTCTCCGTCTTCAACGAGATCAACACGGGTCTTTGGCAGTCCATCGAAAAAGGCGAACTGGATTTTGAACAACTGCAGCAGATCCGTTGGAACAAGATTTTTGCGGCGCTGGGCTTTTCCGCCGATGGCATTGCCTTTGAAACCTATTTTCGGGAGTGTCTGTTTGAAAGCGCCATTCCCGAAAAGGGTGCGATGGAACTGCTGGAGTATCTCCACGGCAAATATACACTGTGCGTTGCCAGCAACGGCCCGTATCTGCAGCAGGTGAACCGCCTTACCATCAGCGGCATGCTGCCCTTCTTTTCTCATCTGTTTATCTCCGAGGAGATCGGTTTTTCAAAGCCCTCACAGCAATTTTTCAATACTTGTCTGCGCCGACTGAATGCAGATACGGAACAGGATATCCTTCCCGATGAGGTCATGATCATCGGAGATTCCCTCTCCTCCGACATGGCAGGTGGAATCCAGTTTGGCTTGCAGACCTGTTTTTATAATCCTGCGAGCAAAAACCTCCCCCACGGAGTAAAGGTAAACTATACCGTAATGTCCCTCAAGGAGATCGAATCCATCCTTTGATCACCCGATGATTTTGCAGTTTTGTCACTTTCAATGTAAAAGCGCGGCACCACCCAAACCGGGCGGTGCCGCTTTCTTACACAAACAAAAAACAGGTATCCATACGGACACCTGTTGGATGTGGTCTATTAACCGATCTTGTTGAGCTTCAGAGTCAGGGCAGACTTCTTGTGAGCTGCGTTGTTCTTGTGCATCAGACCCTTAGCAGCAGCCTTATCAACAGCCTTCACAGCAACCTTGTAAGTAGCCTCGGCCTCGGTGCGATCGCCGTCAGCGGCAGCAGCCTCGAACTTCTTGATAGCAGTCTTCAGTGCGGACTTCTCAGCCTTGTTACGGGCATTGCGAGCCTCTGCCACCAGAACACGCTTCTTAGCAGACTTGATATTCGGCAAACCAAACACCTCCTCGAATTGACATTTCGTGGACAGAACACCCACGCAGGATAGTATTTTAGCATCTTTGTTCAGAAAATGCAAGCATTTTTTTCATTTTTGTCCCTACTTTTTGCATATTTCTTTTTTTCACGGAAAACATAGGAAAAGGCCACAATATTTTGTGTTTTTTGAAAAGGCGGTGGATAGATATGGGCACAACCCGAACCGATCTGGCGGTAGAAAGTCTTGAAAATCTCAAAAGAACAAAAAAGTTTTCTTCTCTTGAGGGCGTTACGGTACAGGAATCCGCCCGGCAGGGCTTTCCTGTCACTGCAGTTACCGTCACCGACGAGGCCGGTGCAAAGGTCATCGGCAAACCCATCGGACGCTATGCTACCGTGGATCTGCGGCCGTACTTTCGGCGGGAGGAGGACTTTTTCCGCCGCGGTTGTCGCTGCCTGTCCATAGAGCTTCGAAATCTGCTGCCATCCCATTTGGAACGGGGCGTCCTCATAGCAGGTTTGGGCAACCGCGCTATGACCGCAGACGCCATCGGGCCGCTGGCACTGGAAAATCTGCTGGTGACCCGCCACATGGTACGACGGCAGCCCCAGCAGTTCCGCCACTTCACCCCTGTGGCGGCGGTGGCTACCGGTGTACTGGCCGCAACGGGTATGGAGTCCTTGGAACATCTGCGCGGTGCCGTGGAGACGCTCCATCCCGCCGCTGTCATTGCTGTCGATGCTCTTGCCGCCTGTGAGCGGACGCGACTGTGCGCCACGGTGCAGATGGGTAACACGGGACTGGTACCCGGCAGCGGCGTAGGTAATCACCGCAAGGCTGTCAACGCCGAAACATTGGGTGTGCCCGTCATTGCACTGGGTGTGCCCACCGTGATTGAAGTTTCCCATCTGGGCGGTGCACAAGATGGCGAAGCGCTCTTTGTTACGCCCCGGGATATTGATGCCAAGGTGCGGGAGCTGAGCCGCCTCATCGGCTACAGCATCACCCTGGCCCTGCAGGAGGGGCTGACGGTAGAAGATATTACAGGGTTGTTGGGATGAAAAAAGAAGCGCTCAAAAAAGCGCTTCTTTTTTCACTGTTTATCAGCCTTACAGGATCTCGCCTTCCTTGACAGCGCCACCGGCGGCATTTGCCTCGTCGGTGTCGATGTGCATGGCCAGAGCGTAGTTATCGCCGGTGCGAACCACCACATCCTCCATGACGATCTTACGGCCGTTGCTGCCAAAGGCCACGGACACGCGCTGCTTATCCACGAAACCGGCGGCGGCAGCCTCGGCGGTCTGCATGTGGATATGAGCCTTGGCGATCAGCACGCCCTCGGTCAGCTCCACCTCACCGGCGGGACCCACCAGCTTGCAGGCGCCGCTGCCGGCGATGTCGCCGCTCTCACGGACGGGAGCGTCCACGCCGATGGAACGGGCATCGGTCAGGCTCAGCTCGATCTGGGACGCGCCACGGGCGGGGCCCAGAACGGAGACATTCTCCAGAGAGCGCTTGGGGCCAACGATGGTGCAGCGCTCCACGCAGGCGTACTGACCGGGCTGGCTCAGTTCCTTGCGGGGAGTCAGCTGATGGCCGGCGCCGAAGAGGGCCTCCACATGGGCCTGGCTCAGGTGGATGTGACGGGCGGAAGTTTCAACAGGGATGATCATGGTTTTGTCCTTCTTTCTTATTATTTATTCTTCAGTTCCAGATATTCCTCTAAGCAGAGGTTGTTTTCCATAATATATTTGGCAGCCTCGGTGCCCACATAGCGGTAGTGCCACGGCTCGTAGATGACACCGGTCACATCCTCTTTACCCTCGGGGAAGCGGAGGATAAAACCGTAGTCGGCACAGTTGTCAATGAGCCAGGCGAAGGCCTCGGTATTCTCAAAGGTGGTCTCCAGCGAGAAATCGCCGCTGCCACCCAAGTCAATGGCCAGACCGCAATTGTGCTCACTGTAGCCGGGACGCTTGACCACCGTACCGCCGGTGAGCTGGGCATCATACTCACTGTAACCGGCATCCCGGTACTGCTGTACCTTCCGCCAGTAGAGATAGTCCTGGGTAGAGGCGCTGCGGTAGCCGCTGACGGCCTGAATATCGTAGGCGCTGCCCGCTGCCATCATCTGCAGCAGGGCATCGGCAGCGCGGCTGTCGAAGTCGTTGTTGTTACCCACATCGGTGAAGGTCAGCTCCGTATCGTAGCCGGCGGGCATAGGGTTCCAGTCGTTGACCAGCAGCAGGTTCCACGCAGGCTCTGCGCCGCCCTGATAGCTGTCGCGCTGAACATAACGGCCCACGGTGGAGAACTGCAGCATACCACTGTCATCAATATAAGGCTCTTCCGGCACCTCCGGCATCTCCTCGTCGTCCTTGGTCTCGTCCTCGGGAGGTACAGGTACGGGGTCTTCGATCACAGGGTCATCCACTACGGGAGGCTCCACATGGCCGGTCACTTCTCCGGTCAGCCAGATAATGCCCCAGACAACGAGAGCCAGCGCCGCGAGGATCAGCAAAATGGGCACAAGAGGACTGCGGCGACGATGATTTCTTCTGCTCATTGTTCACCTCCGAAAAATGCGCGGATCTCCGCCTCGGTACAGGTCACACTGCCCTGGGCAAAACCGTCACGGCCACCGCCGCGACCGTTGAGGGCTGCGTTCATCTGCTTGATAAAGTCGCGGATATCGTTGCCTGCGTGGATGACGGCGTAGGTGTAGCTGCCTTCGCTACCTGCAAACACGGCGCAGCGTCCGCCGCAGCGGGTGGCTACCATGTCGCAGAGGCGCCGGACGGAATCGCTGTCCGTCCTTTCGTGGAACAGCACCGTATCGCCACAGCCGTCATACTTCTCAGCGATGGCAGCGAAGGACTGCTCCTGCAAAGCGGCAAAGCCCTGCTTCACGCTAAGCAGTTCATTCTGCAGGCGCTGCACGGCGCTGTGGGTCTGGCCCACTTTGACACTGAGTGATTGTGCCACCGCCTGATTCTGCTGCTGATTAAGAGCCAGATAGTCCAGTGCACGCTTGCCGCAGAGCAGCTCAAGGCGCACACCTTCGCGGAACTTCTGATGGCCGATGAACTTCACCAGACCTACCTGCCCACTCAAGGTCACATGGGTACCGCAGCAGGCGCAGCGGTCGGCATCAGGAAACTCGGTGATGCGCACAGCGCCCTCCAAAGGCTTCTTGGAGCGGTATTCCACCGCCTCCAGCGCCGCACCCTCATACCAAGTCTCGCAAAAGGGATGGTTCTGCCACAGGTAATCATTGGCCTTGGCCTCGATCTCCAGCACCGCCTCCCAGGGGATGTCGGCGTTGTAGTCGATGACCACCTTATCTGCGCCCATGTGGAAGCCCACATTGTCACAGTGGTAGGCACTGCACAGCATACCGGAGACGATATGCTCACCGGAGTGCTGCTGCATATGATCGAAGCGGCGGGCCCAGTCGATCTCGCCATGGACCGTTGCGCCCACAGCAAAGGATTTATTGCAGGTATGGGTAATGACGCCGCCCTTTTCCCGGACATCCGTTACGGATGCATCGCCCAACACACCAAAGTCGCAGGGCTGACCGCCGCCCTCAGGATAGAAGGCGGTGGCATCCAGCACCACGGCATAGCCGCCCTTGCTCTCCTCACAGGAGAGAACGGTGGCATCGAAGGCGCGCAGGAAGGCGTCCTCATAATACAGTTTACGCGTTTGCATCGGGAATTGCCTCCCCTTTGACTTATTCTTCCTCCACGCCCACGATGGCGATGTGCAGCTCGTCCAGCTGCTTGGGCTCCACGGTAGAAGGAGCGGACATCATGATGTCCTGTGCATTCTTGTTCATGGGGAAGGGGATGATCTCACGGATGGAGTTCTCGGCAGCCAGCAGCATGACCATGCGGTCAACACCGGGAGCAATGCCGGCATGGGGAGGTGCGCCGTAAGTGAAGGCGTTGTACATGGCGGGGAACTTCTTCTTCACATCCTCCTCGCCCAGACGCACCAGCTCAAAGGCCTTGATCATGATCTCGGGATCGTGGTTACGGACAGCACCGGAGCTGAGCTCGACACCGTTGCAGACCAGATCGTACTGGAAAGCGTTGATGGTGAGAGGATCCACCTCGCCGCGCTGTGCCTTCTCCAGGATCTCCAGACCGCCGTTAGGCATGGAGAAGGGATTGTGGCAGAACTCCAGCTCGCCGGACTCCTCGCCAATCTCGTACATGGGGAAGTCCACGATCCAGCAGAAGGAATACTGCTCCTTGTCCATGTGGCCCTCGCAGATGTTGCCCAGCTTGTTGCGCAGGACACCGGCCACCTTGCGGGCGGTACCCTTGTCGCCGGCAGCGAGGCCAACCAGGCAGTTGGGGGTCAGGCCCAGAGCCTCCACCAGCTTGTCCTTCATGGGAGCCATGAACTTGGCAACGCCGCCCACCAGCTCGCCGTTCTCGTCCATGCGGAACCAGTAGGGCTTGGTGCCGGCCTGCACCTCGGTCTCGGTGCAGACATTGTCGATGGCCTTGCGGGTCAGGGTGCAATCGGACACCACAATGGCCTTGACCACCTTGCCGTCCAGATTCTCGAAGCCGCAACCGACCATCAGAGCGCTCGCATCCTGGCACACCAGATCAATACGCAGATCGGGCTTGTCGGAGCCGTACTTATCCATGGCCTCGTTGAAGGGGATACGGACGAAGGGGGCTTCGGAAGCGCGGTTATAGGTACCGTACTTGGCAAAGATGGGGGGCAAAACCTCCTCCAGAACGGCGAACACATCGTCCTGCGTGGCGAAGGCCAGCTCCATATCCAGCTGATAGAACTCGCCGGGGCTGCGGTCGCCGCGGGCATCCTCATCACGGAAGCAGGGGGCGATCTGGAAATAACGGTCAAAGCCGGAGGTCATCAGCAGCTGCTTGAACTGCTGGGGAGCCTGAGGCAGTGCATAGAACTTGCCGGGATGCTTACGGGCGGGAACCAGATAGTCGCGGGCGCCCTCGGGGGAAGAGGCGGTCAGAATGGGAGTGGTGATCTCCAGGAAGCCCTGCTCGGTCATGGCCTGACGCAGAGCTGCCACCACCTGGCAGCGCAGGATGATGTTGTTCTTTACAGCGGGGTTGCGCAGGTCGAGATAGCGGTACTTCAGGCGGGCCGTCTCATCGGCCTCGCGGCTGCGGTTGATCTCAAAGGGCAGGGCGTTGTGACGGCAGCGGCCCAGCACCTCGATCTTGGTGGGCACCACTTCGATGTCACCGGTATCCTGCTTGGCATTCTTGCTGGCGCGCTCACGAACCACGCCCTCGACAGAAATGGTAGACTCCTTGTTAATACCGGCGATGATGTTCATCATCTCCTCGTTCTCCACCACCACCTGCGTGGTGCCGTAGAAATCGCGGAGCACCACAAAGGCAAAGTTATTGCCCACGGCGCGAACATTCTCCATCCAGCCAACGATCTTCACCTGCTGGCCGACATGCTCGAGACGCAGCTCATTACAGGTATGGGTACGCATCTGGCGCATAATTTGTTCCTCCTATTTGATTACAATCTGTATTAATTAAAAGAGATATTACTCCGGGTTTACTTTTCGATGATAACGGCACCCTTGTTTTTCTCCTGGATGCCGGCCTTGATGAAGGCGATGGCATCGGCGACAGGCAGCGTCTGCTGCTCACCGGTCTGCATATCCTTCACAGACACGGCACCGGCCTTGGCCTCATCCTCGCCCAGGAACAGCACATAGGGCACGCCAATCTTATCGGCATAGTTCATCTTTGCCTTGAACTTCTTGCCCTCGGTGTAGAGCTGAGTACGGACATCAGCCTCGCGCAGCGCGGTGGCAGCGGCGATGGCAGGGGAGAGATCCTCCGTCATAGGCAGCACCAGCACATCACAGGGAGCGGTAGGCAACTCGGGGTTCAGCATACCCTGCTCGCCCAGCACATAGAACAGGCGGGTAAGACCGATAGAGATACCCACACCGGGCAGCTGGCGGTCGGTATAGTACTCGGCCAGATTGTCGTAGCGGCCACCGGAGCAGACAGAGCCGATCTCGGGGTGATCCAGCAGCGTGGTCTCGTAAACGGTACCGGTATAGTAATCAAGGCCACGGGCGATGGTCAGGTCCACGGCAAAATTCTCCGTGGGAACGCCGAAAGCGGAGAGATACTTCACCACGGTGGTCAACTCATCGAGGCCCATGTCGAACAGCTCGTTGCGGCCACGGTAACCCTCCAGCGCAGCGAGCACCTCTTCATTGGTGCCGCCGATGTGGATGAAGCGCAGAATCTCCTCCACAGCCTCATCGGTAAGGCCCAGCTCATCACGGAGCAGAGCGCCCACCTTTTCCGCGCCGATCTTATCCAGCTTATCCACGGTGCGCATAATGTCACCGCTGCACTCGGTCAGCCCCAGCATGGCGTAGAAACCGTTGAGGATCTTGCGGTTATTGACGCGGATCTGGAAGCGCTTAAGGCCCAGAGCCGAGAATGTACGGTAGATAATGGCGGGGATCTCCGCCTCATTGGTAATGTCCAATTTACCGTCGCCGATCACATCGATGTCGGCCTGATAGAACTCGCGGAAACGACCGCGCTGGGCGCGCTCACCGCGGTATACCTTGCCGATCTGATAGCGGCGGAAGGGGAAGGAGAGATCGTTATAGTGCAGGGCCACATACTTGGCCAGAGGCACCGTCAGGTCAAAGCGCAGAGCAAGATCTGCATCGCCCTTTTCAAAGCGGTAGATCTGCTTCTCCGTCTCGCCGCCGCCCTTGGCCAGCAGCACTTCTGCCGACTCGATCACAGGGGTATCCAGCGGCGTAAAACCGTATAAGCTGTAGCTGCGGCGCAGGATCTCCATCATGCGCTCCATCTGCTGCTGGGGACGGGGCAGCAGTTCCATAAATCCCGAAAGGGTACGGGGTTTCATTCTCTCCATTGTTGTTTCCTCTTTTGTTTAATCTTCGTTGTTCTCCGCTGCGGGAGCCTCCTCGCCGTATAGATCCAGATCGTCCAGCAAACCTGCCACGGAACGATCGATCTGGGGAGCGGTTTCTAATTTTTCAGCGTCTTCAGAGGCCGCCATTTCCTCGATAACTTCCTTCCAGAATTCGTCCTTTTCCAGACCTTTCTTCTTACCGATCTTAAAGCCAATGACGCCCAGTACTACAGCCACTACAGCCCACAGCAGCTTCAGGGGCAGGACACAAACAAGAATGCTGCCGACAAACAGACCGATAAAGGTGCCGATCTCGGCATAGTGCTTGTACTGTGCGCGGAAGACAAACTTCTTCTCCCGCAGGCGCTTCATGTGGCTCAGCTCGATCAGGCACATGATAACGCGCAGCACGCACAGCAGGCAAATGGGAATCATGTAGTTGTAGAGGTTCTCCATCAACCACGCAAGGGCAGTACGGATCATAGCAGTCTCCTTATAATCAAAACATTAAGTGGTAAAGGGCTTCTTCTTGGGATTGACAATATCGCGCCAATCCAGATCACCGCGAGCCAGACCCAGTACCAGCATTTCTGCCGAGGCCAGATTGGAGCCGTAGGGGATGTTGTTCTTGTCACACAGGCGCATGACCATCTGCACATCCTCGTGAGGACGGGTCTGGTTGGGGTCGACGAAGATCAGCACCAGATCGATCTCGTTATAGGCAATGCGTGCTGCGATCTGCTGGGCGCCGCCGCTGACGAAAGGCAGAAAACGGTGGATGGGCAGACCGGTAGCCGCCGTAATCTGCAATCCCGTATCAGAGGTGGCACACAGGGTATGCTGTGCCAGCACGCCACAATAGGCGTTGCAGAACTGGATCATCAGTTCTTTCCGGTTATCGTGAGCAATCAGAGCAATATTCATAACATTTTCTCCTTTTCTTCACTTACGGTTTCATTAGGGGGTAAACTTTCATGACAGGCACACGCTCGCCGGTGATACGGCGGGCAATGTTGTCATAAGCCCGCTGGGCAAAGTAGTTCATATCCCGCAGCGGTACACCGCGGCCAACAGCCAGCGGTACATCGCTGTCCTCGGGCACCACACCCAGCAGGGGCGCGCCTGCGGTATCGATCGCATCGTCGATGTTGGTACGCAGGGCCTTGAGCATTTTCAGCTGTACGCGATTGACCACCAGATGGAGCTTGCCGTTGGGCAAGTGCCGCAGCGCAGCAACCGTTCGCTGGGCATCACGCAGTGCGGTGGGCTCGGCTGTGGTGATGACCACCACACGGTCAGCAATGGCCGTGGCCAATGCAAAACCGTGGCCCAAACCGGCGGGGGCATCCACAAGGCAGTAATCGTATGTTTCACGAATCTCACTGCCCAGCTGACGCATCTTATCGATGTCAAATCCATCATTGTGGCCCGACAGCGGTGCCGCCAGCAAATCCAGCTTGGCATATTTGCGGTGCTGTGCCACCGCATCATTCAACGAGCAGCGGCCGGCCAGCACATCAGAGAAGTCCATCGTCGTGCTGTCGCTGAGGCCCAGCGCCATATCCAGATTTCGCAGCGTGATGTCACAGTCCAGCGCCAGCGTCTTGTAACCCGCAGCAGCCAGCGACAACGCTACGCTGGCGGTAAAGGAGGTTTTTCCCGTGCCTCCCTTGCCGGAGACAACGGCGATGATCGTTCCCATAGTGTTTCTCCTTATTTTAATGGCGATTTCTTGATCTTGGCCCACGGCCGGGGAAATTGCGGCGGCGTGGGACGAACCTTCTCGATAACAACCAAACGGTGCTTTATATCCGTGCCGGGGATGGTGTAATCCTCCACGGCAGCAACCTTGCCGCCCAACTGACCGATGGCTCCACGGGAGCGGTTGATCTCCTCGTCGCTGTCCACGCTCTTCATGGCAATAAACTGTCCACCCACCTTCACAAGGGGCAGTGCCAGTTCGCTGAGGAGAGGCAAATCAGCAACGGCGCGGGAGGTTGCCACATCGAACTGCTCACGGCGCTGCGCAGCAAACTCCTCGGCGCGGGCGTGGATACACTCCACACGGCTGAGCCCCATCTCTCGGCAGGTCTCATCCAGCCAGAGGATACGCTTTCCAAGGCTGTCCAGCAGCGTCAGGTCAAACTCCGGCTCCAGGATCCGCAGCACCATGCCGGGAAAGCCGGCACCGGTACCCACATCCACCACGGACTTACCCTGCAGGGGATGCATTGCCAGCAGCGCAGCACAGTCCAGCAGATGCAGCGTGGCCACATCCTTCGGCTCGGTGATGGCGGTAAGGTTCATCACCTGATTCTTCTTCAACAGCCGCGCGGCAAAGTTCAGCAGCTGCGGCGCTGCCTCGGTTTTCAATCCCAGGGCAGCAAGGCCCTTGGTGAGGATGGTCTCCATTACTTCTTTTCCTTCATCAGGTCGCGGATCTCTGCCAGCAGCTCCTCGGCAGTGGGTGCCTTGGGCTCTTCCACCACGGGCTCAGGAGCAGGCTCCTCCTTCTTGCGGTGCAGGGCATTGATACCCTTCACCATGCAGAACACCGCAAAGGCGATGATGATAAAGTCGATGATGATGGCGATGGTGTTGCCAAAGTTGATGGCGATCTCAGCAGCATCTGTCACGACGGTGCCGTCCTCACCGATGTGAGTAACAGCCTCTTTGAGAACGATTTTCCAGTCGGTGAAACTGATGCCGCCGGTGAGAATGCCAATGATGGGCATGATGATATCATTGACGATGGAGGTGGTAATCTTACCAAAAGCACCGCCGATGACAACACCGACAGCCAGGTCGATCACATTGCCGCGCATGGCAAATGCCTTGAACTCTTCAAAAAACTTCTTCATAGACAGCTCCTTGTATACAATTCGTATAATTCTTTTGGAATATTACGATTTGTTTTTACTTCTTGGGCATCATCACGGTCATGCCGCCCATATAGGGCTGCAGCGCGGTGGGGATCAGCACGCTGCCGTCGGCCTGCAGGTTGTTCTCCAGGAAGGCAATGAGCATACGGGGAGGTGCTACCACGGTGTTGTTGAGGGTGTGGGGCAGGTAGGTACCC
>JAZTZR010000039.1:0-3779 GCA_045637545.1 Vescimonas sp. | reverse complement strand
CCGACGGTAAAACCGTAGCCCGACAGCTCGGTATCGATGAGGTACATGAGATAGGCGGTGAGATCCAGCGCCTTTTCCCGTACCTTCGCCATATCCACACCCTCGTAGATATCCAGTGCACCGTCCACACCGGCAAGGCTGAGAACAGATCCTGTACCCGTCTGCCATCCGCCGGCGTTCTCTACCGGCTCGAAGGTGTCGCGCAGCTGGAACTGTGTGTCCTTGCGGTTGCCCCACCAGCCCGTGAGACCGGGGCCGCGGGAGAAGTGACGGGCGTTGATATAGAGTCCGGCAATGGCACCGGGGCCGCCGGAGAGGTACTTGTAGTTGCACCACAATGCGAAGTCGCAGTCGATGGCGGCAAAGTCGTGGTTTACATTGCCAATGCTGTGGCACAGGTCAAAGCCAACGAGGATGCCCTTTTCGTGGGCGGCCTTAGTCAGGCGTGCCATATCCAGCAGCTGGGCACTGCGGTAGAGTACAGAGGGCAGCAGCGCCAGTGCCACATCGTCGGTCATAGCCGCAATAATGTCCTCCTCGTCCAGCATCTTGCCGTCGCGGCTGGTAACGACCTTCAGCACCTCGTCAGGGTCGAGACCGCGGCTCTTGATGTGGCTGGTGACGGCGTAGCGGTCGGTAGGGAAGTTCAGCTCGTCAATGAGGATTTTGGTGCGTTTGCCCTCGGGGCGGTAGAAAGTGGCAATGCACTGGTGGACATTCATCGTGGTATTGCCACAGATGGTAACCTCTTCAGCCCTGGCGTTGATGAGACGGGCCAGCTTGGCGCCGATCACATCGTGATAGAGATGATAGTTGGTCTCGGCACCGCTCCAGATGTTGATGCCCAGCGTTTTCCAGTCGTTCAGCGCCCGCAGCACGGCCGCTTCGGCATCCTTGGAGCAGAGTCCAAGGGAGTTGCCGTCCATATAAATCTGGTTTTCCTTCGTATAGAAATGTTCCCGCAGGGAGGCGAGGGGATCAAGGCGGTCCTTGCTCTCAGCAAAGGCTCTTCCGCTTTCATAGCAACGCATGGCACTTTTCCTCATTTCTTCTGTATTGTATATGAAAATATTGTACTATATGCATGGCGATCGCGCAAGAGAGCGGCAAAAAATACTGTACAAATCATCGGAGAACACCGTGTCACGATCGAGAAGGAGAGGAGGAGAAGGAGTGAATAATAATAATAATAATAATAATAATAATAATGGGGGCGAATTCGATAAATATACTTGAAATAACAGAAAGTTGTAGTATAATATACTGCTGGGATATTATGTAAATTTTGTTTGGCTTCGAGAGGGTAAATTATGGGCAAGCGGCTGGAAAAAGTAGGCGAGAGTGCAAAAGGAAAACAGCAGTACAAGCGCAGTTTTCTTGTTGTGTTTATCGCTGTCGCCGTATTTGTGGTATTACTTGTTAATTTTTTTACGATTATTTGTTCCGTCGTCCACTATTACGGTGACAGCATGGAACCATCTCTGCAGGATCGGCAGATTCTTGTGGTGCATAAAACCGATAAGGTATCCCGTGGAGATACGGTGGCATTCTACTACAACAACATGGTTTTGGTGCGCCGTATTGTTGCCGAGGGTGGCAACAGCATCGAGATCGAGGCCAATGGCCGTGTCATCCTCGATGGCAGCATTTTGGAAGAACCCTATGTTACCGAGCCCGCACTGGGGCAGTGCAATATTTCCTTCCCCTATACCATCCCTTTGGAGGAGTTTTTTGTCATGGGTGATAACCGCCCCATCTCCATGGACAGTCGCCTTGAGGAGATCGGTACCGTCCCCAGAAGCAGAATAATGGGTAAAGTTATCTTTGCCTTCGGATAAACGAGAGAGCGCACAGAGAAAGAGAACGAAACATGAAGCGTCATGGCATCTACAATCGAATAGCCTTGCTTGTGACGGTTCTGTTTATCGCCTTCACGGGCTTTTTAGGCGTGCGCGGATTGTTCTACAACGCCCTGGCTCTTGAACAGGAGGTGCGCTGCGGCATCCCTGCCCACACCCACAGTGCCGCGTGCTACGACGGCCACCGCCGCGTCTGCGGTCAGGAGGAGCACAGCCATAACCGCAACTGCTACATCGTCCTGCTGGAGGACAACGACATCAATGATCTGCTGGTGCAGATGTCGGCCCGTGTGGACAACAGTCTCGAGGGCGTTATCAGCCAGACAGTAGACAACGCGCTGGTCTACAACACCAACCTGACATCCCCGCTGGCCGCCGGCACCACACTGGCAGATGTGGCGGCGCTGAACAGCACCGTGGAGGAGAACAATGTCACGCCTGCTGTGGTGTTCAACGAGAACATTCAAACGGCTGCGGCAGGCAGCAACGATCTGCTGGGAGCAGTACTGCCCTCTACCGGCGGTGGCGCTTCTACGCTGGCACTGGGGGACAGTACCAATCCCAACGACTACAGTGCCAACTATTATATTTATCTGGACGGCCGTTGGCAGACAGTGGGTACCAGAACATTTACCGTAGAGTCGTATAGAAATAATAACAACAAAACCCGTTATCAGGCACAGGATAGTATGACGGCGATCCTCAACCTGTACAATGGTGCACTGGGTACATCATTTACGGCCAATGATATGCGCTTTGTCAGCGCCACCAGTGCCAACGCCCGAACATGGACCTCTGCCACCAAATCAGATAACCTTGTCATCTTCCAGAACAATTTCGGTAAAGCATCCGATGCTTCCGATGCCCGTTATATCCGTTTGTCGGACAACACCGACAGCAACAGAAACACACTGAAATTCTTCACCGTCACCTTACATTACCCCGATGGGGCGGATGAGGTTCTCCGTGTGAAGAGTGGATCCACCATCCGGCTGTCCGAGGAGTATGAGTGGACAGATGCACAGGACAACGCCGTGGAAAATCTCACAGTGAGCATCAACTCCACCAGAACCTACTATGCCCACACGACAGACCCGCGGCTGCAGATCCGCTACAATGTGAATTTTCCAAATGTCAGCGGGGTGACCGTGTCCACCAAACCCACGCTGCTGGGTATGACCCAGACGGTCTATACCGACTTTGTAGATGAGGGGCAGACCAGCCAGATCCGCAATGTGTCCCGACAGGAGATCAAGGCGCCCATTAACGGAAACAGCACGGGACAGAACCGCATGATCCGCTTCATGGGCTGGCAGATCAGCGGCACGGATGTGATCCTCAGCCCCAACGCCATGCTGACCTATGAAGAACTGGTCAACTATGTGGGAAGCGGCAAAAAACTGCAGCTGGACGGCGTGTGGGCGACCCATGCCAAGCAGACGGCCTCCTTCTTCATCCGATACGACTCCGTGGCCGTGGATACCAACGGCAACATCACGGGGCAGGACTCCAATAAATATACCGATGAGATATTCTCGGCCTTCGTCCTGGGCGTGGACACCAGCCTCTCCTCCACGACACTGACCAACCAATACGGCGTGGCGGATACCTCGGCGGATAACTCCTTCACCGCCGACCAGGAGATCCGTGCACTGTACGGATCGCAGGAAGAGGGCATCAGCCTGACCAGCTTCCCCACGGACGAGGAGATCTTTGAAAAGCTGAAAACCGACTCCGGTACCGCCAACGGCAACTTGAAGGTGGACGGCAAGGCGGTGCGCGTGGAGGATCTGAACGCCAACGTCTACACCATCCGCTGGTATGTGTTCAAGTGTCAGGATGACGCATGGCATGTGGACGGCCGACTGGTGAAGAAAGAGGGTATTCTGGATGTGACCAAGACCTTCGCCGGTAACAAAG
>JAZTZR010000038.1:0-32798 GCA_045637545.1 Vescimonas sp. | reverse complement strand
CAGTCCTGTAATGCCCGCCAGATTGGCCGCCAGCATGTCGGTCAGGAGCTTATCACCCAGCATGGCCGTCTCCTTTTTCGTGACGCCTACGCGCTCCATAGCATGGCAAATGCCCCGTGTACCGGGCTTTCCGGCATTTCCCTCGTAGGGGATACCCAATGGGGCGCAAAACCGCTCCACACGGACAGGATTGCGGTTATTGGACACAATCATCACCGTAATGCCCGCATCATGCATGGAGGCGATCCAGTTATGCACCTGCTCGTCCGGTTCTTTCACGCAGCGCGGTGCCAGCGTATAGTCCAGATCACACAGCAGCAGACGAATCCCCCGCTGCAATAAGTATTCCGCCGTAATGGCGCGATAATCCATAAACAAGCGGCCGGGCCGCAGAGAAAGGCGCATAAGGCCACCTCCCTTTTCTCGTTTTTCGTAGTATATCATTTTCCGGAAAAAATGACAAGTGTCTCTCCCCTCTTGCACCATCGCACAATCTATGATATAGTTGAACGAAGAAACAAGAAGGAGGCGGGAATTTATGCGTCTGCAGGAATCCGGTGAGATGTATCTGGAGAGCATTTATGTGCTCACCAAGAACAACCCCCATGTCCGTGCCATTGATGTGGGTGAATATATGGGCTATTCCAAACCCAGCGTCAGCCGCGCCATGGGCCTCCTCAAATCCGGTGGTTATGTGAGCGTAGACGAGAGCGGTTTTATCACCCTTCTCCCTCCCGGCCGCGAGGTTGCCGAGAAGATCTACGAGCGGCACACCCTCTTGACCTCGTTCCTCGTCCGTCTGGGTGTTTCAAAAGAGACCGCTTCTGAGGATGCCTGCCGTTTGGAGCATGTGCTCAGCGATGAATCCTTTGAAGCCATCAAGCGCCACGCAGAAATATAACACACATAGTTTTACCTCTCACCCTATCACAGGTGGGAGGTTTTTCTATATCCTAAATTTTGCACTTCAATCTTGGCAACAGTTAAACTTTAATGTTATAATTAAAAATGCAGTTCAATAAGGATGGGCAACTATAGAAGTGCGCCACAAAATTGTTGCTTTTGACCAAACCAGCCCCATCCGTCTGTTTATGCACAAATTGGGCGATCTCTCACGCCACTGGCACGAAAGTCTGGAGCTTCTGTTCGTGCTGGCAGTTGAAGTGACGATATGTGCTTCGATACAGTAAAAGAATATGAGGACAATGTACTGAGCAAGAGAGGATAAGACGATGAAAGACATTATGACCGCACCTTTTCTGGTGGAGATGATCCGCACCACCACCAACATGTATAACCACGGTTGGGATGAGCGTAACGGCGGCAACATCAGCGTAATGCTGGACGAGTCCGCTGTGGCCCCCTATGTGGACACCAACACGGTGCTCCGCACCATCCCCACCGGTTTTGACGCCCCCTCTCTGTCGGGCAAGTACTTCCTCGTCACCGGTACGGGCAAGTATTTCAAGAATGTGCAGTACGATCCCGCTGCCAACCTCGGTCTCATCCGCATCGGTGCCGACGGCAAGACGGCCGAGCTGCTGTGGGGCTACAGCGACGGCGGCCGCTTCACCAGCGAGCTGCCCGCCCATCTGATGAGCCACATGGCACGCCTGCAGGTCAATCCCGAC
This sequence comes from Vescimonas sp., assembly GCA_045637545.1. Taxonomy (GTDB): domain Bacteria; phylum Bacillota; class Clostridia; order Oscillospirales; family Oscillospiraceae; genus Vescimonas. The sequence continues at coordinate 31,167 of JAZTZR010000038.1, read as the reverse complement.
AACCGCGTGGTAATGCACTGCCATCCCGCCAACCTGCTGGCCATGACCTATGTACACGATCTCAATGAGCGGGAGTTCACCCGCACCCTGTGGCAGATGTGCACCGAGTGCATCGTGGTGTTCCCCGACGGCGTGAATGTGCTGCCCTGGATGGTCTGCGGTACCAACGAGATCGGTGAGGCAACTGCCGAGAAGATGGCCACCGCCCGTCTCGTGGTATGGGCACAGCACGGCATCTACGGTGTCGGCACCGATCTGGACGAGACCTTCGGCCTTATTGAGACAGCAGAGAAGGGCGCTGAGATCTACATGAAGATCGCCCATCTGCCTTGGAAGCAGACCATTACCGATGAACAGCTCCACCTGCTGGAGGAGCGCTTCGGTGTGAAGGGTCGCGAGGGCTATCTGGCGTAAATGCTTCACACTCGCACTATTTTCCTCTGCGATGCCCCATCATTCCAATGATAAGGAGAAAATATCGATGATTTTAAAACAAATCCCCCTGTGGGAAGGTCGCGAAGATGTGGTTCTGCACACCTTTCTGCGCCACTGCACCCCCAACCCTCTGTTCCCCGCTGAACAGGAGATGCTGCCTGCTGTTGTGATCTGCCCGGGCGGTGCATACTTGTTCTGCTCCATGGAAAATGAAGGTGACGATGTGGCTATGGCGTTCTCCGCTTCCGGCTATCAGGTGTTTGTTCTGCACTATACCGCAGGCAGCACCTGCGGTGCAAATGACCCCCGTCATCCCGCCCAAATATTGGATCTGGGAAAGGCGCTGCTGACCATCCGCGAACACGCTGCAGAATGGCACATTGACACCAATCGTATCGCACTGATTGGTTTCAGCGCCGGTGCCAACCTCTGCGGGAATATGGCTACCCAATGGCACACTCCCCTTTTGCGCGAACATTTCGGTGTCCCCAGTGAGTATTTCCGCCCTATGGCGGTAGTTTTAGGCTACCCTGTTGCCGACTTCTCTCTTCAGATGGAATATAACGGCACGCAGCCGCCTAATCCCATGCTGATGATGGGTGACGAGGCATTCTTTGGTACACGCCGCCCCAAACCGGAACGGCTCTCTGCCGTTAGTCCCGCGCTGAATGTCTCCGAACATACGCCACCTATGTTCCTCTTCCACGCTGCCAATGACCGCATGGTTCCTGCCAGACAGTCCCTGAAAATGGCCATGGCTCTGGCAGAGCACGGCATTCCCTACGAGCTACATATTTTTGAAAACGGCGATCACGGCTTTGGCGCAGGAAATCCCTATACTGTCGGCCCCTATCGTTCCGACAAACGGTTCTCTGCCCATGTTTGGACAGAACTGGCCGCCAACTGGCTTATGCATCAGGCCGCACCGGAAACGGCGGCCCATGAGCAGTTGACTCTATAACAAAACAGCACGCGTCGGAACAGCAGGCCGTTGGAAATCCGTCGCTTTGAACACTTTTTTATAGAACAAAGAGTGCCCACATACTGTGGGCACTCTTTTTATCATTATACTTCTTCGCGCGGACCGGGGCGATACTCCTCGGAGAGGAGTTCCACCGTAATGCCGCCTGCGGAGAGCTCTGTGAGCCGTGCCTGCAACGCCTCACGGTTAGCGGCAGGCAGGGATACGCAGATCACCACATCGGCACCGTATTCGGTATCGTCGATGACACCGCCTGCGGCCTCAATGTCCAGCTTCACCCGCTCATAGAGAGCGTAGGGACAGGGCACCTTCACCTTGGCCCACAGGCCCATGGTGGCCACACCGGCTGCCACAAGGGCATCCTTGGCACCGCGGGTATAGGCGCGGGTCAAACCACCGGCACCCAGCAAAATGCCGCCGAAATAGCGGGTCACCACACAGCAGACATTGTACACGCCCTCGCGCTCGAATACATTCAGCATGGGCTGTCCTGCCGTACCCTGAGGCTCGCCGTCATCGCTGTAACGGACGGTGCCGGTATCACGGATAATATAGCACCAGCAGTTGTGGCGGGCATCGTGGTAGTGCTTTTTCATGGCGCGGATGTGCTCCTGCGCCTCCTCCTCCGTCTCCACCAACCACAGATGGCTGATAAAGCGGGAGCGCTTTTCCACAAATTCGCTCTCGGAATCCTCGAAGGGGACGCGATAGGGCTGTTCGATCATAACTCCCAGTCCTCCTTCTCCTCCTGCCAGCCCTCAACATAGTCCTTGAGTTGACCCAACAGGCGGGGATTACACACGGCCACCACATCTACCGTAGCGGCGTATTCCACGCTCTCTACCTTGGCCTCGCGGTAGAGACTATCGAGGATACCGGCCTTATCATAGGGCAGGTGCAGCGTCACGCGGCGGGTACCCTTGTCCAGCTTCTTGTCGATGAGCTCCATAAGCTTATCGATACCCTCACCTGTCTTGGCAGAGATGGCAACGCTGTCCTCTTCCTTGGCACGCTCACCGGAGAAGGCCAGATCGGACTTGTTGTACACACGGATGCAGGGGATGGTATCGGCACCCAGCTCGTGGATCAGCTCGTCCACGATCTGTGCCTGCTGACGCCACAGCTCGTTGGAGGCATCGATCACATGGAGCAGCAAGTCTGCGTACTCCAGTTCCTCCAGCGTAGCCTTGAAAGCCTCCACCAGCTGATGGGGCAGCTTGCGGATAAAGCCAACGGTATCGGAGATGACCACATCCAGCGTATCGGACACGGTCAGCATACGGGTGGTGGTATCCAGCGTGTCGAACAGGCGGTTGTTGGCAGGGATACCAGCACCGGTAATGGCGTTGAGCAGCGTGGACTTGCCGGCATTGGTATAGCCCACGATGGCCACCACAGGGATCTCATTCTTGCTGCGGCGGCTGCGCTGGGTGGCGCGAACGCGGCGCACCTCCTCCAGTTCCTCCTTCAGCTTGTCGATCTTGCGGCGGATATGGCGGCGGTCCGTCTCCAGCTGGGTTTCGCCCGGGCCCTTGGTACCGATGGGGGAACCGCCGGTACCGCCCTGACGCTCCAGATGGGTCCACATACCGATGAGGCGGGGCAGCAGGTATTGATACTGGGCAAGCTCCACCTGCAAGCAACCCTCTTTCGTCTTGGCGCGCTGGGCAAAGATATCGAGGATCAATCCACTGCGATCCAGCACCTGCACACCCATCAGCTCGGTGAGCACGCGGATCTGGGAGGGGCTCAGGTCATTATCAAAGATGACCATGGTGGCGCCTTCGTTCTCCACCATGCGTTTGACCTCTTCCACCTTACCCTCGCCGATGAAGCTGTGGGGATCGGGCTTATCGCGGCCCTGCAGCACCATACCGACGCTCTCGCCGCCGGCAGTCTCCACAAGGGCGGCCAGTTCTGCCAAACTCTCCTCGTCGGCGCTGTCGCGGCCCAGCACGGGAGAGCGCAGGCCCACCAGTACAGCATAGCTGCGCACCTCGCCCATATTCTCTTTTGTCTCCAGGGTTCTTCGTTCCATAGTGTTCCTCTTGGTAAGTTTAAGTTTTCTTTATTATATACGATATTGCATCGGTTGTAAACGAAAAAAAGACCTGCACCCGAGGGTGCAGGTCTTGGTGTCACGCAACATTAGCCCTCCAGACCGAAGCGCTTGTTGAACTTGGCGACGCGGCCGCCGGTATCCACCAGCTTCTGCTTGCCGGTGAAGAAGGGGTGACACTTAGAGCAGACTTCTACGCGAATATCCTTCTTCGTAGAACCTGTCTCAATTACATTACCGCAGGCGCATTTAATAGTAGTCTGCTGATAATTGGGATGGATTCCTTCCTTCATTGCTCTTGTTCACCCCTTTCTGGTACACTTGTCGGATGCAAAACCTGCAAACGCAACTGTGATAATACCACACCTTGAACAAAATTGCAAGCCTTTTTTACAAAGAAATTGCAGAATTTTTGTGGAAAAAGTAGACGATCTTCTCGCCCACCGGCACAGACAAGATCTTCTCCAAAGCGTGGGCGTAGGCGTTGAGCTGCGGGCGGTAACGCTCTGCTCTTGCCTCCACCTGATCGTCCCATACACGGTCTGTCTTGAAGTCCACCACGATGAGCTTGCCATCCTCCACGAAGGCGCAGTCGGCTACACCCTGCAGCACCATCTCCTCTCCCGCGGCTGCCGTGTCATAGATGGCGGCATCCACCAGCACCGCAAAGCGATATTCGCGGTAGACTGTCTCCGCCCTGCGGATACGCTCACACAGGGACGAGGCCAAAAAATTGGTAATAAGGCCGTAGTCCACCGCCTCTGCCTGTCGGTCGCTGAGCAGTTTCTTCAGCCGCAACTCCTCCACGGCAGCGGCTACCGCTGCGTCATTGGGCGTGGTGTGGAAATCGATATACTGCATCACCGTATGGACGGCAGTGCCCTTCTCTGCGGCGTTGAGCTCCACATGGGGCTGCAAAAACAGGGGCTTATCAAAGGCCGCAGCGCGGATGCGTGTAGGCCGGGCCGCATCGGTCAGCTCCTCGTCCACCATGCGCCCCTTCAACTGGGTAGCGGTGACCTTGGTGGGGATAACGGTGGCCTTTTCATGGCCGTACACCGCCTCCAGAGGCGTGGGATCAAATGGGACAGTTTCTTCCTCAGGCAGGTCGGACAGCACGCCGTCACCCTGCACCGTTGTCATACGGGCAGTGGGATTTTCCCACAGGTGTACCTTCCATCCACCGCCCACGCCGTCCATCACGGGGCAGTCCACTCCTGCGTGGAAGCAGACCTTCTGTCCCTCGGGAGTGCTCAACAGAGGCTGCAACAGCCAGTCGCCGAGACAGGTGGCGCTGCCCACCGCCTCAGAAGGCACAGGCAGCTGCGCCGAAACAGAGAGGCGTTCAATGGCCGCAGCCAGACTGCGGCGGCAATCCACGGCGATGAGCTTTTCCTGTGCACGGGTCAGAGCCACATACAGGATGCGCATCTCCTCAGAGAGGCTTTCCCGCTGTAATCTGGCCGAAAGTGCCGTCTTACTGATGGTATCGTAGCGAATATGGCGCTGACGGTCCACACGCTCACAGCCAAGGCCCAACTGGGGATGCACCAGCACAGGCGAGCGCAGATCCATGGTGTTGAACCGCTTGGACAGGTCGCACAGGAACACCACCGGGAACTCCAAACCCTTGGATTTATGGATGGATATGATGCGCACACCGCCCACGGCTGCATGGCCCGCCAGAGGCGGGGTCTGTCCCGTCTCCAGCATGCGGCGCAAATGGGTCACAAAGTCGAACAGCCGCGCCTTACCCGCGCCGGTCTGGGTGCGGGCGTAGGCGTAGAGTGACAGAAGGTTCTCTCGCCGTGCAGCGCCGCCTGCCATGGCGCCGAACACCGCCAGGAAACGGCACTGGTGCAGCATCCGCCACAGCACCGTGTCGGCGTGCTCCTCGCGGGCCGCCTCACGGAGCATGGTCAGGTCATCCAAAAACGCGGCGGTGTCCGCACCCTCGTCGAGACAGAGAGCCTCGTAATAATCTCCGTCCTTTTGCAGCATACGGATCTGGGCAAGGCGGTCGGCACTAAAGCCATAGAGGGGCGAGCGCAGCACGGAGATGAGGGGCACATCCTGACGGGGATTGTCGATAAGCTGCAGCATAGCAAAGGCCACGGCGATCTCCACCGTCTCAAAGAAGGCCTCGCCCTCCTCCACGCCGCAGGGAATGCCGCGCCGCATCAGGGCTGCGGTAAAGGCGTTGAGACGGGCATTGGGCGCACGCATCAAAATGGCAAAGTCATCGGCCCGGCAGGGACGCATGGTTCCGTCGCCACCGTGTACCAAATAACCCTCCGAGAGCATTTTCTCAATCTGCGAAGCCACGAAGTTGGCCTCGACGGCGGTGCGGTCAAAGCGCTCGATCTCCGTATCCTCCACGGAGATCAGATGCAGTTCTGCCTCACGCTGTTCGGCCTCTGGATAGTAGGCAGCACCGAAGTAGAGCGACTCGGCATCACCGTACTCCATCTCACCCACATCGGGGGACATGATGTTGCGGAAGATGAAGTTGGTTGCCTCCAGCACCTCGCCTCTGGAGCGGAAGTTACGGGAGAGCACAATGCGCCGTTCCTCCCCTTCCCCTGCATCGACCGCATCTGTAAAGCGCAAATACTTTGCAAGGAAAATGGTGGGATCGGCCAAACGGAAGCGGTAGATGCTCTGCTTGACATCGCCCACAGTGAAGAGATTGCGTCCCTGACGGGAGATAGCGTTAAAGATGCAGTTCTGCACCTCGTTGGTATCCTGATACTCGTCCACCATGATCTCGCGGTAGCGTCCGGAAACCTGCTGCGCCAGCTCCGAGGGCTTTCCCTCGGCGTCCAGCAGCAGTTCTACGGCGTAGTGCTCCTGATCAGAGAAGTCCAACGCGCCAAGACGCACCTTCTCCGTCTGATAGGCATGGCTGAACTCCGCGGTAAGGTCTGCCAGTGCCAGCATGGCGGGCGCCATGGCGGATAGATCCTCCAAGTGCTCCTCAGAAGTGATGGCAAAGGGGGCGGCGAACTTCTTCAAATCGTCCTTGCACTGCTTAACAAGGCGCTTGACGATCTCCTTTTCCAGACTCTCGCCACGCACGGCCTTCAGCTTACCGAACACGGGCACACGGTCGACTCGCTGGGCCCATGTGTTTGCTGCGGCAAAGGCGCGCATTTGTGCCGCACCGTCCAGCACCGTCTCTCCGTAAGATTCGATGACTTTCTCCTCGGTAAGAGAGGCCATCACCGACTCTAACCGCTGCGCCCAGAAAAGGGCGCGGCGGGCGCTGTTCTCCATCAACAGGCGGCCGTACTCCGTCTCATCCACATCGGCAGGGAGATGTTCCCATCTGCTGCGCACAGAATTCAGCCAGCGCAGCGGGTAGGGATGGCTCTGGAGTTTTCCGTACAGCTCCAGCACCAGTTCGTTGAGTGCGCGGTCATCGCGGCCTGCACCCAGCGTCTCCACCAGATGGCTGCGCCGCTCATCCATGTGCTCGTAGAATCCGTCCAGCACGCGGCTCAATACACGCTGGCGCAGCAGCTTTGCCTCCTGCTCATCCAACACGCGGAAATCGGGGGTCAGATTGCGCCCCTCCACCGCAGGCAGCAGATAGACATTCTCGCGGAGTAAGGATGCACAGAAGGCGTCCACCGTCTTGATATCCGCCTGATAGACGCGGTAGAGCTGACGGCGCAGATGATGGTTATCAGGCGTCTGGGCCACGCGGCGGCTCAGTTCCACGGCGATCTTACCGCGGAGCTCGGCGGCAGCAGCCTTAGTATAGGTGATGATCAAAAAGTCATCCACATTGCACGAGCCGTCCGCCATGTAGTCGAAGAGGCGTTCCACCAGCACCTTGGTCTTGCCGGAACCGGCAGCTGCGGAGACCAGCAGGCTGCCTCCGCGGTTTTCCACGGCGCTTTGCTGTTCTTGTGTCAGCTTGATCTCAGCCATTGGACTCCACCTCCTCCGTCTCCTGATCGACGATCTGCCAGAACTCATCCGGCGATGTTTTCTTTAAATACCGCATGGTGTCCCGCTGCTTGTCAAAATAGCAGGCCGAGGCAAAGGGACAGTAGGTGCAGGCACCGTCCTGCGGGCCGCGGGCATAGGGGTCGGCATCGATGTTACCGCAGGCAATTTCCCGGGTAATGTCATGGAGGAGCTTGTCCACATAACGGCCCAGCTTGCCCAGCTGTGCTGCCGAGGCGATGCCGCCGCTGATATTGCCGTCCTTGTTGACGGAGATGGGCAGGAACGCAGGCTTTTCCAGTGCGCTGTGCTCCATGGCCTGCAATACCTCCGGTTCGCCCAGCACAAGACCGGTGCGGGCGACGCTCTTGCGAAGTGCGGCGGCGATCTTCTCGTCCTCGGTGTTGCGCTCCATGCGCAAAATCTCGCTGCGGGCGGGGTGATAGAGCACGCCGGCGGGGACAATTTCTTTTCCGAAGAAGGCGCTGCCCTTCTCCCCCAGTGTGAACAGATACAGCAGCATCTGAAGGCCCAGGCCATAGCGCACATCGGTCAGGTCAAAGGCCTTCCGGCCTGTCTTATAGTCCACCACGCGGAGATAGAGTTTTTCGTCCTTCACCCAGCCGTCCACACGGTCCACCTTACCCGAGAGGGAGAGCTGTGCCCCACCCTCGGTAACGGTAATGGGCTGCAGTGCGCCGTCGCGGCCACCGAAGCCCAACTCAAAGGCCACGGGGACAAAGTCGGAGGTGCGCAGTTCCTCGGCAATGCTGTCAATAATGTCATAGGCCGTCTCGCGGAGCCGGCGAAACAGATACTTAAAGCGAGGGCTCTTGTCCTCGTAGCGGTCGATCTCCTCTGCGGCATAGCGCTCCACATAGGTGCGCACCATCTCATGGAGGGCATCCTGTGTCACCATTGCCCAGCCACCCAGTTCCTTCACATCGCGGCTGACATTTTCCAGCAGATAGTGGACGAAGGTACCGATCTCAGGTGCCTCAAAAGAGGCGCTCTTGCGCTCCTTGGCACGGAGACCGTAACGCATGAAGTAACTGAAGTGGCAGGAGTTGGCGTTGTCCATACGGCTGGCAGACATGGCCAAGGTCTTGCCGTAGAGCCCCTCCACCGCAGCGGGGGACAGTTTCCCCTTGGGCATAGTGCGGGCACGCTCCATGGCATCCAGTACGCCGTCGCAGTGTCCACTGTGGCGGAAATACTGCCACAGGCGCTCATCCTCTGCCGCCAGGCACAGGGCCGCACTCTCCAGACGCAGGCAGTACTCGCCATCCTCACGGCGCACACGCAGCTGAGGGAACAGCCGCCCCATGCGCTCCACCACAAAGGAGGGACGCAGCTCTGTTCCGGCGCTGTCACTGCAGCACCAGCTGATATGCAGATAGTCGGTGGGCTGGGCGAGGCAGGCGTAGATATTCTGCAGCTCGTTGTCCAGCGCATCGAAAGTGGCATCGGACAGAGGCAGATCCCGCTCACTCATAAGCTTGCGGGCCTCTTCATCCAAAATGCCGCCCTGAGGCTCAATACGGGGCAGCACCGAGTCGTTGGCTCCCAGCAGGAACATGACACGGACCCGGTGCCGGTCATTGCGGGTGATCTCGCTGATCTTCACCTGATCCAGTGTGGCGGGAATGGTGCCTATGCTGTAGCGGCTCAGCACAAGGCGCAGCAAGCGGGCAAACTCCTCGCCGCCCATCTTCTCACTGCCCAGGATCTCCACGAACTGATCCAGCACGCCGCAGAAAATGCTCCACAGCTGCACATATTCCTCCGCCTGCTGCACTTCGCCCGCTGCCATAAAGGCATCTGCCTTTTCACGCAGCTGCTGCGGCACACCGCAGGCAACGGCAAAGTCGTAGAGCGCGCGGGCCTTATCCACACCCTCACTCTCCCCGGCCAGTCCCTTATAGAGGGCGGCGAATGAGGGACGCAGCACCTGACGGATGCGGTTGATCTCCTCAAGTTGGGCATGGCTGCGGTCATTGAAGTCAAGGCCGTAGCCCTCGGGATGCGCCGTCCAAGTCTGCTCGCGGATCCACATCTGGCCGTGGATATCCCAGCGGACCACATAGTTCTCCAACAGGTCACACTCATCGCGGCTGATGCCCGCAAGACCCGTTTTCAGGCAGCGGAACATGTCCTCGTACTCAAAGCCGCCTGTCACCGCATCCACCGCAGAAAGCAGCATGGTGATGACCGCCTTTTCCGTCAGATCACGGCGCAGGCTCATGTAAGCGCTGATGCCGTCGCGGCGCAGCACCATCTCCAACAGCCCGCCGTAGCGCTCCATATCGCGGCAGGCCACGGCAATATCGCGGTAGCGATAGCCCTCCTCCGTCACAAGGCGGCGAATCTCGGCGCTGACATACTCCACCTCGGCGTAGGCATCGCTGGCCTCATACAGGGCAATGTGCCGGGCGGCATCCTCCCCCTCATAGGGTCTGTCAAAGCCGAAGATATGGCGTTCCAGATGGGCAAGGGCGCTTTTGCTGTCATTTTTCAGGTACTCAAATCGCACCTCGACGCCCGCATCACCGGCAAGACGCTTCAACCGCTCACGCTGCGTGGCAGCGTTTTGGAAAAACTCATCGTTATACTGCTCACCCAGCAGCGTCACCGTAACGCTGTGGCAGCGGCGCAGGGCGTGGCCGAGAATGCGCTCCTCCTGTTTGGTGAAGAAGGAGAATCCGTCCACATACAGGTCTTTTCCATCGAAATAGTGACTCTCATGGAGATGGTCGCACATCTTTTCCATACGGGAACGGCTGTCGATACCGCCGCTGCGAAGACGGGCATCATAGGCGGTGAAAATGTAGGCAAGATCCCGCAGCTTATCGCCCATGGCACCCTCTACATCCTTCACCCGCTCATGGAGCGTCTCGGGGGCAATATCATAGGCATAGAACTCATCCATCAGATCTGTCAGCTGCTGCAGGAAAGCGGCGCGGCGGGAGGGCTTACCGAATACCCGCAGGTTATGCTGCGCATCCTGCAGACTGCGGCGCATGGTCAGCAGCTTACCGCCGCCGTCCAGTGTGAAATCGGCGCCACCGCCCGTTTCAGACAGCACACGGCGGGCAAGGGATGCAAAGCTCAGCACCTCGGCATTTGCAGAGGCGGTGTCACCGCAGAACTTCAGAAGATCCATCTCCGCCTCGTGAGAGGTGTGCTCCGGCACAAGAAGGATCTGTCCCCGCTCATGGCGGCGATGATTCAATTGCGACAGCACGGCGGCAGATTTTCCGCTGCCGGCACGGCCCATCAAAATGGTCAGCATAGCCTCTTCCCTCCTGTGGCGATTTGTTTTTTACATTATACACGATTTTCCGGCACAAGGAAAGGGGGTGCTGCTTCAATATACGAGGTGTCAAAAAAATACGACAGCTCTTTATACACAGAAAAAAGGCAGACGCCATCACGGAGACGGATCTGCCTTTTTAAAGACTTATTCGTTGTTGGGCATCAGCAAAACACGGGCAATCTGCAGCTCTCCGCTCCCCAGCTTTTGCAGCATCTTCTCCGCGTCCTGCAGCGGAGCGGTGAAAACGGAGTAAACCGAGGTGTCCAATTTATTGGCACCGATGAGGCGGAAGAGGGTATGTACTTCCTCCTTGGTATAGGTGAAGGAGAGCTTAAAGTCCAGCTGCCGCGGGCCAAAGGCTGCACTCACCAGCGGGAAGGGAAGGTTATCGCTTCCGATCACAATCACCTGCCCGTTTGCCATGCAGAGGTCGGCGCAGGTCTGGGTAGAGGTCGGTACACCGGCAGCCTCAAAGCACACATGCGCTCCACCCGTGTGGGAGAGGACTTTCCGTGCAAAGGCAAGGTCTTCCGCATTCTCAGGATCAAGGGCATAATCAGCACCCGCCTGCAGCGCCAGCGCACGGCGCGCTTCACTGGGATCAAAGGCAATCACACGGCAAGCGCCGCCCAATACTGCCGTCTGGATCACCGACAGGCCGATGGAGCCGCAGCCGGACACCACCACATCGTCGCCCACCTTCATCTCAGAACGACGGACGGCATGCAGACCCACTCCCAGCACATCGAACAGCACCGCCTGCTCAAAACCCACCTCATCAGGAATCTTGAACAACTCATTTTTTGGAAAACGGGAAAGCACATACTCAGCATAGCCACCCTGCGTGCCCGGTCCGATTCCCATCGTGTTGGGGAAGGCATGGGGACAGGTGTTGGGATGGCCGGTATTGCAGGCGTAGCAGTCTCCACAGTCGCCGGGAGGACCCACCGCAACGCGATCTCCTACGGAAAAACCCGTCACCCCTTCACCAACGGCGGCAACGACGCCCACCACTTCGTGGCCGGGTATCAGCTCCCAATCGTAGATACCGGAGGTTTTGTAAGCATGGACATCGGTTCCGCAGATGCCGCAGTATACGACTTTCACCAGAACCTGACCTGCACCTGCCTCGGGGCACGGAATATCTGTCAGCTCTACATTGCCGACACCGTGATACATCAGTGCTTTCATAGATTACTCACGAAACATTCTGCGGGGCTGATAGGCCTTGTACTTACCCATGGCCTCCATGACCTCGCCTCTGTGCTTGAAGAACTCGGCGTGGATCTCACCCAACTCATCCAGGTGGTTGGCGCGGCCCTCGTTGAAGAGGCGGCAGTGCTCCAGACCGTTAGGTGCCAGCACAAACTTCAGCTCACCATTCTCGTCCAGCTCAAAGTCGCCGCCGGCGCTGCACATGGCGCACTCATACTTATAGGAAAGGCCGTCCCAATGCGGCTCTGCCTTCAACATCAGGTTATTGTGGCACACGGGACACCAGCCCTGCATTTGGCCCACATACTTCACCTCATCGTAAGGCAGATTGCAGGCATTGGCCACATTCTCGCCCAGCTTATGGGCCTGCTCGAGATACTCGGGAACAATGGACACATGGCCGGGGCTTGCCATACGCTTGCCCATCATCATGTCCACCACCTTAAACGACTGCATGAACATGGGGATTCCCAGTCCGGCCAGCGTCAGGGTCTGCCAGTTCAAAGTAGCACCGCCGGTGCAGATGATACCGGCCACGCGCTCGGGAGCCTTGTCCACCACGCCTGCCTTGATCTGCAGTGCCCACTCATAGGGCAGCCAGCGATCGGTAAAGACCTTCCACAAACCGTGGGGGCCTACCGTGAAGGAGGGGATGGAAACGATAAGGCCATCACAGGATGCCATCTCTTCCATAATTGCTTCCATATCATCTTTGCCGCTGAAAATGCATTTCGGCGGCTGCTTTTTCATCATTACCTGCATCATGCAGGCCTCGCAGCCGGTGCAGGGATTGATCTTTGCGTCGTGGAGATTGAGCCAGATGACCTCTGCACCCTGTGCCTCGCAGGCCATCAGCGCTTCTTTCAGCAGGACTTCCGTATTTCCACCGGGTCGTCCACAGTTGATACCCATGATCTTCATGAATCTTTCCTCCTGTTCATTCTTGCGATAAAGTTACCGCTTGTGCCCAATTCCATTGTACCACAGTGATTTTCAATCGGTTATTTCATTTTATTCATGCAACATAACCAAATGGAATAAAATTCTCTGTTTGGCATTTACAAAGGGTGTACGGTACGCTAAAATGGAAGGAGAATGAGAGGTGTTTGCGATGACCGTTGAGAAGATCCGATACTTCGTGGAAGTTGCCCACACATGCAGCATCACACAGGCAGCAAAAAATCTGTATGTATCACAGCCCAATCTCAGCAAGCAGCTGGCGCAGATGGAGAAAGAGTGCGGTATTGCGCTCTTTTCCCGCACCAAACACCGATTGGAGCTGACAGAGGCCGGCGTTGTCCTATATGAGCAGCTGCAGCATATCCCCGAGCAAATCGACGAGGCCTTTGCCCGGGCACGGGAATGCAGTTTGCGCAGCATGCAGCGCCTGTCTATCGGCGTGATGGAGCTGCAGACCATGAACGAAATGCTGATGCCCGCCATTGCGCGCTTTTGCAAAGAGCATCCCGGTGTGGATGTAAATCTTGACCGCACCGGGTTTGGCCGCCTCAGAGTCGGTCTTCAAAACGGGGATTACGACATGATCGTCACTATGTGCTTTGACGCTAACAATGAACCCGGTGTCGGCACCATGCCTCTCAGTGACCCCCTTCCCATGATCGCCGTCCACAAGGATAACCCCATTGCCAGACGCTCCGCCGTCTCTTTCGGCGAGCTGCGAAATCAGCCCTTTGTCCTGATCTCCTCCAAGGAGACGCCGCGCGGCGAGGAGCAGTTTATGCAGGAGTGCGCCAAATTTGGCTTTGAGCCGACACTGGTGCGCCGTCCCTCTTCACTGGAGAGTCTGCTGCTGTGCGTGGAGGCAGGAATCGGCATCGCGCTGCTGGACAACAACATCCGCCTCGACACCAGTACGCCGGTGCGGCTGATCCCCGTCAAGGATCTCCCCTCCATGTCCTTCTCTGCGGCATGGAAACAAGAGCGCGAAACGCCACTGCTGCGCGCACTTTTGGATATCCTGCACACCACCGCTTGACAGATGGAAAAGATGCTCCTATAATAACCGTAAGTTCCTTTGTTGCCGCTTGTGCCCGCAATTCGGTGAGAAAGGACACTTACATCATGGATAAAAAACTGGAGAAGCTGATCCTCAAGACCCATGCGGTACAGGAGATCGAAAAACTGATCAACACATACGAGTATAAGCTGTCCCGCGCCCTCCTGGAGGATGTGGAGCAGCTTTTTGCGCTTAAAATGCCGGATGTGCGCATTGAACTGTCCTTCGGCAAGTACCTCGGGCCTGAGGGCGTACACCGCTGCATCGTGGGGCTGCACGGCAAGATGTTCCGCGAAGCAGACGGTTCCCCTGCCATTGGCACCTTCCACATGAACAACAACACCTGCGGCATCATTGAGGTGGCAGGCGATCTAAAGACTGCAAAAGGTCTGTGGACCTGCCCCGGCACCTACAACAACAAGGATGACGCCTCCCCCACCGGTGCCACCTCTATGGCCGGTGCCTGTCTGCGCAGCTGTGATTTCATCTATGACGAAGAAGAGGGACAGTGGAAGATGTGGCACTATGTGGTCACCGGTATTATGTCCTACCGCATGGGCGAAACGCCCGCCAGCGGCGGTGTGGATATGGCCACAGCCGACTGGAAAGACCTCTTCGATGAGACCAGCCGCCCCGATGGCCCGCCCAGCAACAGTTGGATGTATTCCCCCAACCGCTGCGTGGAGTACAAGGACTACAACCGCGTACCCGAGCCCTACGAGACCTTCTCCGAGACATTCAGCTATTGATACCGCTATCGCCTCACGCAAAACAGGAAAAGCAGATGCCATCACGCATCTGCTTTTCTTGTTTTTCTACTGCTTTATCATATCAAAAATATTATCCACAAGTAGCAAATGTCACAGAATTGCCGCAGAACTTCGGGTATACTACAATCAGAAAACAAAATAACTAAGGAGGACAAGAAGATGTCTGCTATCAATATTCATCACAACAATTTTCATAACGAAGTACTCAATTCCGATAAGCCCGTACTGCTGGACTTCTGGGCTCCCTGGTGCGGTCCCTGCCGCCGTGTTGTCCCGCTGGTAGAGGAGATCGCCCGGGAGCGCTCCGACATCAAGGTAGGTAAGGTCAATGTGGAGGAGCAGCCGGAACTGGCCCGTCAGTTCGGCGTCAAGAGCATCCCCATGCTGGTGGTAATGAAGGATGGCGAGGTGGTCAAGCGCTCCGTCGGTGCCAAGAATAAGAGCGCCATTCTGGCCATGCTGTGAGGAGCAGAGACATGGGCTTTTTTGATCTGTTCCGTCAGGGCGACATCCATCAGGGTCTTGCCGATTACCACGATGCATCCGATGCGCTGCTGCTGGATGTACGCTCTCCCGAGGAATATCGGGAGGGCCATATTCCGGGCAGCCAAAATCTTCCACTGCAGCTCCTTGATAAGCTACCTATGGTGGTGGAGAATAAAGAAAAAGAACTGTTCGTCTACTGCCGCTCCGGTGCGCGGAGCCGTCAGGCGGTAGAGATACTCAAAAGCATGGGCTATGTCAATGCACACAATATCGGCGGCATTGTGGCCTATCGCGGAAAGGTGGAACGATAAGATGAAAGTTGTGATCGTAGGCGGCGTGGCAGGCGGTGCAACTGCCGCGGCCAGAATCCGCAGACTGGATGAACAGGCCGAGATCGTAGTTTTTGAGCGCTCCGGCTATATCTCCTATGCCAACTGCGGTCTGCCCTATTACATCGGCGATGTGATCACCGATTCCGATGAACTGACTTTGCAGACGCCGGAGAGCTTCTTCTCCCGTTTTCGCGTACAGATGAAGGTGCGCCACGAGGTCACCGCCATTCATCCCGACCGCAAAACGGTATCGGTCAAGAGTCTTCAAAGCGGTGAGGTATTCGAAGAGCACTACGATAAACTGATCCTCTCCCCCGGTGCCAGGCCCACCCAGCCCCGTCTGGGTGGTATGGAACTGGAGAATATCTTCACCCTGCGTACGGTGGAGGATACCTTCGCCATCAAGGAGTACATCAATGCCCATCACCCCAAGTCTGTGGTGTTGGCCGGCGGCGGCTTTATTGCGCTGGAGCTGGCAGAGAACCTGCGGGAGTTGGGAATGGATGTGACCATCGTGCAGCGCCCCAAACAGCTGATGAACCCCTTCGATGCCGATATGGCCGCCTTCATCCACGCTGAGATGCGCCGCCACGGTGTCCGTTTGATGCTGGGCCATACGGTAGAGGGATTCGAGGCGCGGGACGGCGGTGTGGATGTGCTGCTGAAAGAAGAAGCACCTCTCCACGGCGACATGGTGGTGCTGGCCATCGGTATCACCCCCGACACAGCGATGGCGAAGGAGGCAGGCCTTGAACTGGGTCTCAAGGGCAGCATCGTGGTCAACGACCGCATGGAGACCTCTGTGCCCGACATCTACGCCGCAGGCGATGCCGTACAGGTCAGACACAGCGTCACGGGGCAGGATGTGCTCCTGTCACTGGCAGGCCCCGCCAACAAGCAGGGCCGCATCATCGCCGACAACATCTGCGGCGGCGACAGCCGTTATCGCGGCTCACAGGGCAGCAGTGTCATCAAGGTATTCAGCATGACTGCCGCCACTACGGGCATCAACGAGACCAACGCCCGCAAGGCCGGATTGGATGTGGAGTCGGTGATTCTCTCCCCCATGAGCCACGCCGGCTACTATCCCGGCGGCAAGGTGATGACTATGAAAGTAGTCTTTGAAAAGGGCACCTACCGTCTCTTAGGCGCACAGATCGTAGGCTACGAGGGCGTGGACAAGCGCATCGATGTGCTGGCCACCGCCATTCATGCAGGAGTGAAGGCCACGGAGCTGAAGGATCTGGATCTGGCCTATGCCCCGCCCTACTCCTCTGCCAAGGACCCCGTCAACATGGCGGGCTTCATGATCGACAACATCGCCAAGGGCGTTGTGAAGCAGTGGCATCTGGAAGAGGCTGCCACGCTCCCCCGTGACGGCAGTGTAACGCTGCTGGATACCCGCACGGTAGGGGAATTCCGCCGCGGGCATATCGAGGGGTTTACCAATATCCCCGTGGATGAGCTCCGTGAGCGTCTCGGGGAACTCGAGAAAGGCAAACGCGTCTATGTCATCTGCCAGAGCGGTCTGCGCAGCTACATTGCCAGCCGTATTCTCACGGGCAATGGATACGATGCCTACAACTTTGCAGGTGGCTTCCGTTTCTACGATGCGGTGATGAATGACCGCGCGCTCATTGAGCAGGCTACCGCCTGTGGTATGGATCAAGCATAAGCAACACGACCATTGATGCAGCAACGCATCAATGGTCGTTCCTTATTTTCCGATTCTCTGGCGCAGCTGCTGCCACAGCTCCATGGCGCGGAACTTCAGCACATAGCCCTCGGACTCGGTGATGAGAGAGATATCCTCCTGCGAAAAGCCTGCCGCCAGCGCCGTCTCGTCAAACTCGCAGGCCGCAGCGGTGCACAGGGGCGGAAACACCACGCACCACCAGTTCTGCCCCTCCCCTTCGCCGATCACCAGACGCAGTGCCGTATACTCTCCCGCAGGGAGAGAAAAACCGTCATACTCCTTCAGTGGGAACTCCGCCTGCCCCAAAGAGGCCGTCACACCGTAATCGTAACCCTCTGCTTTCACAGCGGCGCGGGCGATGGATTCGATGCGGGGCAGCTGACTCTGCAGCTCCTGCTGTGCCGCCGCCATATCCTCACTGCGCTGCAGCACGGCCGTCGCGTAGTCCAGTACCGCATCCCGCACCTGCAGCTTCAGCGCCTGATCCTCAGTGCTGTCGGAATGGGCGATCACATGGAGGCGGATCATTTTTCGGGACAGATCCTGTTGCTGCTGCGCACTCCATGCGCCCCACAGGAGTGCCGCACACAATCCCAGCAGCAGCGCCAGTTCCCATCTGAACCATCGTTTCATAAAAAATACCGTCCTATGTAGAGATTTTTCTCTATCATGGACGGTATTTTCAACTTTTATACAGGCTCGGTCATAAAATAATCCCAGCCGCTGATCTTCAGCACCTCAATGGTCTCCTCCGTCTCCTCCTCGGTGCGGTACAGACCTGCCACGGCGCTGCCGCTGCCGCACAGGACGGTGCCCCATGCGCCGCGGCGCAGCATGGTCTCATGGATCATGGGCACCTGACTGTTCAGGGGTAGCGCCTTCTCAAAGTCGTTATGGAGTCCCACCGCCAGCGTCACCACTTCCTTGACCTTCAGCGCCACCTCCGTGATCTCACGGCAGTTGGTGCGTTCCTCGGGCTCGCACATATCGAGGCGGGCGTACATCTCGGCGGTGGAAAAACTCTCGCGGGGCTTGACGATCAGGAAGGTGCACTTGGGCACAGGAGGCAGGGGGGACAGTTCCTCTCCTCTGCCGCACACCAGCTGGGTGCCGCCGCCTACGCAAAAAGGCACATCGCTGCCCACAGTGGCGGCAATGGTTTCCAGCTCACGGCGCTCCATATCGGGGGCATAGATTTTCTGCAAACCGCGCAGCACCGCGGCGGCATCAGCGCTGCCACCGCCCAGGCCCGCCTGCATGGGGATACGCTTTTCCAGGGTGATATCCACACCGTCGCACTCCAGCCCTGTATGGGCGAAGAAGGCACGCAGCGCCTTCATACAGAGGTTATCCTCCACCTTCTCGGTCACAGCCGTATCGCAGATAAGGCGGCACTCGCCACCCGTGTGGGCGGTGAGCCTCACCGTGTCGTAGAGGTTCACGGTGGTCATGATGCTCTCAATATTATGATAACCGTCGGCGCGCTTATCCAGCACCTCCAGCGTCAGGTTGATTTTGGCATAGGCCTTCTCGGTCACAGTCATATCGCGGTCTCCTTATGTAAAAATAGAGCCGTCCCATGTTTGGGACGGCTCTATTATACACGGTTTTTCTATAAATTGCTACTGGTAATTCACCGAATAGCGCGGGCCTCGATGTAGTAGCGCTTATCCTGCGCATGGCCCATAGAGAAGGTCTTGCGGGGCAGGACGCCGTCGGCCATAACGGTCTTGAACAGCTGCTCCTTACCCATAGCGGGCAGCAGGAAGCCCATGTTGCCGCTCTTGGAGCCCAGTTCGCGGGTCACATCGTCGCCGTGGATATAATCCACCTCGCCGCCCACATTCTTCACATAGTCGTCGATGACGGCCTGCAGCGTACCCACAGCCAGCTGTACTTTGGGATCAGGGACGGTGTAGAAGGTATCCACGCCCTCCCAAACGAACTCGATCACATGGCCCTCACCCTTACCCTCGTAGGCGTTGGGATAGGCGGCCATGAACATCTCCATGAAGCGATCCTTGTCGATGTCGAACACCACGCGGTGGATGGGCTCGAACTGCAAGGCGTCGTCGTGGTTGTTGACCACTTCCACCAGTGCATAGCGGGCAGGCAGGCGGAGATACTCTTCGGGCGTCTTACCGGCCTTCTGCTCCTCGTAGCAGGCCTTGGCGGTAGCCAGAGAGTGGTTACCATCACCCACAGCAAACAGGAGAGGAGCCACACCACTGACACCGTACTTCTCCTGCATGGCGCGGTCTTCAGTGAGACCTTCCAAAGCATCAGCCACAGCGTCGATCTGCGCAGCGGAGAGCTTATAGCCGCGGATGTGGCCGCCCTTCTGCATCAGCTCGAAGTCATAGACCTTCTCCATACCGTCGGCAGCGGCGGTGAGCGGCTCGATGACGGTGCGCTCAGGGTTGTCGATCAGCAACATCACATGGGGCAGTTCAATGGGGGCGTTGCGGCGCACCTTTGCGCGGGGAGGAATACGATCCAGCACCGTTCCCTCGGTGGCGCGGATGAGAGCGCCGGAACCGGGGGTGAAGTCATAGGCATCCAGATCCACCATACCGATCAGGCCATGGCGGATGCGGCCGTCGGACTGCTGGCGCTCCACATAGATGAGGCTCTCGGACATGGTCTCAAAGATGCCGCCGTCCAGATACTTCTTCATGGACTCATTGATATCACCGATAATACTCTCTACATTGGGATCCTTCAGCTTAGCCTCGGGGAGGATCAGGCGCAGAGTGGAGGGATCAGCGCCCACCACCTCCTCCACGGCCTGCCAGTATTCCGGCTCGGAGGTGAACTGGTCGCAGGCCACCACGGCCCACTTGTTCATATCCTGTCCCTTGGGCATCAGGATGTCGGCGGGATAAAAACCCAGCTTTTCAAACTTCTTGTTCATGGGGATCCTCCTTCAAAATCTCAAATTTATATGAATTTCTTCTTTTTTTGTCTCTATTGTATGTTCCTGTGGACATCATACCACAGCAGGCACACACTTTGCAACGGAAAATACAAAATTTTTTAGCTTTCCATAAAAATATTTTTTGTATAGTTGCCGCCGCCGCGGGTAAGATAGAACCAGTAGTTTGTTTTAGGAGGAATTTTCCGTGAAAATTTTAGATAAACTGGCGCTGGTGCTGGTGATCGTGGGCGCTCTGAACTGGGGCAGCGTGGGCCTGTTTGGCTTTGACTGCGTGGCCTTCCTCTTCGGCGGCCAGATGGGCACCGTCAGCCGCATTATCTACTCGCTGGTGGGCATTGCGGGCTTGTGGTGCATCACGCTGCTGTTCCGCGACAATGGCCGCGACGGCGAATAAGAAAAAATGCTCACCCGAACAACGGGTGAGCATTTTTTCAGTTCTTCAAGCTCTGCATGGGGGCGGGGATGCGGCCGCCGCGGTCGATGAATTTCTTAGGGCTGGCGGTGAGGTTCACATCCATGATGGGACCCTCGCCCAAGAGGCCACCGAAGTTCAAGCCCTCCCCCGCCTTCTTGCCGATGGCGGGGATGACACGGACGGCGGTGGTCTTGGAGTTGACCATACCGATAGCAGCCTCGTCGGCAATGATGGCGGCGATTACCTCGGCGGGTGTCTCGCCGGGAAGCACGATCATATCAAGGCCCACGGAGCAGACGGCAGTCATAGCCTCCAGCTTCTCGATCTTCAAATCGCCGCTGCGTGCCGCCGCGATCATGCCCTCATCCTCCGACACAGGGATAAAGGCGCCGGAGAGGCCGCCCACAGAGTTGCAGGCCATAACGCCGCCCTTCTTCACCGCATCGTTGAGCATGGCAAGAGCAGCGGTAGTACCGTGGGTACCGCAGACACCGAGGCCGATCTCCTCGAGAATACGGGCCACGGAGTCGCCCACGGCGGGGGTCGGCGCAAGGGACAGATCCACGATACCGAAAGGCACACCCAGACGCTTGGCAGCCTCGGTACCCACCAACTGACCGACACGGGTGATCTTAAAGGCGGTGCGCTTGATGGTCTCAGCCACCTCGCCCAGATCACCGTCGCACTTCTTCAAAGCGGAATACACCACGCCGGGGCCGGAAACGCCCACATGGATGACGCAATCGGGCTCGCTGATACCGTGGAAGGCACCGGCCATAAAGGGGTTATCCTCCACAGCGTTACAGAACACCACCAACTTAGCCGGACCGATACAGTCGCGGTCAGCGGTCAGTTCGGCGCTCTCACGGACGATCTGGCCCATCATCTTGACGGCGTCCATATTGATGCCCGCCTTGGTAGAGCCGATATTGACAGAGGCACAGATATTGCGGGTCTCGTTCAGCGCACGGGGAATGGAACGAATCAGCTCCACATCACCGGCGGAAAAACCCTTCTGCACCAAGGCAGAGTATCCGCCGATGAAGTTCACGCCTACGGTATCTGCCGCGCGCTGGAGGGCGTGGGCATATTTGACGGGATCGCCGCCGGAGACGGCAACCAGCATGGCAATAGGCGTGACGGAAATGCGCTTATTGATAATGGGCACACCGTACTCCGCCTCGATGTCCTCGCCGGTTTTCACCAGATTGCCCGCACAGCGCACGATCTTGTCATAAACCTTCTCACAGGAGCGGTCAATATCACTGTCGGCACAGTCCAGCAGGGAGATACCCATGGTGATGGTACGGATATCCAGGTTCTCCTGCCGGATCATATTGATGGTTTCTAAAATATCGTTGAGATTGATCATAGCCGTTTTCCTCAATCAAATGCGGTGCATGGAGTTAAAGATGTCCTCGTGCATGACGCGGATCTCCAGATTCAGTTCCTTGCCCATCTGATCCATCGCATCGGAGAACTCCTTGAAACTGCACTTGAGGCCTGCAATGTCCGTCAGCATAACCATGACGAACATTTCTTCCAAAACGGACTGGGTGATGTCGATGATGTTCACATCATATTCGGCGCACTTGGCGCTCACCTTGGCGATGATACCCACGGTATCACGACCGATGACGGAGATGACAGTTTTTTTCATAGTCGTTTCCCTTTCTATCATAAATCTCTTTATTTCACGCTTAATTTCTTCACCAGTTCCTCATCGGGGGTGACATAGAGTGTCTTATAGGTGGTATAGACCACCATACCCGGGCGGCTGGCGGCGGGCTTTTTGACAAACTTCACGGGGGTATAGTCCACCGCCACCTTGTCACCCTCGCGGCCTTGGGAGAAATAGGCGGCGATAGCAGCGGCCTCGGCGATACTCTGCTCGTCGGCCTCCACGCCGTCGGTGCAGAGGATCACATGAGAGCCGTGGATCTTCTGTGTGTGGAGCCAGATGTCCCACTTCTGAGCATCCTTGGTGGTGAGGCGGTCATTTTGGCGGTTGTTGCGTCCCACGAGAATACGCAATCCCGCCGTGGAGCGAAACTCACGGGGCTTGGAGGGGCGCTGGAAAGAGCCGCCCTTTTTATTCTGCTTGCGGAGGTAGCCACCGCTTTCCAACTCGGCGCGGATATCAAGGAAGTCCTGCTCCGACTCGGCCTGCTGCAACTCCTGCAAAACGCTTTCAAGATATTGCAGTTCCTCCCTGCCCTGTTCCAGCAGTTCGGTGAGCATCTTCTCGGCGGTCTTGGCCTTATTATACTGCTTGAAGTACTTGGCGGCGTTCTCCTGCGGGGACAGACGCACATCCAAGGGAATATCGACGGTAGGACAGTCCTCTTCATAGTAATTCTGCGCCTGCAGCACCCGCTGACCGCGCTCCATGCGATAGAGGTTGGCGGTGATCAGTTCGCCACGGATGCGGAGTGTCTCGCGGTCTTGGGTCTGGGCGTACTCCTTTTCCCGCAGTGCAATCTTGCGGCGGACGCGGTCACGGGCGTTGGTGGCAGCCTTCACCAGCTCCTGTCCCCGCTGCTTGACACGCTCGGCCTGCTCACGCTGGACATAGAAGGTGTCGAGGAGTGCAGAAAAGCTCTCCTGCGCCACACTCTCACCGTAATCGCCGTACTGGAAAATGGAACGGTAGGTAAAATCGAAGGGTCGGCCCTGTCGCAGCAGCACATGCGGTGTGAATCTATTTCCCTTTACTTCACTCTGCCAATGGGCAAAACTGCGCCACAGGGCATCGTCCACCATGGAGCTGTCGCTGTCGCCGTGAGCGGCGAATACGATCTCGCGGGCAACAAGGGGTGAGATAGCAGTAAAGGCGGCGGTAAGCTGCGCTTCGGCCCGCTCTCCCGTATTGCGGAGAAGGTGGAAGAACTCCTCTTCTGTTACCGTAAGGGGATCGGCCTTCTCCTGTCTGGGGGGCAACTCATAGAACAGGCCCGGCAGCACCTGCCGGACTTGGGAGGTCTCCAGATCCACGCGGCGCAGGCAATCCACAATGCGGTTATCCTTATCGGTGAGAATCAAATTGGTGTTGCGGCCCATGGCCTCCAGAATCAGGCAGAAGCGGCTTTGTTCACCCATCTCGTCGGTGGCCTCGATGCCGAGGGTCACTACGCGCTCCAGAGGCTGCTGCCCCAGCGCTACAATGCGTCCGTTACCGATGTGCTTTCTAAGCAGCATACAGAACATGGGAGGCTGAGAGGGATTATCCCGCAGCTGCTCCGTCATGTGGATGCGGGGCTGGTTGGGATTGGCACAGATGAAGAGACGGCGGTTGCCCCGCAACACCAGCACCAACTGGTCACGGGCGGGCTGCTGGATCTTCTCGATGCGGCTGCCCACCACAACAGGCGATATTTCATTGACAAGAGCCTGCAGGCAGATGGCATCCAGCGGCATTTATTCTTCCTCCATCATAATGTTGAACAGTTCGTTGATACGCTCACGGCGGTTGTGGAGATACAGCCAGCCAAACAGCGCCTCCAGTGCCGTGGCCTGACGGTACTCGGCAACACTGGCGTTGTGAGCGATGGTGTGAACATTGGCGTTACGGCCGCGCTTGAATACGGCGCTCTCCTCCTCGGTGAGAAGGGGCAGGATGCGCTCGGACAGCGCCGCCTGACGGGGCGCGCGCACCAGTTCCACCGTGGCACGGTGGAGCCCCTTGCCCGTGGCCTTGCCATGGGCACAGAGATAGGTACGCACCAGCAGTTCGTAGACGGCATCACCCAAATGGGCCAACCCAATACTGGAAATGGCACGGATATCATCATCGGAAAATTGCGCGTTGAAATAATCGGTCATCGTATTGACTTCCCTTTCATGGTTTCTCTGACTGGGTATTTTACCATAAATCTTACACTCATGCAACAAAAAGACCCGTGACGCACACTCACGGGTCTTTTTTACGCTCAATCTTTTTTCAGCTTCAGAATATACACGCCGTCATGGAGGGTATCCATATAGATATAGCCGCGGTCATCCACCACGCAATCCTCGGCAGTACCCAGCAGCGGGCCGGGCAGTTCCGGGCCGAAGAGGCGCTTCTCGGGGTTGGGCGGGATAAAATAGGCCAGTTCCTTGATATAGTAGGGGTCGGACACATCGTAGACACGCATACCGGCATGGAAATAGCAGCAATATACCAGATTGGGATCGTCCTGCAGCCACGGCTTGCCCATGGGCTCGTGGAGATTGTGGGGGCCAAAGGGGCCCTGACAGCCGATGCCGCAATCGTTGAAGTTGGGGAACGGGAAATCCGCAGGTACCTCCGGATAGGGGAACTCCGCCACCAGCGTAGGATCGGCGGGATCGGACACATCGATCATGTGGAGGTTGTTCATAGGCTGGGCACCCTTGTGGGGGCCTGCGGCGATCTTCTCACGGGTGAAGTAGGCAAAGCGCTCACCCTCGTTGCTCAGCACGGCGAAATCGCGGCCGCGGAGAGGCAGATAGGTGTGACAGCGGGCACCGCAGTTCTTCCCTGCAAAGGGCGGCTGCACCTTCAGTTGGGAAACCAGCTTGGGACGGGTGGGGTCGGCGATGTCCACGATAATACCGCCACCTGCAAAATAACCCATAAACAGCTGATCGGGTCGGTCAGGCGATAGCGTGCAGCCGTGGCACATGGCCCAATCTTTCTCCGCTGCGTGACCCTCAGGATAGGTGCCGGGAAGCATGCCGTCCTTGAACTGCTCCGGCATCCACCAACGACCGCACTCCACAGGATGCTTCGGGTCGGAGATGTCGAGGATGCGGACGATGAAGCCCACAAAGCCGGGACACTCGGCGGGCATATAGACATACTTGCCGCCGTTGTAGGCAAAGCGGTGTACACCCATACCGTCGGTTCCCGTAGACCAGTAGGACAACAGCTTGGGATTCTCGGGATCTTCCTTCAAATCGTAGATCTGAAGACCGCAGATGGCCTTATCCTCCGGCTTATTGCCGTGGAGGAAGGGCACCCCGCCGCCGATAGCGGCGATCATCAAGCCGTCGGCTACCTGAATCTTGGGGGTGCACTGAGCCTTGTACTCCTGGGGATCACAGCACTCGAAGAATTTCACATGACGGGGGTTGGCGGGGTCAGTCACATCGAGGATATTCCAGCCTGCACCGCAGAATGAACCGCAGTAAAGATAGTAACGGCCATCTTCCGTTTTGTGCAGCGCCATTTGGAAGGCCATCATCTTATTGAGATCGTGGTAGCCCACCACCTCCATATTTTTGATATAGCCTTGGTTGGTTTCGCTCTTTGCATAAAAAGGAATGGACATTGTCCCTCTCCCCTTTCCGGTCGTTTTTATCAGTATATCACGGTTTTCCTCCCGGGACAAGAAAAAGCACAGCACCTTTTAACAAGATGCTGTGCTCGCTAAGGTTATTTAGTTTCCCTTGTTTTCTGCGCGACAAATGCGCTCGGCAGGTCTTCTTCCGGAGACCAGCAGCGGTACTGACTCATAGATAAGCGAGGAGTTATCAAGGCCGTACCACTTCACTTTGGAGCCGGCCATCTTACGGATAGCATACTTGGCATTGAGGATAAACTCATCCACACCGGAGAGTTCCGACTTGGTGGGGACGGACTTATGGATGATGCAGAACTTAAAACTGCCCACGGTGGATTGACCGTAGATAGAGTATTTTTTATCCTGCAAAGGCAGTTCGCCGCTTGCTTGCAGATCATGCACAATCTGGCGCAGGTACACATTGACGCGCTGATCGCACTTAAAGCCCAGATTCAGGCGGATGCGGAACACGCTGTCGCTGCCGTATGTCTCTACCTCATAGTTCATGGTCTGGGGATCATCCAGCACATTGACGCTGACGAACCAGTAGGCCTGTGCACGCTTGGGGTCTTTGTCCAAAATGGAATAGAGGATATCACGGTCGATATACGCCATGTCTTTGGCGTTATCCAGATATACCAGATTGTGGGTCATTATGGGGATATTGCTGTCCTTGCTCAGCTTGCTCAGGCAGTCGATATGCTCCTCCATCTTCAAATCGGTACGGTATTTCCGCTCCAGCTGTGTGGCGCGGTACCAGATGATCATAATGAACAGGATCACGAGGGTCAGAATGGCGGTAAAGTAGCCGCCGGTGAGGAACTTGCCCAAGCTTGAGACAAAGAACACCACTTCGATAAGACCGAAAAGGATCATCACGATCCATGCAAGAAGCTTCTTCCTGCGGATCCAGTAGAGGTAGGCAAAGAGGAGCACCGTGGTCAGCAGCATGGCCACTGTGATTGACAGACCGTAGGCCGACTCAATTCGATGGCCGGAACGGAAAATCAGCACCACGATGCTGCAGCCGATCCACAGGATGTTGTTGACGGAACCCAAATACAGCTGCCCCTTCGTATCGGAGGGATAGCGGATCTCCAGATGGGGCAGCAGATCCAGCAAAATTGCCTCGGATACCAGCGTGTAAGAACCGGTGATCAGCGCCTGAGAGGCGATGACAGCAGCCATGGCACTGAGCACCACCGCCACAGGGCGAAGCATATCCGGCAGCATCAGGAAGAAGGGATTCATATCCTGTACCGTCTGCAGCGCAGAGTTGTCCATGTTGTTGATGATCCATGCACCCTGCCCGAGGTAATTGAGGATCAGGCAGCCCTTGACGAAGGGCCAGCTGCGATAGATGTTCTCGCGGCCCACATGACCCATATCGGAGTAGAGGGCCTCGGCACCGGTGGTAGCAAGGAATACGCTGCCGAGGATCATGAGTCCTGCCTTGTTATAGGGACTGAAGAGTACTTCGATGGCATAGATGGGGTTGAATGCCTTCAACACCATGGGATAGCGAAGGATCATAGCCGCGCCGGTCACGCCGAGGAAGGTGAACCACAGCAGCATGCAGGGGCCAAATGCCTTGCCGATCTTGCGGGTACCTGCCTTCTGCACAAAGAACAGGGCAAAGATGATCAGCAGCGTGATGATGACCACCTTCCACTGACCGGAACCGAGGAAATGGTTCATAACCTCGATACTGCGCAGGCCCTCCACTGCCGTGGTGACGGTAACGGCGGGGGTCAGCACACCATCCGCCAGCAGCGCCGCGCCGCCCACCATCGCCGGAATGATGAGCCACTTGCCGTAGTTCTTCACCAGTGAGTACAAAGCAAAGATGCCGCCCTCGCCGTGGTTATCGGCTTTCAGCGCAATGAGGATAAACTTCACCGTGGTCAGTAGTGTCACCGTCCAGATGACAAGGGAAAGGGCGCCGATGATAAAGCGCTCGTCTACCTGTCCAATGCCGCCGTTTCCGGCGACAATAGATTTCATCACATACAGGGGCGAGGTGCCGATGTCACCGTAGACGATGCCGATAGTCACCAGAAACATGCCCCATTTTAAGCCGTTCTTCTTGTCTGTTTGTGCGTGTAAACTCATTCTTACACCTCCACACATTCCTTGAAAAAATAAAAACTGCCGTTTTCACGGCAGCACAAAAAAGCAGCACCATCTGCCGCAGAACAACTGCGGCCAACGGTCTCTCCCCTTCTTTGCGCTGACGAGATTAGCTGTCGGGTTCGGAGAAGAAGGTCTCCTACCGCCAAGGCGGATGCACCCCAAAATTTGGTTCTCCCGCTGCCGCAAGCCGCGGCATTAAGCATCAAATTTAATCTTAACAAGTTCTTAACGATAAGTGTTTTTACTCTATCAAAGAATGTCATGAAAGTCAAGAGAAGTGTGCAGAATATATGAGAAAAACACCGCCTATTCCCATGAACAGGCGGTGTTTTTGCATTTTTGTGTTGTTCTTAGAACAGACCCGTGATCTTGCCGTTCTCATCCACATCGATCTTCTCGGCGGAGGGAACCTTGGGCAGGCCGGGCATTGTCATAATGTCGCCGGTAAGGGCAACCAGGAAACCGGCACCGGCGCTGACCTTCAGGTTGCGGACGGTAACGGTGAAACCCTCGGGGGCACCCAGCAGCGTCTGGTCATCGGAGAAGGAGTACTGGGTCTTGGCCATGCAGATGGGCATCTTGCCAAAGCCTTGAGCCTCCAGCTGCTGCATCTGCTTGCGGGCACCGGCAGTGAGCACCACGCCGTCGGCGTGATAGACGCGCTGGCAGATATCGCTCAGCTTCTTCTCGATGGAATCCTCGGTGTCGTAAGCGAAGTGGAAGTTGTTCTCGCTGTCGCAGAGACGGACGACTTCCTCGGCCAGAGCGATACCGCCCTCGCCACCCTTGGCCCAGACCTCGGAGAGGGCCACATTGACACCCAGCTCGCGGCACTTATCCTCCACCAGCTTCAGCTCGGCGGCGGTATCGGTGGGGAATGCGTTGATGGCCACCACGCAGGGCAGACCGTACACATCCTTGATGTTGGACACATGGCGCAGCAGGTTGGGCATACCGGCCTCGAGAGCTGCCAGATTTTCGTTGTTCAGCTCAGCCTTGGGCACGCCGCCATGGTTCTTCAGTGCACGGACGGTAGCCACCACCACAACGGCATCGGGCTTGAGACCTGCCAGGCGGCACTTGATATCCAGGAACTTCTCAGCGCCCAGATCTGCACCGAAGCCGGCCTCGGTAACGGTGTAGTCACCCAGACGCATGGCAATCTTGGTGGCCATGACGCTGTTGCAGCCGTGGGCGATGTTGGCGAAGGGGCCGCCGTGGACCAGAGCGGGAGTTCCCTCCAGCGTCTGCACCAGGTTGGGCTTCAGGGCATCCTTCAGCAGGGCGGCCATAGCGCCGTCGGCCTTCAGATCCTTGGCGGTGACGGGCTGATCATCATAAGTATATGCCACCACCATGCGGCCCAGGCGTGCCTTCAGATCCATAATGTCGTTGGCAAGGCACAGCACGGCCATGACCTCGGAGGCCACGGTAATGTCGAAGCCGTCCTCACGGGGCACACCCTGCATCTTACCGCCGAGGCCGTTGACGATGTTGCGCAGCTGGCGGTCATTCATATCCACACAGCGCTTCCAGACGATGCGCTTGACATCGATACCCAGCGCGTTGCCCTGCTGAATGTGGTTATCCAGCATAGCGGCCAGCAGGTTGTTGGCGGCTCCGATAGCGTGGAAATCGCCGGTGAAGTGGAGGTTGATGTCCTCCATAGGCACTACCTGAGCATGGCCGCCGCCGGCAGCGCCGCCCTTGACACCGAACACAGGGCCGAGGGAGGGCTCGCGGAGGGCCACCATGACATTTTTGCCCAGCTTCTTCAGGCCATCGGCCAGACCCACAGTGGTGGTGGTCTTACCCTCACCGGCGGGGGTGGGGTTGATGGCGGTGACAAGGATCAGCTTACCGGGCTCACCCTCCGTCTCACGGAGGAGATTGTAGTCGATCTTTGCCTTGTAATTGCCGTACAGCTCCAGATACTGATCGTCGATGCCGGCAATCTTGGCAATCTCAGTAATGGGGCGCATCTGGCAGGCCTGCGCGATCTCGATATCGGATAAAATCTTCATTTTCTACTCCTCTTTTCTATCAGCCGTTGCTGCCGGTGGTACGCAGGGTCACATCGTGATAGCCGCCCTCGACGATGGAGGTGGCGGACACCAGCGTGATGCGTGCCTCTTCCTGCAGCTGACGAATGGTGGTCACGCCGCAGTTGCACATGGTGGACTTGACCTTATACAGGCTCTTCTCCACATTGTCGTGGAGAGTACCGGCGTAGGTAACATAGGAGTCAACGCCCTCTTCAAAGGCCAGCTTGTTCTTGCCGCCCAGATCGTAGCGCTGCCAGTTACGGGCGCGGTTGGAACCCTCGCCCCAGTACTCCTTGACATACACGCCGTTGACCAGCAGCTTGTTGGTGGGAGTCTCGTCGAAGCGGGCGAAGTAACGGCCCAGCATCAGGAAGTCGGCACCCATGGCCAGAGCCAGCGTCATGTGGTAGTCATGGACAATACCGCCGTCGGAGCAGATGGGCACATAGATACCGGTCTCGGCAAAGTACTCGTCACGGGCAGCAGCCACCTCGATGACGGAGGTAGCCTGACCGCGGCCGATACCCTTGGTCTCGCGGGTGATGCAGATGGAACCACCGCCGATACCCACCTTGACGAAGTCGGCACCGGCCTCGGCAAGGAAGCGGAAGCCGTCGCGATCCACCACATTACCGGCACCGATCTTCACACTGTCGCCGTATTTTTCGCGGACGAAGTCGATGGTCTTCTTCTGCCAGAAGGAATAGGCCTCGGAGGAATCGATGCAAAGGACATCCACGCCGGCCTCCACCAGAGCGGGAACGCGCTCGGCGTAGTCGCGGGAGTTGATACCGGCACCCACCATGTAACGCTTATCAGCGTCCATGAGGCTGTTGGGCATCTCCTTATGGTCGGAGTAGTCCTTACGGAAGACGAAATACATCAGGTTATCGTTCTCGTCCACGATGGGCAGGGAGTTCAGCTTGTTGTCCCAGATGATGTCGTTGGCCTCCTTGAGGGTGGTGCCCGCAGGGGCGGTAATCAGCTTGGACAGAGGGGTCATAAACTCCGCCACCTTGGTGGTGGGGTCCATACGGGTGACGCGATAGTCGCGGCCGGTAACGATGC
>JAZTZR010000037.1:0-64705 GCA_045637545.1 Vescimonas sp. | reverse complement strand
CCAGCGGCCATGTTGTCGGGATGCAGGGTACGGCCGGTACCACCGCCGGAAGCGACGGAGAAGTACTTCTTACCCTGCTCGATGCACTCCTTCTTGTAAGTGCCGGCAACGGGATGCTGGAAGCGGGTGGGGTTGGTGGAGTTACCGGTGATGGACACATCCACGCCCTCCAGATGCATGATGGCCACGCCCTCACGGACATCGTCAGCGCCGTAGCAGCGGACATTGGCACGCTCACCATCACTATAGGGGGTCTCCTTCACGATGTTGGCCTTGCCGGAGGCATAGTCAAACTGGGTCTGCACATAGGTGAAACCGTTGATGCGGGAGATGATCTGTGCAGCATCCTTGCCCAGACCGTTCAGAATCACGCGCAGAGGCTCCTTGCGGGCCTTGTTGGCGTTGCGAACGATACCGATAGCGCCCTCAGCGGCAGCGAAGGACTCGTGGCCGGCCAGGAAGGCGAAGCACTTGGACTCGTTGCTCAGCAGCATGGCGCCCAGATTACCGTGGCCGATACCGACCTTACGATCCTCGGCGACGGAACCGTCAATGCAGAAGGCCTGCAGGCCGATACCGATGCACTTGGCAGCCTCGGCAGCAGTCTTCACACCGGACTTCAGAGCGATTGCAGCGCCCACGGTGTAAGCCCAGCAGGCGTTCTCAAAGCAGATGGGCTGGATGCCCTTGACGATCTCATAGGGGTTGAAGCCCTTCTCCTTGCAGATATCCAGGCACTCCTCAACGGACTTGATACCGTACTGAGCGAGGACGCCATTGATCTTATCAATTCTTCTCTCGTAGCTTTCAAACAGAGCCATAGTTTCGTCCTCCCTTCCTTACTCGTGACGCGGATCGATGTACTTCGCCGCGTTCTCAAACTGACCGTAGTGACCCTTGGCCTTCTCGATGGCCTCGTTGGCATCGACGCCCTTCTTAACAGCGTCCATCATCTTGCCCAGGTTCACAAACTCGTAACCGATGATCTCATCGTCCTTGTTCAGAGCGATGCGGGTGCAGTAACCCTCAGCCATCTCCAGATAGCGGGGACCCTTCTCGCGGGTGGCGAACATGGTGCCAACCTGAGAACGCAGACCCTTACCCAGATCCTCCAGAGAGGCACCGACAGCCAGACCGTTCTCGGAGAAGGCGGACTGAGTACGGCCATAGACGATCTGCAGGAACAGCTCGCGCATAGCGGTATTGATAGCATCGCACACCAGGTCGGTGTTCAGAGCCTCCAGCAGAGTCTTGCCGATGAGGATCTCGGAAGCCATAGCGGCGCTGTGGGTCATACCGGAGCAACCCAGGGTCTCCACCAGAGCCTCTTCAATGATGCCGTTCTTCACATTCAGAGTGAGCTTGCAGGCGCCCTGCTGAGGAGCACACCAACCCACACCGTGAGTAAAGCCGGAAATGTCGGAAATCTGCTTGGCCTGAACCCACTTGCCCTCCTCGGGAATGGGAGCGGGACCATGGTACGCACCCTTAGCCACAGGGCACATATGCTGAACCTCGGTCGTGTAAATCATAGTTATGATTTTCCTTTCTCTTGTGATTTTTGAGGTGACTCAATTCTATATACGCAGTGCCGAATGACACCGTCGTGCAAATTTATCGGGCAACAAAGCCCACCTTGCGCTGCACCTTGCTGAGAGTCTTCTGTGCAAGGTAGCGGGCACGCTCGGCACCGGTCTTGTAAACGCCCTCCAGATATGCCTTATCAGACATAATGCGCTGGCTCTCCTCACGGATAGGACGCAGAAGCTCCACCACAGCTTCGCCGACGGCGGGCTTGAACACACCGTAGCCCTGACCGGCGAACTCGGCCTCTGCCTCTTCGATGGTCTTACCGGTGGCTGCACAGTAGATGGTCAGCAGGTTGGAAATACCGGCCTTATTCTCCTTATCGAACTTCACAGCCATCTCGCAATCGGTGACGGCACGCTTGAACTTCTTCATAATGACCTCGGGAGCATCCATCAGGTTCACGCAGCCATCGGGCAGAGACTTGCTCATTTTAGTGGTGGGATCGTCCAGAGACATGACGCGGGCGCCCATCTTGGGGATGAAGGACTCAGGCAGCGTGAAGGTATCGGAATAGACGCTGTTGAAGCGCTGTGCGATGTCGCGGGTCAGCTCCACATGCTGGCGCTGATCCTCACCCACGGGGACAAGATCGGCCTGATACAGCAGAATATCGGAAGCCATCAGCACGGGGTAAGTAAACAGGCCTGCCGTGATGTTATCGGCATGCTGTGCAGACTTGGCCTTGAACTGAGTCATACGGCTCAGCTCACCGAACTGGGTGTAGCAGTTGAGGATCCATCCCAGCTCTGCATGCTGCGGCACATGGCTCTGGATAAACATGATATTCTTCTCGGGATCGAGACCGCAGGCAATGTACTGTGCCAGCTGGTCGATGCTGCGCTTGCGCAGAAGAGCGGGATCCTGACGCACGGTGATGGCATGCATATCTACGATGCAGTAGAGACAATCATACTCATCCTGCAGGGCGACCCAGTTCTTAATTGCGCCCATATACGAACCCAGCGTCAGCTCACCGGAAGGCTGAATACCGCTGAATATACGCTTTTTCTTAACCTGTTCCATAGTGGTATACCTCGTTTCATCTGCGGGCCACAAGCCCCCAGTATTCATTCTTGCTTATTCTACCATCTTCTCAAAGAAAAAGCAACGGAAAAGGTATGCAAATATGGGGATAATGATTGACTTTTTTTGTAGATGAAATATAATGTTATGAGTGATTTTATGCAATTTATTCAATTAACCCCAGGAGGACAAAAAAATGGCTCTTGATATGACCTATTTTACCCAGATGGAAGAAAAAATTCCCCGTGGAAAGGTGCGTACCCGTTTCGCTCCCTCTCCCACCGGTTATATGCATGTGGGCAATCTGCGTACCGCCCTCTATACCTGGCTTATTGCCCGCGCCAATAACGGCACCTTTATCCTGCGTATCGAGGATACTGACCAGGGCCGTCTGGTGGAAGGCGCTGTTGATGTGATCTACCGCACCATGGCAGAGTGTGGTCTCAGCCACGATGAAGGCCCCGATGTTGGCGGCCCCGTGGCTCCCTATATCCAGTCCGAGCGCCGTGATACTTATGGAAAGTACGCCGAGCTCCTGGTGGAAAAGGGCGGCGCTTACTACTGCTTCTGCGAGAAGAGCGAGTCCGAGGAGGACAGCGGCGATTTCCAGCGTGCTGCCGATCCCTGCCGTGACCTGCCTCTGGAGGAGGCCAAGGCCCGCGTCGCAGCCGGTGAGCCCTATGTCATCCGTCAGCGCATCCCCTCTGAGGGCAGCACCACCTTCAGCGACGCCATCTTTGGCGACATCACGGTGGAAAACTCCACTCTGGACGATCAGGTGCTTCTCAAGCGCGACGGTCTTCCCACCTACAACTTCGCCAATGTCATCGACGATCATCTGATGGGTATTACCCATGTGGTACGCGGCAGCGAGTACCTCTCCTCCGCCCCCAAGTATAACCTCCTCTACGAGGCCTTCGGTTGGGATGTGCCTACCTATGTCCACTGCTCCCCCGTCATGCGCGATGCACAGAACAAGATGTCCAAGCGTCACGGTGACCCCAGCTACGAGGATCTGAAGGCCCGCGGCTATCTCACCGAGGCTATCCTCAACTATGTCACCCTGCTGGGCTGGTCTCCCCGCGGCGAATACGCCGAGCAGGAGATCTTCTCTCTGGAAGAGCTGAGCCGCATCTTCGATATGACCGGAATCTCCAAGTCCCCCGCCATTTTCGACATTGCCAAGCTGGATCATTTCAACGCTGTGTATCTGCGTGCTATGACTCCCGAGGCTTTCGCCGAGGTAGCCGCTCCCTATATCCGCCAGAGCGTGAAGGGTGACTATGACATCGCTGCCATCGCCGCTCTCCTGCAGGCTCGCTGCGAGCATCTGACCGATATCCCCGAGAAGGTGGATTTCTTCGATGTCTGCCCTGAGTATGATATCGAGCTGTTCACCAATAAAAAATCCAAGACCAACCCCGATGTGTGCCGTGATATGCTGGAAAAGGCCATCCCCATGCTGGAGAACCTGCCGCAGTGGGACAACGAGTCTATCCACAACGGTCTCATCGATCTGGCCACCTCTTTGGAGGTAAAGAACGCCACCCTCATGTGGCCCGTCCGCATCGCCGCTGCCGGTAAGGCTGTGACCCCCGGCGGTGCCGTGGAGATCTGCCACATCCTTGGCCGTGACGAGTGCTTGCGCCGCCTGCGTGCCGGCCTTGCCAAGCTGAACTAAGTCTACAAACGAAACAACCCGTCCTTCGATGGCGAAAGGAGTTACTGCAATGGATAAGCTTACGAACAATGTGCCCGCTCTGTTTGGCAGCATGGTATTTAACGAGGAGAAAATGCGTCAGCGTCTGTCCCCCGAACTGTACCGTGCATGGCAACAGTGCCTTGCACAGGGCGCATCTTTGAGCCGCGACATTGCCGATGAGATCGCCACCGCCATGAAAGACTGGGCCATCGAACAGGGTGCTACCCACTTTACCCACTGGTTCCAGCCTATGACAGGCTTCACCGCCGAAAAGCACGACAGCTTTATCGTACCCGACGGACGCGGCGGCATTGTGATGGAGCTGTCCGGTAAGGAACTCAGCCAGGGTGAGGCCGATGCCTCCTCCTTCCCCTCCGGCGGCCTTCGCGCCACCTTCGAGGCCCGCGGATACACCGCATGGGATCCCACTTCCTATGCCTTCGTCAAGGATCGCACCCTTTATATTCCCACCATTTTCTGCTCTTATTCCGGTCAGACGCTGGATAAGAAAACTCCCCTGCTGCGCTCTATGCGTGCACTGGAGCGTCAAAGTTTGCGCATCCTGCGTCTCTTTGGCAATACCACAGCTCAGCGTGTCATTCCTCAGGTTGGTGCCGAGCAGGAGTATTTCCTCATTGACAAGGAGGACTACCGCAAGCGTCTGGATCTGAAGCTGTGCGGCCGCACGCTCTTCGGTGCCAAGCCTCCCAAGGGTCAGGAACTGGACGATCACTACTACGGTTCCATCAAGCCCCGTGTCGCCGCTTTTATGCACGAACTGGACGAGGAATTGTGGAAGCTGGGCGTCTTTGCAAAGACCGAGCACAACGAAGCCGCTCCCTGCCAGCATGAGGTCGCCCCCATTTACTGCGATGCCAACACCGCCTGCGACCAGAACCAGCTGACCATGGAGATCCTCAAGACGGTGGCTGGCCGCCATAACTTTGTCTGCCTGCTCCACGAAAAGCCCTTTGACGGTGTCAACGGCAGCGGTAAGCACGACAACTGGTCTCTGTGCACCGACGAGGGTGAAAATCTTCTCAAACCCGGTAAGACCCCCAGCCAGAACGCTCAGTTCCTGCTGTTCCTTGCCGCCTTTATCAAAGGCGTGGATGAATATCAGGATATGCTGCGCTGCTGTGTGGCTTATCCCGGCAACGACTGCCGTCTCGGCGGTCACGAGGCCCCTCCGGCTGTACTGTCCGTATTCCTTGGCGATGAGCTGACCGCCATTCTCGATTCCATCATCAACGGTGAGGAGTATGTAGAGGTCGCCAAGCGCAAGCTGCAGATCGGTGTGGATACCCTGCCGGAGATTCCGCAGGATACCACCGACCGCAACCGTACCTCTCCCATCGCCTTTACCGGTAACAAGTTTGAGTTCCGTATGGTTGGCGCCAGCCAATCCATTGCCAGCCCTACCGCCGTACTCAACACCATGATGGCAGATGAGCTGTGCCGCTTTGCCGAGGTACTGGAAAAGGCCGACGATTTCCAGACGGCTCTGCAACAGTTGCTGCGCGAAACTTTCACCAACCATTGCCGCATCATCTTTAACGGCAACGGCTATGGTGAGGAGTGGATGACAGAAGCCAAGCGCCGTGGCTTGAGCAATCTCCGTAATACGGTGGAGGCGCTGCCTGCCTATATCGATAAGAAGAATATTGACCTCTTTGGCCGTCACGGTATCCTGACCCGTGCTGAGTTGGAGGCCCGCTACGAGATCCATCTGGAGAACTACTGTAAGGTGGTTACCATTGAGGGCAACACGCTGCTGGAGATGGCCCGCCGTCACATTCTCCCTGCTGTTACCACTTGTACCGATGAATTGGCCACCGCTATCTTCCACAAGCAAAACTGTGGCGTCTCTGTTCCTGTTACTACGGAGACCGCTGCCCTGCGCCGCATGTCAGAGCTCTCTTCTAAGCTCTTCAATGCCTGCAGTGCATTGGAACGGGCTTTGAACAAGGCACCCGCTACGGATGGAGGTCTGAGTGCTGCCAAGTATTACCGCGATCAGGTAGACGCCAAGCGATGCAAGATGAGCGAGCTGATCAATGAACTGGAACAGCTGGCCGCTGCTAAGCACTGGCCCTTCCCCACCTACGCCGATATCCTTTTTTCCATGTAATGATGCAAAAAACCGGAGCGAATTCGCTCCGGTTTTCTTATTTACTTGCCCATATGCACATCCATCTGGGGATAGGGAATGGTAATCTTTTCCTCAGCAAAGACCTCCTGGACAATATCCAGTGTACCACGACGCGAAGCTCCTTTCGCAGAAGGATCAGTGCAGTGCAGCAGTAGCTTATAGTTGATAGCACTGTCTGCAAACTCATCGGTACCCAGAAATTCTGCATCCTCCACACCGGGCAGTTCTTTTGCACGGCGCACAATCTCCGCCATTGCCTCACGAATGTGAGACAGTGGCTCTTCATAAGGTGCCGGAATGGTAATACCAACAAGCGTACTTGCCATCGCAATCTCAGTGATGTTACGGTTGCTGATGGTAAGAATGGCATCATCTACAAAGCTGTACATCTTCGTCACCTTTGCGTTGAATTCCACAACCTTACCTTCCTTGCCGCCGTAGCAGATGTAATCACCCTCGACAAAGAACTTATCCCACATGATGCTGCTACCCATCATGAGATCCTTCAGAATATCCTGCAGGGCAAAACCGACGATGATACCGGCAACACCAAGACCGGTAAACAGCGTACCAATGTTAATGCCGTTGATCTGCAGGATCACAGCAGCAATCAGCAACACATAGGCACTCTTGATAGCGGTATTGACAACGCGAAGATTCGTATGTCCCTTTTTTTCACTGGTCGTTTTCAGGACTTTACGCAGAAATACACGGACAACTTTCCAAACGATCACCGACACGACCAGCGTCAAAACACTGATCCAGAACGGCGGTGAGAGCAGGTAATGCTTAATTGCTTCCATTATTTATGCCTCCTTCTTTCTGCGGCAGCACTGAATGTAATGGATCACCATGGTCACAAGGAAGAGGATACTGATATAGCCAAACACAGGGAAAAACACGCCGATGATATCACCGAAGCCGAAGAGACTTCCCGCCCATACCACTACGGCAAAGACTGCCAAAATCGGCTTTTCACGGCGCTGTACAAAGGCAACCTTCTGCTTCAGATGGGTCATCAGTCCCACGAGAGATGCAAGGGAATTGCAGAACATAGCCAGCGCCAGCAGTACGCCGTAGACATTACCCAGAATCGGCAGAAGACCGCTGGCTACCGCTACCATGGGCAACTGCTGCTCCACGGCAGGAGGATAGATGCAGACGGAGGAGAGGATGCAGTATGCGATGGCGACCAGCACAACACCGCTGAGGATCATACCGCCAAAGACGGTTGCTTTCTTCTTCACCAGCGGGCCAACCGGCACCATGATGCCGATACCGCCCAGCAGATTGTAGGCCACAAAGGTCAATGCGGCAACAAACCAGTTGGGCATTAAGGGATTCTCGTTCACCACAGTCATATTGCGCAGCAGGGTCGTATCAAACTTACCCCAAGCACAGATCGCAAAAATCACTGCCGCAATGGTCAGCACAGGAATCAGCATGGAAAAGGCGTTGATCATACCACTGACACCAAAGAGGGCAATGACCACCACGATCACAGTGAAGATCGCACTGCCGATCCACTCGGAAACACCAAACAGCTGCTGCAGCATAGCACCGACACCGGCAGACATCAGCACCACCACACCAAAGAGGAACAGCGCTGCGATCACACCGGCAGCCTTACGAAGCCAAGCCGCTTTCTCCCATGGCACCAGCAGCTGATCCAATTCCGTATACCCCGTCATTTGTGTCAAGCGCATTAGGATCACGCCAAAAAACACAAACAGCGCCGCTGCCAGCGCAAATCCCAGAAAACCCCAGCCGCCAAAGGATCCAAAAAACTGCCACAGTTCCTGACCGGACACAAAGCCGGCACCGAGGAAGCAGCCCACATATGTAAACGCCAACGGCAAAACACCCATTTTTTTCATGGTTCTGTACTCCTTACAGGAAAAATGCTTTTCCTATTCTACCGCCTTTACCCCGTTTCGTCAAGGCAGCAAAATCTCAGGAAACAATATCCTGTTGACAATGTAAACAGCCTGTGTTACCATATGTTTACAATGTAAACTAACGGGAGGTACGCATATGGAACACAGTTTTACCCCCACGGAGTGGAAGCTGATGGAATGTCTGTGGGAAAAGGGCAGCGTTACAGGCCGCGAGGCGGTGGACTATCTCCACGCCCACGCCATGTGGAGTCGCAGCACCACCCTCACCATGCTGCGGCGCATGACGGAAAAAGGTGTCATCGCTTGCCATGACGGCGAGGACGGTGTGAAAGCTTACGCCCCTCTTGTATCGCGGGCGCAAGCCGCCCAACGGGAGACGGAGGATTTCCTCAGTCGCGTCTATCACGGCAGCGTCAGCAACTTGGTGAGTGCCATGACGGAAAAGCAAAATCTCACACAAAAGGAAATCGAAGAGCTGTACGCAATCCTGCGCCGCGCCGAGGAGCGGCAGTAAGGAGGGGTCGCTATGATGCTGAACTGGATCATTTCCTCTTCCCTCCTCATTGTGGCGGTCATCATCCTGCGCTTTGCCCTGCGTGGCAGAATGAGCCCCGTGGTGGGCTATCTCCTGTGGGGCTTGGTGCTGGTGCGGCTGCTTGTACCCGTCTCGGTGATGCACGTCCCCTACTCCGCCGCCTCCTTTGTAGAGAGCACACAGCTGTCCCAGGATTTGGAGCGGCTGGAGAAGGTCACAAGGGTGGAGCATATGAGCGATGGCGAGATCATCGGCTATGTGAAGGGCTTTTTCCACCTTGACGGCACACCTGCCACCGATGCCTACACCCAAATCGCCGAAAACGCCGATGCAGAGGAGTTCGCCCGCTGGCAGCGTTCCAGTAACGTGAAGAATTTCGCCGAAAATATCCTCCTGCCCTTGTGGTTGGTGGGTATCGGGATTGTGGCGGCGTGGTTCATTGTCGTGAACGCCATCTTTTCCCGCCGCCTCCGCCGCACACGGCAGAGGTTGGAGGTAGACTGTCCCCGCCCCGTGTATATCTCCGAGGTGACGGAGACTCCCTGTCTCCACGGGCTTATCGCTCCCGCCATCTATGTGACCCCCGCCGTGGCAGCGGATGAAACCGCCCTGCGACATGTGCTGAGCCATGAATTGAGTCACTATCGCCACCGCGACCACATTTGGGGTATCTTCCGTGCCGCAGCACTGGCACTCCACTGGTATAATCCCTTGGTGTGGTGGGCAGCGGCCCTCTCCCGCCGCGATGCCGAGCTTGCCTGCGACGAAGCCGCCATCGAATCCTTGGGTGAGGAGCAGCGCACCGACTACGGGCGTACCCTCATCGCCCTCAGCTGCCGTAACGCCCGCGCAAACGACCTCATTCTCACCGCCACCACCATGACGGGCGGTAAGCGCACATTGAAAGAGCGCATCGTGCTGATCGCCAAAAAGCCCCAAACCAGGGCCGCCGCCGTGTTCTTGGTGGCCGTCATCGCCATCTTCGCCGCGGTGTTTGCCTTTACGGGTGCTGTCCCTCTGGGCGAGAGCTATGTACGCAACTCCACCGCGGGCGGCCGCTCCCCCGCATGGCGATTCCATTTACATGAAGATATTACCGATGTGTATATCCGCTACAGCTACTATCACAATGGGGAATTTGTCATAGACGCCGACAGACTGATAGATGCCGACCGTCTCCTCTCGCTTCGTCTTGAACCGTACTGGGAGGATAGAGAAAAGGGGAAATTTCGTTTTGATTTCCATTATGACTACAAGCCAAACTTCCTGCTGTTCGCCTCTGAATATACTTTTGGGACAAAGGAGGCTGGTTGGCTTATTCTATCTTTAAAGGAACGCTTTCCTGATATCGCTGAGGACTATACCTGTTCATGGTTGCAGGATCGTGAAGCCACTACGGTCGAAAAAGGTGATTCCGTTATGCTGATGAATATTGCCTTCGGTGAGAATACGACCCTTCTCTTTGACGGCGATCTGGCGAAAAATCCCGGTCTCGTTTCTTCCACGATGGATGATGACGAAGATGTACGCATTATCATCGAAGTACACTTTGAATAACACGCAAAAAATCCCGCCATCGGCGGGATTTTTTGCGTCTATACAATTTCTCTATCTCACACCAACACAGCGCGGTGGAAGACTTTCTTACCCTTGCGGATGATCACACCGTCGCCGGTGAACTGCTCACAGCCGAAGGTGGCGTCGATGGCAGTGACCTTCTCATCGTTGACGCTGACGCCGCCCTGCTGGATGAGACGGCGGGCCTCACCGCGGGAGGGTGCCAAACCGCACTTGACCATCAGGCTCATAATGTCAATACTGCCGCCACCGAAATCGTCGTTGGTCAGTTCGGTGGTAGGCATATGCTCGGCATCGCCTGCGCCGGAGAACAATGCCTTGGAGGCGGTGCGTGCCTTCTCGGCCTCCTCCTCACTGTGAACAAGCTTAGTCAGCTCATATGCAAGGATATCCTTTGCCTCGTTCAGCTGTGCGCCCTCCCAATCGGACATCTTCTCGATCTCCTCAATGGGCAGGAAGGTCAGCATACGGATGCACTTGAGAACATCGGCATCGTCCACATTACGCCAGTACTGATAGAACTCGAAGGGAGAGGTCTTGTTGGGATCCAGCCATACGGCGCCGTTGGCGGTCTTGCCCATCTTGTTTCCCTCGGAGTTGAGGAGCAGGGTGATGGTCATGGCGTGGGCATCCTTACCCAGCTTGCGGCGGATCAGCTCCGTACCGCCCAGCATATTGCTCCACTGATCGTTGCCGCCGAACTGCATGTTGCAGCCATAGTGCTGGAACATGTAGTAGAAATCATAGCTCTGCATGATCATGTAGTTGAATTCCAGGAAGCTGAGACCCTTCTCCATACGCTGTTTGTAGCACTCAGCACGCAGCATGTTATTAACGGAGAAGCAAGCGCCCACCTCTCGCAGCATCTCGATATAGTTCAGAGGCTTGAGCCACTCGGAGTTGTACAGCATCATTGCCTTATTGTCAGAGAAGTCGATGAACTTCTCCATCTGACGCTTGAAGCACTCTGCGTTGTACTTGATGGTCTCCTCGGTGAGCATCTGACGCATATCACTACGACCGGAAGGATCGCCGATGAGGGTAGTACCATCGCCAATCAGGGCGATGGGCTTGTTGCCGGCCATCTGCAGGCGCTTCATCAGGCACAGTGCCATAAAGTGACCCACATGGAGGGAGTCAGCGGTGCAGTCAAACCCGATATAGAAAGTGGCCTTGCCATTATTCACCATCTCGCGGATCTCGTCCTCGTTGGTGACCTGTGCGATCAAGCCGCGGGCTACCAGTTCTTCATAAATCTTCATAATCTTCCTATCCTTTCTATTGTTTCAATAGTTTGTCTCGTTACGGGAAATACAATAATAAAAAACGCCCTCTGTCCATAGACAGAGGGCGAAAATATCGCGGTACCACCTCATATTCGCCGCAATCTCACAATTACGGCCTCGTCGGGTGCACGAAAACACCCTATCGCTATAACGGGCGAACCCGACACACTCCTACTGACCACACGGGCGTTCAAAGGGCTGCTCCGAGAGGTAATTCGCATGTCCGATCCTCCCCCCCTTCCACCAACCGGGGTTTCTCTTTGCAGGATTGCGCGGCATGCTACTGTGTTCTCTTCATCACAGTAAGGTATGCTGTTTTCGCCGTCATTATAACAGAAATTTTCCGTTTGTCAAGACTGGACGGACAGTTTTTTTTTGAATGTCTCTGCCTGTGCGAGAAGCTCCTCGGCACTCTGCAGCATGGTATCGGATACAAGGGCGCCGCCGGTCAGTCGAGCCAACTCTTCTCTGCGGCGAGCGCGCCCCAATTCCTCCACATTGGTGTAGGTGCGTCCGTCACGCTCGCCCTTCTCAACAGAGAAATGGGTATCGGCCATTGCGGCCAGCTGCGGCAAATGGGTCACACACAGCACCTGCTTACTGCCGGCGATGCGGGCCATTTTCTCGGCCACCTTCTGTGCCGCGCGGCCGCTGACGCCGGTGTCCACCTCGTCAAAAACGAGCGTTCCTACCATGTCCTGCTCGCTGAGGACATTCTTCAGCGCCAGCATGATACGGGCCAATTCACCACCGGAGGCGATCTTATTGATGGGCTTCAACTCCTCACCCACATTGGCAGACATAAGGAAACGAACGCTGTCGATACCGGTGGCATCAGGGGTCTGCTGGGTAAATTCCACGCAGAAGCGAATATTGGCCATATCCAACTGCCGCAGCTCATCCAGCACCAACACTTCCAAGTCGGCAGCAGCCTTCTTGCGCTGAGCTGACAGTTCCTGCGCTGCAGCCATGGCAGCCTTCTCTGCCTTCTGCTCGTCCTTCTTCAACCGCTCAAGTGTGTCACCGGCATAGCAGATGTTATCCAGTTCTGCGCGGCACTTATCGAGGTATGCCAACATCTCCTCCACCGTGGGGCCGTATTTCTTCTTCAGTCGATAAAGAAGATCGAGACGACTCTCCACTTCGTCCAGCTCATTTGGGGAGAAGTCGAAGTTGGCCCGCTGATCGCTGACAGTATCGGCAATGTCGTAGATCTCGCTGTAGACCTCCTGCAACCGCTCGTAGAGACCAGAAAAGCTCTCGTCCAGATTCCGCACACTGCCAAGGGACTCCTGCGCACGCTTCAACAGCGTCAGTACACCGTCGCTGTCATCGCCACCGCTGAGGAAATGGTCACAGCCGGAGACGGCGGAGATGAATTTCTCACCGTTGCGCAGCAGGTTGCGGCGA
This sequence comes from Vescimonas sp., assembly GCA_045637545.1. GTDB lineage: Bacteria > Bacillota > Clostridia > Oscillospirales > Oscillospiraceae > Vescimonas. The sequence goes on along the minus strand of JAZTZR010000037.1, from coordinate 51,531 downwards.
GAAGTCAACGACTCCTCTTCCCCCTCCTGCAGCTTGGCCCGCTCCAGCTCTGCAATCTGATATTGCAGCGTGTCCATGCGGCGCGCTTTCTCCGCCTCGTCCATCTGCAACGCCGTCATTTTTCGGCGGATTTCTGTTAAGGAAGAATACTTTTCAGCATAGGAAGAATGGACTTCTTCCAGCTTTCCATAGCTATCCAAAAAAGTCAGATGCTGCTCCTCATCCAACAGTTGTTGTCCATCGTGCTGACCGTGGATATTCACCAAGCGGCTACCCAGTTGACGGAGCTGTGACACGGTGACGGGTCGACCACCCACGCGACAGACATTCTTGCCGTCAGCGTGGATCTCGCGCTGCAGCATCAGATTTCCATCCTCATCGGGCGTAACACCCAAATCCTCGCAGATAGACAAGGGAACATGGGAAAACCATGCGCTGACAAATGCCTTGTCAGCACCGGTACGGATCAAATCACGGGAGGTGCGCTGGCCCAGCACGGCGCTCATAGAGTCAATAACGATGGATTTACCGGCACCGGTCTCACCTGTCAGCGCATTAAAGCCGCGGGCAAAGGCGATCTCTGCACGCTCGATGATGGCAATATTCTCAATATGCAGAATTTCCAGCACGGGAAGCCCCTCCCCTCTTCGTTAGATTTACAGCAGCTGCTCCCGCATCTGCACACAGAAGTCTGCGGCACTCTCGGTATCGCGCAATACCACCAGCACCGTATCGTCGCCTGCAATAGAGCCGACGATTTCGTCATTTTCCATGCCGTCCAATGCAGAGGCAGCCGCACCTGCCAGACCGGCCATCGTCTTCACAACCACCAAATTCTGGGCGTAATCCACGCTCAGCACGCATTCACGGAAGATGTTGCGCAGCTTCTCGGCAAAATTCAGGCGTGTACGGTGGGTAGACACGGCGTAACGATAGGTGCCAAATCCCGTGGGTTCCTTGATCAAATGGAGCTGCTTGATATCACGGGAAATGGTAGCCTGCGTAGAACGGATACCACGGGCCTCAAGGCGCTGCAGCAACTGCTCCTGGGTTTCAATATTCTCTTCGCTGATGATCTGCAACAGCTTTTCCTGACGATCATTTTTCATCTTCCACAGCCCCCATTTTGTAGTCCAGGATCTCACAGAAGCTCTTCTTACTCAAGCGCACGAGACCCATGTCAAATTTCGACTGGCGCACGCGGATGCGGTCGCCATTTTTCAAGGAGAATGCTTTGCCGCCATCGGCGGAGAGATAGACGAATTTGCGGTTGGCGTCCGAAGTCTCTACCGTAATCACATGCTCGGGAGAGAGCACATAACAGCTGTTACGGGTCGAGTGGGCGCAGATGGGTGTAATCAGCAAATTGCGGGCGGTAGGCTCCACAATGGGACCGCCGGCAGCCATGGAATAGCCGGTAGAACCTGTGGGGGTGGCAATCACAACACCGTCGCCTGTCACCTTAGTCAAACGACCCTCTTCTGTGGAGATATCAAGTCGCACCACACGGGCCACCGCGCCCTTGGAAACAACGGCATCATTGAGTGCAATATTGCTGAATACCGCCTTGTCATCACGGAAGATGGTCACATCCAGCATCATGCGGGATTCCACCGTAAAATTCCAATCCTTCAGATCACGCAGACGCTCCAGTTCGTTGGCCTCCAGTTCCGACATGAATCCGAGACTACCCAGATTGATACCCAACACCGGAACATGGTGCAACGCCGCTGTGCGGGACAGATGCAAAATCGTACCGTCACCGCCAAAGGCAATCAAAAGATCCGCGTTTCGGATCTCCTGCTGCAAGGGCAACACAGGAACATCCAGTTCTTCGCCGGAAGTCTCGTGATGGAAGGGCAAACACACCACTGTTTCAAATCCAATAGACTCGAGAATTTCGCGGGAAGCTTTTGCCACCTTCAAACCGCTGTCGCGGTAGGGATTCGGACAGAGGATCACCTTTTTCATACGCTTGCACCCTCTTTCAGTGTATCGTGGGAGGCGCTGACGACAGCGGCCAAATCAACTGCCACATCAACCTCTTCTGATTTGCGAAGATAGCCTAAGTACTCAATATTTCCTTCAGGTCCACGGATAGGAGAATATGTAATACCCAGTACTGTAAAGTTATTTTCCTTTGCATGTCCCAAGAAGTTTTCCAACACTTCCAGATGAACGGCAGGGTCGCGGACAACGCCCTTCTTCCCCACCTTCTCGCGGCCTGCTTCAAACTGCGGTTTGATAAGACAGGCGATCTCACCGCCTTCGCGCAGCAGCTGATACAGTGCCGGGAAAATCAGCTTCAGTGAAATGAAGGAGACATCAATGGAGGCAAAATCCAACTCATCGGACACTTCTTCATGACTCAGATACCGTGCGTTGGTACGCTCAAGACACACCACACGAGGATCGTTACGCAGCTTCCAGTCCAGCTGACCGTAACCCACATCCACAGCATAGACCTTCTCGGCACCATTTTGCAGCATGCAATCAGTAAATCCGCCGGTGGAGGCACCAATGTCGGCACATGTCTTACCCACAAGGGTAATGGGCCAGGTCTGCATAGCCTTCTCCAGCTTTAAGCCGCCGCGGCTTACATAGCGCAGGCCTCCACCGCGCACTTCAATCTCGGCATCCTCCGCCACAGCAGTACCGGGTTTGTCCACCCGCTGACCTGCCACAAACACGCTGCCGGCCATAATGACCGCCTGTGCCTTCTGACGGCTCTCTTGAAATCCGCGCTCCACAAGAAGCACATCCAAACGAATTTTCTTACTCATTTCAGTGCCTCCTCCAACGCATAAGCGACACTCAAGGCATCCAGTTCCAGTTCCTCATAGAGCTGCTCAACGCTGCCGTGAGGCGCAACATGGACACCAAGATTCTTCAAAATCATTTTGCGGGGACAGCAGCCACCCTGTGCAAGAATGGCAGAAATGCGCTGACCAACACATCCAACACCGAGACAGTCCTCCAACACCAACATAGGTGCCTCCCCGCCCAAAGCCTTGCATACCGAATGGCTCTCCAAGGGAGCAATGCGGTTGATCTTTACCACACGGGCAGAAATGCCGCGCTCTGTAAGGATCTGAGCTGCCTCCAGCGCCTGATTGACCAACACACCATAGGTGACAATACTTGCATCTGCGCCCTCACGAAGCGTTGTAAAGTCCTCTTCACCGCAGCAGGCGGTATAAGCACCTTCGCCGCCGCGGGGATAGCGCACCGCAACAGGGCCTTCTGTATGGAATACTGCCCGGCGCAGCATAGCACGAAGCTCTGCAAAGCTGGCAGGACACAACACCGTCATGTGCGGTGTCTGGCTCAAATACATCACATCAAAGCAGCCGTGATGGGTCTCTCCGTCGGCACCTACAAGACCTGCGCGGTCAACGCCCAGCACAACATGAAGCCTATCCAGAGATACATCCTGCTGCAGCATATCATAACCGCGCTGGAGAAAACTGGAATACACCGCCAATACCGGCAGCAACCCCTGCTTGGCCATACCGCCCGTCATGGAAACGGCATGCCCCTCGGCAATACCCACATCGAACAGACGCTTGGGAAAGGCTTCGGCAAATTTGGTAAGGCCGGTTCCATCGATCATAGCCGCCGTTACGGCGCAGACTCTCTCGTCCCCCTCTGCCAGCTCCAACATAGTCTGACCGAACACATCAGAGAAACTCTCCTTGGATGCAGCCTTGGTTTTTCCCGTAAAGACATCAAATGCACCGATACCATGGAATTTTTCGGGATTTGCCTCAGCGGGAAGATATCCCTTTCCTTTCTTTGTATGCACATGGAGCAGTACAGGGCTCTTCTGCTCCTTGGCCCAGCGCAGCGCATCTGTCAACGCATCCACATCGTGTCCGTTAACAGGGCCCATGTACATAAAACCCATATCTTCAAACATAGAGCTGTTAGGCAGCAACGACTTTTTCAATGCTGTTTTCAAATCGTGGCTCAACGCATACAGCTTTTCACCTACAATATTGGTTTCCATCGCCTGACGATAGCGCTTTTTAAACTCATAATAGCCCGGGCGGGTACGCAGACGGGAGAGATGGCCGCTCATCGCGCCCACATTCTCACTGATGGACATACCGTTATCGTTCAAAATTACGATCATCGGCTCACCGGAGCCACCGGCATCGTTCATGCCCTCAAATGCCAGACCTCCGGCAAGAGAGGCATCGCCCACCAATGCCAGCACATGATAGTTCTCCTTGCGTAGCGTGCGTGCACGGGCCATACCCAGTGCCACCGAAACGGCGGCGGAGGCATGACCGGCCACGAAGGCATCGTGGACACTCTCATAGGGCTTGGGGAATCCGGAAATACCACGGAACTTCCGCAGTGTCCCCATCTCCTCGCGGCGCCCGGTCAGCATCTTGTGGACATAGCACTGATGACCCACATCGAAGATAAGGCGGTCATACGCGGTGTCAAACACGCGATGGATGGCCACGCTCAGCTCCACAACACCCAGATTGGATGCCAAATGCCCGCCGGTTTGCGCAACAGAGCGCACCAAATCGGCGCGCAGTTCTTCGCAGAGACGGCGGGCTTCCAAAGTTGTTAACTTTTTTACATCTTCAGGGCTGTGAATTCTCTCTAAATACACGGATCAACGCCTCTTTTCAGCGGAACAGATGGAGTGCTGCCATGATACGGGCCACGCGGTACACAACAGCCGTGCAGTCCTTAATAGCCACTTTCTTGCCCAGTGCCTTACCACCGATGGTAAAGCCGGAGATCAGCGCAGTCACACCGATGGAGATCAGCACATTAGTGGTGGAAAAATCACGCAGCAGCGCCGCTACGATCACTGCAGCCGTGGTACCGCTGACGATACCGCAGATATCGCCCACCACATCGTTGCAGATAGAACTGACCTTCTCTGCGTTCTGGAGCAAACGGATGGCCTCGCGGCCGCCCTTTTCCTTATGCGCCGCCATGGAATGGAACGGTCTGGGGTCGGCGGCAGTCACCGCCACACCGATCATATCAAAGATGATGCCTAACGCAATAAATACAAGCAAAACCGTAATGGCTACCACATAACCGGTTCCCTCCAGTGCCGTGGAGGCAAAAAAGCTCAAAACGGCACTGAGACCGATGGCCAGAAAGAACACCTTGATGGGCCATGAATCCTTTTTCTTCTTTGGTTTGCCTTTGTCGCTACTCAAAACAGAATTCCCTCACTTCATCCTGTACTATAAAAAGTTACTGAACAGGGCAACATTGGGAGTAAATCTTGCGGCTTAGGTACGGGTTGGCTTTCCCCACGACACACCTCTCGTCGCCGATAAAGGTGGTTTCCCCTTAGGTGTCATGCTGCGGTGTTACCACACGCAGGACCCGACTGCCACTTAGTCCGCACTGCAATCCCCCCAAGGCCCCATCCGAAATGGACAGCCTAGGTGATTTCCACTGCAGTCACGCCGCCTCTTATCCTCTTTTGCAGACATGGTTTCAAGGGAATAGCACATCATCCCTGGCCGGGGACTTATTGCATCAGCTCCCCTATCCACCATACCCACGCAAGGCAGGCTACTCTGCACACAGCGTTCGTGCCCCATAAGGGGCAGGTAGCACCGCATTGCAGGTTTATTCATCTGTTTCGTACACAGGTCGCTTAGACCACATTGGGAGTACGCCTGTGCACAATAACAGGTCTCCACGGAAGCAGGGTCGGATTCCCCATGCCATTGGGGAGCGCCCTACAGCCGCAGGTACGCATAATGCGTACCTCCCTCCAGCACCCACCCCAAACTGGGCGTAAGAAGCAAGCACCAGAGGTTTCACAGTTGTGCCCTTTAAAGGATTTTTAGGCCCTTCTTAGGAGACGGCAGATCTGACTAGGATACTGCGCCGCTGTTCAGTAATTACATATATTATCACACTTGAAAGAAATTTACAACAGGTTTATGCAGGATATTCTGTATATAATCTGTAAACAAAAAAAGATGTGCCCGCGGGCACATCTTTTGAATTATTGCACTCTTCCGGCCAACTGATCGGCCAGTTCCAGCAAGAAAGAGCAGTCAGGCCATACCGAGACCACGGACTTGGCTTCCTTTGTCAAGCGCTCCACCTCGGCGCGGCAGGCGTCGAGACCGAGGGCATCCACAAAGGTAAATTTACCCTCTTGGACATCTGAACCGATGGGCTTTCCGAACACCTCGGCCTCACCCTCTACATCCAGCATATCGTCGCGGATCTGGAATGCCAAACCAAGATCACTGGCATACTGCACTGCCAGTTTTCGCATACCGGCATTCATGCCGGAGGCGGCGCAGCCCAGTTCGGCAGCGGCAGCGATCATACAGCCGGTTTTCAGGCTCTCCATGTGGCGCAGCTGCTCTACCGTCTCAATAGGACAGAGGGTGTCCAGCACCTGACCTGCCACCATACCATCTGCACCGCAGGCATCCAGCAGCACACGCAAGCCGTCCATCTTCCGCTCGGAGGACAAGGCCGGTGCATCGAGAATCAAGCGGAAAGCCTCCGGCTGCAATGCATCACCTGCCAGCACCGCCAGCGTCTCACCATAGACCTTGTGGGTGGTGGGCTTGCCGCGACGAAGATCGTCATCATCCATGCAAGGCAGGTCATCGTGGATGAGGCTGTAGTTATGCACCAATTCCAGAGCACAGGCAAAGGGCAGCGCCAGACGCCAGTCAATACCGCCAAGACGGGCAAACTCCAGTGTCAGTACAGGGCGGATACGCTTGCCGCCTCCCAGGATACTGTAGCGGATGGCCTCGTAAAGCTTTCCGTAAGGCACTTCCTTCATAAACAGACCATTCAGATACTGTTCAATGGCCTGCTGATATTCACGGTAACGCTCGGTATAGGTCATACAGTCTCCTCGCTTGCAAAGCTGCTCTCAATAGGCTCGCCGTCGGGCCCCTTCATCAGCTTGACCACCTGCTGCTCAGCCTTATCCAAGGCCGTGCGGCATTCTCCGATCAGCTGGGTGCCCTCTTCAAATAACTTTAAGGAATCGTCAAGAGACACTTCTCCCTTCTCCAGTTGGGCCACGATTGCCTCAAGACGGAGCATATTCTCTTCAAAGGTTTTCTTATCAGCCATACTCTTACTCCTTTTTATCGTCCACGGTACAGCCAAGGGTTCCCTCCCCTAATCGTACCTCAATCTTTTCTCCCACCTGCACCTGTGCAGCACTGCGGATCACCGTGCCCGTCGAACTCTGTGCCATGGCAAAGCCGCGGCCCAGTACCTTCAAAGGGCTCAGTGCGTCCAGAGAGGCGGCCACACGGGCAAAACGCTGCATCTGCGCGCTGAGTTTACGCTGCGCCGTCAGACCCATACGCTGCTGCACATTGTCCAGATGCAGCCTTCTATCATCAATGGTGGCCATAGGATCCTGCATTACACGCTTCTGCTTCACATTATCCAGCCTGGCAGATGCCTTTTCAAGGGTGGCCAGCACGCTCTTGGTCATAGCGGCTTCTGCGCTTTGCAGGTGCTTAATTAGATCGCGCCGCTCCGGTACCGCCAGTTCTGCGGCATTGGAGGGTGTGGAGGCACGCTTGTCCGCCACGAAGTCGGCAATGGTCACATCGGGTTCATGGCCCACAGCGGAGATCACAGGAATCTCCGAGGCAAAGATGGCGCGGGCCACACGCTCGTCGTTGAAGGCCCACAGATCCTCGATGGAGCCGCCGCCGCGACCGGTGATGATCACATCGGCCAGTTTGTGGCGGTTGGCGTAGCGGATGGCACCCACGATCTCAGGCGGGGCTTCCACACCCTGTACGCGCACCGGCAGCAGCAGCACCTTCGCCAGCGGATAGCGGCTGCGGAGGATCCGGATCATATCGTGTACTGCCGCACCCGCCGAAGAGGTAATGACGGCGATCCGCTGGGGATACTGAGGCAGCGGCTTTTTGTGGGCAGGATCGAACAAACCCTCGCGATAGAGTTTCTCTTTCAGCTGCTCAAAGGCCACATACAGATCACCCACACCGTCGGCGGAGAGGGCTGAGCAATAGAGCTGATAGACACCATCCCGAGGATAGACGGAAATGCGGCCCGTTGCCACCGCCTGCATACCGTTTTCGGGACGAAAGCGCAGCTTCATGGCGCTGCCCTTGAACATCACACACTTGAGGGCACTGTCACCGTCTTTCAAGGTAAAGTAATGATGCCCCGAAGGATAGATTTTATAATTTGACAGTTCACCCCGCACCATTATGTTGCTCAAAGGCGGGACATTCTCCAGAATATCCTTAATAAATCCATTCAGTTCCGATACAGTCAATACCTGCTGTTCAGACATGTCCACTCACCTCCTGTGGGAAAAGGCAGAGCCGAAGCCCTGCCTTTTGAACGCTGTTGTTATGCCTTGACTTCCTCACGCAGGAAACTGCCCAGAATACCGTTGACAAACTTCACGGTCTCGGGCTCATCGTAGCGTTTGGTCAGCTCCACTGCCTCGTTGATGGCGGCACCGTGGGGGATGTCGGGCATGTACATGATCTCGAACATCGCCACACGCATAATGGCGGCAGCCACCAAAGAGATGCGCTCAAAGCGCCAACCCTTGGCATACTTCTCAATATAGGTGTCCAGCTCCGCTGCGTGCTCGGCAACGCCGGTGACAAGGCGGCGGATATAGCTGTTCTGCTTGGCGTTGGGTGCCTCGGCGTAAACCTCGCACTCCGTGGCCAGCTCTGCAAACTTTTCAGCAGAGAGATAGTGATCCAAAAATTCAGTAATGGGGAGATCGGTGAAGCTCAGCTCAAAGGCCAGATGCATGGCGATCTCACGGGCAGTATTGCGTGTCATAAGTTCTCTCTCTCTTCTCTTCGTTAGTTAAAGCTGATGCCGCCCACCTGTACATTCACAGCAGAGACAGCGAAACCGGTGCTGTTCTGCAGTGCCTGCAGCACAGCCTTCTGCACCTTCTTGGCCACATCACCGATAGTGCAGCCGTAGCGCACGGTGATAAAGAGGTTCACCACGATGCCGCCTGCGCCATCCGTTTCCACACGAACACCGCGAGCCGTCATCTTCTTGCCGCCCATAAAGTCGGCAACATTGGCGCCCTGCAGACCGGTCACATGCTCAACCTCCAGCGCAGCGCCGGTGGCGATGCTGGCCACCACATCCTCAGAGATCTGGATGGAGCCCATCTCCTCGTGGTGGATCATATAATCTTTATTTTCAGGCATAGATACTATACTCCTTACATTTTCTCATTCGTACACTTGAGTATACCATCTGTCGGCGAAAATTACAACACTATTTTTTACTCTGCCTCCATGATCTTGATCTGAGATGCCGTATAATCGCTTTCAGAGATGACGATATCCTTAATGCGGGCAGCATCGGTGCTGTCGATGCCATCGGGGTCTGCCACCACCACACTGCAGGAATCCTCACCCATGAATACCACGCAATCGTCGTAGCCCTTCGCAGTGACAAGGCTCTCGATCTGCGCCTCTGCAACCGTGTAGGATGCCAGCACCTGCAGGGCGAGACTGGCCTCATTCAGTACGTCCTCTGTGGCGTTCTCATCCATCTCCGCCTCCTGCAGCATACTGATGGCACTGTCACGGGCCTGCTGACGGCTGAGACGCGCCGTATCAAAGTAACTATTCTCCTCACCTGCTGCCGTTTCCGTCTGTGCAACAGCTTCATCTTCACCGTTGACCAGCGTTGCCTGACCCAAGATTTTCCCTGTCTCAGCCACATTGTCGGCATAACGCCAGTTGAGATAGACGGATGTACCCACCAAAACCAGCACAGCGAGCACCACCGCGTTGCGCTTCCACTGCCGTTTCAGCAGCGTACTCACACCTTTTTTCTCCCGTTTTGCGTGTTCCTTCTTCTCCTGCAAAGCCATAGTTTCCCCTTTCTTCATTTCCATTGCACCACCGTTATTTTGTCGCTTCCAAGACCTGTCAGTACGGAAACTGCCTCAATGACCGACAGCCGTACGGCACTGTTGCCGCCACCCTCGCAGACCACCACGGCACCTTGATAGATGGGGTACCGCTCCTGTGTCACCACCACCTCTTCGTTGCCGCTGCCCTGCGACACGGTCACGATATCACTCTCCCGCCTTGTTTCATTGTCCCGCACACTGGTGGAACTGTCCTTTGCCAGCTCCAGTGTGGAACCGCTCTTCAGCGTCAGCATTACATTGACTTGCCCCACCCCCTGCATATTGCGCAAAAGTGCCTCCAAGCGCTGCTCTGTCCGGGATAGTGAATATTCTTCGCTGTGTTCATCATTCCCACCTTCTGTTTTCCCTCCGGAGGTTGGCAGCAGCATCAACACCAGCCCCACCAGCAAAATCAGCACCACAAACTTATACTTTTTCAGCACTTGTATCGCAGTTTTTTTCATTTTTCTTCCTCTGTTTCCAGCCAATACTGTCTCGACGGGTCGATATCCAGCTCCTCTGAAATATACCGGGATAACGCCCCGTGATAGGGGATGTCGAGATGTGCTTCCACGGGAAAGGGTACACCATCGCGTACCTCACAGTATACCTCAGGCTGTACCGCCAACCCAAGCTGCACCCCTTTTTCCGATATATATGCACGCACTTCGCTCTCTATGAGCGTTTCCATTTCCCGCAGGTTTTCCTCTGTTAAATCCTCTGTCTGTGCAGAAAGCTGCCCTTCCCATTTTTCATAGGAAACGGTAAACTCCTCCGCCCGCAGATTAAGCAGCGGTCGCAGCATCACCAGAATCAATATCAGACTCCCTGCACACTTGGCAGCGGAAAGTATAGCCCCTTTGGGCACCATGGCATAAACAAGAGACAACGCTATAGAGGCCGCCACAATACCAAAAAGCCAACTGCTGAAAAAGGTCATGCGATCACCACCGATACAGAAGAGGTTATGGATATGAGCAACAGTGCAGCACAGGCACCTACCATGCCCAGCACAAGGCCGAAGGCGCTGCCCAGGGCATCAATGAGTTCCACTACCCTTCCCCCGCCGGAGAGCCCTGCCAAGAAGGCCGTCAGCTTATACAGGAGATACTGTACTCCCATCGATACAAAGGGCGTCAAACAGGTGGCCAGTACCGCCAGCATACCCACCACACCAAGAGCATTTTTCAGCAGTCCCGCTCCTGCCAGCAAGCTGTCCGCTGCCCGGGATATAATGCCGCCGACAACGGGGACAGCGGTGGAGATGGCACTGCGGGTCAGCTGTAGGGTTACCTTATCTGCCGAAGTCGCCGCCGTACCTGTGATAGAGAGATATCCCGTAAAAATCACCAGCAACCCTGTCAGAAGCCATGTAATCCCCTTACGCACGGCCTGCGCCAAGCCCTTAAGCACCTGCTGCGGCAAGACAGCGTTAGCCGTCACGGCGGCAATATAGCAGTACACCAACGGCATCAGGATCTGTCGGATCAGTGTCAGAAGAATGTTGGCAAAAAACACCGTCCCCACCTGCTGTACCCCTGAGGTAACGATGGCTCCACCTGCGGCGACAGCCGCTGCCAATGTGGGCAGCAGCGCTTTTGCCAGCACATCCAATTCCTCCATGGTGCGGAGGCCTGTCCCAATCATCGTCTGCATATCCCCGGCTGTCGTCATGGTCACCACGATCACAAAGGCAAGTCCCACAGCATGAACCATCTTCCCGCCCGAAGATGCCTCAAATAACGCCTCTGTCATCCCATGGAGCAGCACAACGCTCAACAACAGAATCGACACACGGAGACTGGATCGGAAATCCTGTGTCAGCAATTCCCACGCCATTTCCCCCATTCGCCGCAATCCCCGCCGAAGCGTGCCTGTGTCGGGTGATGGTTCACCCAAATCATCCAACAGTTCCTCCGCTGCCTCGGGAAGAGCGTCCTCTACCACATCCGGTATCTGTCCCCAGGCCGCAGTAAGGCATAGAAATGCAAGAAACAGGCAAAGAACAAATGTAATGACCCATTTCACAGCAATCCCTCCAACAGTGTCCATGCAGCGCGAAACAAAGGGAGCGAAACCAAAATCGCAGCAAAGGCACCTGCTGTCTCCACCACTCCTGATAGCGCACTCTGCCCTGCGTCGCGGCATAGTTCTCCCGCAGTGCGGGTAATGAGGGCAATCCCAACCATCTTCAGCAGCGGTGTAAACAAATCCATGCTGAGGCCACCGCGTTCCAGAACCTCTGTGAGAAATGACCATATCTCCCCTACCCCGCGGATGATGACCGCCAGAACTGCCACACAGACACAGAGCGCCAGCACCAGTGCCACATCGGGGTTCGTCTTTTTTAAAAACACCGCCAACAAAGCACCGATCAGACACAGCGCCACGGCTTTCCATAATGCTTCCGTCATAGGGAGAACAGGCTCTTGATGAGGCCAAACAGGTCGCTGATCTCCTGCAGCAGCATTACCAACACCACCACGAGCCCCGCCAAAGTGGTCAGCAGTGCCTGCTCGTCCCGTCCCGAGCGCACCAGTATCAAATTCAGCACCGCCACCAAAATTCCGATCGCGGCGATTTTGAAAATCAAATCTACATCCATGTCTTTTCCTCATAATAAGAGTAAAATCAAACCGCCCGCTATGGACAGCGCCGCCGCAGTACACAGCTTCGTCTGCTCAGGGCGCTGTCTTTTTCGCTCTTCCAGCAGTTGCCGCAGCGATACAGCTCCTTGTGCAAGGGATTTCTCCATCTGCGTCTCATCACCATTCAAGTCGATATTCAGCAGCACTTCTTCTACCAGAGGAAATGCAGAAAACACAGTATTCCAAGCAAACTGTAAAGGGATTTTCCTGTCCATCTTTGCCTTGATATTCTTAAAATATATTCCCACAATCACATCCCTTTCCAGCAACGCAAGGATGTCCGGAATACGGGAATGTTTCCATCGAATCTCCCGCGCCATAGTATCCAGTGCCGACGCCATGTGCTGCAGCAAGCGTTCCTCTCGCCGCCGCTGGATAAAGATGGTGCGCAGTGTACCGCCTGCGGCCAATGCTACACAGGCCGCGCCAATCAATTTCAAGGTCACAGTCTTTTCACCTCGTATGTGCGCTTCGCGCCTTCTCTTCCAATCACTACAGCACGAGAAAATACGCAACTGCGCAACAAATGTTTATAAAGTGGCTTTTCTCTCAGTTCCTCAACCGATACAGCATGAATCGTAGATAACAGCGTCACACCGCAGTGGGCAGCACTGACGATGGCGGTAATGTCCTCTCGTGCTGTGATCTCATCTACAGCAATGATCTGCGGATTTAGTGCTCTCAGCAACATCAGAATGCCCGCAGCTTTCGGACAGCCATCCAACACATCCGTATGGCAGCCAATCGCCAGCTGCGGTGCACCGCGACAAACGCCCGCAATTTCTCCTCGCTCATCCACCACCGCCACACGGTATGGCAGGATTTTCTCTGTTCCGTCGGAAAAGCACCGCACCATATCCCGGAGCAGTGTGGTTTTTCCCAATCCCGGCGGTGAGAGAATCAATGTGCTGCAAATCCGATCTCCCTCCATCAGCCGCGGAAGCAGTGGAAGCGCCAGACCTTGCTGTTCCCGCCCGATACGGATACAGGCAGAGGTGAAGTCACGCAGATTCCGCCGCTGGCCCTCCCGCAATACCGCCGTACCGCAAAAACCCACACGGAAACCACCGGGCGCGGTGAGATAGCCCTGTGCCAGTGTTTCAGAACTGGCATAACGGGAATAACCGCTGACAATGTCACAAAGCTGCTCTAAATCTGCCTGCATGACCACAGGACGGAGCTGTTCTTGAGAGGGCCACACCTCCCCCTCCGGCAGCAGTACCGTCATACTCTGCCCTACCCGCAGACGCAGTTCCTCTGCTCTCTCCTTTTGATGATCCGGCAGGTGCAGTGCCAAACGCTGCCATTTAGGCGGCAGCAGTGCCGCTGCCTGTTCATATCGGGCGATCCGGTCTTTCATGTGCTCTCCCCCACTTTTGTTGATACACAACTCTATGATGGCTCGTCCCCGTATATGCAAAAAAGAGAAACGGCCAAGCCGTTTCTCTTTTCTCATATATTGTATATTCAGCTCTCAAACAGTGCTTTGACAACTTTTTGGTAGAGCGTTTCCGGATTCTCACGGAAGCGTTCTGCCAATGCTTTTGCCTGCTCTTCGGAGGCTGCCAGCAGCCGCAGATCCATCAGATCGTCTACATCATCGCTCAGATGCAGCACCACCGTGAAGGTATCATTATCGCGGTGCTCTACACGGGCGGCAACCTGTGCACGGCGCAGCAGTTCGCGGTTGAAGTCCTCAACCACCATCCGTGCCTTGTTGCGCACGGACTGGGGCAGGGAGTCAGCGGTAATCATACTGTTTTTCACGCCCTTGGCGGTGATGAGATAGCGCTCATCGGTATCTACCGTGAGATGTTCCGTCTGCACCAATTCGTTAAGACACTGGGCAAAGCTGAAATAATCGATGCCGTCATCGATCATGGTCAAGCCCTGCAGTTCCGTCAGCGACAACGGCTCGGGGACGCGGGCAGCCACATATAAAATAAGACACTTAAGTTCCAAACTTTCTCGAATAAAACCCATAGACATGGTGTTTGCGTTCCTTTCCGTTACGATTTCTTCTTTACAACCACATTTTCGGGCCCCAGCCACAGACGGCATTCATCCAAGAAGGCTGGGTGATTGAGACATTTGCTGCCCACCAGCTTACCCGTATCTGCCAAGCGGATCTTCACAGGGGTCTCACCCTCGAACATAGTCATAACACGCTTGATCTGACGGAACTCGCGGCTATCGAGACTGGGGACACGGAGATAAATCACCGCGCCGTCATCGGCAGGCTCTGCAACCTGCGGAATCGTTACATCCGTCTGCAGCGGATAAATACTGTCGCACATAACCTGTGGCGGTTTTTCGTCGCGGACGGAGAGCCGTCCCTTCACCACCACGGGCGTATTGACTGCCATATAGCTGCCGCACTGATCGATGGTACGGCTGAAACAGAGCAGTTCAATAGAGGACAGTTCATCTTCCACCACCACATAGGCCATGAGGGTATTGTTCTTGGTAGTGCGGGTCTTGGCAGACACCACCACACCGGCCAGCGTGATCTGCTGTCCGTCGGAAAAGCGCTCAGGGCCTTCCTCGGCGGCAAAATCGGTCATAATGTCATGGATGGACACGGCACCGGCCTGTCGCGCGGCAGCACGATAGTCACTCATGGGATGACCGCTGAGATAAATGCCGGTGGTCTCCTTCTCCATAAACATCCGCTCCGTGGCCGTATATTCCGGCACTTCAGGCAGATCGATTTCACCCGCAGGCATTGAGACAGTGGCAGAAGCCATACCGAAGAAATCCAACTGCCCCTCCACATTGGTGCGGCGGCGGGCAATGAGAGAATCCAAAACTTTCTCGTAAACCCTCATCAACTGGGAGCGATGGGCTCCGAGAGAGTCAAAAGCACCGGCTTTGATAAGGTTCTCCACAGCGCGCTTATTCATGTCGCTGCAGGAGAGCATACGGGAGCAGAAGTCCTGGAACGAAGTAAACAAACCACCGCTCTCGCGCTCACGAACAACTGCCTGAATGAAGCCGCGGCCGATGTTCTTGATGGCCACAAGACCGAAACGGATGCCGCCCTCTTCCACGGTAAATCCGTCAAAAGAGTGGTTCACATCCGGCAGCAGCAACGGGATACGACACTCTTTACACTCGGCGATATACTCGGCCACCTTGTCGGTATTGTCCAGCACAGAGGTCAGCAGTGCCGCCATATACTCCTTTACATAGTGGCACTTAAACCACGCAGTCTGGTAGGCAACGATAGCATAACTGACGGCGTGAGCCTTGTTAAAGGCGTAGTTGGCAAAATCATAGATCTCGTCATAGATGGCCTGGGCTGTAGCCTCGGGGATACCGTTTTGGATACATCCACAGATACCGCGGCTTTCATCACCATAGACGAAGGCGTTGCGTTCTTTCTCAATCTCCTTGGCCTTCTTTTTAGAGATGGCGCGGCGCACCATATCCGCCTGACCGAGGGAGAATCCGCCCAATTGCTGGAAGATCTTGATGACCTGCTCCTGATAGACGATACAGCCGTAAGTCACCGACAGGATGGGCTCCAGAGAGGGGTGCTTGTAGGTAATGAGCTTGGGATCGTGCTTACAGGCGATAAAGCGCGGGATCGACTCCATGGGACCGGGTCGATACAGAGCAATAATAGCTGTAATATCCTCAATAGAATGGGGCTTGAGTCCAAGGCACACGCCGGTCATACCGGTGGACTCCATCTGGAACACACCGGAGGTCTTACCCGCCGTCAGCATCTCAAAAACCGCATCATCGTGGTCGGGAATATCCTCAAGGCGGAAATTCGGGGTATGTTTACGCACCATCTTCACCGCATCGTCCAGCACCGTCAGGTTGCGCAATCCCAGAAAGTCCATCTTCAAAAGGCCCAGTTCCTCCAGCGTGATCATGTTGAACTGGCAGACAATGGCCTCATCGTTGCGGGCCAGGGGCACATACTCATGCACAGGGCGCTTGGTGATCACCACACCGGCAGCGTGGGTGGAGGCATGACGAGGCATACCCTCCAAAGCGCGGGCCGTGTCGATGAGCTTGGCAATGCGCTCGTCGCTCTCGTAGAGGTCGGAGAGCTGGTGGCTCACCTTCAAAGCATCATCCAGTGTAATATGGAGGGTTGTGGGCACCAGCTTGGCCACCACATCCACCTCAGCATAGGTCATATTGAGGGCACGGCCCACATCGCGGATGGCACCGCGGGCGGCCATGGTACCGAAAGTGACGATCTGTGCTACGCGGTCATCGCCGTACTTTTTACGGACATAGTCCACCACCTCGCCGCGGCGGGTATCGCCAAAGTCCATATCGATATCGGGCATGGACACACGCTCAGGGTTGAGGAAACGCTCAAAATAGAGGTTGTAGGCCATGGGGTCTACATCGGTAATATCAAGGCAATAGGCCACCATGGAGCCGGCAGCGCTGCCACGGCCGGGGCCGACAGGGATGCCCTGCCGTTTGGCATAGCGCACGAAGTCGGAAACGATGAGAAAATAGTCGGTAAAGCCCATCTTCTCGATCATATCGATCTCATAGCTGAGCTGGGTGCGATATTCCTCTTTTTCTGCACCGTATCGATTGGCAAAGCCTTCGTCGCAGAGCTTTCGCAGATAAGTGGGCGAATCGAAACCGGGAGGCAACGGGAACTCAGGCAGGTGATACTTGCCGAAGGTGAACTCCAGATTGCATCGCTCAGCGATACGCACCGTGTTCTCCATAGCCTCGGGATAGCCGGAGAACAGTGCCGCCATCTCCTCAGTAGAGCGGAGATAGAACTTACGGGGCTCGTAGCGCATACGGTTTTCATCATCCACCGTCTTGCCCGTCTGGATACACAACAGAACATCGTGGCTCTCGGCATCGGATTCGCGGAGATAATGGGCATCGTTGGTACACACCAAAGGGATACCCGTCTCGTTGTGCAGACGCAGCAGGGCGCGGTTTACCATAGTCTGCTCGGCGATGCCGTGATCCTGCAGTTCCAGATAGAAATTCCCCTCACCCAAGATCTCCTGCATCTCCAGAGCATAGCTCTTGGCGCCGTCATAGTCGCCGTTTAAGATGCGCTTGGGGATCTCACCTGCCAAGCAGGCCGAGAGACCAATCAGACCCTCGCTATGCTGACGGAGCAAGTCGAGGTCGATGCGGGGACGGACATAAAAGCCCTCCACATAGGCCTGAGACACCATATAGGATAGGTTGCGGTAACCCGTCTCGTTCTGGCACAGCAGCACCAGATGGCGGGATTCGGTATCGAACTCATGCTGCTTGTCAAAGCGGGTACGGCGCGCCACATACACCTCACAGCCAATGATTGGTTTAATGCCCTCCGCTTTACAGGCGCGATAAAAATCGATCACGCCGTACATGGCACCGTGATCGGTAATGGCGCAAGCACTCTGCCCCATCTCGCGGACCAGCTTGGGTAGGTCGCGGATGCGGCAAGCACCGTCTAAGAGACTGTATTCGCTATGGACATGGAGGTGGACGAAGGACATATTATTTCTCCTTGAGTTCTTCGAGGAATTCGTGCAGCAGTTCCGTTCCGGAAACCACCAGCATACGGCAGTGGTTGGTGGCATGGAGTTCCTTTGCCATGTCGGTACCCTCCCCGACGGGATTTGCCTTCAGGGCGCGGCAGTCAAGATTGCCGAAACGATCGGAAAAACGGCGCTCATACTCCATGGTGATGGCACCGGCGCGCTTCTTCCCTTCTGCACCGTCCTCTGCGGTGGCAGGGAACGCAGCACCCAGCACCAGGACGGCGGCACTGACCACACCGCAGACGCCGCCGTAGCGCATGCCGCCGCCAAAGCCGCTGCACAAGGCGATACTCTGTTCTTTTGTTAAGCCCGTTACATCAGAAAAAGCTGCTGCAACGCTCTGGGCACAGTTAAGACCCGAGGCGTGGCAATCGTGGGCAAATACACAGCGTTCCTGTTTTGTCATTTTACATTCCTCGCAACTTCCATAATTTTTCGCATTCTGTGGTTCAGACAAGATTTGCTGATGGGGGGATCGAACATATTGGCCAGTTGGGCCAGGGACATCTCAGGATTGGCAAGGCGCAGCTGCACCGTCTCCTGTAGCTTTTCCGGCAGCATTTTCAGCTGTCCCCGCTCCACCAGTTTCTCGATAGCCTCCGTCTGCTGGGCAACGGCGTCCAGCGTCTTGTTGAGGTTAGCAATATCGCAGTTGGTGGCGCGGTTGGCATCGTTGCGGATCTCCTTATCCACCTTGGCAGCCATGATCTCCGTGGCGGAGGCAGGAGAACCGATAGTGGTCAGAATGTCCTCAATATGCTCGGATTGTTTGAAATAGATAACCGCATTGGCACCGCGCATGACGGCACGGGGCAGGAAGCCCATCTCCTCGAGAATGGTGGAAACTTCACGGCTGGCCTGGACATGGGATGTGGAAAGTTCCAGATGGTAGCGCTTTTCCGGGTCGGTAACGCTGCCACCGGCCAAGAACGCACCACGCAGGAATGCAGCGCGGCAGCAGTCATCCTCTAGCATGGCAAAGTTTACATGGAGGGCCAGTGCCTTGGTCACATCGTAGCCCAGCGTATCGAGAATGCGCCGAAGCTTGTCCTCATCGGTAATCTGAAAAATCAGTTTGCCTCCACCGGTATCCTCCGGTACGCGGTCAAAGCGGATACCGAACGCCTTATGAAACAGGCGTGGCAAGCGGGCGGCAAACTCGGGATTTTCCGTAATAATACGCACCTCACGGGTGGTAAAAGTATTGCAATAGAGCAGCACACCGTAGCTCTCGGCACGACTGCAGCAAAGGCGCTGCACCGGAATACGGCACAGCTCTGATTTGGCTCTCAGGGAAAACGATTGCATGGCTCTTCCTTTCTTATCGGGAGATGTCACGGTGACTCTCAGTCACATCAAATCCGGCGCTGCGCAGATGCACAGCCAGTTCATGGGTGATGGCCACACTGCGATGGTGGCCTCCGGTGCAGCCAATACCCACCACCAGCACAGACTTACCCTCTGCGCTGTATTGGGGCAGCAGGAACTTCAGCATGGTCTCCAGCTGGCGCAGGAACTCATGGGTCTGCTCGCTGTTGAAAACATAGTCCCGCACGCTCTGTTCAAGGCCTGTCCGGCGCTTCAGCTCCGGAACATAATAGGGGTTGGGCAGAAAGCGCACATCAAAGACCAGGTCTGCTTCCATGGGCAGGCCGTGTTTATATCCAAAGGACATCACATCCACATGGATGCCGCGGCGATCTCGCTCGCTGCCAAACAGGGACAGCAGCTCGCTGCGGAGCTTGCCCACAGAGAGAGCCGAAGTGTCCAGCACAATGTCTGCATGGTCGCGCACTATCTGCAACATACTGCGCCCCAGCTCTGCCGCCTCCTGAATGCTGCGCTCACCGACCGACAGTGGATGGCTGCGGCGCGTCTCCTTATAGCGGTTAATAATGGTGGATGTATCGGTATCGAGGAACAGCATACGGCAGTTGATATCGTTTGCCTTGATGCGCTCCAATGTTCCAAGCAGCAGATCGAAAGGCTCGCCGGCACGCACATCGTACACCAGTGCCACACGCTTATAGTGGTCACGGGATGCGGCACAGAAGTCGGCAAACTTCACCATCATCTCCGCAGGGAGATTATCCACAATGTAAAATCCGATATCCTCCAAAATGGAGGCTGCGCGGCTTTTGCCGCTGCCACTCATACCGGTGATGATCAGAAGCTCCATAGCCTCCTCCTTATCCCTCGATGATCCGTACCTCCGGCTCCAGCATCACGCCGGAGCGCTCGTAGACACGGCGCTGTACCTCTTTGATGAGGTTTCGGACATCTTCGCCCGTTGCACCGTCGTAATTGATGACGAAACCGGCGTGCTTTTCCGAAACCTGTGCGCCCCCCACAGTCAAACCCTTACACTCTGCCTCTTCGATCAGGCGTCCGGCAAAATGTCCGACAGGACGCTTGAAAGTACTGCCGGCACTGGGGAATTCCAGCGGTTGGGATGCCTTACGCCGCTGCATAAACTCGTCCATCTTGCCGCGAATGGCGCTGCTGTCGCCCTCCTGCAGACGGAAGGCCGCACGCAGCACGATGGCATCGGGGCGGTCGCTTAAAAGGCTGTGACGATAGGAGAAATCCATTTCCTCACAGGGGATCTTCTTCACACCTTCATCAGGGAACAGCACTTCCACCCATTCGATGACCTGTCGCAGCTCTCCGTCGTAGGCACCGGCGTTCATGCATACGCCGCCGCCCACACTGCCGGGAATGCCGTGGGCAAACTCAAGACCCGTATAGCCGTCGCGGCAAGCCGCCAGCGCCAGACGGTTCAGTGTTGCACCGGCGCGGGCCACATACTGCCCCGGCTCGGGAGAGGTGATTTCATCCATCTTCTCGGTACTGATCACCAAGGCCTCCAGTCCCGCATCGGGGAACAGTACATTGCTGCCGCGACCCAGCAGCATCATGCGAACACCGCACTCCTCTGCAAGGGCCTGCAGCAGAACCACTTGCTCACCGTTGACAGGAAATGCCATCCGTTTGGCGGGGCCACCGATACGGAAGGAGCAGTGGCGGCTGAGAGGCTCATCCTGCACCACGGTCATATCGGGAAGATAGTCTGTAATTTTCTGATCCAAAAGGGTAAACCTAGACATAAAGTGCCTCCTGCACGGTCATTAAATAATGCGTTTTTTGCGACCCAACAACGCCGCACCAATGAGTCCGGCATCGTTGCCCAACTCCGCTTTGACGATATGGGGCAGTTTCTCTGCCTTGTAGGAGATGGCGCGCCTGGCCACCCGCTCACGCAGGGGGAAAAGCAGCTGCTCATCTGTCTCGTTGCTGACACCACCGCCGATGGCAAGGGTATCGGGCTGGAAAATATTGATCAAATTGATAATGCCAACGGAGAGATAGTCTATGTACCGATCGCACACCACCTGCCCTGCAGGGCACCCCTCACGGGCAGCGATAAAGGCAGAGCGTCCGGAAACTTTTCCACCGTTCTCGGCAATTACACGAGCCAAAATACTGTCGGGATTTTGCTCCCATACTTCCTTTGTCAGCCGCTTCAGAGCTGTGGCGGAGGCATACCCCTCCCAACAGCCACGGTTGCCGCAGGGACACTCCTCACCGTTCATATCCACGGTCATGTGACCCACCTCGCCGGCAATACCATTGGAGCCGTGGTAGATCTTTCCGTTGTGGATGATACCGCCGCCCACACCGGTACCCAGCGTAACGGTGATAAATCGCTTGCTGCCACGGCCGGCACCGGCATAGTATTCACCAAGCGCGGCACAGTTGGCATCGTTTTCAATATAGAAGGGCGTACGGCTCATCTGGTGATAGAGGCGGCGCAGAGGTACATTGCGGAAGGGCAGATTGCAGGTACTGAGAATCGAACCGCTGCGGATCTGTACCGTACCGGGACAGCCCACACCAACCGAAAACAGTTCTGCCTCACTGGTGTCGGTCTCCTTGCACAGATCCATAACCATGGCATGAAGTGTCCAGGCTAAGGTTGCCGCATCGGTAACAGAAGCGATCTTCATCTTCTGCACGGCGATCAGCCGTCCGCCCTCGTCCACCATTCCGGCTTTTAAGTTGGTTCCTCCGATATCGATGCCGATATATCTCACAAAAAACCTCCGTTGCTAACTCTGCTGGCTCAACTCCGTCATCTTTGCATCAAACTGTGTCATAAAGTCGCGGCTGGAGTTCTGTCCGTAGCGCATCTGGCGATTCTTCATGGTAGCGATCTCCACGATACCGGCCAGATTTCGACCGGGACGAACAGGAATCGTCACGATGGGCAGATCCACACCAAGAAGCGTATACATATCCTCGCCGAGACCAAGACGGTCGTAAAACTTGCCGTCCTCCCACTGTTCCAACTGGATGATGAGGTCGATCTCCTTCTCAAACTGAACAGCACCCATACCAAACAGCTGCTGAATATCAATGATACCCACGCCACGGATCTCCACATAGTGGCGAATGATCTCGGGAGCCGTACCGATCAGCATATTGTTGATGCGGCGGATCTCCACGGCATCGTCAGCCACCAGCTGATGGCCGCGCTTAAGCAGCTCTATGGCCGTCTCACTCTTACCGACACCGCTCTCACCCAGCATCAGCACGCCCTGACCGTACACATTCACCAACACGCCGTGGCGGGTGATCTGGGGTGCCAGTGCCATATTCAGATATTCGATCACATGGCTGGTGGTATCCACCGTGTCCATCTCCGTGCGCAGCAGCGTGCGGCCATGCTTCTTGGCCATCTCCACTATCTCGTTGAACACTTCGAGATTGCGGGAGACGATCAAGGCAGGAAATTCATAGCTCATGAGGCGGTTCAGCACACGGGTACGCTCTGCCACATCCATACGGGCCAGATACTGCATCTCGCTCTTGCCAAGCACCTGCAAACGCTTGTCATCAAAATAATCAAAGAATCCCACCAGCTGCAGTGAGGGACGGAAGGCATCGCACACGGTGATGACTGCGGTATCATAGTCACTTCCCTTATGGATGATTTCCATGTTAAATGTCTCTACCAGCTTCTTCAGGGATGCGGGGGTGCGTTTTACCTTTTCCATAGTACGATCTCCTTGCCGATACTATAATTATACAGAGTATATTATACCTCAACCGCCCCTTTTTCGCAATGAAATTTCCCCATCAAGACTCACAAAAATTTTTTCATTTTTTTGTCAAATAATGCTTGCATTTTGGTTCAACTTCTGTTATGATAGCTTTTGCTTGCGAATAACCAAGCATGATGTTACGACAGCAAGGAGGTGCAACGGATGGCAAAGTGCGAGTTTTGCAACAAGGGCGTGACTTTTGGTATTAAGGTGTCTCATTCTCACCGTCGTTCCAATCGTCCCTGGAAGCCCAACGTCAAGCGCGTGAAGGCTCTGGTCAATGGTACGCCTCGCCATGTGTATGTTTGTACCCGGTGCCTGCGTTCCGGTAAAGTTACCCGCGCTATCTAAGTGGTCAAACATGTTCCCTGCCCTTTCGGGCAGGGATTTTTTCTTTTATCAGCAGATATCAAAAAAGCAGGAGACAGCATCAGCTGTCTCCTGCAGTGCTATATGGCGTGATTTCAATCAGGCGTTGGCCTTGCTGGGAGCGGGAGTGGGCTCGCACACGGCGGTGTAGTGAGCCTTACGAGCCTTGAAGGTCTCGTCCTTATGCAGTTCCATCAGGCGGCCCTCGTTCTCAAAGATGTCCTGACCGTGGGCAGCCTTACCGGAGAGGATGTCGTGGCAGTGCCACTCCTGACCGTTGGGACCCAGCTCGGGATCGGCAACCAGCTTCATGGCGCCATCCTTCACTTCCAGGTGACCCTCCAGGCCGCACAGCTCGCAAACAGCGTGGTTGGTGCCGGGGAAGATGTAGAAGTTGTTACCGTGGCAGTGGGGGCAAGCGCCGTCGGCACCCTTCCACAGGTCGAGGTTCTCGGAGCCGGGGATCATGACATTGTTGTCGATGATGTACTGAGCGGCCTCAACCAGATTGGCGCCGATCTCCTGCATGCGGGCGATCTTGTCATCCTGCATGATGATATCCTTGGACCAGGAGAAGAACTCATTGTTGACGACCTTCCAGCCGGGGGACATGGCGAACATGGCGTGGTCGGTCTCGGTACGGACAGCCCAGTCGGAACCGCCGATGCCGATGAAGGAGATAGCCTTCTGACGGAACAGACGGGGATCCAGACCCTCCTTGCCCTGCTCCTTCAGCTTGCCGTCCAGCATCAGCAGCATACCGGTGTCGTGGCCGGGGCCCATGCGGTCGGTGATGGAATGGAACAGGCCGGTGCCGCCGGACTCGAAGATGGGATCAACGATCAGCACGCCGTCAGCCTCCACCAGCTTGTTGTAGAAAGCGGCAAAATCGTCCTTGCGGGTGCAGATCATACCCTTGCCCATAACCAGACCACGGGAGCAAGCCACGCAGCCGGAGCAGTAGTCGATCTTCCAGTCGTGCAGATGGATGAACTCGATTTCGGCACCCTTGGCCTTAGCAGCTTCCAGAGCCACGCGGCACATGGTATCGTTGTTACCGTTCTTAGTACCCAGAGAAACGCCCAAAATCTTCATTATTGTTTCCTCCTCAAAAATCTCTCTTGTCTGCGCCACTCTTACACACAGTGACCCAGTTTCATGGTTATAGCATATATGATTTTTGGTTATATGTAAAATACTTTTTTCGCAACAAATAATTGCATTCTGGTTATAGTTCAGAAGTTTTTTGTGCAGTTTGTCAAAGTTACTTGCTTATAATTGGACATCATGCTATAATCAAATTAGGATGTGATATGTATGAATTTAATGCGAGTCAAATATTTTGTGGAGGTAGCACGCTGGTGCAGTTTTTCAAAAGCGGCACAAGCGCTCTATGTCTCCCAGCCCAACCTCTCCCGCCAGATCGCCCTGTTGGAACAGGAAGTGGGCTTTTCCCTCTTCCAGCGTAACGGAAAGCGCATCAGCCTTACCCGTGCAGGAGAATACCTCTATAACCAAGTGCGGGATATCCCCGAACATATTGAGCGGGCCGTATCCCACGCCGAGACCCTCAGCCACCGCGAGGTGGGCAGTCTCTCCATCGGCGTGCTGGAAGGACAGGATGTGAACCTCTTCCTCTCTGAGCGTATCAATTCCCTGCGCAAAAAGGATCCCAAGGTACTCATCGAAATGGAGCGCAACTCCTTCCGCAATCTCCGTCACGGTCTTGACCGCGGCACATACGATGTTCTCTTTACCATGGAGTTCGAAATGGACGGACATCCCGATTGGGACAGCGTCACGCTATTTCGCCATCACGGTGCCATTATCCTCAGCAAATCCCATCCATTGGCACAGAAGGAGAACCTCACCTTCTCCGACTTCCGCAATGAGCCTTTTGTAGCCATCTCCCGCGAGGAATCCCAGGGTGGCTACAACCTGCTGATGCAGCAGTGCAGTGAATGCGGGTTTGTGCCGAATATTGTACGCGAGCCCACCACTATGGAAAGTCTCTTCCTCTGCGTGGAAATGGGTATGGGCGTGGCCATGCTGGATCGCAACACCCGCCTTGAGCGCAACACGACGCTGCGTATCATCGACTTCCCTGAAAGCCGCACCACAGGCCTTGTAGCCGCATGGCGCAAGGATAACCGCAATCCGCTTGTCCCTGCCCTGATCAAGGCGTTGACTGAATAGTGCTACACAGCAAAAGAGCGTGCACGATTCGTGCACGCTCTTTTACTTTATTCTTTGCTCAAATGTGCTGAAGCTGCCTTCAGCATCAGCTTCTTGGTACCCACCTTGTCGAAGGCCACCTCAATGAGGGCATCGCCACCCATAGGACGGACGGAGATCACCAAGCCCTGTCCAAAGGCATCGTGCCGTACGCTCTCACCCGGCTGCAGCTGCAGCGCAGGCGCAGCAGGGGCAGCCTTTTTGATGCTCTCGGTAAAGGCAGGTTTCTTGGCCGAAACCTTGGGCGCAGAGGCATAGGTGGTATTATAGCCGCCAAAGCTTCCGTGTCCACCACTATAGCCACCGCCGAAGCTGGAGGAAAATCCGCCAACATCGTCGTTGTAGTCGTCGCTCCAGTGGCGCTCGGTACGGGGTTCAGGCTTACCGATCCACTGGGAGTTCTCCTCGGGAACCTCTTCCAGGAAACGGGAAGGCATGGCAGGAGTAGTACGGCCAAACAGCATACGCTGCCGTGCGTGGGTCAGCGTCAGCTTCTCCATGGCACGGGTCATGGCCACATAGCACAACCGGCGCTCCTCTTCCATCTCCTCCGGCTCGCTCATGGCGCGATTTCCCGGGAAAAGGCCGTCCTCCATGCCCACTACATACACATGGGGGAACTCCAGGCCCTTGGCACTATGGATGGTCATCATTACCACGGCGTTGTCCCCTGCATCGGCACTGTCCAGGTCGGTATAGAGTGCCACTTCATCGAGGAAACCCGCCAGTGTGGGATTCTCGGGATCGTTGTCCAAAAAGGCACGGATGGAGGATGTCAGCTCTCGGATGTTCTCCAGACGGCCACGGCTCTCCATGTCGTTCTTCTCCGTCAGCATAGCGGCATATCCGCTGCGTTCACAGACATATTCATAGAAGTCCACCAGTTCCATCTGGTCGGCCTTTTCCCGCATCTCCTCAATCATATCCGTAAAGGGATAAAACTTTACTGCCGCGGTTTTCAGGTCGGGATAGTCCTTAGCATGGCGTAGCACCTCATAGAGAGGCAAGCCATTCTCTGTGGCAATGCGCTGTGCCTTGTCGATACTGGCGGCACCGATCTTGCGGGAGGGCACATTGACAATACGCCGAAGACGCAGGTCATCGGTGGGGTTGTTGATAAGACAGAGATAAGCCAGCATGTCCTTAACTTCGGCGCGATCGAAGAACTTCATGCCGCCCATTACCTTATAGGGTACACCATTGCGGCGGAAGGCATATTCCAGTGCGTTGGATTGGGCGTTCATGCGGTAGAGAATGGCGTGGTCACGCCAGTTCAAACCGCGATTGTAGTTCATCATGATCTCGCCCAGCACGAAGTTCGCCTCGTCGTTCTCGTTGAAGGTAGTCTTGATGGTGACCCTCTCACCTTCTCCCCGATCGGTCCACAATGTCTTACCCTTGCGTCCTTCATTATTGCGGATAACGGCGTTGGCGGCATCGAGAATATGCTGGGTGGAGCGATAGTTCTGCTCCAATCGAATGGTGCGGGTTCCGGCATACTGCTTTTCAAAGTTGAGGATATTCTCAATATTGGCACCGCGGAAGCGGTAGATACTCTGGTCATCGTCTCCCACCACGCAGATATTCCGGTAACCGCCTGCCAACAGCGTGGTCAGCCGGTACTGCAAGTGGTTGGTGTCCTGATACTCGTCGATGAGCACATAGCGGAAACGGCAGCGGTAGTACTCCCGCACCTCACGGTCGCTCTCCAGCAGGTGCACCGTCTGTAAAATCAGATCATCGAAGTCCAGCGCGTTGGCGCTACGAAGCTTGTTCGTGTAAAGCGAATAGACTTTACCAATGCGAATCTTACGCCAATCAGACTGTTTTTCCCAGTGCTCACAGTATTCTGCGGGGCTGACCATCTCCTCCTTGGCGCGGGAGATGGCAGAGAGTACCTCGCGGGTGGAAAAGGTCTTTTCATCCAGATCCAGTTCCTTGAGACAATCCTTGATGACCCGCTTACTGTCATCGGTATCGTAGATGGTAAAGTCGCGGCTGTAGCCGATGCGATCAATGTCCCGACGCAGAATACGCACGCAGGCAGAGTGGAATGTGGAGGCCCAAACATCGCAGCCTTCCTCCCCCAGCATCCGCTCCAAGCGCTCCTTCAGCTCGTTGGCAGCCTTGTTGGTGAAGGTGATAGCCAACACTTCATAGGGCTGGGGCGGCTCTACAGCACAGAGATAACGGGCCAGCGGCTTCTGCTCCTCGGTAGGGGCATCGGCGTAGGCCTCCAGAAACTCCACCTCATCCTCGGAAATGGGCATGGGAATCTCATCACAGTCACTGCCGCGACCATAGCGCAGCAGATTGGCAATGCGATGGATCAGTACCGTGGTCTTGCCACTACCGGCACCCGCCAGCAACAACAGCGGCCCCTCTGTGGTCAATACACCTTGGCGCTGCATAGGGTTCAATTTCGAAAAATCCACCTCGATGGCACGCTTTCGGGCGGCAACAAATCTCTTTTCCAGTTCGGTCATATACAATCGTCCTCTATCACTTGTAGATTCATCCCCATTGTAATACAAAATCATGTATGGGTCAACCTCTTTGGAAGAATTTCGAATTTTTGTTCGATTTTCTATTGACAAGAACCTTTGTTCGATATATAATGTACTCGAACAAACATTCTAACAGGAGGTATTCACCTATGTTCACTACTCTCGGTTACATCATTATCATTGCCGGCGCACTGTCCGTGTCCGTGAATATCATGCGTCTGATCGATCGTCTGGAGCGTCCTCGCCGTCGCCGCAGCCGCAGCGCTGCGTAAAGCACTTCCCCTCATTGACGCGCTATGGATATCGCGCAAAAACTAGCCATTCTCACCGATGCGGCGAAGTACGATGCCGCCTGCACATCCA
This sequence comes from Vescimonas sp., assembly GCA_045637545.1. GTDB lineage: Bacteria > Bacillota > Clostridia > Oscillospirales > Oscillospiraceae > Vescimonas. Next base: position 22,845 of record JAZTZR010000037.1, on the reverse strand, counting down.
GCGGTGTGCGCCGTGCTTCCCGCCCGGGAATGATTGGAAATACCACCTCCTCTATTGCCGGATGCTGCCATAGCTTCTCGGCAGATGGGCGGTGCATTACGCTTCTCAAAGTATTGATGAGCAACGCCTGCTGTTACGATTGCGCTTACTGCGTCAATCGCCGCAGTAACGATACGCCCCGCGCTTCCTTTACGCCGCGTGAACTGGCAGAGCTGACCATTGAGTTTTATCGGCGCAATTATATTGAAGGACTCTTCCTCTCTTCCGGTGTGCTGCGCTCACCGGACTATACCACCGAGCAGATGATCGCTGCTCTCCGGATGCTGCGGCAGGAGTATCGTTTTAACGGCTATATCCATGCAAAAGCCATCCCCGGCACTTCACCGGAATTGGTACATCAGCTCGGTCTCCTGGCAGACCGTCTCAGTGTGAATATTGAGCTACCCTCTCAGCAAGGGTTGCAGACCTTGGCCCCCGACAAGTCGAAGGAGGCCATTTTGCGTCCTATGGGGCAAATCAGGGATACGGCACAGGAGAATCGTCGGGAGCTGGTAAAGTATAAACACACGCCTACCTTTGCCCCCGCCGGACAGAGTACACAGCTGATCGTCGGTGCCACGGCGGATTCCGATCGGCATATTCTCCATTTGTCGGAGTCACTGTATGGAAAGTACCAGCTCAAGCGTGTGTTCTACTCTGCCTACATTCCGGTAGTGGAAAATGCCCTTCTTCCCTCCTTGGATACAAAGCCACCGCTGCTGCGGGAACATCGCTTATATCAGGCCGATTGGCTGCTGCGGTTTTACGGCTTTCGGGCTCAGGAACTGCTGGACGAGAAGCATCCCGACTTCAACCCTTACCTGGATCCAAAAGCACACTGGGCACTGGGTCATTTGGAACAGTTCCCTGTGGATATTCTCTCTGCCGATATAGAAACACTGCTGCGCGTTCCCGGTATCGGACCGGTCAGCGCGCGGCGCATTGTCTCGGCACGCCGCAATACCTATATACGGTTTGAGGACTTACAAAAACTGGGCGTGGTGATGAAGCGGGCGCAATTTTTCTTCACCTGCGGTGGCCGGATGCGCCCGGGACTACACTTCTCCCCTACTACACTGCTGCAACAGTTGGAGGCAGTGGAGCGGGGTGATTTGCCTCATAGTGAGGCGCAGCAACTTTCTCTTTTCGATGCAGTGGGGTGAGCACATGGCATGGCGTGATGTCGTTTTTCAATATGATGGCACCTTTGAGGGTTTTCTCTGCTGCGTGTTCGATAGCTATGTGCATAAAGAATTCCCCATCGCCTTTTACGGCGATGAGGATTGTTGCACGCTCTATGAAGTTCGTTTTGTGGCCACAGACAAAGAAAAATCACAGCGCATTGATAAGAGCATCAAAAACCGGTCCAAAGCCGCTGCCGATATTGTTCGGCGCGGTTTTCTCACCTGTCTTGCAGATAAAGAGCAGCATCTCTACGCGTTCATCCGCAAACTTTATCAGGACGGTGCATCCTTTATCCACAATCCTGCCGACGAGGTATATCACCCCATCGCCTGCGCTCTGCGACATTTGAACGGAGAGCTTGAAAAACTGCGTGGTTTTGTTCGTTTTTCGGATTATAGCGGCGTACTGGGTGCGGAGATTGAACCGAAAAACCGCGTTTTGCCTCTTCTCCGCTATCACTTCTGCGCCCGCTACGCCGAGGAATCCTTTTTCATCTATGACCGCACTCACAAGGAACTACTGGTTTACATCAAAGGGCATTCCCGTATTTTGCAGGTAGACAGTTTGCAATTGGCGTTGCCCGGCGAGGAGGAAGTACATTTCCGTATGCTGTGGAGGCGCTTTTTCAATACAATTTCTATTGAAGAGCGGCACAATCCCCGCTGTCAAAACACCTTTCTTCCCAAACGCTACCGCGGCACGATGACGGAATTTCTTTCGGATGAGACTACCACTACTCCTCCAGAAGAATCCGTAGTTTTGAAAGGCCCCTTCGTTCAAGGCGCGATATCTGCACCTGAGACACTCCCAGGATCTTTGCCGTCTGTTGTTGGGTAAGAGCCTTGAAAAACCGCAGCAGAATGGTCATTCGCTCCTTTTCCGGCAGTGTATCGATGGCTTGACGCAAAGCCAGTTTTTCCACCAACCGCTCCTCTTCCCCGTCGTTTCCCAAAGTTGACTCCAGCGTCAATCCCTCTGCTGTCTCCTGTTGCAGAGATTCCGGTGCGATGGTGGCCAGGTCGATGGTGGCGATCTCCTCCACGCTGATGCCTGTTTCTTCTGCCAGTTCCGACAGGCGTGCATCTCTCCCCAACTGCTGACGAAGCTTCTCACGAGTGGACCACAGGAGCTGCCCCTTTTCCTTGATGGTTCTCCCCACCTTAATAGCTCCATCATCCCGCAAAAAGCGTCTGATTTCTCCTGCGATCTTCGGAACAGCGTAGGTAGAGAACTGCGTTCCATATGCAAAGTCAAATCCCTTTACAGCCTTGATAAATCCAATGCATCCCAACTGATAAAGGTCTTCACTCTCCACACCGCAGCCGTAGTAGCGCCGCACAATAGACCAGATAAGCCCGCTGTTCTCCTCCAGCATTTGGCTGGTTGCCGCCTCATCTCCATCCTGCGCCCGCTCCAATAATGCCAACCGCTCGTTCATCGCAGGCGGGGTGCAATACGCTTCTGCATCACCACGGTAGTACCACGGCCTACTTCAGATTTAACACGCATACGGTCGGTAAAGCTCTCCATAATGGTAAAACCCATGCCGCTGCGCTCCGCGCCACCTGTGGTATAGAGGGGCTCACGGGCCTTTTCAATGTTCTCAATACCACGCCCCCAATCGCGGACACTCAACTCCATCGTATTCTTCTCCAGAATGCGAACCTTCAAAACAATTTTCCCCAGTTTGTCGGGATAGCCATGGACGATGGCATTGGTAACCGCCTCACTGACGGCGGTCTTGATATCCCCCAGCTCATCCAGCGTGGGATCCAATTGCGCGGCAAAAGCCGCCACGGCACTGCGGGCAAAGCCCTCGTTGCTGCTGCGGCTCAAAAATTCCAACACCATATAATTTTCAGTGCGCTGCATATGTATACCCTCCTTATCGATGGATTCACTCAATACTCATCATTCGCCCCACACCGGCAGTCTCCAACACCTTTCGTGCCTGGGCTGATACACCACGCAAAATCACGCTTCCTCCCATCTCCCGCATCCGCTGCCATCCACGCAGTGCCACGGCAATCCCTGCGCTGTCCATAAAGGTAACGCCATGAAAATCCATCACTAGCTCTGTTGGCAATACGGCGTCGATCTCACGCTCCAATTTTGACAATAATCCGCAGGCACCGTGATGATCCAGTTCCCCTTTTAGCTTCAATTCCAAGGCGCGGTCACGGCTCGTTGCGATCACTTCCATCATAATGACTCCTTTTCGTAGGTATAGGCATGCTCTGCGGGCATGTCTTTTTTTTGCAAAAAATAATCACCGCAGAGAAATCTCTACGGTGATTATAATTCTTTTCAGATGCGGAACTCCGCGAAGTCTGTCGCAGCAGTTGGAAAATCAGAACTGCATGGCGGCAGCGGACTCGTCCAGCTTGGCGATGAGGGCGCGAGCCTTGTCAGCCTTCTCACGCTCGGCGTTGACCACGGCCTCGGGTGCACGGGAGGTAAAGGACTCGTTGCTGAGCTTTGCCTCAATGCGACGCAGGTTGTCCTCCGCCTTGGCGCGCTCCTTGGCGATACGGTCCAGCTCGGCAGCGATATCCACCAGCTCGGCCAGAGGCAGATAGATGGTGGCATCGTGGGTAGCCACAGCCACCATACCCGTCAGATCAGCGGGAGCCTCATTAGTGACAGTCACCTCACTGGCGTAGGCCAGACGCATGATGAAGTGGCTGCCCACCTCATAGGTAGCGCCGCGATCAGTGACGATGATCATCTGTGCCTTCTTGGAAGGAGGCACATTCATCTCGTTGCGGCGGGCACGGACGGCGGTAATGGCATCCTTCACGCACTCCATATCAGCCTCAGCCTCGGGGAATGCGAACTTCTCGTCGTACTGGGGCCAATTTGCGGTGATGAGGAAATCACCCTCGTGAGGCAGGGCCTGCCAGATCTCCTCCGTGATGAAAGGCATAAAGGGATGCATCAGCTCCAGCACGCGCAGCAGCACATAGCACAGCACATTCTCAGCAGCCTTCTTACCCTCAGCATCCTCGCCGTTGAGACGGGTCTTGGTCAGCTCAATATACCAGTCACAATAGGTGTCCCAGATGAAGTCATAGACCTTGGCAGAGGCGATGCCCAGCTCGAAAGCGTCCATGTTCTCGGTGACCTCGCGGATCAGGGTGTTCAGCTTGGACAGCACCCACTTATCCTCCAGCTCCAGCTTCTCAGGCAGCTCCACCTTATCGATGGTGAGGTTCATCATCACGAAACGGGAGGCGTTCCAGATCTTGTTGGCGAAGTTACGCATTGCCTCGCCCCTCTCCACAAAGAAACGCATATCGTTACCGGGGCTGTTGCCGGTGATGAGATTGAAGCGCAGGGCATCGGCACCGTACTGCTCAGCCATCTCCAGAGGATCGATACCGTTACCCAGAGACTTGGACATCTTGCGGCCCTTGTCGTCGCGGACAAGGCCGTGGATCAGCACGGTCTTGAAGGGTTCCTTCTTCATCTGCTCCATACCGGAGAAGATCATGCGGGCAACCCAGAAGAAAATAATGTCATAGCCGGTGACCAGTACAGAGGTGGGATACCAGTAGTTCAGATCCTTGGCGTCCAGGTCGGGCCAGCCCAAGGTGGAGAAGGGCCACAGAGCAGAGCTGAACCAGGTGTCCAGCACATCCTCTTCACGGGTCAGGCTGGTGCTGCCGCACTTGGCGCACTTGGTGGGATCTTCGCGATCCACATTGATGTGGCCGCACTCATCGCAGTACCATGCGGGGATCTGATGACCCCACCACAGCTGACGAGAGATGCACCAGTCGTGGACATTTTCCATCCAGTTGATATAGGTCTTGGTAAAGCGCTCGGGGACGAACTTGACGGTATCGTCCTTCACAACGCGGATGGCCTCCTCGGCCAAAGGCTGCATCTTCACGAACCACTGAGCGGAGATCAGAGGCTCCACATCGTTGTGGCAGGGGTAGCAGGTACCCACATTGTGGCTGTAGGGCTCAGCCTTCACCAGATAGCCCTCGGCCTCCAGATCGGCCACGATGGCCTTGCGGCACTCGTAGCGATCCATGCCGTTGTACTTGCCGCCGTTCTCATTGATGGTGCCGTCATCGGCGATGCAGCGGATGACCTCCAGATTGTGGCGCAGACCCACCTCGAAGTCGTTGGGATCATGAGCAGGGGTCATCTTCACGGCGCCGGTACCAAAACCGATCTCGCAGTAATCGTCGCCCACGATGGGGATCTCGCGGTTCATGATGGGCAGGATGCACTTCTTGCCGATGAGGTGCTTGAACTTCTCATCCTCGGGGTTCACGGCAACACCGGTATCGCCCATCATGGTCTCGGGACGGGTGGTGGCCACCACGATATCGCCGCTGCCATCAGCCAGAGGATAACGGACATGCCACAGATTGCCGGGCTTCTCGGTGTACTCCACCTCAGCGTCGGACAGAGCGGTCAGGCAGTGGGGGCACCAGTTGATGATGCGGCTACCCTTGTAGATGAGACCCTTCTCATACAGTTCGCAGAAGGTCTCGCGGACGGCGCGGGAGCAGCCCTCGTCCATGGTGAAGCGGTCGCGGCTCCAGTCGCAGGAGGCGCCCATCTTCTTCTGCTGCTCGACAATACGGCTGCCATACTTCTCTTTCCATGCCCAGACGCGCTCGAGGAACTTCTCGCGGCCCAGATCATGGCGGGTCAGGCCCTCGGTGTTGCGCAGCTCCTCTTCCACCTTGATCTGGGTGGCGATACCTGCGTGGTCGCTGCCGGGCAGCCACAGAGACTCAAAGCCCTGCATACGCTTATAGCGGATCAGGATGTCCTGCAGCGTGCAGTCCATGGCGTGACCCATGTGCAGCTGGCCCGTCACATTGGGCGGGGGCATCACGATGCAGAAGGGTTCTTTATCGGGATTGGGCTCAGCGCGGAAGCAGTTGTTATCCATCCACATCTGATAGATGCTGCTCTCCACCTGCCGGGGATCATACACTTTCGGTAATTCTTTCATGGTTCTTTTCTCCTTACTTGAGATATTGGCAAAACAAAAAATCGCCTTGTTTTGCCGCAGCAAAACAGGGCGAACTTGTGTCCGTGGTACCACCTGTATTCGGGAAATTTCCCGCACTCATCCGATGCTATTACATCGCGCCCCGATAACGGTGGGCAAGCCGTTGCAGCCTACTAATTCGTTCAGCCGAAAGCTCCGGGACGACTTGGGCAGGGCTTCACGGGAACTTACACCAACCGTTCCCTCTCTCGGCATCCGCTTAAGCTGCTTACTGCTTCCCTTCATCGCTTGTACAATATCGTGATAGAGTGTACTATATTTAGAGGCAAATGTCAAGAGATGGATTTTTCTCTCCCTTTTACCCTAATTGTGTTTGCGGAAAGCTCTGACAATTTCACCAAGCATTGATATGAGCAGTAAAATATGATAGAGTAAAACCAATGATAACTAAGAATATGTAGGTAAATGAATGAGAAAGCAGATCGCAAACACAATAACCATCAGCAGAATTTTAGGCAGTATTTGTCTGTTGCCCTGCCCTGTGTATTCCGTCACTTTTTATATTCTATATCTGCTTTGCGGAATTACAGACATGATAGATGGAACAATCGCCAGAAAAACAAACAGTACCAGCAAGTTTGGAAGCCAACTGGACACGATTGCCGACCTTATTTTTGTAGCGGTTTCTTTGTTTAAGTTGCTGCCGGCAATCCACATTCCAAAATGGTTGTGGATATGGGGCGGTGTGATTGCGGTTATCAAAATCAACAACATTATATGGGGATATGTTTCTAAAAAACAGTTTCTATCTTTGCATACGACTATGAACAAAGTAACAGGCCTCCTTCTGTTTTTATTACCTTTGACATTATCTTTTTTTGAATTGACTTACACTGCCATAGCTGTATGCTCCATTGCAACACTTTCTGCAATTCAAGAAGGGTTTTATATTATTACAGATAATGGCCCTAAGCAATCCTATTCCAATTTATCGAACAGTTGTGGCCCATGAACATACCTCCCCCTTCACTTCGACGAAGTGAAGTTATTTATTGCCCAAATCAATCCAAAGGATAATTGGAAGATTTTCCTCTTGACTCTCACGCTGCGTTATAGTGTATTCTTCCTTTTGTGAGGTGATAAAATGAAAATGCAAATCAAGGAGTTTGCCGATTTCACCGGCGTCAGTGTCCGCACGCTGCATTATTACGATGAAATTGGACTATTGAAACCCGCGGCCGTTGATCATTCCACAGGCTATCGTTTTTACGACGAAAACTCCTTCCTTCGTATGCAGGAGATCCTCTTCTACCGTGAGCTTGACTTTTCCTTAAATCGCATTGGTGATATTTTATCCTCCCCACATTATGAGAAAAACAAGGCACTGCAGGAGCAAAAGCAGCTACTCACACTCAAAAAAGAACGGTTGGAGCGACTGATCTCCGCTATTGACAGTGCCGTGAAAGGAGAAAATGTCATGATTATATTTGATAACAGAGAGATCGAATCCTACAAAGAGGAAGCCAAAGCGCGCTGGGGCGATACTGCCGCCTACGCCGAATATACTGAAAAGGTCACAGGCAAGAATGCGACCGACCTGTTTGCAGGTATGAACACCGTTCTCGCCGCTTTTGCCGATTGCATGACGGCTGGCAAGCAGCCCGATTCCCATGAGGCACAACAGTTGGTAAAGGAATTACAGGACTATATCAGCACCAATTTCTACACCTGCACCAAGGAGATCCTCGCAGGGCTTGGGCAGATGTATATAGCTGACGAGAGGTTCAAAAATAATATCGATAAGCACGGCGAGGGCACGGCTGAGTTTATCAATACCGCCATCCGTTTCTATTGCGCATAATACAGATAACATCACCTCCCTTTTGCTGCGGCAAATGGGAGGTGCTTCTTTATGGACTCTTTACATCTTTTTCCCGACTGGCCCTCTTCCCTTTTCCAATCGAATGTGATACAATGAACCGCAATGAATTCCTTTTCCAAGGAGAGAGCATCTATGGACATCTTTGATATTCTCGGGCCAGTGATGGTCGGCCCTTCCTCTTCCCATACGGCGGGTGCTGTGCGCATTGGCCTCATGGCCCGTACGCTGTTGGGCACAGAGCCTGTACGCGCCAACATCCATCTCCACGGCTCTTTTGCCGAGACGGGCATGGGCCACGGCACGGACAAGGCGCTGGTGGCGGGTCTTTTGGGTATGAAGCCCGATGATCTCCGCATTCCCATTTCCTTTGATGTGGCAAAGGAGCAAGGCTTCGAGTTCCACTTCGATACCCGCGAGCTGCGGGATGCTCACCCCAACACCGCCATGATCTGCGTCTATGATAAAGATGGAAAGCGCTTGGAGATTCAGGCCTCCAGTCTCGGCGGCGGCCGCATTAAGGTCAATAAGATCGACGGTATTGCCGTGGATTTCAGCGGCGACTACAATACGCTGGTGATCCGTAATCTGGACTACTTCTCCTCTGAGGCGGCTGTGACCACCATTCTCAACCAGTTCCACATCAATATTGCCAATATGAGTATGTGGCGGCAGAAGCGCGGCGGCGAATCGCTGATGATCATTGAGACCGATCAGCATGTCTCCCCCCAGCAGGTACAGTTCATCGGTACACTGCCCGGTATTATGGCAATCACCTATTACGACAAGGAGGATGAGAACGATGGCTCTACTGTCGATGCAGGAAATCCTTGACAAATCTAAAGAAAGCGGCAAGGCATTCTGGGAAGTCGTTCTGGAGGACGACATGGAGGAGCGTCAGGTGACGCGGGAAGCCTCCATGGCCAAGATGCTCAGCGTGTGGCAGGCCATGCAGGATGCTGCCGACTCCTATACCGGTACGCGCCGCAGTGTCAGTGGGCTTGTAGGCGGAGAAGGCATGAAGATGCGTCAGTACAATCTTCGTCACGACTCCCTCTCCGGCGGCTATATCGGCGATGTGATCGCCGAGGCACTGAGCATGGGCGAATCCAATGCCTGTATGCGCCGCATCGTGGCTGCGCCTACCGCAGGCGCCTGCGGTGTCCTTCCTGCCGTGCTGCTGCCCCTTGGCAAGTACGAGGAAGTAAGCCAGCAGCAAATCCTGCAGGCACTGTATGTAGCCAGCGGTATCGGCGCTGTAATCGCCTACAAGGCCTCTATTGCCGGTGCTGCCGGCGGCTGTCAGGCGGAGATCGGCTCTGCCTCTGCCATGGCAGCGGGCGCGCTGGTTGCCCTTCGCGGCGGCAGCGGTGAGCAGATCTGCCACGCTGTTGCTATGAACCTGGCCAATCTGATGGGTCTGGTCTGCGATCCCATTGCCGGTCTGGTGGAAGTCCCCTGCGTCAAGCGTAATGTGGTGGGTGCTATGAACGCCGTCAGCTGCGCCGATATGGCGCTGGCAGGCTGCGAGAGTCAGGTGCCCGTGGACGAGGTCATCGATGCCATGGACGAGGTAGGCCGCCGTATGCCCGTGGAGTTCCGTGAGACGGCTCTGGGCGGCTTGGCCGCTACTCCCACAGGCCGCGCGGTAAAAGCGAAGATGGAGTCCCTCCGCGTGAAAAACAACTAAATATCAAACTCCCTCCGTGCAATACGGAGGGAGTTTTCTTATGCTTTCTTTCGTATTCGTAAACCAATAAGCAGCAGCACGATGCCAATCAACGCAGCTGACACGAAGATCAGCAACTGCATGTTTCCGTTGATACACTGTTCCCAGTTGTGGAAATCCACATAATAATGGTCACTCTTTGTGTGGAGCAGGAAATCGACCACATATCCCACAAAGTAATACATCACTGCACAAACCAGCGTACATACGCCGCCCTTCATAAGCCCATTCCACGGCAGCAGACAGATCAGTGCACAGGCCAAAAGAGGCACGAAACTATACACCGTAATGGCGATGGCAGGTGCCAGCGCAGTGGAAACTGTCAGCAACAGCACCACCGTCAGCAGCAACAGCAGCACCGATACGGCAAGGAACGCATAGCGCTTATATCGCGTTTTTGCCATCAGAATGGGCAAAAAGACCGCCACATACCCCATCAGCACGCCGATGCAGGCGGTGGGAGCCCAGTAAAGAGTTTTGGTATATATGCCGCAGGTGAACAAAAGCAGACAGATGGAGAGATAGCTGCTGGCAACAAAGACCTGAAACTTGTACTCCTCGAAAAACAATGTAAATGTCGGAATAAAGGCATAGGCACATACCAGTGCCGCCAGCACGATAAAGAACCAAGAGAGGGTATGATTCACCGCCAGATTGCAGATGAAGCAAGTGAGCAGCGCCAAGGAGTAGGCAATGGTGGGAATCCAGAACCATGTGCTGCGGATTGTGCGAAACTTATGTGCTTCGCGCTGCATCTTTCTCGTCGCCGTATCGGTAGAGGCGGTCAAAAACTCGTGCTCGCTGATGTCAAGAACACGGCAGATATCGGAGATCAATGTGATATCGGGATAGGACGCCCCCCGTTCCCATTTACTGATGGCGCCCTCCGTCACAAACAACAGCTCCGCCAATTCCTTCTGGGAATAGTTCTTTTCAATGCGGCGACTTTTGATAAAGGCACCGAATGTCTTTTTGTCCGTCATGGAGTATCACCTCTGGGCAGTATCTTACAAGAGGGGCGAAAAAAAGTCAATGGACTGTCGCGCCACCCCTCATTTCACAAAAACACCGTGACAAAAGTCACGGTGTTTTCCGCAATATCTTATTTTCCGAAAACCATGGGCTCGCCCGTAAAGGCCACGCAACCCTTTTCTACGGTCACAGTTCCGCCCAGGAGGTTTTCATACTCTCCGTCCGGAAGCTCCACCGCCACCGTACCGCGATGGCCGTAGAGTCCAAAGACGCCGCGAACATGCTGTGTGGGGCAGTCATAGGACATAAGGGCGATACCCTCACTTCCCTCTTCTGCCCAGAAAGCACCTTCCGCAAGGGGCAAGGCTGCCTTCATCTTCCGCAGTGTGCGGAGATACTCCTGTAAGTCGATGTTCTTCTCGCCGAAGGAGTCCTCCTTCTCAAACAGGCTCACCTGATGACGGGGTGCAAACTCCATGCCACTGTAGAGCAGCGTCGTACCGCGGAGGAAATAGAGCATGGCAAAATAGTTGCGCAGGCTCTCCTCCGACTCCACACGGGAAGCGGCACGGGGCTGATCGTGATTCTCGATACAGCGGAGCTTGATATAATTCTCCGTGTAGGCCGCCTCCTGCATGTTCAGCATATGGAGGAAAGTCTTGAGGCCTCGGGGACCTTCAAAGCACTCCTCAATATGGGGCCAGATATCGTAGTCGTAAGTAATATCAAAGGCGCGATAGAGATCGCCGTCACTGACGGCCACAGCGCCATGGGAGCGGAGATTGCGGTTGTGGATACCATGGACGCTCTCAGCCAGCCAGATGGCATCGGGACGCACCTCTGCCACCGCCTCACGGGCGCGGCACCAGAACTCCACCCGCACGGAGCTGGCCACATCGCAGCGGAAACCGTCCACGATTTTGGCCCACTGTACCAGCGTCTCGATCTGATAGTCCCACAAAGGAGCATTGGAGTAGTCTAGATCCACAATGTCGCTCCAATCCGCCACGCGGCGGGTGGGATTGCCATTCTCATCCCGCAGAAAAAACTCGGGATGCTCGTGAGCCAGCACGGAATCGGGCGAGGTGTGGTTATACACCACATCGATGATCAGCTTCATCTCCCGCTTGTGACACTCGTCCACAAGGTGCTGCAAATCCTCCACCGTACCCATGTCGGGGTTGACGACGCGGTAGTCACGGATGGCGTAGGGGCTTCCCCATGTACCCTTACGGCTTACCTGGCCGATGGGATGGATGGGCATGAGCCACAGAATATCCACCCCCAGCGAACGAAGACGATCCAGATCACCCTCCAGGGCACGGAATGTACCCTCGGGGGTATGGGTACGGACAAAAACGCTGTAAAGTACCTTACTCCGCAGAGTGAGGTCGGTATTGCTTGCCATGGTACTGTTTCTCCTTATTTCACTGCAGCATCTGCAGGAATTCCTCTTCTGTCAACACAGGGATGCCCAAGGACTCGGCCTTGGTGAGCTTGCTGCCTGCGTTTTCTCCTGCCACCACATAGGTGGTTTTCTTTGACACGCTGCCGCTGCTCTTTCCGCCACGCAGTTCGATCATCTCTGTGGCCTCATCGCGGGTAAACTTGGTCAGTGCGCCCGTCAGCACAAAGGTCATCCCTGCAAAGCGAGCATCCACCTTCTCGGTACGGTCAGTCATGTTGACCCCAGCCTCCATCAAGCGCTGCAGCAGATCGCGGGACTGGGGGCTATCCATCCAGGTACGGATGAACCCGGCAGTCACAGGCCCCACATCGTCGATGGCCGTCAGTTCCTCCTCGGTGGCGTTCATCAGCGCCTCCATGGTACCGAAGTGGGAGGCCAGCACCTTGGCCGCCTTGTCGCCTACCTGACGGATACCCAGCGCCGCAATCAGGCGCCACAGGTCGTTATCCTTGGACTTTTCAATAGCAGCTACCGCATTGGCGGCAGATTTGTTGCCCATGCGCTCCAAGGGGGCAATATCCTCCACCCGGAGGGTGTAGAGATCTGCGGCAGACTTCACCAGACCGCTCTCAATGAGACTGTTGATGACCGCAGGGCCAAGACCGTCGATGTCCATGGCGTTACGGGAAACGAAATGGGTCAGATTCCGCAGCCGCTGGGCGGGACACTCGGCACCGCTGCAGCGCAAGGCCACACCGTCCTCATCCCGCACCACAGCGGCACCACAGACAGGACAGGCAGCAGGCATCTCATAGGGCACAGCGCTCTGGGGACGCTTATCTGCGACCACCTCCACGATCTCGGGGATGATCTCACCGGCTTTACGGACGATAACCGTATCACCAATGCGGATATCCTTACCGGTGATAAAATCCTGATTGTGCAGCGTGGCAAAGGACACAGTACTGCCCGCCAGACGCACGGGCTCCAGAACAGCCTTTGGGGTCAGCACACCGGTACGGCCCACCTGAATGACAATATCTTTCAGCACCGAGGGCTTCTGCTCCGGCGGGTACTTATAGGCCACCGCCCAGCGGGGACACTTGGAGGTGCTGCCCAGCACATCACGCTGTCGGAGGTCATCCAGCTTGATGACAGCACCGTCAATATCGAAGGGGTACTGCTCCCGCTCCTCGCCGAGACGGGTGATCTCGGAGAGAATCTCCTCTTCCCCATTCAAACAGCACTGGGGAATTACCTTAAAGTGCTGAGACTTCAGATACTCAATGGTCTCGGTATGGGTTTCAAAGCTACGCCCCTCGCACAGCTGCAGGTTAAAGATGGCAATATCCAGCTTACGCTGAGCGGCAATACGGGAATCCAGCTGACGCAGCGATCCTGCGGCAGCATTGCGGGGATTGGCCATCAGGGGCTTTCCTTCGATCTCGCGGCGGGTGTTGATCTCTTCAAACACGCTGCGGGACATATAGACCTCACCGCGAACAATGAGACGGGGCAGCTTTTCCGGCAGGGTCATGGGCAGTGAGCGAATGGTACGGAGATTCTCCGTTACATCCTCACCCACGCGGCCGTCACCACGGGTAGCGCCGCGATAAAATACGCCGTCACGGTACTCCACCGCCACACTGAGACCGTCCACCTTGGGTTCTACACTGAAGGCTGCATCGGGCAGTTCCTGACGAACGCGGCTCAAAAAGGTCTGCACCTCATCGGCATCAAACACATCCTGCAAGCTCTCCAACGGCACATCGTGGCGCACCTCTTCGAACTGGCTTAAAATCTTGCCGCCGATGCGCTGGGTGGGAGAATCAGAGGTCACTTCTTCAGGATGCTCCGCCTCCAACTCCTCCAGACGGCGCAGGAGACGGTCATATTCAAAATCGGACATGGTGGGGGCATCCAGCACATAGTACAGGTGACCCGCCTCATTCAGGGTTGCACGCAGCTGTTCGATTTCACGGCGATAATCCATAGTAAAACCTCGTTTTTCAATCTAAGACATTGGCACCGTAGTCCACGATGTCCTCGGGTGATGCGGAAAAATAGGTATAGCTCTCCGGCACATTGCCCACGATCACTGTCTCAGCCACTACGATCTCATTGGATACAGTGGTGGAAGTGCGGATACCCGGCAGGAGAATGCTCATATACACATCCACCTCCAGTAAAATCTGGTGGCGGGTCTGGTTAATACCCGCGGCAGAAAAGGCATTGCGAAACACGGCACTGGCACTGCCCACTGACTGCATCCGCACGGTGATATATGGCCCTCGACCAGCCAACAGTGCCGAGCCCGTCAGTGTTCCGACGGGAATGCGCAGCTCTGTGACGGACACCTCCGACAGGCGCTGCAAGATCTTCTCAGCAATGGCGCTCTGCATACGGTTGACCTCTGCCACATTGCTGCGAAGGGCCGTCACACGACCGGAATCGTCCTTTTCAAAGCTGATAAAGTTATCGTAATCAATCTCTCCGTTTCGGATAGCCTCGTCAACGGCGGAGGCCACGATACGGTTGACACTGTTGGATACCCTTGCCGAAGCCATACTGGTCAATACAGGCCGCAGTTGGGAAATCACAAGTACCGTCAGCGACAGCAACGCAAGGCATACCAGCGTTGTCCAAATGATCCATTTCTGACGGCGATTGAAGCGCAGATACCGCAGACGACCCATCCCCTCACCCCTTCAGATAAGGGTATGGCAGCAGGGCTTTTCCTTATTCCTCCCAGCTGTTGACAATAGCCTTGAAGGTCTTGCCGCGCACCATAAAGTTCTTGAACTGATCAAAAGCGGCACAGGCAGGAGATAATGTCACCACATCACCCTCTGCTGCACGGTCGCGGGCTGTTTCCACCGCAGTTGTAAAGGGAGAAGCCATTACAATCTCAGGGTAACCAGTCTTATAGTTGGGGGCAGCTTCCACAGCGGCACGGATCTTTTCCGCCGTATCGCCGCAGAGGACGAGGAGTTTCACATGCTCCACGATTTCTTTTCCCAGATCGTCAAAAGGAATCTGCTTATCATAGCCGCCGGCAATGAGGATCACCTTCTCCTTGAAGGAGCGCAGACCTGCCGTGGTGCGGCTGGGGCTGGAGGCGATGGAGTCGTTATAGTACCGCACACCGCGGTAGGTACGCACCAACTCGATACGGTGTTCCACGCCGCCGAACTCACGGGCAAACTCGCGGATCACCTCGGCAGGCACCAGATCGCCCACAGCGGCAATAGCAGCCAGATAGTTCTCCACATTGTGAATACCGGGAAGCTTGATGTCCTCCACGGACATGATGCGCTGCACCTGTCCCCCGCTGCGGCGGAAAATCACATCGCCACGGAGGTAAGTGCCCTCCTCCACTTGCTCGAGACGGCTGAAGAACTGAACATTCCCGACAGCCTTCTCAGCCTCGGCGCGGGTCAAGGTATTATCGTAGTTGAGGATCACGCTGTCTCCTGCCCACTGGTGCAGAAAAATGTTCTCCTTGGAGGCCACATACTCCTCCATGTCGGTATGCACATCCAGATGGTTGGGAGCGAGGTTGGTAATCACCGCCACATGGGCGCTGTGGGTCATGGTCATCAGCTGGAAGCTGGACAGTTCCAGCACTGCGATGTCGGTGACCCGCATAGTATCAGCCTCACACAGCAAAGGATTGCCGATGTTGCCGCCCAAGTGGACGGTATAGCCCGCTTTCTCCAGAAGCTTGGCAATGATGGTGGTGGTGGTCGTCTTGCCATCGGAGCCGGTAACGGCGATGATGGGACAGGGGCAGACCTCGAAGAACACCTCCATCTCAGAGGTAAGGGTGGCTCCACGCTCCACAGCCGCCTTCAACTGAGGTACATCGTGGCGCAGACCCGGCGTGCGGAAAATCACATCCTGTGTCAGATGGTCAAGATAGTCCTCCCCCAGCTGCAGCTTGGCACCCAGCTCCGTCAGTTCCTCGGCCAGTGCGCCTAACTGCTCGGCACTTGCCTTGTCGTAGGCGGTCACATCAATACCGGATTGGCACAGACGGCGAATGAGGGGCGTATTACTGACGCCGATGCCAATGACCGCCACACTACGGCCGCGAAGAGATTCAATGTAATCCTGTAATTTCATGGGATACCCTCCCTGATACGCATAATTTCTCTTGTATATTATACTGCAATACGGTGCGATATTCAACACGGAGAAGCCGAAAAAAATCCACCCTTCCGGGTGGATTTTATAGGCGTTATTCCTGAGAATAGCGGGCAAGGAACTGGCGGGTGCGCTCCTGCGTGGGGTGGTCGATAACCTGCTTGGCGTCGCCCTGCTCCACGATGACACCGCCGTCCATGAAAATCACCTGATCGGCCACATCACGGGCAAACGCCATCTCATGGGTGACGATGATCATGGTGGTGTGCTGCTCGGCAAGGGAGCGGATCACCTTCAGCACCTCGCCCGTCAGCTCCGGGTCAAGCGCGGAAGTAGGCTCGTCAAAGCAGAGAATGTCGGGCTTCATGGCAAGGGCGCGGGCAATGGCCACACGCTGCTGCTGACCGCCAGAGAGCTGATGGGGGTAGTTCTCCATACGGTCGGAAAGACCCATCATCTCCAGCAGAGCCTTACCCTCGCGGAGGATATGCTCCTCACTCTCACCGGTTTTTTCGCTCTTGGCCATCAGCTTACGGGCCAGCGTCACATTCTCCAGCGCCGTATACTGGGGAAAGAGGTTGAAGTTCTGGAACACAAGACCGAAGTGGAGACGCTTTTTCCGGATCTCCGACTCGCTGCGGGTGGCGGGGTCATCGGAGTCAAACAGCTTCTTGCCGCCCACGAAGATCTTGCCGCTGTCAGGGGTCTCCAGGAAGTTCAGGCAGCGCAGCAGCGTAGTCTTACCGCTGCCGGACGAACCGATAATGCTCAGAGCCTGTCCCTCTTCCAGTGTGAAGCTGATGTTCTCCAGCACGCGGGTGGCGCCAAAGCTTTTTTCGATATTCTGTACATCCAAAATCGTCATAGCAGCTTCACCTCCCATTATCTGAAGTAGCTGAGCTTACGCTCGATGTAGTTGAAGAGGATGGTGAGGATGCCCACCAGAATAAGGTAGTAGATCATCGTGTAGAACAAAGGCCAGATGATACCGGCAGACTTCATGAAAGACTCACCGGCCTTGATCACCTCAATAACGCCGATAATACGGGCAAGAGAGGTATCCTTCACCAGCGTAATGATCTCGTTGGACATAGGAGGCACAATGCGCTTGACCATCTGCAGCAGAGTGACCTTGAAGAAGATCTGGCTGTTGGTCATGCCCAGCACCTCACCGGCCTCGCGCTGACCGATAGGGACACCCTCGATACCACCGCGATAAATCACGGCAAAATAGCAGGCATAGTTGATGACGAAGGCCACCACGCAGGCAGTCATGCGTCCATCACCCATAGCGCTCCAGGGGTTGAAGTTAAACCACATGCCGGGACCATAGAAAACGATCATCAGCTGCAGCATCAGCGGTGTGGAGCGGATGATCCACACAAAGACATCGCATACGGCGCGGATGAACTTGACACGGCTCATAAGACCGAAGGCGATCACAAGGCCCAGAGGCAGCGAGAACAGCAGCGTCAGTGCAAAGAGCTTTAACAGCTCCACTACGCCGCCCAAAACGCTCAGCGTTACAGTCAGAAACATACGGGATTTCTCCTCAAATACAGTACTCAAAAACAGCCCCGAAGGCAGGGAGCACCCGCTCTCTGCCTTCGGATGAAATTGTTATCTTGTTTGTTACTTGGTGATGACCACCTGAGCGTTGTTGCAGTAG
The DNA here is from genome assembly GCA_045637545.1 of Vescimonas sp. Taxonomy (GTDB): domain Bacteria; phylum Bacillota; class Clostridia; order Oscillospirales; family Oscillospiraceae; genus Vescimonas. The sequence goes on along the minus strand of JAZTZR010000037.1, from coordinate 4,837 downwards.
GGGTTGGTGCAGTTCATAGCGGCCACAACAGCGTCGGTCAGAGTCATGCCGTTCCACACCACATCGATGTTCTTGGCATCCAGCTCCATGATCTTGCTGCCCCAGTCGATCTCGACGAACACGCACTCGACACCCAGCTTCTCAGCCACGATCTTGGCCATGTCAGCGTCAAAGCCGATCCACTCGCCGTTCTCATCCTTATAATCCATGGGGGCGAAATCGGTGATACCAACCACCAGCTTGCCATTGGCCTTGATGTACTCCACATCGCTGTTCTCAGCGGCGGGTTCGAAAGCAGCCTCGGGCATCTCGATCAGAGCAGCCTCAACACCGTAGGTAGCAGCGATCTCCTGCAGCTTGCCGGACTGGTAGGTCTCATAGAACACCTCATTGATGAAAGAGGTCAGGTCGCTGTCCTTGCGGCAACCGGCGCCATACAGCTCCTCGGTCAGCTTCTGATCGGTGATGACCAGATCGGGATAGCTGGTGCCCTCACCCACCATGGCAGCGGCCATCAGGGAGTCGATGATAGCGGCATCGGAAGTACCGGCCTGAACTTCCATCAGAGCGGTAGCCTGGGTCTCAACGGAAACGAACTCGAAACCGTTATCCTGAGCAGCAGCCTCACCGGCGGAGCCGGCCTCAACGGCGTAGACAATCTTGGTATCTTCAACAGCACCGTCATCGGGGGTGGCAGCGTCATCAGCGGGAGCCTTGGCGCCGCAGGCGGCCAGAGACAGCACCATAACCAGTGCCAGCATCATTGCAAAAAACTTTTTCATATTTTTCTCCTTTTCAGCGGCCTCGCGTTCCTGTCGCACCGCCGCGCTTGTTGTGCTATCACTCTAACACTTTAGCACGCTAATGTAAAGACTTATTATCAACAAATATCCGCAAAATACGCAAGCCATTTTGTGCATCTTACACAACAATTTTATCAAAAAAAGAAAACAACGGCGATTTACGCCGTTGTTTCCATATCTGCGAGCTGTTCTGTAAGCCGGGTTCTGTCGTTGACAGTCATCTATCTAGCCGCCGCGTTGCCGCGGCGATCAAGCCACCTCGGAGACGGTCGGGCCAACCATGCGTCCCCATAGCGGTGTTGCTCCGGATAGAGTTTACAGCGATGGGCACTCTCGAGCCATCGGGTGAGCTCTTACCTCACCTTTCCACCCTTACCTCGTCAACGGCATAAGCCGACAACAAGGCGGTATATCTCTGTTGCACTTTTCCTGAAGTCGCCTTCGGCGGGCGTTACCCGTTATCCTCGCCCTGTGGAGCCCGGACTTTCCTCATCGGCAGGCTTTCGCCTTTGCCGCCGCGACTGTCTGAACACCTCGCTCGTCTATTTTACAAAACGACGGCAACAATGTCAATAAAAACACCGCATTTTGCAGGCGGTGTGATATATGCCACAAGTAAACCGCAAAATGTTGTGGTAGTATATACAAAACAAATTGCACACGGAGGTTTGCACATGGAAAATAGACGCAATCTTTCTCCCGAGGACTATCTGGAGCCCGTCTGTCCCTTATGCATGAATCAGAACGCCGTCAAGCGCATCCCCCTTGAACGCGTGGCCGAAAAGCTGGACGAATATATGGGACGACAGGATTTTGCCGCTGCGCGGCGGCACCTCACTTTCTGGCTGGCCGAAGCGGAGAGTGGAGGCGACCTGCGCGGTGCCTTTGGTGTACACAGCGAATGGATGGGTTTTTCCCGTAAGATGGGCGAAGGCGAGGAAGCCATCGCCCACGCAAAGGCTGCACTGGCACTGCTCCATGAGGTAGGCGAAGATTCTATCGCCGCCGCTACCGTGTGTATCAATGCCGCTACCGTCTATCAGGCTTTCTCCCAACCTGAGGCTGCCCTCCCCCTCTTCGAGCGGGCACAAGCCATCTATCACTGTGAGCTATCCCCCGATGATGCCCGCGTAGGTGGTCTGTACAACAACATGGCGCTGACGCTGGTGAGTCTCGGTCGCTACGGTGAAGCTCACGAACTGTACAAGAAAGCATTGAACATTATGGGCGGTGCAGAAAACGGTGCACTGGAGCAGGCCATTACCTATTTGAATATGGCCAATGCGGTGGAGGCTGAACATGGCTTGGAGAAAGCTGAAGCCAAAATTGCCCAGTACCTCGATATTGCTGCCGATCTGCTGGATACCTCTTCCCTTCCCCGCAACGGATACTATGCCTTTGTCTGTGAGAAGTGCGCCCCTACCTTTGACTATTATGGCTACTTTTTCGTAGCCAATGACTTGAAGCAGAGAGCGAGGACGATCTATGAACGGGCTTGATCTGAGCCGCGCATTTTTTGAGGAATACGGCCGCCCCATACTGGAAGAACAGTTTCCGGAGGTCCTGCCCTTTCTGGCCGTTGGATTATTTGGCAGTGGATCAGAGTGTTTCGGTTATGATGACGAAATTTCACGAGACCATGACTTCGAGCCTGGTTTCTGCCTCTTTCTTCCCGGAGAGGATATAGTTGACCGTCGTACCTCCTTCCAGTTGGAACGGGCCTATGCCAAGCTGCCCCGTGAATTTATGGGGCTGCGCCGCAGTCTCGTCACGCCTGTGGGCGGTGCTCGACAGGGCGCACTGCGCACAAATGAATTCTTCTCTGAAAAAATCGGCAGTGCAACCGGAGAACTGAGCCTCTATGATTGGCTGCGTGTACCGGAATACGCACTGGCCGAGTGTACCAACGGAACACTGTTTTTTGACAATTACGGCGAGGTCAGCACCATCCGGCAAAATCTCGCCCGCTATCCCCACGATATACGGTGCAAAAAGTTGGCCGGCAACCTGCTGCTGATGGCACAGGCCGGACAGTATAACTTCTCCCGCTGCCTCGCTCACAGCGAAACAGCCGCAGCACAGCTGGCAATAAACGAATTTGTCAATGCAGCACTCTCTGTCATCTTCCTGCTGAATGAGCGCTATCTCCCCTTCTATAAGTGGCGCTTTCGCGCATTGCGGGAGCTTCCACTGCTGTCGGAATCGGCGCGTGTGCTGGAATATCTCCTCTGCACCCCCAACGATGAGGACACTGCACAGGAGAAGCAACAGCTAATGGAAGATCTGGCTTCACAGGTCATTTCCCTCCTGCAGGATCAGCAGCTTACCGAAGCCATCTGCGGCGACCTGGAAAAGCACGCCTACTCTGTCAATGACCGTATTGCAGACAGTGAATTACGAAATATGCATATTCTGGCAGCTGTATAACGCGTAAAAAAGAGAGCCGAAAGGCTCTCTTTTTTATTAGATATGGTTCGCTACTTCGTAGGCATCCCAGATCGCCTGGTGGACATTCTTGAACTGGCGACAATCGCCCACGGCGTAAATCTCATCGGCATCCTGCATCTCCTCAAAGAGGCTCTGTTCGGAGGTAAAGCCCACAGCCAGTGCCACAGCGTCAGCCTTGATTTCCGTCTCCTCACCCGTTGCCATATCCTTGAGGATAGCGCCATTGGCCGTAACACCCACTACGGTGGTGTTTGCCCGTACATCACAACCCGTGAAGGCTACAAGGCCTGCCAGCATATCGCGATTGGCCGAGCACAAAGGTGCATTCACCGACAGGATCTTGTCCAGCTGCTCTACCAGTACAACCTGCTTTCCAAGGTCTTTCCGCAACCACAGTGCAAGCTCACAGCCCACCATACCGCTGCCCACCACGACGACAGTCTCGCCGATACCCTCGCCCTTGCTGCGGAGCATGGTCTTGGCATCCGTCACCGGGATACCGCTACCCAAGTCGAACATCTTAGGTGTTGCGCCCGTAGCCACGATCAGCGCATCGTAGGTCATCTTCTCCAAATCGGTACGGGTCACAGTGGAATTCAGATGCACCTCCACACCCAGCTTGTCCATCATATGGACATACCATGCGATCAGTGCCAGATCGTCCTCCTTGAAAGAGGGTACGCCTGCCTCACCCAAAGCGCCGCCCAGATGGTCAGCCTTCTCATAGATTACGGGTTCGTGGCCACGGATAGCCAGCACGCGGGCGGCCTCCATACCTGCCACACCGCCACCGACAATGACCACACGCTTCTTCTGCAGGATGGGGTTGTAGGCGTAGTCACGCTCACGGGCACACTGAGGATTGACGGCGCAGTTGATCAGAGAGTAGTTCTGAATACGGCCCATGCAGCCCTCCTGGCAACTGATGCAGGGACGGATATCCGCCACCTTATCGGCGCGAAGCTTGTTGACATAGTCAGGGTCAGCCAGCAGCGGACGACCAAGAGAAACCATGTCGATCCAACCCTCACGGACAGCCATAGAGGACAGTTCAGGATCGTCAAGACGGCCGGCGCAGAGGATGGGCACATCCACCACTTCCTTCACTGCTCTGGCATACTCCAGATACAGGCCCTTCTTCTGATACATAGGGGGATGCGACCACCACCAGGAATCGTAAGAACCTACATCCACATCGAGGGCATCGTAACCGTACTGCACCAGCAACTTGGCAGCCTCCAGGCCCTCGGGCATATCGCGGCCTTTCTCCTCGAATTCCTCGCCGGGCAGAGCGCCTACGCGCCAATCCTTAATGAAACTCTTGGGGCTATAGCGCATAACCACAGGGAAATCCCAGCCGCAGGTAGCGGCGATGGCCTCGCGGATCTCGCGGGCAAAGCGCAGGCGATTCTCCAAACTGCCGCCGTACTCGTCGGTACGGTGGTTGAACATCTCGATGGCAAACTGGTCAATGAGATAGCCTTCGTGGACAGCATGAATCATAATGCCGTCAAAGCCTGCACGCTTGGCAATTCTGGCACCCTCACCGAATGTCTCCACGATATGGTGGATCTCCTCCACCGTCA
>JAZTZR010000036.1:0-1771 GCA_045637545.1 Vescimonas sp. | reverse complement strand
AGGGTGATGCCCAGAGTAGACAGCATGCCAACGCCTGCGATGCCGATGCCGTACAGGCCGGAATTGAAGGAGGCGGCACCGCCCGCGGCGAAGAAGCTCAGCAGCACGGCAGCGGCCACAATGAGGATGGAGGCCATGGTGGACTCCAGACCCAGAGAGATACCGCCAATGATGATGGTGGCAGAGCCCGTTTCAGAAGCGGCAGCCAGCTTCTGGGTGGGCTTGTAGGTGTCAGAGGTGTAGTACTCGGTGAAATAGCCGATGGCGCAGCCACCGATGAGGCCGCACAGGATGGCAATATATACGCCCCAGTTGCCCAGAATGATATAGGTCAGGGGGGCGGCGATGACGGCGGCCAGAATGGCGGCGGTGTAAGTACCGGTGCGCAGGGACTTGAGCAGGGACTCCTGGGTGGCGTCCTCACGGGTCTTAACCAGGAAAGAGCCGAGGATAGAGCAGATGATGCCCACCACAGCCAGCGCCAGCGGCAGCAGCATGCCCTGCCAGCCATATCCGGCGATGGCACCCAGCGAGAAGGTGGCCAGAATGGAACCTACGTAGGACTCGTACAGGTCAGCGCCCATACCGGCCACGTCACCCACGTTGTCGCCCACATTGTCGGCGATGGTGGCGGGGTTACGGGGGTCGTCCTCGGGGATGCCGGCCTCTACCTTACCCACAAGGTCAGCACCCACATCGGCGGCCTTGGTGTAAATGCCGCCGCCCACGCGGGCGAACAGCGCCATGAAGGAGGCGCCCATGCCGTTCATGACCATGATGTTGCCCAGCTGCACGGGATCGACGATGCCAAAGGCATAGCGCAGCAGGAAATACCACATGGTGATGTCGAACATACCCAGACCCACCACGGTAAAGCCCATGACGGAGCCGGAGGAGAAGGCGATGCGCAGGCCCTTGTTCAGGCTCTCGGAAGCGGCCTGAGCGGTGCGGGCATTGGAGGCGGTGGCGATCTTCATGCCCACGAAGCCTGCCAGCATGGAGAACACGCCGCCGGTGATAAAGGCAAAGGGGGTGAACTTGGACAGCATCTTGCCGCCGGAGAGGAAGGCCATGGCAAGCAGGATGACGAACACCACAAGGAAGACCTTAAACACGGTGTTGTACTGCTGCTTCAGATAGGCGTTTGCACCCTCGCGGATGGATGCGGCGATTTTTTGCATGCGCGGTGTGCCTTCGGAATAGCTCATTACCTTTTTCACCTGACTCCAGGCGAAAATGCCGGCGATAGCGGCGCCGAGAAAGCCGATCCAGAAGAGATTGGTCATGGTCATTCCTCCTTTTCTGTGATATCCAAAGATATCTATGTAGATAGCATAGCGGAAATGCTAGTAAAAATCAACAATAAAATAGTAAAATTAACAAATTTTTTGTCTCACATACACAAAACATGAAAAAATATAATGAAAAATAAGGGAAATGATTGATAAATAACCAAAGAATATCCGGACCTGTACTGTGAAAGGACTTTACAGAATAAAAAACCGCCGGTATTCATGGTGGAAACCGGCGGTTTTAATAAAAAATTTTAACTATTATCGGGGGCGCTTAAAACACCAGCGTCACATCCAGCAGCACGGGATTGTGGTCGGCGTGTTCAAAGTCCAGCGCGGCTGTCTCCACCCGGTCAAGCTGTACATTGGGGGAGAGGATAAAGCCGTCGATGAGATACAGTTGGTTGTCGGGGGTGTAGGGCTTGTCCAGCAGGCGGCAGGTGGGCATTTCGGGGTCAAAGGCAAAGCGGAAGTCACGG
>JAZTZR010000035.1:0-43808 GCA_045637545.1 Vescimonas sp. | reverse complement strand
GACCTGAACGACTATATGGACACCGCCGAGGCTATGATCAAGTATATCATCACCACCGTGCTGGAGAAGTGCCCCGACGAGATCAACTTCTTCACCTCCTTCGTGGACAAGGGCCTGAAGGAGCGTCTGGAGCATGTGGCCTCCTCCGACTTCGGCCGGGTCAGCTATACCGACGCGGTGGAGATCCTCAAGAAGAACAACGATCAGTTCGACTACAAAGTGGAATGGGGCTGCGATCTGCAGACCGAGCACGAGCGCTATCTCACCGAGCAGGTGTTCAAGCGCCCCGTGTTTGTCACCGACTATCCCAAGGAGATCAAGGCCTTCTATATGCGCCTCAACGATGATAACAAGACCGTGGCCGCAGCCGACTGCCTGGTGCCCGGTATCGGCCAGATCATCGGCGGCAGCCAGCGTGAGGAGCGCCTCGACATTCTCGAGAGCCGCATCACCGAGCTGGGCATGAACCCCGAGGATTACTGGTGGTACTGCGACCTGCGCCGCTACGGCTCCTGCCGTCACGCCGGCTTCGGCCTGGGCTTCGAGCGCATGGTGATGTATCTCACCGGCGTTTCCAACATCCGCGATGTGGAGCTCCATCCCCGTACCGTGGGCAACGCTGAGTTCTAAGAAAACAACGCCTCATGACCGTCCCAACTGTGGGACGGTCATGTTTTTTGCACTTTTTTCAACTTTTTTGTTCTTTGTTGCATTTGTCACTGATATCTCCCCCACCTTGGGATATACTACACTCAACAAACAACACAACACAAAAGGAGGCAAACTCTATGGCAATCAAACATGCAACTGCTGAAAATTTCGACTCTCTCGTTCTGGAGAGCAAGGACACCGTGGTGGTGGACTTCTGGGCTGACTGGTGCGGCCCGTGCCGTATGCTTGCCCCCGTTCTGGACGAGGTGGCCGACGAGATGAATATCGTCAAGGTCAATGTGGACGACTTGCCCCAACTGGCAATGGCCTTTCAGGTAGCCAGCATCCCCACTCTGGTGGTGTTCCGCGACGGCAAGATCGTCAATAAGTCCATCGGCGTGGTGGATCGTGCCACCCTTCTGGAACTGGCAAAATAACTTCGCTTACAACATTGTATCTGCAATGTTTTCCCCTCATCTTTTTCTCTTGTTTTCTCTCTTCTCAAAAAGAAAAGCCCGCTTTGTAAGCGGGCTTTTCCCATTTTACCAGATAAAGGGCAGCAATCTCCAACGCACTTTTTCTTTATAGGCGGCATACCCTGCCAGCTCCGCCGTCAGCACCTGCTCCTCGTTGCGGATGCGCCTGGCGATCAAGAGGGGATAGGTGAGAAAGATGATGAGGCTGAACACCGATCCCAGTACCAAAGGCATGGCCAAAAACAGCACCAGCGTCGTGCTGTACATAGGGTGGCGCACGATGCCGTAGAGCCCCGTGTCAACAACCTGCTGCCCCTCCTGCACCTGAACGGTACGAGAGAGGTAGGTGTTCTCCCGCAGCACCTCGGCATAGAGCGCGTATGCTGCCAAAAACACCACCGCTGCCACCACCGACACCACCTTGGGGAGGATATACCAGTCAAAACGGACAGTCAATCCCGCCACGATGAAACCCAGCAGGAACATCAATCCACTGAGCTTCACCACAAGACTCTGCTCTTGCTCCCTCTCCTTGGCATCCAGTCGACTTTGCAGCAGAGCAGGGTTCTTTTTCAGCATCACAAGACCTGCAAGGAACATGGGTACAAAGAGAATGCCCATAAAGAGCCAGCCCTGCCAATAGTGAAGCGTACCCGCAGGCCAAAACACCAGCACGCCTACCAGCACCACACCCAGCAGAAATTTTCCCACCGCCTGTGCAAACAACGACATCTTCATCCGATCACACTTCCCTTACTTTCTTTTTCTCCACTCTATCACACTTCTTTCTCCTTTTCAACGGCTGTCTCGCCGTTCCCTCGTTGACAATGTTCCGTCCTTGGAGTACAATATCTTTATTGCAAATAAGGAGGTTTCCCCTATGAATATTGCTCTGTTAGGTTTCGGTGTGGTGGGCAGCGGCGTGTATGAGTGGTGCCGCGAGCGCCAGGACTTGCGCGTTTCCCGCGTGCTGGTGCGCTCGGAAAAGCCCGCCGTGGCGCATATTGCCACCCGTGATTTCAACGATATTGTCACCGACCCCGCCATCGACATCGTGGCCGAGGTGATGGGCGGCCTGCACCCCGCCTATGAGTATGTCAGCGCTGCGCTGAAAGCAGGCAAGCATGTGGTCACCGCCAACAAGGCCCTCATCGCCGCCTATTATACGGAGCTGACCACCCTCGCCCGCCAGCAGGGCGTGGCGCTGCTGTGCACCGCCGCGGTGGGCGGCGGTATCCCCTGGCTGGTGAACCTCGCCCGCGTCCGCAAGCTGGACGCCATTGAGCGCATCGGCGGCATTATGAACGGTACCTCCAACTTCATTATGGATGCCATGCACGCCGCCCCCGTGTCCTTCGACGCCATTCTCAAGGAGGCCCAGGAACTGGGCTATGCCGAGGCCGACCCCTCTGCCGACATCGACGGCGACGACATCCGCCGCAAGCTGGTCATCTCCGCCAACATCGCCTTCGACGCGGTGCTGGACGAGGAATCCATCCCCATGTTCGGCATCCGCACCGTCACCGACAGCGATATCGCCACCTTCAAGACCAAGGGCTTCACCTGCAAGCTGCTGGCCTCCGCCTCCGCCGCAGAGAGTGGCGTATGTGCCTATATTGAGCCCACCCTCCTCGCTGCCGACGCACTGGAATCGGCCGTTCCGAAAAACTTTAACCTCATCACCTACGAGGGCGCACAGATGGGCCGCCAGAGCTACTACGGACAGGGTGCAGGCCAGATGCCCACCGCCGCCAATGTGGTGCAGGACTGCCTGACCATTCTCAGCGGCGAGCACCGCTTCTACACCGACAAGGCCGCGCCCATGGCGCTGGACGGCAAGGATGAGGCACACCCCTACTATGTCCGTACCGTGCAGAGTGACAAGTGGCTGGAGGAGCACACCGCCGAGCACTGGCCCACGGGCGTGGTGACAGGCGCCGTGAACACCTATGAGATGCTCTCTTGGGCGAAAAAGCAGTTGACTGTCGACCCCGACCTCTTTATTGCCGGTATCGTATGATAGCACTGATTGTTGTTTTGCTGTTGGCGGCCGCCGTCTTTGCCGCACTGTACATCGTCTATCGCATCGCCTTCTATCCCGTGCCGCTGAAGGGGGACAACACCCTCTCGGCGCTGGATAACCCCCAGTTCCGTGCCCAGCGCCAGCGCATCCATCAGATGATCGCCGACATGGAGGCCCTTCCCTATGAGAGCGTCTCCATCGTCGCCCGGGACGGCGTATCTCTGACGGGACGGTACTATCACAGCGCCGAGGGCGCACCGCTGGATATCGGCTTTCACGGCTATCGCGGCTCCATCGACCGGGATTTCTGCGGCGGGGCACAGATCAGCCTCAGTCTGGGACATAATGTGCTGCTGATCAATGAGCGCTCCCAAAACGGCAGTGAGGGACGGTGCATCACCTTCGGCATCCTCGAACGCCTGGACTGCCTCGATTGGATCGCCTATGCCAATGAGCGCTTCGGCAACCCCGCCATCACCCTCTACGGCGTGTCCATGGGTGCCGCCACCGTGCTGATGGCCACGGAACTGGAGCTGCCCGACAATATTCGCGGCATCATCGCTGACTCCCCCTACTCTGCACCGCTGGATATCATCTCTCAGGTGGGTAAGACCAATATGGGTCTGCCCCACGGCCTTACGGCGATGCTGGCAACGGCTGCGGCACGCATCTACGGCAAGTTCGATCTCCGCTCCGCCACCGCCGCCGAGGCGGTACGAAAGGCGAGCGTGCCCATCCTCATCATCCACGGGGAGAACGACCACTTCGTCCCCTGCCACATGAGCGGCGAGATCGCCCGCAACTGCGCCTCGCCCCTTCGGCTGGAGACCTTCCCCGATGCCGAGCACGGACTCAGCTTTCTGGCCGATACCCCCCGCTATGACGCCGCAGTGCGGAAATTTATGACATCCCTTCACCAATGAAAAGAGAGAGGCTAACGCCTCTCTCTTTTTTCAGTTCTCCATATTCTTGCCCAAAAAGGCCGCTACCGTCTGGGCCAGCTTATGCTCCGTCTCTCCCGCAGGTATCCCTTCTCCCGCCAGAAACAGCACCAGTCCCAGCACATCACCTGCGCAGAGGATGGGGGCGGCCACTGCAGTGAAGTACCCTTCGGTTCCCACGCAGGCAGGGACGGGCTCGACTCCCTTCTCCCAGCGCCACACCTGGCGCTGATCCATCAGCTTTTCCAGCGGTTCGGACAGGGTCTTGCCCAACAGTTCCCGCTTGGGAGCACCCGCCACGGCGATGATGCTGTCGCGGTCGGTGATGGCGGTAGTGAAATCGGTACTGCGGTTCAATGTGTCGCAGAACTGGGCGGCGAAGTCCTCCAGACCGCCGAGGAGAGAATATTTCTTAAAGATGACCTCCCCTTCTTTTGTGGTATAAATTTCAAGGGGATCACCCTCACGGATCCGCATGGTGCGGCGGATTTCCTTTGGTATAACGACTCTTCCGAGGTCGTCAATGCGGCGGACGATGCCGGTTGCTTTCATATATCAAATCGCTCCTTGGTTCACAAATTACACTGTTAGTATCTGTAAAGCAAGGGGATTTATTCTGTAAGATTTACTTTTAAAATGAAATGTGCTACTATATAAACAATAAAATTTTTTAAGGAGAATATCCACCATGAGCATTGTGAAAAACGAGCCGAAATACAAAAACGGTTTGCTGCAGGCCATCCGCGCCCAGCTGGAGCACCGGGCCTTCTGGCTGTATCTGCTGTGCGATGAGGCAAAGAAGCGCGGCCTTGACCCCATGGATTTCGGCAGCGCGGCAGTGCGGCGCTGCGGCCTGTCGCAGGGTGCCGGTCTGGTGAAAAAGGGCAAGACCGACAGCCTCAAGGGCCTGCGCAAGACGCTGTTTACCAAGGCGGCACAGCTTGTCTTTGAGATGGACATCGTGGAGTCCACCGATGACAAGCTCTCCATCGATTTCCACTATTGTCCGCTGGTGAAGGCATGGCAGAATGCCGGATGCAGCGATGAGGAGATCGCCATGCTCTGCGACATCGCCATGTGCGGCGACCACGGCATCGGCGAGTGCTACGGAAGCGTTCTGGATCTGCCCAAGTGCATTGCCAAGGGTGATGACATCTGCGCTCTGCGCTATCACAAGAAGGGTGAATAACTGTTCCTGCATAATAAAAGAGGCGCTGCTGTGCAGCGCCTCTTTTTATTATGATTGACTTACTCAGCAGCCTGTTCCTTCTCCTTCTCATGGAGCATGGCAGCAGCCACGCACAAAGACAGGTAGGCATGGTCCTCCGTACTGGAACGGGAGGTGATGGCCATGGGTACGCGGGTACCGGCCAGCACGCCGCAGGAGTTGACATTGGCAGACATGGTCAGCACCTTCATGACGGTGTTGCCGGCCATAACATTGGGCATCAGCACGGCATCGAAATCACCGCAGGCGGGATTGTCGTAGCCCTTCAGACGGGCAGCCTCGCGGCTGACGATCATATCCCAGGGCAGGGGACCCACCAGCTCACAGTCGGCGATGGGCTCCATCATGTGGGAACGAACAATATTCTGGGCCTCCACGGTATCGCGCATGTGGAAGGAGGGCTTCTCAACCAGAGACAGCACGGCGATCTTGGGCTTCTCAACGCCCAGATGGCTCAGAATATCCACGATATTCTTGACCACCTTCTTGCGCTGGCCCTCGGAGGGCTCGATCAGCACGGACACATCGGACAGAGCCAGTACCTTGTCATAGTAGGGCACCTTCACCAGTGCCACCTCGCTGACAAGACCGTCCACCAGCTTGTTGCGCTTGTCCAGAATGGGCATGAGGAAGTTACGGGTGGAGGTATTGCCGCGCATGAGGATGTCGCCCAGACCGTCGTTGATGATCTTGATGGAGCGCTCCATGTAGGCATGGTAATCGGTGATGGGGTCGAAGCGGGGCTCGTAATCGGGCACATCGCTGATGGTATAATCGCGGTCATACAGGCCCAGATCCTTCAGCATGGGGATGATGCGCTCCTTGGCGCCCACCAGGATGGGCTTGCAAAAGCCCTTATCCTGAGCATGGAACACGGCCTTGAGGATATTCTCGCAGTCGGCGCCGGCCACTACCACACGGGCAGGGCGCTCCAGAGACTTGGCGCGCTGGATGACAAAATCAAATTCTTTCTCGTAAATATGCATACATTTCCTCCTTTTGCACCATTACAGCAGACCCATACCGCCGTTGATCAGCAGGAACACGGGGGCAAAGACCAGAGACACGACGGTCATCAGCTTGATGAGGATGTTGATGGAGGGGCCGGAGGTATCCTTGAAGGGATCGCCCACGGTGTCGCCCACGACGGCGGCGCGATGTGCTTCGCTGCCCTTACCGCCGTGATTGCCCTCTTCGATGTACTTCTTGGCGTTATCCCAAGCGCCGCCGGCGTTGGACATAAACAGCGCCATCAGCACGCCGGTGACCAGTGCGCCGGCCAGCAGGCCGCCCAGTGCACCGGTGCCCAGCACGATACCCACCACCAGAGGAGCCACCACGGACAGGACGCCGGGAACCAGCATCTCGTGGAGGGCAGCCTGGGTGGAGATGGCCACGCAGGAGGTGTAGTCGGGCTTACTCTCGCCCTCGAGGATGCCGGGGATGGTGCGGAACTGGTGACGCACTTCCTCAATCATCTTATACGCAGCCTTGGAAACGGAGTCCATGGTGAGCGCCGAGAAGAAGAAGGGCAGCATACCGCCGATGAACAGACCCACGATGACCTTGTAGTTCAGCAGGTCGATACCGAAGTCGAAGAGCTTGACGGCCTCGGCATAGGAGACGAACAGGGCAAGAGCGGTGAGGGCGGCAGAGCCGATGGCGAAGCCCTTACCCATAGCGGCGGTAGTATTGCCCACGGCATCGAGGCGGTCGGTGATGTTACGGACACCCTTGGGCAGACCGGACATCTCGGCGATACCGCCGGCATTGTCGGCGATGGGGGCGTAAGCGTCAACTGCCACGGTGATACCGGTGGTGGACAGCATACCCACAGCGGCCAGTGCGATACCGTACAGACCGTCGGCCATATAGGCACCGATAATGCCAATGGCGATCAGCAGGATGGGGATGGCAGTGGAGTGCATACCCACGGCCAGACCGGAGATGACGGTAGTGGCAGAGCCGGTCTCGGACTGCTGGGCGATCTTCTTGACGAAACGGTAGTCGCCGGAGGTGTAGACCTCGGTGATGATACCGATGACCACACCCACCACCAGACCGAAGATGATGGCCAGCGCAGACTTCAGGTTGCCGAAGAAACCCCAGCTCATCAGCAAAGAGGCAACCACCACAACAGCGCTGGAGACATAAGTACCGGTCTTGAGGGCCTTGTGGGGGCTGGATTTTTCATCGCCCTTGACGAAGAAGGTGCCGATAACAGCAGCGGCAATACCCACGGCAGCCAGCAGCAGGGGGAAGATGGCACCGGTGATGGAATAGGTCACGGCACCAAGGGTAATGGCAGAGACGATAGAACCAACATAGGACTCGAAGAGGTCGGCGCCCATGCCGGCCACATCGCCCACATTGTCGCCCACATTGTCGGCGATGGTAGCGGGGTTGCGGGGGTCATCCTCAGGGATACCGGCCTCCACCTTACCCACCAGGTCAGCGCCCACATCGGCAGCCTTGGTATAGATACCGCCGCCCACACGGGCAAACAGTGCGATGGAGGAAGCACCCAGAGAGAAACCGGAGAGGATGCTGGGATCGCCGGTGATCAGGTAAACTGCGCCGCAGCCCAGCAGGCCAAGACCCACCACGCACATACCCATGACGGCACCGCCGGAGAAGGCGATGGACAGGGCCTTGTTCATGCCGGAGTCCTTGGCAGCGGCGGCAGTACGCACATTGGCCTTGGTGGCCACATTCATGCCGCAGTAGCCGGCGAAGGTGGAGAACAGCGCACCCACCAAAAACGCAATAGCCGTGGCCCAGTTGATACCGAAGCCGACAACCACAAACAGCACTGCCACAAAGATCACCAGGATCTTGTACTCAGCCATCAAAAAGGCCTGAGCGCCCTCGTGGATAAAGGCGGCGATCTCCTTCATTCTGTCAGTTCCTGCGTCCTGCTTGGAGACTTTGCGGGAGAGGTAGAACGCAAACAACAGCGCAACCACACCCAGCACAGGCGCAAGGATAGCAAGCTTATCCATATCGTTTTTTCCTTTCTTTCTTCTGTTCCGTTTCCAATATTCCGTATCCCATACCAGCGATACTTAACATATCTATTCTAGTATAATCACCACTGTATAGCAAGAAAAAACTGTTTAAAAGCACCACATTCTTCCTGGATAATTTTTTGACAACAAAAACTCGCCAGCAAATAAACGAAAAATGGGAAACTCATTGAAAAAGTTCCCATTTATCTACCAAATGTTTGGAATGTTTGATTCAGGCGGCACAACGGTATCATTCCCTCACTTTTCCGCGCAATTTCCTCCCCCGTCATGGTGTCCGTGCTTCATCTCAAAATGGATCAGCAGCGATAACAGGGCACGCAGCGCGATGACCACGCCCAGCACCAGCAGCTCATTGAGATCACGGACCAGCACCGTTTTCAAAATCTCAGCCGCCATCTTGAACTCGAGGCTCAGCGCCAAGCCGCTGGCCAGACGGAACTTTACATCGCAGCTGCTGTGGGTAAACAGGCTACAGATATATTTCCAGAAAGCACTCAATACCGACACCGCCACAATCACGATGCCCATTAATTCACAGACGGGGATCAGGATCTCCAAAACAAATTCCACAATATGCTCCAACATGGCGCTCTCTCCTCTTTTGTTTTCTTTTATAGCGTTATTATATGCTTTTTTCGCCTCAGCGAAAGTGACATTGGCAACAGTTGACCAATTTTGTTGTACTTTTTCTTTCGCTGTGTTACAATATTCCCCACCAACACCCGCGCATCAACGCGGAGAAGGAGCACACGATGAGGCACAGCACCGCAATCTGGGACATCTATCCCCGCCCGCAGTTAAAACGGAGCAATTATGTAAACTTAAACGGCACTTGGGATTTCTGCGTTTCTAAAGACGGAGATCTCCCCGAAGGGTATGACGAGGTCATCACCGTGCCCTTCTGCCCCGAAAGCACCCTGTCGGGCATTGGAAGAGCCGTAGAGCCGGGCAGCTATCTTTTCTACCGCCGCACCGTCTCCCTTCCCGAGGAGCTATCGGACAAGCGCGTCCTGCTGCACATCGGTGCCGCCGATCAGATCACCGACATTTATGTAAACCATCAATATGTGGGACACCACGAGGGCGGCTATACGGCATTTACCGTGGACATTACCGATGTACTGACAGAGGAGAACACGCTGGTCATCCGCTGCTATGACGATCTACGGGACACCTCCTTCCCCTACGGCAAGCAATCTCTCAAGCGGGGCGGCATGTGGTACACACCTGTCAGCGGTATCTGGCAGAGCGTGTGGCTGGAGTGTGTGCCCCGGCAGCACATTCAGAGTCTGGATATCTGCACCGATATGACCTGCGCCACCGTCACCGTCACGCCCGCCATGGAGGGCGTGGTGCGCTGCGAGGGCAAGGAATACCCCCTTGCAAGCGGCTGTGCCGTCATCACGCCCGAGCAGCCTCAACTGTGGAGCCCCGAGAGTCCCTACCTCTACGAATTCACCGTGGAGACGGCAGAAGATCGGGTGGAGAGCTACTTCGCCCTGCGCAGCATCACATCCAAGGTGGTGGACGGACTTCCCCGCCTGCTGCTCAACGGCAAGCCCTATTTTCTCCACGGACTCCTCGATCAGGGCTACTGGCCCGAGGGTATCTATACCGCCCCGGCTCCCGCCTGTTATGCCGAGGATATCCGCGCCATGAAGGCGCTGGGCTTCAACACACTGCGCAAGCACATCAAGGTGGAGCCGGAGGAGTTCTACTATCAGTGCGACAAGCTGGGCATGATCGTGGTGCAGGATATGGTCAACAACGGCGAGTACTCCTTCTTCCGGGACACCGCCCTGCCTACAGTGGGCCTGCAGAAGTTGGATGACCGCCGCCTCCATCGGGATGAACTGACCCGCCGCCGTTTCTTCGACAGCATGGCTGAGACGGTGGCGCAGCTCGGCAACCATCCCTGCATCCTCTGCTGGACCGTCTTTAACGAGGGTTGGGGGCAGTTCGACGCCGACAGTGCCTACGGCGTTTTGCGTGAGATGGACAGCAGCCGTATCATCGACGCCTCCTCCGGCTGGTTCCGTCGCCATAAGAGCGATGTGGACAGCCGCCACATCTACTTCGGCCCGTGGGGTCAATTAAAGCCCTCGGACAAACCCTTGTTCCTCAGCGAGTTCGGCGGCTACGCCTGCGCCGTGGAGGGACACCTGTTCAATCCCCAAAACGCCTACGGCTATAAGACCTGCACCTCCATTTCGGACTTTCAGGTGCAGATCGAGGCGCTTTACCGCAAGCGCATCCTTCCCGCCGTGAAAAACGGCCTGTGCGGTGCCATCATCACGCAGGTCAGCGATGTGGAGGACGAAATCAACGGTTTTCTCACCTACGACCGCGCCGTCAACAAGGGCGATGCAGCCACTATGCAGCGTTTGGCAAAGGAACTGCAGGAAGCAATCAAATAAAAAATTCCCGACCATACGGTCGGTAATTTTTTAGTTTCAGCCTCAGCCGTCCACTTCCACAATGCCATCGGCCTTGACGGAGATCGTCATGCCGTCCTTGACATAGGAGAGGAACTCATCGCCCAGAGAGTCCACCACGGGCATGGTGACACCCTCCACCCACACATCGGCCAGCACCGCACCGGCGGCGGCCAGCGAGTCGATGGGATTGGCAAAGAGCATGCAGGCGGGGTTCTTTCCCAGCGCGCAGGCGCAGTAGAGCACCAGGCCGCCGGTGGTAGAACCGATGGTCTGGGGCAGGCACAGCGCCTTGTTGATCAAGGGCTTGCCATGGAGCTCAGCGTTGTTCTGATCGCTGCACTTGACCTCCTTGTCGCCGAACTGGAGGGGCATCTGGAGAGATGCCAGCGTATTGAAGCCCTGGGTGGTGACCACAGCCTCTGCCGTCACCTCACCGGGGGTAATGACTCTGCCTTTGAACTGTTTCATCTTCAGTTGCCTCCCTTCGTGATGGTCTGCAGGATCTGCTCGTCGGTATAATAGCGGGCGCTGGTATAGGTGCGCAGCTTGTTGGAAGAGGTGATGACGGGCATTTTCTTGCACAGGGGGTTATTCATGTACATCAGCGGGCAGATGTAGGAGGTGATGACGCCCGTGGTCTTCAAACGGGCAGCATACTCCGTCTTTTCAAAGGCCTCCAGCACCTTGGGCGGTGCGGTGAACACGGTGGGGATCAGCACCTTCTTGTTGCCGCTGTCGCGGAGGCCCTGCTCCACCTTCTCCGTCCAGTCCTTCAGCTGCTGCAGGGACAGGTGGGGGCAGCCCACGAAGCACAGCTTGGGCTTAGCATCGGGGTTCTTCCAGATAACGGGATAGTTATCCTGCACCCGCTGGAGCTCGGCATCGTCGATGACATATTCCTTGGCGCCCTCCACGATAAGGCTTTCGCCCAGCTCCACAGCCTCGGGGGTCAGCTTATCGATGTGGTACAGGCCCACCGCGCCGTTGGAGGCGGTGGCAGCACCGAAGTCCTTGAGGTAGGCGCAGGCAGCATCGTCCAGCTCAGTGCCCAGCCACTTGTCAAGACCCACCACATAGGGCACATCCTCCATCACCTTCATGCCGATGGCAGAGCCGAGGAGCTGTGCCTCGGGCTTCTTGGTGGTGGCAATTTTTACCACCCAAGTGGCCTTGCGGCCCTCGTCGGTCAAGGGGCCGAAGTAGGGCACGAAGCCTACGATGGAACCCATGATGTCGATGATGCCGGAGTTTCGGTTGCAGCGGGCACCCAGCACGGAGTTGGCATACACCACAGCGCTGGACTCGGCCCAACTCAGCACTTCACCCTTCTGGGGCTTATTGCCCACCTCGTCCATATAGCAGGCGCAGGTGAAGGCATCCTCATCCAGCAGGCCCAGCTCCATCAGCTGCTTTTCATAGAAATCCTGCTTGGTGTACATGAACTTGTTGAACACGAAGTTCTGCAGAAAGTTGGCAGGGACATTCTTATCCAGCGGGCGGGGGTCAACGGAGAACTTCTGACCCGAGGCCACGCCGGCATCCAGCAGCTGCTGCATGAGATCGTACACAGGGGACATAACCTTCAATCCGAAGGATGTCACCAGATGGTTATACTTGGAGGTGATGGGTACCAGCTTTTCTGCGCCAAAGGCGTCGCCGTACATCACCAGCGTTTTCATCACTTTGGCGAGGGTTTCGCCCTTCTCGCCGTTGAGGATGGCTTGCTGTTCAGCGGTCAATACCATGTTCAGTCCTCCTTTTTATCACAGCTTCATGGCAACATCCCATGCGCCCCAGATGACGCTGCGGAGGTTACCCACCTTGTTGGCATCACCAATGACATGGACATGCTTATCCTTGGGTGCCACGGGTGCAGGCTTATAGCCCACGGAGAGGATGACGGAGTCAGCCTCCAGCGTGGAGAGGTTGCCCTCCTTATCCTTGATGGTGACAGTGCCATCACCGATCTCGGTAACGCCGGTCTCCAGATAGACAGGTACCTTATTGGCCTCGAAGAAGTCGCGCAGGAAGCTGGTGTTGGCAAGGCAAACACCGGGGGTGACGATGAGATCGTCCATCATCTCCACGATCTGAGGCTGCTTGCCCTGCAGGTACAGCTCATAGGCGATCTCGCAGCCGGTGAGGCCGCCGCCGATGATGACCACCTTCTCGCCCACGGTCTTCTTGCCCAGCAGGAAGTCCACGGCCTGAATGGCGGTGTCGGCACCCTTGACAGGGATCTTGTTGGCGGTAGCACCGGTGGCCACGATGACCTCGTCAGCACCGAGGGCATTGACATCGGTAACGGGGGTGTTCAGCTTCACCTCGATGGGATACTTGGCCATCTCGCGGCGATACCATGCGATGAGGGCCTTATCCTTCTCCTTGAAGGAGGGTGCGGCGGCAGCGATGAACACGCCGCCCAGCTCACCGGATTTTTCATAGAGGGTGACGCTGTGGCCGCGCTTGGCGCAGCCGAGGGCAGCCTCCATACCGCCGATGCCGCCGCCGACGATGGCGATCTTCTTCGCCTTCTTGGCGGGCTTGATGTAGTGCTTGGTGGACTGCATGGTCTCGGCATTGATGGCGCAGCGGGCAAGGCCCATGGTGTCCTTCAGATCCTGGGTGTTGTAGTGACCCTTGGAAGAGGAGAAGTTGAAGCAGCCGCTGTGGCAGCAGATGCAGGGACGGATGTCCTCGAGGCGATCCTCGATCAGCTTGGTGATCCACTCGGGATCGGCCAGGAACTGGCGGGCAACACCCATACCGTCAATCTTACCCTCGGCAATGGCCGCGGCAGCCACATCCGGTTCCATACGACCGGCGCAGACCACGGGGATATCCACAAAGTTCTTGATGTGTGCCACATCATCGAGATTGCAGTTCTGGGGCATGTACATAGGGGGATGTGCCCAGTACCAGGAGTCGTAGGTGCCGTTATCGGCGTTGAGCATATCGTAGCCGCAATCCTGCAGATACTTGGCAGCGCGCTCGGACTCGGCCATGTCGCGGCCCATCTCCTTGGCATCCTCACCGGGAACGATACCCTTGGCAAATCCCTTGAGCTTGGACTCCACGCTGTAGCGCAGGGACACGGGGAAATCGTCGCCGCAGCTTTCCTTGATGGCGCGGACCACCTCGGCGGCGAAGCGGTAGCGGTTTTCAAAGCTGCCGCCGTACTCGTCGGTGCGCTTGTTGAAGAACTCGATGGCGAACTGATCCAGCAGGTAGCCCTCGTGGACAGCATGGACTTCCACACCGTCAACGCCGGCGTCGCGGCAGAGCTTGGCAGTCTTGGCAAAGGCCTCGATGATCTCGTGGATCTGGTGTACCGTCATCTCGGGGCACTCGATGTCGGGTGCCCAGCGGGCGGGCTGAGGGCTGGGGCATGCCAGCTCGTGGGAGGTGTCCAGCACGGGCTTAATGAGGGCGCGGGTGAACTTATTCTTGTGGAGGGGACCCACCAGCTCGGTGATGGCCCAGGAGCGGCCCATACCGGCAGTCAGCTGCACGAACAGCTTGGCACCGGTCTTGTGAATCTCGTCCATGAAGACCTTAAGGTCATCGAACATCTTGGGGTTCTGCCACAGCCACTTGCCCCAGAAGGTATCACGCAGAGGGGCAATACCGGGAATCATGAGGCCCACATTGTTCCGGGCACGCTCCAAAAAGAGCTTGGCCGCCTCCTTATCAAAATGGCACCCGCCCAGTTCGAACCAGCCGAACACGGATGTGCCGCCCATGGGGCACATAACGATGCGGTTCTTGATCTCCACATTGCCCACCTTCCAGGGGGTAAACAATGCCTCGTATTTCTTATCTACCGTGTTCATAGGCGCTTCGTTCCTTTCTCGTTTTCCTCCTGCGAGGTTGTCAAAAGTATGACAATAGTATACTCCTCCGTGGTCGAAATTGCAAGATAAACTCATTTTATCCGCTATATTTGATATAAATATACAAAAAATAAACGGGCAAGGTCAGCACCTTGCCCGTTTTGTGATTGTGTTTTCAGCGTCTGCCGCCGCGGAATCCACCGCCGCCGAAGCCGCCGCGACTGCTGCGGCCACCGCTGCTCTTGAAGGTGCCGCTGCTGCGCCGACCGCCGCTGAAGCCGCCGCCGTTAAATCCGCCGCCCACGCCGCGGGAGGACTGGGCGGGACGGGAGTACCCGGGACGGTATGCGCCGCCCGCAGGAGGCGGAGGCGGTGCCACGGGACGGACAGGGCGATAGAGGCTGCGGCCCCAGAAGATGGGATAGTAGACGGGCGCAACGATGCCGATACCGGGCCGCACATAGCGGCGGCGGTAGCGGGTATAGCGCACACGGTCGAGAAGCACCCACACCACGAAAAGCAGCAGAATGAACACGACAACACCTGCAATGCCGCCGCCCGGCTCCTTACCGTGCTCGGTGGGAGCATACCAGCCCTCGTCACTGCCGTACCAGCCGCTGCTCTTATGGGAAGGGTCCAGTTGAGCGTAGAATACATCTGCCTGACGGAAGAAGGCGGTTACGGCGCCATCGAAGTCGCCGTCATAGTAGGGCCCATCAATGGCCTGACGGAGCTTTTGCTGCTGGTAGTCCTGCATCATGGCGCCCACATAGTCGCCCATGTAGACCTGCCAGTCACCATGTTCTACCAGTACAAGGATCATGTCGTTCTCGCCGAGGCCCCACTGCTGACCCAAGGCAGCAGCGTATTCCTCGCTGTCCCAGCCGTTGAGACGCTCCAATGTGGCCACCGCCACCACGGCGTAGTGCTTCTCATCCCACGCGGCATTGTACTGCTCCACCGTCTGCTCCGTGGCCTTGTCCAGCATCTCTGCTTCATCACAGATCCACTGGCGGTATTCCACATTCAGCAGGTCCGTGGGTTCTTTGCTGAGGAAGTGCTCTTTACGCACCTGTCCCAGTGCCACGGCGGCCACGATGGCCAGCACCACAGCGATGACACCCACCACGCGGTTCGTTGATAATTTCATAGGCAAACCCCTTTCAAGGAGTAGTTTTTCAGCCGCGCAGCTCCATCAGCTTCTGCTTCAGCTCGCCCTCGATGCGGCCCAGCTCGGCCTCGGCGGCCTTGCGCTTCTGTGCGCCCTCGGTCTGGATGCGCAGCACCTCGTCCAGGGTGGAGATCAGCTGCTCGTTGGTGTGCTTGAGGGTTTCGATGTCCACGATGGCGCGCTCGGCCTCCTTGGCGGTGGCGATGGTGCCCATCTTCAGCTGCTCGGCGTTCTTCTTCAGCAGCTCATTGGTCATCTCGGTAACGGCACTCTGGGCGGCCGTAGCCTGACGGCTGTGCTCAAGGCCCAGTGCCAGCACCATCTGGCTCTTCCACAGGGGGATGGTGTTCACCAGAGAGGACTGGATCTTCTCGATCATGAGGGTGTCGTTGTTCTGCAGCAGGCGGGTCTGGGGGCCCATCTGGACAGAGATCATGCGCGTCAGCTCCAGATCGTGGAGCTTCTTCTCAAAGCGCTCGCACAGCTGGACATAGTCGTTGTAGGCCTGTGCATCCTCGGCAAGGCCGGAGGCCTCCGCCTTCTTGCGCATCTCCTCCAGCTCACCGGCGCGGACATCGGCAAGACGCTTCTTACCGGCGAGGATGTACATGGTCAGTTCCTTATAATACTTCAGATTCAGCTCATACATCTGGTCGAACATGGCCACATCCTTCAGCAGGGTGATCTGATGGTTCTCCAGACTCTGGGCAATCTTGTCCACATTGGCCTCTACCTTGCTGTAGCGGGCCTTGAAGGCCTCCACGCTCTCGCCGGCCTTGTAGAACAGGCCCTTGAGGCCCTTGGGCTTTTCCAGTGCGGTAAAGCCCTTCAGTTCCACCACCAGACGGCTCAGGTCGTTGCCCACCTCGCCCAGATCCTTATTGCGCACATTGCCCAGCGCACCCTCGGAGAAGGAGGCCACGCTCTTCTGTGCGGCGGCGCCGTACTGCAGGATCTGGTTGGTGTCGCGGATATCGATCTTTTTGGAAAACTCCTCGACGGCGGCCTTCTCCTCCTCCGTCAGCATGCTGTCATCCAGCACCACGGGCTCGACGGCCTTCTTCACTTCGGGAATGGCAGGAGTGGCGGGTGCTTCGGGGGTCAGGGTCAAAGTCGGCATCTCCACCGCAGTCTCAGTGGGATTCAGCGTCAGCTGGGGGATCTTGTTCTCGGTCATGTCGGTGTTTCCTTTCTTTCGTTTTTATATGAATTGTTTTTCCTCTTTACAGTTCCAGCGTAATCTCACCGGCGGACACCTGCGCAGCAGGCTGTTCAGCGGCCGCCTCCTGCTCCTTCACGGCCTGCTTGAGGCCATCCTCGGTAATGCCCTCACGGGCCAACATCTGCTCCATCACCACCATATCGGTAGAGATATCCAGCGCCTCGGCGGAGAAGAGATTGTCCAGCTGTTTTTCAAAAGCGAGGATAATGGTGGACATCATGTTCTCCACACGGGTCATGGTGGAGGTGATGTTCTCGCCCTCTACCTCCTGATCCTCCAGCACATCATAGGCACGGAGCACCTTCAGCGTGGTGGGGAGATAGTAGTTCATAAAGCGGCGGATATCCCCCAGCTTCTCCGGATGGCTCTCCACATGGTCAAAGATCCGCTGGGCCAGAATCTGCAGACGGACGATCTGGGCGGAGATGGCCTCGTCGGCGATGGCGATATCCAGCGCCTTCATCTCCTCAATGGCAGCCTTTCCCTCGGCCAGCATCTTATCCAGCGCCTCATTGCCGGTGGAAACGGGTTCTTCCTCCACTTCCTCCACCACATCCTTACAGAAGAGGCGGGCCACGATACCCACCACGGCGGTGGCGGCGATGGCCAGCAGGAAGTGGGGCAGGCGATACAGGGGGAACAGCAGTGCATAGAGCACCCATGTCACCGCCACGGCGTACAGGGGTATGGCGGATTTTTTCACGATTTTTTTCATGTCCGACCCTCCGTTTTTCAGCATTTCATATTGTGGACATTATAAACTATCCGCTAGTTTCGGTCAAGAAAAAAGAGGCAGCCATGCCGCCTCCCTCTCCGCTTTTACAGTTCGTTCACAATCCCCGTCTGCCCTGTCTGCGAGTCGGTAAACAGGGGGATTTCGAGGGGCGAATATGTCCAGTATACCGTCAGCGCCAACAGTGCCAACAGCACCGCCCCACCCAGAATTGACCAGACCATCCCCTGCAGCCGTCCCTTATCCAGCAGCCGCCATGAGACAAAAAAGGCCAGCAGTACGGCAAGCTGGAAGATGATGATATTGAGAATGGCCACATTGGCGCCGCTGCTGCCTACATAGGTGTAATAGGCAGCGGGAATACACAGCACGCCCACCAGCAGTGCCACCGCCCGGGGTGCCAATACACAGATGCGGCTGCGGCGCAGCGCCACTGCCTCCACCGCCGACCACAGCACCCACGGCACGATCAGCAGTTTCAGGTGCTCCCACACCGACTCATTGACGGCGGCGATGGCACCTACCAGTTCGTTCTTCCCCGACCAGTCAAACACGAAGTGGAAGAGATTGCCCCAGATGAGGACAAAAAACAGCCCCGTCACTTCCCATTTGCGCCATGATCTCTCCTTCATGCCGCACCTCCTGCACATAGTGGTATTCTCTCCAAGTGTACGCACAACGAAGCTGAAATATACGCTCGCCGCCGCAAATTCGATTACATTTAGTAATATTTCGACATAATATTACAGTATGCAATAGAAAACACCCGATCTCACGAGGAGATCGGGTGTTGGATTGGATTAGAAGAGATTTCGCTTACACAGTGGCGGCGTTGACTTTCTTCGCGTGGGTATACTGATAGACAACCACCAGTACCAGCAGCGCAAGACCGATGGCATCGGTCAGCAGGCCGGGGATCATCATGCACAGGCCTGCGCCCAGCAGCACGATGCGGAACACAGCAGACACCTTGCAGTAGAGATGGCCGTTCAGGGCCGTTGCCACGGCGAACAGACCCAGCAGCGCAGTGATACCGATGATGACAACATCGATCACCGTTGCGCCGTTCATAAAGAGCATTTCCGGATTATAGGCGAAGATATACGGGACAATGAAGGCGGCAATCGCCAGTTTTGTTGCCGTAATACCCGTCTTCATGGGGTTGGACTTGGCAATAGCAGAGCCGGCGTAGGCAGCCAGTGCCACAGGAGGCGTGATATCGGCCACGATGCCGAAGTAGAAGACGAAGAAGTGGGCGGCGACCACATTGAAGCCCAACTGCACCAGAATGGGCGCGCAGGTAGCGGCCATGATGCAGTAGTTGGCGGTAGTGGGAACGCCCATACCCAGCACGATGCAGCACACCATGGTAAGGACAAGACCGATGATGGTGGCGTTACCTGCCAGAGTGACGATGCCGTTGATGAGGATGGAGGCAAGACCGGTCACGGTGATGCATCCGGCGATGATACCGGCCATGGCGCAGGCAACAGCAACGGTGACAGCGCCGCGGGCGCCGGCCTCGAGAGCCTCAAGGATCTTACCGAAGGTCAGGCGCTCCTCACCGTTGAGGAAGCCCACCACGATTGCGGCAAGGATGGACACAGAGGCGGAGAACTGCATGGTACGGGCACCGAAGGACACCAGCGCAATCAGCAGCACCAGAGGCAGCAGCAGGTAGATCTTCTTCAGCAGATAGCCGACCTTGGGCAGTTCGCTCTTGGGAATACCCTTCAGGCCCAGCTTCTTAGCCTCCAGATGGACGGTGATAAAGATACCGGCGAAGTAGAGAACAGCGGGCAGAATGGCCTTCACTGCCACCTGCATATAGGGCAGATCCATGTACTCGGCCATCAGGAAGGCGGCAGCGCCCATGATGGGAGGCATGATCTGACCGCCGGTGGAGGCAGCAGCCTCAACAGCAGCGGCGAACTCGGGCTTGTAGCCTGTCTTCTTCATCAGAGGAATGGTGATGGAGCCGGAACCCACGGTGTTGGCGACGGAAGAACCGGAGCACATACCCTCAAGGGCGCTGGCCACCACGGCCACCTTGGCAGGGCCGCCGGAATAGGCGCCCACCAGACGGTTTGCAAACTGGATGAAGTAGTTACCGATACCGGTACGCTCCAGGAACGCACCGAAGATAATAAACAGGACAATGTAGGTATAACAGACATTGATCGGCGTACCAATGACGCCGGAGGTGGTGTAGAACAGCTTGTAGATGATGTTCTTCAATGCCTGATAGAAATCAGGGTTATAGGACATCTGGTTGATGAATGCATAGATCACCAGTGCGCCTACCACGCAGAGGATGGGGATACCCACGCAGCGACGGCACAGCTCGATCAGCACCAGAATGCCGATAATACCGATGACCACATGGTGCGGCTGAATACGGGTAGCCACCTTGATAATGGGCAGGGCATTAAAGGCGAAGTAGAAGAACGAGCCTGCGCCCAACACCATCAGCACAATATCGTACCAGGGGACGGCGTTGACATGGACATGACCCTTCTTCACGGGGTAGGTCAAATAGCCAATGATAATGATGAAACCCAAAAACAGGGTCAGACGGGTCTCGGGCAGAGCCGTGGAGAACAGCGTCATGTAAATGCAGTACAGAGAGAAGGCAGCCGTGATGCAGCGAATCACGATCTTGGGCACGCCCTCCCAAACACGGGTAGCGGACTCGCGGTCATATTTCCGCATCACCGCATCAAGGTCCAGCTCGTGATCGTTCTCAACGACCTCGTCGACCTTGCGTTTTTTGAACAAACTCATGATTGAAATCTCCTAATCCAAAATATTGCGAATGAACGCGCGAGGACTACGACGGGAAAATCCCGCCGTAGTCTCGGTAGTTACCTGATAGATAGGCCTGACGGCCTTTTCCGTCAATGTTGCGCTAAGGAATTAGCCGGCAACAGTGAAACCCTTCTCAGCGAAGTACTTGGCAGCACCGGGATGATAGGGAACGGAGGTGATGGAAGCACCGTACTCCATGCTCAGCTCGCCGTACTTGGCGTGGCTGGAGACCAGATCAGCGGCGTTGTTGAAGATGTCGGCGCACAGAGCGTAGACAGCATCCTCGGACACGGTGTTGGCAGCCAGAACCACAGCGCCCACGGCCACGGTGGTCACATCGCCGTCGAGGCTGGCATAGGTGTCAGCGGTGATGACATTCTTTGCATAGTAGGGGGAGGAAGCCAGCAGCTTCTCAACATGCTCGTCATCCAGAGCAACCAGATACACATCCTTGGTGGTAGCCAGGTCGGTAACAGCAGCGGTAGGAGCACCGGAGACGATGAAAGCGGCATCGATCTGGCCATCCTTCAGAGCATTGGCGCTGTCGCCGAAGGACTGATAGGTGGGGATGATGTCATCCTCGGTCAGGCCATAGGCACCGAGAATGTCGATGGCGTTGAAGTACACGCCGGAACCGGCAGCACCGATGGAGACCTTCTTACCGGCCAGATCGGCAACGGTCTTGATCTCGGGATCGAGAGTGACGATCTGCACCTGCTCCATATACAGAGCAGCCACGGTGGAGAAGCAGTCAATCGCGCCGACCTCAGCGAACAGGTTGGTGCCTTCGTAGGCATAAGCCATAACATCGGACTGGCAGAAGGCCAGCTCAGCGTTACCGTCCAGCAGCTCCATCACATTGGACTGGGAGCCGTTACCCACCAGACCGACCACATCGACGCCGGCGTTGTTGGTAGCGTGCTGAGCGATGACGGAACCGAAAGCATAGTAGGTGCCGGACTCACCGCCGGTCACGAAACGCAGCTTTGCAGGAGCGGGGGCGTTGCCGTCATCGGAGACGGGAGCCTTTTCACCGCAGGCCACCAGAGACAGAGCCATCACGAGGGCCAGAACCAGAGCAAAAAACTTCTTCATAACAGTATCTCTCCTTGCGAAATAGAATATTGCGGGAAACCCGCTTACCACCGAACTCGGCGGCTTTTTTCTTTCGATGGTTGTATTATACTCCCTAACTTTTCATTTTGCAAGTCCTAATTTTACAAATTTCATTTTAATTTTTGATGTTTTTTGTTTTCATCTGTCACGCCGCCCAAAAACTGCCATTTTTACAACATTTTCGTGCACAACCCATCCCGCACTAAAGAAGCACCGCCCTCATTCTGCAAGTTTTTCGTTCAAAAATTGCAATTTTTGGGTTTTCTCTTGCATTTTTCATTTTGCGGATTCTCAACGCAAAAAAAAGAAAGCCCCTTTGGGAGCTTTCCTTTTTGGTTTTTTATTGGAAATTACTTCTTGGCGCGGGTGTCCACCACATCCTTGACCAGTGCAGTGAAGTCCTCGAAGCTCATGGCGCCAAGGTCGCCGTCGGCACGATGACGGGGGGAGACAGTGCCGTTCTCGATGTCGCGGTCGCCCACGATGACCATGTAGGGCACCTTCTCGATCTGTCCGTCGCGGATCTTCTTGCCGATCTTCTCGTTGCGGTAGTCCACCTCCACGCGGAAGCCCATGGCCTCCATGGCCTTGGCTTTCTCGGCGCAGTAGTCGGCGGCGCGGTCGGTAACGGGCAGGAAGCGCACCTGCTCGGGGGACATCCAGGTAGGCAGCGCACCGGCATACTTCTCGATCAGCAGGGCCAGCGTACGCTCATAGCAGCCCATGGAGGTGCGGTGGATGATATAGGGCAGTGCCTTCTCGCCGTTCTCGTCGATATAGTACATGCCGAACTTCTCAGCCAGCAGCATGTCGATCTGAATGGTGATGAGGGTGTCTTCCTTGCCGAAGACATTCTTCACCTGAATATCCAGCTTGGGGCCATAGAAGGCGGCCTCATCGATGCCGATCTCATACTGAACGCCCAGAGAATCCAGAATCTGTCCCATAACATTCTGAGCCGTCTCCCACTGTTCGGCAGTACCCTCGTACTTGTCGGTGTTGTTGGGATCCCACTGGGAGAAGCGGAAGGTGGCATCCTCCTTCAGGCCCAGGGTCTCCAGGCAGTAGTTGGCCAGTTCGAAGCAGCCGCGGAACTCCTCCTCCAGCTGGTCGGGACGCAGGATCAGGTGGCCCTCGGAGATGGTGAACTGACGGACGCGGATCAGGCCGTGCATCTCGCCGGAGTCCTCATTGCGGAACAGCGTGGAAGTTTCACCCAGACGCATGGGCAGGTCGCGGTAGGAACGCTGGCGGTTCAGGAAGGTCTGATACTGGAAGGGGCAGGTCATGGGACGCAGAGCGAAGCACTCCTTGGTCTCATCATCGGGATCGCCCATGATGAACATACCCTCACGATAGTGATCCCAGTGGCCGGAGATCTTGTACAGATCGCGCTTGGCCATCAGGGGGGTCTTGGTCAGCATATAGCCGCGGCGCTGCTCCTCATCCTCGATCCAGCGCTGCAGGATCTGGATGGTGCGAGCGCCCTTGGGCAGCAGGATGGGCAGACCCTGACCGATCACATCCACAGTGGTGAAATACTCCAGCTCGCGGCCCAGCTTGTTGTGGTCGCGCTTGAGGGCCTCTTCACGCTGCTGGATATAGGCATCCAGATCGTCCTTCTTGGCAAAGGCCACACCGTAGATACGCTGCAGCATCTTGCGGTTGGAGTCGCCGCGCCAGTAGGCACCGGTAGCAGAGGTCAGCTTGATGGCGTTGCCCTTGATGCGGCCGGTGGAGTCCAGATGGGGGCCGGCGCACAGGTCGGTGAAGTCACCCTGCTTATAGAAGCTGATGACGGCATCCTCAGGCAGATCGTTGATCAGCTCCACCTTGTAGGGCTCGTCCTTCTCCTCCATGAACTTGATGGCCTCGGCGCGGGGCAGTTCGAAGCGCTCCAGCTTCAGCTTCTCCTTGCAGATCTTGCGCATCTCGCCTTCCAGCTCAGCCAGATCCTCGGGAGTGAAGGGACGGGGGGTATCAAAGTCATAGTAAAAGCCGTTTTCGATGCTGGGGCCGATGGCCAGCTTCACCTCGGGGTGCAGGCGCTTCATGGCCTGTGCCAGCACATGGGAGCAGGTGTGCCAGTAGGTCTGGCGGTATTCCTTGTTCTCAAAGGTGTAGATGTTCTCTTCGCTCATGGGAAATTCCTCCTTCAGAAGTTCGGGGTGTGAGAGGATAAAAAATCCCCACCCCTGACATTGGTCTCAGGGGTGGGGCAATACATATTACTCCACGGTTCCACCCTGCTTACAGTGCATCATCGCACTGTCGCTCGTGTGCCCTATAACGGGGGCAAGGCGTCCCGGTCATCCCGGGCAGCTCGGGAGTGGTACTGCCGCTCACTTACCGCGCATCGCTTTCAGCCAAGGCGATGCTCTCTTGTTCGGTGTGGACGCGGTTTCTTCTCCGTCATCGCTTCGTTATCTCAAGACAGTATACTGCGTTTTTTTGTTGTTGTCAACGGGGAAATTGCAGGATATCGGCCACTGTATCGGCAATTTGCGTTGCGCCCAGCGACTCCAGCAGTTCGCGGCTGCGGAATCCCCAGCTGACGGCGATCAGGGGCATATCGGCGTTCTTCACCGTCGCCACATCCACCTCGCTGTCGCCGATGTACACCGCCCCTTCTTTCTCCGCCCCCAGCTCTTCAAGGGCAGCAAATACCATGTCGGGCGCAGGCTTGCGGGCGATGCCGCTGCGCTCTCCGAAAGCAGGGATGCCGGGGAAAAATTTCTCTGCCAGTTCCTGCACGGCGCCATGGGGCTTGTTGGACACGATGGCAATCTTGGCGCCCTGCGCCTTCAGCTGCTCCAGCAGTGCAGGGATACCGGCATACGGGCCGGTCTTGATGCAGGAATGGGCCTCGTAGTAGGTGCGGAAGTGCTCCACGATCGTCTCAAACTGCGCCGTCCTCTCCCCTTCCGGCAGACAACCAGCAACCAGCTCGCGGGCACCGTTGCCGGTGGCGGCCACCACCTGCTCAAGGCCGCACCGGGGATAGCCGTATGCGTCCAGTATATAGTTCACCGCATCGCACAGATCCTGCGCTGTGTCCAGTACGGTTCCGTCCATATCAAATAAATATGTGGTATACATGATGCATTTCTCCTTTTTCTCGCTGCGTATCAGTATACGCCGCCGCTACCGATTCGTAAAGAGCAAAAAGGCACAAAAAAGATGTCCGGCTAAGCCGGACATCTTTTAATTATGTGTTTTGTGTTGCTCAGGCGTTCTTCTTACCGCGGAAGAAGGAGCCGATGACCATAACCACCACGAAGACGATCAGGTAGAACACAACATTCATCTTGTGGGAGTAGATGGCAGCGAAGACCATGAACACAGAGCAGATGGTAGCCAGCACGGGCATCACACTGCGCTTGAAGGGGGACAGGGTCTTCTGCTTCATCAGAGCGAAATAGATGGGGATGTACATAGCGTACAGGGTGATGATGGGCAGCTCGGAAGAGTCGAAGCAGAAGGGGCCGAACCAGTTACCCATCAGGCAGCCGCCGTAGAAGTACACCAGCCACAGGACGGAGATGAACAGACCGAACACGGCAGAGTTGGTGGGCATGCCGGTGTTGGGGTCAACATTCTTGAACATAGCCAGCTTGGAGCTGCCGCTCTCCTCGGCCAGATCATACAGGCCGCGGGTAACAGCCATGGTCAGGCCGTTCAGGGTGCCCCAGCAGGAGATGACGACGAAGGCGAAGATGGCCACGCCGCCGAACTTACCGAAGACATTGGTGAAGGCGATCTTGGCACCGGCCTCACCGCCGGCCATCATGGTAGCACTGTCAACAGCACCGGCCAGACCGATGTAGTAGACCACATACACGATAGCAACGATGATGGTACCGATCAGCAGAGCCTTGGGCAGGTTGCGCTTGGCATCCTTCAGCTCCTTGCCGATAGAGGTGGCGCAGATCCAGCCCTCGAAGGCGAATGCCAGAGCCACGATGGCGCCGAAC
Organism: Vescimonas sp.; assembly: GCA_045637545.1. Classification (GTDB taxonomy): domain Bacteria; phylum Bacillota; class Clostridia; order Oscillospirales; family Oscillospiraceae; genus Vescimonas. Next base: position 18,165 of record JAZTZR010000035.1, on the reverse strand, counting down.
AGGCCCTCGGAGAAGGGCAGCTCGTTGACCACGGTGGTGAAGTTCTGGACGGTCATGCCGTTGCTCAGACCCACGATGGTGCCGATGATGGCCATCAGGAACAGGGGGATCAGCTTGATGATGGTGGTGGAGATCTGGAACTTACCGGCCAGCTTGGGGGCCAGAGCGTTCATAGCGTAGGTGACGATCATGAAGGCGCCGGCCAGAGCCATGGTGCGGCCGCCCACAACAGCGTCTTCCCAGCCCAGCAGCACGCCGAAGTAACGGGCGGGCAGCCAGCTCAGAACGGACACCAGAGAGGGATAATAAATGACAGCCATGAACCAGCCGATGTAGTAGCTGTAGTTCTTGCCGCAGGCGACCTTGGAGAAGCCTACCAGACCGTCCACGCCCTCATAGTGGCCGGACACGATGCCGAAGGTGTAGGCAGAGATGATCATAACCACACCCATGATGATGAATGCCAGAATGCCCGCGATCATGTTACCGCCGGTGCGATTCAGAACTGCCTCAGCCTTGAAGAAGATACCGGAGCCGATGACAGTACCGATGACCATGGCGATAGCTACGGGAAGACCGTATCTTTTTTCCATAGTTGTAATCCTTTCTCACTTTCCTATTGTCGATTGTTCGTGTTTTCACAATCTTACACAGATAGTATACTCCTCTCTTTTTTTCCTTGCAAGCACTTTATTGTGGTAAATTGCGAGAAAAAAGCCACGGCCTTTTGTTGTTTTTCACAGTATATATGTACTTTCTCAATTTGTTTCAGTTTCTTTTTAGTAAACTATTTTTGTGTTATTTGGTTTTTCATTCATCTTTCCGCCGCTTTTTACGAAAAAGAGAAACCTTTGTGAAACAAGAAAACCCGCACCGAAACCGGTGCGTGTTTCGTGCATCTTAACAGGAATTACACATTAAAGCGGAAGTTGGTGATGTCGCCGTCCTGCATCACATACTCCTTGCCCTCGAGACGGAACAGGCCCTTGTCCTTGGCGGCGGCCATGGTGCCGCAGGCCTTGAGATCCTCGAAAGCGATGACCTCGGCACGGATGAAGCCGCGCTCAATGTCGGAGTGGATCTTACCGGCGGCGCGGGGTGCTTTGGTACCGCGGACGATGGTCCAGGCGTGGACATCATCCTCACCGGCGGTGAGGAAAGAGATGTAGCCCAGCAGATCGTAGCTGGTGGTGATGAGGCGGGCAAGGCCCGTCTCGGTCAGACCCAGGTCCTCCATGAACATGGCGGCCTCCTCGGCGTCCATCTCCGCGATGTCCTCTTCGAACTTGGCAGCCACAGGCAGGACAGCGGCGCCCTGCGCATCAGCCAGTGCCTTCAGAGCCACGAAGTTGGGGTTATTCTCATAATCGGCCATGTCCGTCTCGCTGAGATTGGCAGCGTAGATGACGGGCTTCACGGTCAGGAGGCCACCGTCAATAAGGATATCCTTATCCTCCTCGGTGAACTCGAAGGTACGGGCGGGCTTGCCGTCGGAGAGATGCTCGATGAGACCCGTGCACATCTCCACCTCGCGCTTGGCCTTCTTATCACCGCTCTTGGCGTTCTTCTTGGCGCGCTCGAGGCGGCGCTCCACCAACTCCATGTCGGCCAGCACCATCTCCAGATCGAAGGTCTCGGCGTCACGGGCAGCGTCGGCGGGCTCCATGAAGATATTCTCATCGTCAAAGCAGCGGACAACCTGCACCAGCGCATCAGTCTGGCGGATAGCCTGAAAGACCTCGTTGCCCTTGCCACCCTTGGCCACACCGGCCACATCCACGAAGTCGATGGTGGCGGGGCTGTACTTCTTGGGATGGTAGTACTCGGCCAGCCAGTCAAGGCGCTCATCGGGCACCTTGGCAGAGCCCATGTTGGGCTTGGCCGCAGCATTGGTATAGGCGCCGGTCTCCGCCTTGGCGCCGGTCAGTGCATTGAACAGGGTGCTCTTGCCCACATTGGGCAGACCCACGATACCTAGTTTCATAAAAGAGTCTCCTCCTTGTTTTCTTCTGACAAATTATTGTACCATCTTACAGGCAAAAGCGCAAGAGCGGAAAGGGGTATATTGCAATTTCCGCAGCAACAGAGTATAGTATAGGGACAAGGAGGTGGTTTTTTTGGAAAAGAAAAAAACCTTTGAACTGACCTCGGCGGCGCTGCACATCATCGCCATGGTCTTCATGCTGTGTGATCATCTCTGGGCCACCGTTATCCCCAGTAACGACTGGCTCACCTGTGTGGGTCGCCTCGCCTTCCCCATTTTCGCCTTTATGACGGTGGAGGGCTATTTCCACACAAGGAATTTCAAAAACTATATGCTCCGTCTCCTCCTCTTCGCCGTTCTCTCAGAGTTGCCCTTCAACCTGATGGCGGGCGGTAGCCTCTTCTACCCCATTCACCAAAATGTGCTGTGGACATTCCTCATTGCCCTGCTGATGGTGCACTGGAACGAGCGGACGAAGCGCAAAAAGGAGTGGCTGCGGCTATTGGTGGCACTGGCCACCCTCGTATTGGGTACAGTTGTCGGACTTATCACCATGGTGGACTACCACCACGCCGGTGTACTGACGGTGCTGGTGTTCTACTTCTTCCGGGGCCGAAAATGGTGGTGCTATGTGGGACAGGCGCTGTGCCTGTGGTATATCAACGCCGAGATGCTGGGGGGCTTTGGCTACGAGCTGTCCCTCTTCGGTCAGCCCTTCTTCCTTGCCCGCCAATCGCTGGCATTGCTCTCCCTCCCCTTCATCTGGCTCTACCGGGGCAAGCGGGGGCATCACTCCCGGGTCTTCCAATATGCCTGTTACGCCTTCTACCCCGTGCATTTGCTGGTGCTGGGAGTATTGGGAAAGGTCTTATAACGAAAAAATCCCCGAACCGTGTGGTTCGGGGATTTTTTGCGTCTATTCTTCATTGTCCGACAGGCAGAAATCCATCAACAGTTCCATCATTTTTCTGTCCCGTTGAGAGAGGTTCGCCATCTGCTCAGTAAGGGTTTGCATATCATCGGTGGTTTCTTTTCCCGTCAAAATATAATCGGTGCTGATGTTGAGAATTTGGCTCAGTTTAATGAGGTTTTCAATGCGAATGGCCTTGTTGCCGCGCTCCAAATTGGACACCATCTGAATGGACACATCCATCTTGTCAGCAAGCTGCTCCTGCGTCATTCCCTGCTGCTTTCTGCGCATTTGGATACGCTTTCCGATCTCCACCAAATCCACCATACGATCACCCCATAAGTTAAACTTTAGGATAATTATATTGTCTCAAAGGCGAAATAATAAGCATCCGTAGATTGACTTTATTAAACTACGAGTGATATAATGCAGACATAGAGCCTCTTCGAAAAACAAAATTAAAAGGAGATAGAAAAATGAGTAAGAAAAAGCTGTTTAATTTGATTGAGCTGATAGCAACAGGACTTTTATTACTATCGTGGTTTGTCCTCCCTTATGGTGCATTAATAAGAGATGAAACTGAGCATCCCTATTATCTTGAAAAACTCCGCGTTGGCAATTATACTTTCTTTGAATATGCAACAGACCCTCTTTCCTACCTTTATACTGCAATTCTCATTCTCGTTGTCGTAATTTTTATTATTTGCTTGGTTTCGTTTTTGGGAAAATCAGAAAAGAAAGATAGCGTTGCACATGTCATTCTTCCTGTAATCGTTCTCGTTTTTGGTTTCTTTGTTTTTAGCACTTCTATTCTTGAACCCAGCTTCGGTTATGATTTTATCCTTAACCCCACTTCGCAGGTCGTTTCGTATGTCCTTCTTGTCGTTATTACGATTTTTGCTTTTCTCAAACGCTCTCAATTTGCTTTTCCGAAAGATTGATATATCATTATTAAAATGATGCACCTGATGCACCTTTGGCAAACGTGCCAATAGAGGGAGTAAATATGGCTGCAATTCCAGTTCCAACTGAATATAATGATGCTATTGTGAAAATCATTGATTGGCATTTGGTTACTTATGTTCCCGAAGAAATCTTCTCTTCACGCTTAAATCGCATTTTAGAATGCTTTTTCGAAAAAAATCTTGTGAATGGCGTAGCACAAATCGAGAGAAAATATCTCTATTTCCTCAACGGATGTGTCGCCGATGCGATCAACAACGCAGAAGAATGTAAGTTAGATAAGGACTTTATTTGGGAAATCCATGATTGGATAGTAGCCGAACGAAATAAAAAATAACCGCACAAAACTCCTTGACCGCGCGGTTGGGGAGTTTCGACACCTTTTCCAGTCACCTTGGCGGCCTGAGGGCAGGCCGCCCTACAACATCACCGAAAGCCCCTGCAACAGGACACAAAAACAACCCCGAGCCAGACGGCTCGGGGTTGTTCCTATTCAACTCAAAATCAATACGCCACGCCCCAGTAGATGTCGGTCTCGCACTCCTTGCCGCAGACCACACACTTACCCGTATTGCGGCGCTGCTGCAGAGGCATGCAGCGGCTGGACACGCCGGCCTTCTCCTTCATGGCCAGCTCGCACTCGAGGCTGCCGCACCACTTGGTACGGGCAAAGCCGCCCTTGCCCTCGGCCATAGCCTTGACTTCCTCCCAGGAGGTCATGTCGAAGCAGTTCTCGTTGAGGTTCTTCTCGGCCATAGCGTAGAGATTCTCGTGGATATCCTTGAGCATCTGATCCACGGCGCTCTCCAGCTCATCCAGAGGCACGAAGGTCTTCTCGCCGGTATCGCGGCGGGCGAAGCAGCACTGGCCCTTCTCCATATCCTTGGGGCCGATCTCCACACGCAGGGGCACACCCTTCATCTCGTACTGGGCAAACTTCCAGCCGGGGGACTGATCGGAATCATCCAGCACGGCACGGACACCGGCGGCCACCAGGCGATCCTTCAGCGCACGGGCGGCATCCAGCACGCCCTCCTTATGCTGGGCGATGGGCACGATGACCACCTGCATGGGAGCAATGACGGGAGGCAGCACCAGACCGTGGTTGTCGGAGTGGGTCATGATGATGGCGCCGATCAGGCGGGTGGAAGCACCCCAGGAGGTCTGGAAGGGGTACTGCAGGGTATTGTCGCGGCCTGCGAAGGTCACATCGTAGGCGCGGGAGAACTTATCGCCGAAGAAATGGCTGGTGCCGGACTGGAGGGCCTTGCGGTCCTTCATCATGCACTCGATGGTATAAGTGGCCTCGGCGCCGGCAAACTTCTCCTTGTCGGTCTTGCGGCCCTTCACCACGGGCATGGCCAGCGCGTTGCGGCAGACATCGGCGTAGCAGTTCAGCTGCTGCTCGGTCTCGGCCTCGGCCTCTTCCTTGGTCTCGTGGATGGTGTGACCCTCCTGCCACCAGAACTCGCGGGAGCGCAGGAAGGGACGGGTGGTCTTCTCCCAGCGGATGACGGAGCACCACTGGTTATAGAGCATGGGCAGCTCGCGCCAGGAGTGCAGCACATGGGACCAGTGATCGCAGAACATGGTCTCGGAGGTGGGACGGAAGGCAAGACGCTCCTCCAGCTTCTCGCTGCCGCCGTGGGTGATCCATGCCACCTCGGGGGCAAAGCCCTCCACCAGCTCGCCTTCCTTCTTCAAAAGGCTCTCGGGGATCAGCACAGGCATTGCCACATTGACATGGCCGGTCTTCTTAAACTCGTTATCCATGTACTTCTGGATGTTCTCCCAGATGGCGTAGCCATAGGGACGCAGGATCAAAAAGCCCTTGACGCTGGCGTAATCCACCAGCTCGGCCTTCAAGCAAATATCGGTGTACCATTTTGCGAAGTCCACCTCCATGGGGGTGATCGCCTCAACATTTCTCTGGTCTTTAGCCATAGGAATACCTCTTCTCTCGCGGAAAAACCGCGTTATTCTCAACTTTTTCATTGTACCGATAAGCCCCGTCTTTGTCAAGGACTTTGCGGTTTAACCGAAAAAAAGAAACTGCCCACAGGCAGTTTCTTTTTATGTAGTTTTTCCTTACTCGCCCATGGCGGCGCCGCACTCGGGGCAGAAGCGGCTGTTGCAGGGGGTACCGCAGACGGGGCAGGCCTTCAGCTCCACGGCGGGGGCAGCCTCCTCAGAGACGAACTCCACGGTGATCTCGTCCTCCACCAGAGCGGCCTCCAGCTCGGCGATCTTGGCACGGCAGGCCTCAACGGCAGCCACCACATCCTTCACTGCATCGGGCATCTCACCGGTATATTCTGCACAGAACCACTGGCCGATGGCGCAATAGTTCTTCTCCAGCTCGCGCTCCTCGCTCTTGATGGCCATGCGAATCTGAGCGGTCTCCTTCAAGTCCTTTGCCTTGTCGGCGGCCAGCTCGGCCACATCCTTTGCCTTCTCGGCGGCGACAGCGGCATACTTCTTTGCCTTATCGGCGATTCCATCAAAAAATGCCATAGTGGTTCTCCTTTCTCAAATGGGGGTTCGTTATGGGTGCATTATATCGTTTCAGATACCGTTTTGCAAGAGCTTAGCGGCGAAATTCACAGTTTGTTCAATGCTCGATCCAGTCGGCGGCACGCTGCACCGCCTTCTTCCACAGGTCGTAGTCGGCATCGCACTCGGCCTGCACACGCTTGGGCGTGAACATCCGCTCACTGCGGCGCAGGGAGGAGAGTTCCTCTAAATCCTTCCAGAATCCGCAGCTCAGGCCTGCCAGTGCCGCAGCGCCGAAGGCGGTGGTCTCCACCGTCTCGGGGCGATCCACCGGGATCTGCAGCAGGTCGGACTGGAGCTGTAAGAGGATGTCGCTGACGCTGGCGCCGCCGTCGGCACGGAGGCAGGTGATGTCGCAGCCGGCATCCTGACGCATGGCCAGCATCAGGTCGGTGACCTGATAGGCGATGGACTCCAGCACCGCCCGGGCAATATGGGCCCGTCCCGTGCCGCGGGTGATGCCCAAAATCGAACCGCGGGCATACATGTCCCAGTAGGGCGCACCAAGACCGGTAAAAGCGGGCACCACGATGACGCCGCCGCTGGACTCCACACTCTCGGCAAGGGTATCGCATTCGGAGGCCGAGGAGATCATGTGCATCTCATCCCGCAGCCACTGGATGGTACTGCCGCCGTTAAAAACGCTGCCCTCCAGTGCGTAGGTGGTCTCCCCATCGATCTGCCACGCCACGGAAGAGACAAGTCCTGCGCGGCTGCGAACGGGCTTGGGGCCCACATTCATCAGCGTAAAGCAGCCCGTGCCGTATGTATTCTTGGCATCACCCACGCGGAAACAGGTCTGGCCGAACAGCGCCGCCTGCTGATCGCCCGCTGCGCCGCAGACGCTGACACCCGCCAACGACTCCAGTCCGGGGATTCCCTCTTTCACCGTGCCATAGTGCTGGGAATTGCCCACCACACGGGGCAACATATTCATGGGGATGCCCAGAATGCCGCAGAGCTCGGCATCCCAGCAGAGCTTGCGAATGTCGAAAATCATCGTACGGCTGGCGTTGGTGCAGTCGGTGATATGCTGCCCGGTCAAGCGCCAGATCAGCCATGTCTCCACTGTGCCGAACAGCAGCTTTCCCTGCTCGGCCTTGCGAAGTGCGCCGGGGACATTGTCCAGGATCCAGCGGATCTTGGTGGCAGAGAAATAGGCGTCGATCCGCAGACCGGTAGCCGACTGGACGCGCTCACGGAGGCCGCGGCGCTTCAGTTCCTCGCATAGCTCCGCCGTACGGCGGCACTGCCAGACGATGGCGTTGTATACGGGCTTACCCGTATCCTTATCCCAGAGGATAGTGGTCTCACGCTGATTGGTCACGCCGATACCGGCGATGGCCCCCTGCGGGATCCCCTTCAGCGCATCGGCGGCGGCGCGAACCTGAGAGTCCCAGATCTCCTCGGGGTCGTGCTCCACCCAGCCGGATTGGGGGTAGTGCTGGGGAAAATCGTACTGTCCCTTTCCCACAATGGCACCGCGCTTATCAAAGACAATGGCGCGGGAACTGGTGGTACCCTGATCCAGTGCAAGGATATACTGTTCCATGGCAAATCCCTCTTTTCTTCCGTTGGATTGTATGCTATGATAGATCCGTAAACACACGGGAGACAACTGTTTTCCCGATTATATCACAGAAAGGGTGAAAATGCTATGACAAATAAAACGGATTTCACCTTCCTCTCCACCGATGGCTCCACCCATCTCCACGGTGTGCTGTGGGAGCCCACAGAGGTTGTACCCGTTGCCGTACTGCAGATCGCACACGGTGTGGCCGAATACATCGACCGATACGATGATTTCGCCCGCTTTATGAACAGCCACGGCGTTGTGGTGGTGGGCCACGACCACCTGGGGCACGGCCAGTCCGTGACGGTGAACGGCACCCCTGTCTACTTCGGTGACGGCACCACATGGGAGACGGTGACGGATGATCTCTATGTTCTCCACACCCGCATGAAGGAGCGCTACCCCACCCTGCCCTTTGTACTGATGGGACACTCCATGGGCTCGTTCCTCGCCCGCAGCTATCTTATTCGCTACGGCGGCACGGTGAAGGCCGCTATCCTGATGGGCACCGGCTGGCAGGGCAGCCTCGTCCTTTCGGCGGGTCTGGCGCTCAGCGGCGCATTGGCCTCCAAGGGTGCCGATAAGACCAGCCCTCTTATCACCAAGCTGGCCTTTGGCGCATATAATAAGAAGATCAAAAATCCCCGCACCGCCTCCGACTGGCTCAGCGTGGACGAGGAGAATGTAGACGCCTACCTGGCCGATCCTCTCTGCGGCGGCGAAATGACGGTGGGCCTGTTCCATCAGATGCTGCGGGGCATCCGCTTTAACCAGCGTTTCTCCAGCCTCGACAGGATGAACGGTGAAACCCCCGTGCTGCTGATCTCCGGCAACAGCGATCCCGTGGGTGATATGGGCGCAGGTGTCAACCAGACCTATACCGAGTTCAAGCGCAGCGGTGTGGCCGACTGCACGGTAAAGCTCTACCCCAAACTGCGCCACGAGATCCTCAATGAGAAAGCACACCGCGCCGAGGTATACGACGATATCTGGAACTGGATGGAGGCAAGACTATGAGCGCCTGGGAAGAACTGAAGCAAGAGTGTCTCGCCTGCGAGGCCTGTGAGTTGTGCAAGACGAGAACGCAAGTGGTGTTCGGCGTAGGCGACCCTGAGGCCGAAGTGCTGTTTATCGGCGAGGCTCCCGGTAAGAACGAGGATGAGCAGGGCGAGCCCTTTGTAGGACGAGGTGGAAAGCTTCTGGACGAGATGCTGGCTATGATCGGCTTGCAGCGGGAGAACATCTACATCACCAACTCCGTCAAGTGCCGTCCGCCTGAGAACCGCGACCCGCTCAATACGGAGAAGGATGCCTGCCGCGGGTATCTGCGGCGTCAGGTAAAGCTGATGCGCCCCAAGATCATCGTCTGTCTCGGCCGTATCAGTGCCATGGAATTTATCCGTGAGGACTTTAAGATCTCGCAGGAGCACGGCCAGTTCTTTGATAAGAACGGCACGCTGATGATGGCGCTGTATCACCCCGCCGCGCTTCTCCGCGATCCCCGCAAAAAACCGGAGACCTTTGAGGATCTCAAGCAGCTGCAAATGAAGATCCAGGAGATCTGCACCCACACGCCGCTGATTTTTGAATAAGTAAAAAAAGACCGCCTCGGGGCGGTCTTTTTTACTGTGTATTTTCTTATCGCATACCCTTGTCATAGGGGATACCTTCTGCCTTGGGGGCACGGGAGTGCTTGGAGGTGAAGGCCAGCACCACGAGGGAGATGATGTAGGGCATCATGTTGTAGACCTGGCTGGGCAGATTCAGTGCCACGAGGCCCTCGAAGCCCATGTACACATTGGACAGGGCGCGGAACAGACCGAACAGCAGCGCCGCCAGCGCGATGCGCAGGGGCTTCCACTGGCCGAAGATCATAACCGCCAGAGACAGGAAGCCGAAACCGGCCACACCGTACTCAAAACGCCACTCGGAGACGCCGGCGGTGATGAAGACGATACCGCCGAGGCCGCCCAATGCGCCGGAGATCAGAACGCCGGCCCAGCGCATCTTGTAGACATTGATGCCCACGCTGTCGGCAGCCTGAGGATGCTCACCGCAGGCCATGAGACGCAGGCCGAAGCGGGTCTTGTACAGCATGACCCACACCACCACCAGCAGGATCACCGTCACCAGCATGAACCAGCTGAACTCGAAGCCGCCAATATCCACCAGAAATGCCTTCTTCTGGGTCGCATACTGCACCACAGAGGACACATCATCGGGATCGGCAGCGGTGTTGATGGCCTTGACGATGACGGTGGCGGCGGCCAGACCCAGCATATTCAGGGCCGTACCCACGATGGTCTGGTCAGCCTTGAAGTTGATGGAGGCCACAGCCAGCAGTGCCGAGTAGACGACGCCCACCAGCGCAGAGGCCACCAGAACACCGAGGATCATCACGATGTTGGGCACATCCACCGGCATATAGCGCATGGTCAGCGCACCGCCCATGGCACCCATGACCATGATACCCTCAAGACCCAGGTTGATGACGCCGGAGTGCTCGGCGATACAGCCGCCCAGCGCCACAAGGATCAGAACGGAGGAGAAAATCAGTGTATATTGTACCAGAAGCAGCATTACTGATCGCCTCCTTTCTCCTCAGCGGCAAGGGCCGCCAAACGCTGTTTTTCCTCGCGGCGGGCGATACCGGTATTCATGGCGTGCTTCATGAACAGCACGAAGCCGCACAGATAGATGATGATGGCAGAGATCAGATCGGAGATCTGGGCGCAGTACATGGTCTTATCCACGTAGGCACCACCCACGGTGATATGCTGAATGAAGAAAGAAGACAGGATGGCACCCACAGGATGGAGACCGCCCAAGAAGGCAGCAGCGATACCGTTGAAACCCATGGCGGGGACGGAGGAGGTGGAGCACTGCCACTGCTCAAAGCCGGTGAGGTAGAGCATAGCGGCACCCAGACCTGCCAGCGCACCGCCGATGATCAGCGTCAGAATGATGTTGCGCTTTTCTGCCATACCGCAGTACTTAGCGGCGTTTTTGTTGTTGCCCGTGGCCTTCAGCTCGTAGCCGAAACGGGTCTTATCCAGCACCACCCACACCAGCACAGCCACGACCATGGCCAGAGGGATGGCGATGGTGACGTACTGGTTATTGGAGAAGAGCTTGCCCAGCCCCAGAGAGGGGATGAGGGCATCGTGGTTCACACCGGCGATCTGCTTGGTATAGGGACTGGTGTCCTCCTTCACCTGCGTCAGCAGCATGTTGACGAGATAGAGGGTGATCCAGTTGAGCATAATACCGGAGATGACCTCGTTGACGTTGCAGTATGCCTTCAGCAGGCCGCTGATGGCGCCCAGCAGGGCACCGGCAGCCATGGCGCAGATCATGCACACCCACCAGGGCAGGCCCCAAGCCATTGCAGCAAAAAGCGACAGACCTACACCGGCACAGTACTGACCGGCAGCACCGATGTTGAACAGACCCACCTTATAGGCAAAGAGGATGGACAGGGAGCACATCAGCAGAGGGGCCGACTTTACCAGCGTGCTGCCCAGATATTTCATCTGGGTCGTGGACTTGCTGTAGTTAAAAAAGTTTTTTACCACCGCCATAATGGCCTCACCGGCACCGGTGGGATTGACGAACAGCAGCACCACGTAGCCGATGATCAGGCCCAGTACGATACACAACAGGGAGGCGATGAGGGACTGAACACCGTCATTCTTCAGCAGATTTTTCTTCATGCCTTCACCTCATCTCTCTTGGCACCGGCCATATACAGGCCCAGCTCTTCCTGAGTGGTGGCCTTGGGGTCAAGTTCGCCCACGATCTCGCCCTCGTACATCACCAGAATGCGGTCGGGCACATCCATGACCTCGTCCAGCTCCAGAGAAACCAACAGCACGGCCTTGCCGGAGTCACGCTGTGCCACCAGCTGCTTATGGATATATTCAATGGCACCCACATCGAGGCCGCGGGTGGGCTGCACCGCCACCAACAGTTCGGGATCCTTGTCGATCTCGCGGGCCACGATGGCCTTCTGCTGGTTACCGCCGGACATACTGCGGGCAGCCGTAATGGGACCCTGACCGCTGCGGACATCGTACTGGTCAATAAGCCGCTGGGCGTATGCGCGGATGTTATCGCGGCGCAGGAAGCCCGCCTTGGAGGTGAACTCCGGCTCAAAGTAGCGCTGCAGCACCATGTTGTCCTCCAGCGTGTAGTCCAGCACCAGACCGTGCTTATGACGGTCCTCGGGGATATGGCTCATACCATTGGTGTTGCGCTGACGGATGGGGGCGCGGGTGATATCCTTGCCGCAGAGGGTGACTGTACCGTTCTTGAGGGGCTCAAGACCCGTCAGGCCGTACACCAGCTCCGTCTGGCCGTTTCCGTCGATACCGGCAATGCAGACGATCTCACCGCGGCGGACATCGAAGGAGACATTCTTCACCGCATCCTCACGGCTGCGCTTGGAGGCCACAGACATATCCTTCACGCCCAGCACCACCTCGCCGGGGGTGGAGGGCTTCTTGTCCACATGGAAGTTGACATCGCGGCCCACCATCATGGCAGAGAGCTCCTCCATGGTGGTGTTGGCAGTCTCCACGGTGCCGATGTACTTGCCCTTACGCAATACGCTGCAGCGGTCGGCCACGGCCATGATCTCGGCCAGCTTGTGGGAGATGAAGAGGATGGACTTGCCCTCGGCGGCCAGATTGCGCATGATCTGCATCAGCTCATCGATCTCCTGAGGGGTCAGCACAGCGGTGGGCTCGTCGAAAATGAGGATCTCATTGTCGCGGTAGAGCATCTTCAAAATCTCGGTGCGCTGCTGCATACCCACGGTGATGTCCTCGATGATGGCATCGGGGTCAACGTGCAGACCGTATTTCTTAGAGATGGCCAGCACCTTCTCGCGGGCTTCCTTCTTCTGCAGGAAGCCGTTCTTCACAGGCTCCACACCCATGATGATGTTGTCCAGCACGCTGAAACACTCCACCAGCTTAAAGTGCTGGTGCACCATGCCGATGCCCAGCGCGTTGGCATCGTTGGGGTTCTTGATGCTGACCTCTTTTCCATCCTTGCGGATGGTACCGCCCTCGGGCTGATACAGGCCGAAGAGCACCGACATCAACGTGGACTTGCCCGCGCCGTTCTCACCCAGCAGTGCGTGGATCTCACCGCGCCGCAGCTGCAGGGTAATGTTGTCGTTGGCGATGATGCCGGGGAACTTCTTGGTGATGTTCAGCATTTCAATGGCATAGGGATGTTCCAAAGCGAAAGCGCCCTCCTTTCGTCTCCGCAGAAAAACACCTCGCGGAGGCAAACATATATTCCTAACCAGTATACTATATCCCCTCGGATATTGCAAAACCAATTTTCGCGTTTTTAACGGAAAATGGAACAAAAAAAGAGAACGGGCCAAGCCCGTTCTCTTAATGTGTTTTGGGGACTTACTTGATCTGACCCTGATCGTCCACGGTCACATTGGTGACAGCGGGCATGGCAGAGGTATCGTTGGACACCACGACGGTGCCATCGAACATACCCTTCACCAGAGCCTTGTAGTCATCCTGAGTGAAGGCATCGCTCCACAGGGTGGACTCCATGGGGATCTGGACGTAGTTCAGAGTGGGATCCTCGCCGTTGACCAGACCCAGGGTCTCGATCTTACCGGCGTAATTGGCCCAGTTGCCGTTGATGATGACATCGGTCAGAGCATCGAAGGTGGCGGGATACAGACCCTTCATAGCGGAGGTAACAGTCATACCCTCGCCGTAAGCGTCGTCGATGATGCCGGCCTGGTCAACGTCAACACCGATGACCTTGCCGCCGACCTTGGCAGCAGCCTCAGCAGCGGAGGAGTAGATACCGCCGCCGCAAGCGAAGACGATCTCAGTGCCGCCCTGATACCAGGTGTCCATCACAGCGGTGATGTCGTTGTCACCGAAGAACTGACCGCCGTAGACATAGTTCATCTCCACGGTCACGCCCATCTCGGCGGCAGCGGCGTCAACACCCTGCACGAAGCCGTAGCCGTAACGGATAACGGCGGGAACAGCCATACCACCCAGGAAGCCCAGCTTGGTGTAGCCCATCTTGGCAGCAGCATAGCCGGCCATGTAGCCGCACAGCTCTTCCTGATAGATAGCGCAGTAGACGTTGGACATATCAACGTACTTGGCCAGATCCCAGTTGGCGGGGTTGTAGTCGTAAGCCTCACCGGCAGCGGTGACACCGGCCTCAAGCAGGTCGCCCTCAGCCACGTCCAGAGCGATGAACTTCACCTCGGGATACAGAGGAGCAGCCTCAACGATGGTGCCGCCGAAAGCGTAACCGGGCATCACGATGACGTTGTAGCCCTCGTCAGCAGCCTGCTCGACCATGGCAACACGGTCGCTGGTGTTGTCACCGGCGGGCTTCTTGTAGGTGAACTCGATGCCGTTGGCCTCGCAGAAAGCCTTGCAGGCCTCGTAGGTGGTCTGGTTGAAGGACTGGTCGGTAATGTCACCGTAGTCGGTGATCATGGCGACCTTGTACTCGGGGGTGGCAACATCGTCACCAGCAGCGGCGCCGTCATCGGCGGCGGGAGCCTTCTCACCGCAGGCCACCAGGCTCAGAGCCATGACCAGAGCGAGAATCAGAGCGAGAAACTTCTTCATAATCTTTATTCCTTTCCAAAAAATAATCATTTTTCTGCAAGAAAAATGCGAAGGTCGCGACCTTCGCGTACAGCGCCATTCTATCATTATAAAAATATAAAAGCAAGCCCCAATTCTTCGCACACGGAGAAAAAACAGCCTTTTGTCCACAAAGAGCGAACAAAAGGCCGTATACCGTGAAATAGTTTTAATTTTTTTGGATTTTTGGTTATTTCTCCATTTTTACTGCCACTTCGAGGGCAATTTTCATCATATTGGTGAAGGTGGTCTGACGCTCCTCGGGGCTCAGCTCCACGCCGGTGACCAGATTATCGGAGATAGAGCAGATGGCCAGGGCGCGCTTGCCCAGATATGCGGCGTTGCAGTAAAGACCTGCGGCCTCCATCTCCACAGCCAGGCATCCCATCTTGGCAAAGCGCATATTGCGGCCGGCGGCATCATAGAAGGTGTCGGAAGAATAGAGGTTACCCACGGGCATCTTCACGCCCAGCTCCTTTGCACTCTCCACGGCAGCAGCGAGAAGCTCATAGCTGCAGATGGGGGCGAAAGTGCCGCCCAGCTCATACTGGTCGATGAAATTGGAGTTGGTGCTGGCGCCCATACCGGCCACAACGCTACCCAGCTCCAGCTCGGCGCGCAGCGCACCGGCAGAGCCAACGCGGATGATGTTCTCCACACCGTAGATGCTGTAGAGTTCGTGGGAGTAGATACCGATGGAGGGGATACCCATACCGCTGGCCATGACGGAGACCTTCACACCCTTATAGGTGCCGGTATAGCCCTGCACGCCGCGGACATTGTTCACCAGCTGGGGGTTCTCCAGAAAAGTCTCGGCGATAAACTTGGCGCGGAGGGGATCGCCGGGCATCAGGACAGTCTTGC
Organism: Vescimonas sp.; assembly: GCA_045637545.1. GTDB lineage: Bacteria > Bacillota > Clostridia > Oscillospirales > Oscillospiraceae > Vescimonas. The sequence goes on along the minus strand of JAZTZR010000035.1, from coordinate 2,665 downwards.
CGAATGCGCCCTGAGGGGCGTTATTATGAGGGGTAGACATAGTCAAATTCTCCTTTTTCTTTTACTGCTCCATGGCCTTCACAGCCTTGACGATACGGCTGGTGCCAAGACGGTCGGCGCCCAGCGCCACAAAGTCCTCGGCATCCTGCACGGTGGAAATGCCGCCGGCGGCCTTGATCTTCACATGGGGTGCCACATGTGCCTTGAACAGGGCCACATCCTCACGGGTGGCCCCGCCGCCGCCGAAACCGGTGGAGGTCTTGATATACTCGGCGCCGCTGTCGCTGACCACGCGGCACATCTCGATCTTCTCCTCGTCGGTGAGGAGGCAGGTCTCGATGATGACCTTCAGCAGCTTGCCATCGCAGGCGGCCTTGATGGCGCGGATCTCGGCCAGAACATCGTCGTACTTGCGATCCTTCACCCAGCCGATGTTGATGACCATATCCACTTCCTCGGCGCCGTTTTTCACCGCGTCGGCAGCCATGAAGCACTTGGCCTCGGTGGTGGCGTAACCGTTGGGGAAGCCGATGACGGTGCAGATGGGCAGCTTGCCGTCAACATACTCCGCAGCCTGCTTGACATAGGAGGCGGGGATGCACACGCTGGCGCAGCCGTACTTCATGCCGTCGTCGCAGATGGCGCGGATCTCGTCCCAAGTGGCGCTCTGACCCAGCAGAGTATGGTCAACGCGGGCAAGGATATCTTTGATGTCCATAGAACAGTTCTCCTTTGCAATTATAATCGTGGTTTCACTATAGCATAAAGCGGTCACAAGGGCAACAAAAAAAGAAAGCCCCTCGGGGCTTTCTTTTTTTATTTGATAGCCTCCCCCCTTTGGGGGCGGTGCCTGCCCGTAGGGCAGACGAAGAGGGTTTAGTCCTTCTTCTTCAGGACGACAGCGGAACCGGCAGCGGCCATGACGGACATGCCCACATACATAGCGATACCGGCATCGAAGGTCTCAGCGGACTCGACCTTGTCGGTGGTGGTGCCAGCGGCAGCAGCGGGCCAGTAGAAGTACATGGTGCCATTGATTACGTTGTTGGCAGAAACAGCCTTAACTGCATCGGGCAGAGAAGCGTAGTTGGGGACGATGGTAGCAGCAGCGCCGCAGACACCGCACTTAACAGCGGTAACCTCGAACTTATCGTTGTAGGTGTAGGAAGCGATGTGGGGAACGACAGCACCGGTAGCGGCAACAACGGGAACCACCTTGCCATTAACCATCAGAGCGGTAGCGGAAGTCTCAACAGCCTTGTAGACGACGTTCTCGAAGGTGTAGTAGGTAGCGGTCTTGTCGTAGTTGGCATCCTTGTACTGGCCGCAAGCCTTGCCGAAGTTGGTGAAAGGAATGGCATTGCCCTCGTACTCGACATTATCGACCTCGGCCAAATACTTGAACACCACCTTGCCGTCAGCATCATTGTAGATGACGTAATCGGCAGCACCCAGAGTAGCAACCTCCACAAGAGCCTTACCGCTCAAGTCAAGGCAAGTGTAGAAAGCGATGCTGGGCTGGTTGGTGACGGTACCATCGACCTCGCTGTAGACGGGAGCCACAGCCTTGGTGTAAGAAACAGCAACAGGAACGATCACAGCACCGGCAGTAGTAGCCTTTCCATACAGACCGGCCCAAGTCTTTGCGCTGGAATCGTTAGTAGCAACAAGGCCGCTCACAGTGCCATCAGCAGCAACGGAGGTGGCATAGGAGTCAGCAGTAGCGCCGCCCAGCTGTGCATCAGTGGGAGCGGAGCCGCCCCAGTAGTTGCCAGAAGCGTCAACATCGGTCACGCCAGTTTCAAGTGCGATATAGCCATTGGTGCCAAAGGCATTACCGGAGATAGCATCGCCGTCATTGTACAGCTTCACGCGCTCATTGAAGGTGTTGCCGGTAAAGCCTGCAGCAGAGTCCTCTGCATAGAGGTTGACCTTGGCATCGAAAGTGCAGCCAACAGCGCTGCCATCGTCGTTACGCACGACGATAGCATAGCTGGTACCCTCGAAGGTGCAATCCACCATGTTAACGGGGGCAGCTTCGGAATTGTCAGTCAAAATGGCTGGACTCGTAAAGCCGGTGAAATCACAGCCAGTGAGGGTGATAGCGGCCGTACCAGTGGGATGAATAACATTGCCGGCACCGGAAACATCCACATTATTGAGGGAACCACCCTCAAGCACAAAAACGGCGCGAGCGCTTCTCAGATTGTTTACAACCACCAGATCGTTGATGGTCAAGTTTTTGCCAGTGATGGCAGCCCAAGTATCATAGCTACCAATGTTGCCATTCAGGGTCAGGGTGTAGCCATTGCCGTTGATGACGGTGCCGTCAGCGAGGGCAGGAACATGCTCACCAGCAAAATCGACAGTAAGATTTGCGGTCAGGTTAATGACACCGTCGACAGCGGCGGGCAGCGTATTCTTATCCGCAACACCCCATGCGACAGTGGTCAGGCTCAGAGCCATCACGAGGGCCAGAACCAGACTAAAAAACTTTTTCATGGTTTCTTTTCTCCTTTTCAAGTTTTAATTGGAAGATTATGTAAATCTCCCATTTGTGTGAAAAAGGCCCCTTACGGGGCCTCTTTCGTGTCGAGCAGGCATAAACAACCGCGTTCATCACAAATCCCTTTTGGAGAAATGTAGGACCTGCTCATGGAATTAA
>JAZTZR010000034.1:0-4991 GCA_045637545.1 Vescimonas sp. | reverse complement strand
GCTGCTGGGAGGCGGAGTCACCGCTGCCGCTGCCGTCGGCGGCGGGAGCCATGCGGTGGATGAGGATCAGAAGACGGGTCACCAGCAGGGTGGTCATGGTGTCGGCATAGGGGCGCTGATAGCTGAACTCCTCTGCAATGGACATGGCGCATTCCATAATGGCGCTGCCGTCAGCGGAGCGGAACCGATAGAGACGGCCTGCGGTGTTTTCCTCTTTTTCCGACGAGAGAAAAGCAGCCAGTTCTTCCCCCTGCGGCAGGGAAGTGACAAAATTCGGCGTAAGCCAGAGCACGATGCGCCGGTATCTCGATGTGCCGCTGAACACGGGGTGATGTGGGATGCCTCGGGGGATCACCAGCAGGTCTCCGCTGACCAGCTTATAGGCACTCTCACCAATCATGTAGGTCACATCACCCTCCAGAAAGAACAGCAGCTCGTAGAAGTCGTGCTGATGGGGCATCACCGCACGCAGGTCCTCATCGGAGTAGTAAAAAGCTTCCGCGTCACTGCGCAGCATATATTGCCGGGACTCAAAATTTCGTGGCTGCTGTTTCATGATTACCTCCGCAGTTTTTGCAATTCCTGATGTTGATAGAGGCCGAAGAAAAGTGGGGGATTAGAAGATGTTCTGTTGTCAAAAATCCGGTTTATATGCACAATAATATAAAAACAGCCGAAAGCGACAAAAATGGTGTCAAAAAACAGAAAGGGAAAGTGCATGAGAAAATTGTATCACATTGGTCAAGATTTGCAATGTTTTTCTTGCTGTTGGCAACAAATACAACCGTGGGCATGATACATTAACTGTGTAAGTAATGATCCTTTGTGATCGAATTGATAAAGTGGAGGGATGGATCCGGTGAATTTCTTTGACAGTGATTATTTTGTGCTGAGCAATGACAGTGCAAGAACCCTTTATGAGAACTGCAGGACGCTGCCTGTGTTCGATTTCCACAACCATCTGTCACCCCAGTTTTTGTACGAGAATCCCCGCTATGAGAACATGGCGCAGTTCTGGCTGAAGGGTGACCACTATATCTGGCGCGCCATGCGGCTGGCCGGTGTAGACGAGGAGCTCATCACCGGAAATGCTCCGGACGAGGAGAAGTTCATGGCCTGGGCCAGGACGCTGGACGGGCTGGTGGGTTGCCCCCTGTATGCCTGGATCCAGATGCAGATGGCGGTTCTCTTCGATGATGAGGAGCCTCTCACCGCTGAAAATGCGGCAGAGCTTTACCGGCGCTGCAATGAGAAGCTGAAAAGCGATGCGTTTACCCCCCGCGGACTGCTGAAGCGATTCAACGTCACCGCACTGTGCACCACTGACGAGCCCTTCGATTCTCTGGAGTGGCACGCCAAGCTGCAGGCTGAGGTGAAGGATCTGCTGGTGCTGCCTGCCTTCCGTCCCGACAAGCTGCTGGCTGCCTCCAAGGATATCTGGCTGGAGAGTGTGAAGAAGCTGGAGCAGAGCGAGGGCATGGCCATCCGCACGCTGGATGACCTGAAAGCTGCGCTGGCCCATTCTCTGGAGCGCTTTGCTGCTCTGGGCTGCCGCACTGCGGATCACGGCTATGAGGGTCTGAAATATATCGATCCCACCGGTGCTGACGAAGCCTTCCTCCGTGCACTGGAGGCCGGCATTGCCACTCAGGCGGATGCGGATCTCATCAGCTCCGCGCTGCTGCGGTTCCTGGGTGAGAAGTATGCCGAGCTGGATATGGTGATGCAGCTCCACAGCGGCGCACTGCGCAACGGCAATACCCGCCGCTATCAGGCCCTGGGCGCCGATTGCGGCGTGGACAGCGTGGATACCGCTCCCGGCGTCCGTTCCATCTCCGGCCTGCTGGATACGCTGGAAATGGCCGACAAGCTGCCCAAAACCATCCTCTACTGTCTGGATGAGGGCGAATATGCCGGACTTGCTACCCTTGCTGCCAGCTTTGCCTGCGGCGGCATCCGCGGCAAGGTACAGGTGGGCTCCGCCTGGTGGTTCAACGACCATGAGCGCGGTATGCGCAATCACCTGACTCTCCTGATGGAAAATGCCATGCTGGCCGGTTTCGTGGGTATGCTCACGGACTCCCGCAGCATCGGCACCTTTGTCCGTCACGACTATTTCCGCCGCATTCTGTGCGATGTGGTGGGTGAGAAGGTGCATACGGGCGAGTTCCCCCTGGCACTGGCACAGAAGATCGTCAATGACATTTGTTACGGAAACTCCGTCGCCTATTTCGGCGGCGAAACACTGACCGCACACTGCGGAATTTAAGGAGGAGAACGATTATGGAATTCAGAAAGAATTGTACCTACGCAATGGCCACCGTGTCCAGCATGGGCGTCCGCATTACTCCCGCTGACCGTCAGCCTGTCCACACCAGCCGCATGTTTGAGATGCAGGCCACCAGCGCAGAGACCAATGTGCTGAACGTTGCCGCCTCTCTGGGTCTGAAGACCAAGGTGCTGACCCGCTTCGTCAAGGACAGTGCCATCGCCTCCTTCATCAAGAGCGAGCTGCGCCGCCGCGGCCTCGACTATGAGGGAAAGGAGATCGAGCAGGGTGATCCCTGGGGCTACCGCCACCAGTTCAATATCGCCGACAGCGGCTTCGGTCTCCGTGGCCCCCGGGTGCTCAACGACCGCGCCGGTGAGGTGGGCCGCACCCTGACTGCCGAGGACTTCGATCTGGACCGCATCTTCGGTCAGGAGGGCGTTGGCATCCTGCACCTGTCCGGCCTTATCGCCGCCCTGTCTCCCGAGACCACCCGCTGCTGCGTGGCCGTGGCCCGGAAGGCCAAGGAGTACGGCACCCGCATCTCCTTCGACCTGAACTACCGTGCCAGCTTCTGGGAAGGCCGTGAAGAGGAGCTGCGCCGTGACTTCTGCGAGATCGCCGCTCTGGCCGACATCCTCATCGGCAACGAGGAGGACTTCCAGCTGGCTCTGGGCATCGAGGGTCCCGAGGCAGGCGGCAAGGGAATCACTGCCAAGATCGACGGCTTCAAGGGCATGATCCAGCGCGTGCAGGAGGCCTATCCCAATGTCTCCGTGTTTGCCACCACTCTCCGCGAGGTTTTCAACGCCAACTGCCACAACTGGGGCGGCATCATGCTGGCTGACGGTCAGTGGTATGTGGAGGAGCCCCGCGAGATCCAGGTCATGGACCGCATCGGCGGCGGCGACGGCTTCGTAGGCGGCTTCCTGTATGGCCTGTTCCGCGGTTGGGAGAACGAGAAGTGCCTGCAGTTCGGCTGGGCCACCGGCGCTCTGGCTGCCACCATGCTCACCGACTATGCAACTCCCGCCGACGAAGATCAGGTGTGGAGCATCTATAAGGGCAATGCCCGCGTGAAGCGCTGAGAGTTCGATATATCGTACATAAAGGAGAATATATTGATGAAAAAGTGTGATATCGGCCTGGTGGGTCTGGCCGTCATGGGCGAAAATCTGGTGATGAACATGGAGTCCAAGGGCTTCCATGTGGCGGTTTACAACCGCACCACCGACAAGGTGAAGGCTTTTGTGGAAGGCCGCGCCGCTGGCAAGAACATCGTTGGCTGCTATTCTATTGAGGAGCTGGTGGCCAGCCTCGCCAAGCCCCGCAAGGTATTTATGATGGTGAAGGCCGGCGCTGCCGTGGATCAGCTCATCGAGCAGCTGATTCCCCATCTGGAGGAGGGCGACATCCTCATCGACGGCGGCAACTCTCATTTCCCCGACACTGTCCGCCGCACTGAGTATGTGGAGAGCAAGGGCCTGCTGTATGTGGGCTGCGGCGTCTCCGGCGGCGAAGAGGGCGCTCTGAACGGCCCCTCCATGATGCCCGGCGGTTCTCCCGCTGCATGGGAGTATGTGAAGCCCATCTTCCAGGGCATCTGCGCCAAGGTGGAAGACGGCGCTGCCTGCTGTGACTGGGTGGGTGAGAACGGTGCCGGCCACTTCGTCAAGATGGTGCACAACGGCATCGAGTACGGTGACATGCAGCTGATCTGCGAGGCCTATCAGCTGATGCGTGACGGTCTGGGCATGACTCCCGCTGAGATGCACGATGTGTTTGCCGCATGGAACAAGACCGAGCTGGACAGCTATCTCATCGAGATCACCCGTGACATTCTGGGTTACAAGGATGAGAAGGGTGAGACCACCGTCAACTACATTCTGGACACTGCCGGTCAGAAGGGTACCGGCAAGTGGACTGCCATCTCCGCTCTGGACGAGGGCGTGCCCCTGACCCTCATCGGCGAGGCTGTGTTTGCCCGTTGCCTCTCTGCCCAGAAGGCTGAGCGCGTGACCGCCTCCAAGGTGTTCCCCAAGGAGATCCCTGCTTTCGAGGGTGATAAGGCCGCCTTTATCGAGGCCATCCGCAAGGCTCTGTATGCCTCCAAGATCATCTCCTACGCACAGGGCTATACCCTGATGCGTACTGCCGCCAAGACCTACAACTGGAACCTGAACTACGGCGGCATCGCCCTCATGTGGCGCGGCGGCTGCATCATCCGCAGCGTGTTCCTGGGCAAGATCAAGGAAGCCTACGACAAGAATCCCGCTCTGGAGAACCTGCTGCTGGATGACTACTTCGCCGAGACCATGAAGACGCTGGTGTCCTCCTGGCGCGAGGTGGTGGCCTATGCGGTGAAGGCCGGTATCCCCATGCCCGCATTCTCCTCCGCTCTGAGCTATTTCGACGGCTACACCACCGCCTGCCTGCCTGCCAACCTGCTGCAGGCCCAGCGTGACTACTTCGGTGCCCACACCTATGAGCGCACCGACTGTGAGCGCGGTCAGTTCTTCCACACCAACTGGACCGGTCACGGCGGCAGCACCGCTTCCTCCACCTACAACGCATAAGAGGCGGCGGTATGAAGGATCTGAACCTGTATCCTGCTGAGGGCGCATCCGCCCTCAGCAGCGAAGAGATCAAAAAGGCTGTGGCGGAGTCTGTCAGCGAATATGCGGGCAGCGGCAAGAAGGTGCTGCTCATCGTTCCCGACTAT
>JAZTZR010000033.1:0-4384 GCA_045637545.1 Vescimonas sp. | reverse complement strand
GGCACACATGGGACTCAATGCGATGCCCATAGCATCCGTGTGGGGAGCAACATGGCCGCGGGAAGAGGCGGTACACTCAAAATGCTTGGCCATGGTGTCACCCATGCCGGCCCAGAGGTAAATGTCCGGGGCATCGGCAATGATTTGCGTATCGATGAAAATGTGGTTGGGGGGGATCTTGGAGAAGGAATACTCATTCAGACTTCCGTCGGGGTGATACACGATGCCCAGACTGGTGCAGGAGGCACAGGTGGAAGCGATGGTGGGGAAGGTGAAGAAGGGGCGGTTGGTCTCCTGTGCCAGCACCTTACAGGTGTCGATGGCCTTACCGCCGCCCACGGCGAAGATCATGTCGGCCTCGGCCACCTGAGGGCGGAGCATATCCATATTCTCGCGGGATGCCTCGCCGCCGTACCAGAAGGTGCCGATCACCTCGATGCCCGCCTTCCCGGCGGCATCGGCGATGGCGTCGGCTGCGGCGGCCAGTGCCCGCTTGCCGCCGATGATGGCGGCCTTTTTGCCGTAGGCGGGGCATACGGCGGCGATATCGTCATAGGCATCGATGCCGATGGTATATCCGGGGAAAAGACTCTTTTGCATAATCATCAGTCTCCTGTTTCAGTTTTTTCAGCGGGCTTCAAACTCCTCGCCGTGCTCTTTCATATACTTGCGGTTCTTGTACACGCCCACGGTGAGGAAGGGGATGACCACCACGATGATGCCCAGATAGCCGCAGTAGCCGTAGCCGTACTTGATGATGTTGGTCAGGCCCAGCAGGGAGATGGCCATGGAAAGGGCGATGATGAACACGGAGCTGATGGCGTTGCGGGCGGGACGGGACTCGATCTTGTTGTAGATCTTGGCATTCTCAAAGCGGGAGACGAAGCCGAAGGTGATGGTGACACCGGTGGAGATGAGGCACAGCACCAGGCAGATACCGTAGGCGATGGTCAGCCACATCATACCCATCTCGACGCAGCTGGTGAGGGTGGGGATGGCGGTGCCGCCTTCCACGGCGGTGTAGACGCCCTTCCAGCTCATGAGCATCATAACGGACAGACCCAGAGCCACGGCGTTCATCACGAAGGAGATCCACATGGACTTGCCGCAGGCCTTCTTGTTGGTCATGGTGGTGCCGCAGGCGATGAGGGTGGGCAGCGTCACGCACTGGAAACCGGCGTAGACGAAGGCGTTGAGGACGGCCTTGGGGACATTCTTGAAGCCGTTGGCGGCGAAGTCGGCGCTGAAGACGGAGCCGAAGGACTCGGGAGCCTTGAAGATACCGATGATGTAGATGGCGATGGCGGTGACCAGAATGCCGATGGACATATAGGAAGAGGCCTTACGGACCACATCGGCGCCGAAGATGGTCAGTACCATGACGATAACGCCGACGATGACAATGCCCACATAGTAGTTCAGCGCGAAGTAGTTGTTCAGGGCCGTGGCGGCGCCGGAGATGGCGGCGGCGATGGCCATGAGCACCATGATATAGAAGAAGATCTCGAAGAGGATCTCGGCCTTGTCAAAGGGGTGGAACAGGGTCTCAAACAGCTTCTTGGTAGAGGTGATCTTGCGGGAGTTATACATAACCATTGCCTGACGCATGGTGAGGGTCAGCAACAGCATGGACAGAACAGCGGCGATGAGGCCGGGCCAGCCCAGACCCACATAATAGGTGTTGGCCTGATTGCCGGTTGCGAAGCCGCCGCCGGCGTGGGAAGAGAACAAAACGGCGGCAACAGAGAAGGCCATTGCGAAGGTGACTTTCATTTGCTTACTCATGGTGGGGTTCCTCCAAAATGTGATGTGCGGCAGGGAAAATAAAAAACGCCTCTCCTGCCATAAGGCAGAAGAGACGAAACTTGCATTCCGCGGTACCACTCTTCTTATCCCCATTCGCCGGGGATCACTCTACAGGATACAGTCATATCCCTGCTCTGTAACGGGAGCGCCCGTCTGCACCTACTCCGGGGGTTCAGCACAGCGGCTCTGCGGCCAGTTCAACGGCTTCGCACCTTCGTGTCTTGCACCACCCGACACTTCTCTGAAAGGGCTTTTCCGTCTACTACTCCGCGTCCTTGCCTTTGTTGGGCACACTATAGCACCGTCTTTGTGCACTGTCAACAGACAAAATCCACAAATAATTATGCACCGTTTCCTTTTTGCACAAGGAGAAAATGGAATAAATTTGAAAAAGATACCCAAAAAATGAAAATCCGGAAAAAAGAGTTGCAATTTAAAGGACTAAAGCGTCACGCTTTTTGTGGTCAAGTTGACGGACGAAGGGATATGGGATTGCGTTCGGGGCGCTTTGGCGGTATAATGGGGAAAACTTTATGCGAGGTATATGCGTGAACAGACGATCCATGACAACACAGTATACAGTACATCAGGTGACCTACTGGGCCGCGGTGGCCGGTGTGGTCAGCTTTGCCACGGCCTTTTTGCTGGGCAAGGGCTTTGCTCCCGCCACGGTGGGGGCCATGCTGGCGGCGGGCAACCTGCTCTCCTGCGCCGCCCAGCCGGTGCTGGCCAACTTTGCCGACCGCACGGGGGGTAATGTGCTCAAGTGGATGAGCGCAGCACTGACGGCGGTGTGCATCTTCTGCTTCGGCGCGGTGCAGCTGCTGCCCCTGTCCCGCCTTCTCTTCGGCGCGCTGTATCTGCTGGGCGTGTTCGCGCTGGATGCCATGATGCCCCTGATGAACGCCCTGAGCGTATCCTATATGGAGAACGGCTACCGCCTCAACTACGGCGTCAGCCGCGGCATCGGCTCGCTGGGCTACTCCCTCTCGGCGCTGCTGATCGGCAAGCTGATGGCCCGGTGGGGCATTGAGTGGATGATCTGGGTGAGCCTTGGCCTGCTGGTGCTGAATGTGCTGGTGGTGCTGGCCTATCCCGCCCTTGGGACGGTGCATCGGGAGCAGGAGGCGGCGCCGGAGTGCTGCGGCATCGGAGAATTTTTCGTCAAGTACCGCTGGTATTGCTTCTCTCTCGTGGGCGTGATGCTGCTGGCCATGTTCCACGCCATGACGGAGAACTATCTCATTGAGGTGGTGCGCCCTCTGGGCGGTGACAGCGGCAGCGTGGGTGTGGCCCTGTTCATCGCCACGGCGGTGGAGATGCTGGTGCTGCTGGGCTTTGAGCGACTGCGCAAGCACATCCGCGATACATGGCTTCTGAAAATTGCCGGCCTGTCCTTCCTTGTCAAGGCGGTGCTGCTGCTGGTGGCCCCCAGCGTCAACGCCATCTATCTCATTCAGCTGCTGCAGGCCACCTCCTATACCTTCCTCTCACCCACCCAGATGTACTATGCCCGCGGCCGTATCTCCATGGCGGATATGGTGAAGGGTCAGGCCTTCATCACCGCCTCCTATACCCTGGGCTGTGCCATCGGCAACTTCGCCGGCGGACAGATTTTGCAGCACTTCTCCGTGCCGGTGATGCTTCTCAGTGGCGTGGTGATGGCGGCGCTGGGCACGGCGGTGCTGTTCTGCACGGTGGAGCACCGGGATGCCGAAGGGACGGAATGACACACGATGTATCTGTACAGAGGACACAAGTGCGTTTACGGCATATAACTTCCAGAAACTGTAAACGGTGTCTCCGTGGAGGAAACTTTTGTTTCCGGAAAATATGGAAATCGGAAAAAATGTGAAAAAAGAGAACTTTTTTGTTGACGAAACGGCAGTTTTATAGTAATATTACCCAGGAGGGTCATTGACCCTTTTGTGTTGCGTGTACACATCGTGTGAACACCGCAGCATATCGGAATTTGTTTTTAATTTTTATTAGGAGGAAAATCTAATGAAGAAAGCAATTGCTCTGCTTCTGGCCCTGGTGATGGTCTTCGGTCTGGTCGCCTGCGGCGAGAAGGCTCCCGCTGCTGACGAGGGTAAGACCACCGTCACCGTGATCGCCGCTCAGTACGGCAATGAGACCGCCAACTGGTGGGTCGGCTTCGAGCAGAAGTTCGAGGCTGCCAACGAGGGTATCGACCTGGTCGTCGACGTCGTCTCCTGGAACGACATCTACACCGTCGTCAACACCCGTGTTGCCAACGGTGAGGCTCCCGACCTGCTGAACATCGACGTGTTTGCAGACTATCAGGCTGACGGCCTGCTGCTGCCCGCCGAGGAGTGGGTTTCCGCTGAGACCTATGCCAAGTTCTTCCCCTCTTTCCTGGCTGAGTCCGTTGTTGACGACGTTGGCTGGGCCGTTCCCGACCTGGCTTCCGCTCGTGCTCTGTACTACAACAAGGACATCCTGGACGCTGCCGGTGTTGCTGTTCCCACCACTTGGGAAGAGCTGAAGGCTGCCTGCGAAGCCATCAAGGCTTACGACGCCAACATCTATCCCTGGGGCGTTGACATGACCACTG
>JAZTZR010000032.1:0-21841 GCA_045637545.1 Vescimonas sp. | reverse complement strand
AAGGTCATGATGATGGTCAAGGCCGGCTCCGCTGTGGACGCCCTGATCGACCAGCTCATTCCCCTGCTGGAGGAAGGCGACATCATCATCGACGGCGGCAACAGCCACTTCCCCGACACTGCACGCCGTACCGAGTATGTGGAGTCCAAGGGCCTTTTGTATGTGGGCTGCGGCGTCTCCGGCGGCGAAGAGGGCGCGCTGAACGGCCCCTCCCTGATGCCCGGCGGCTCTGTGGCCGCCTGGCCCTTCGTCAAGCCTATCTTCCAGTCCATCTGCGCCAAGGTAGAGGGCGGCGAGCCCTGCTGTGACTGGGTGGGCGAGAACGGTGCCGGCCACTTCGTCAAGATGGTCCACAACGGCATCGAGTACGGCGATATGCAGCTCATCTGCGAGGCCTATCAGCTGATGCGCGACGGTCTGGGTATGACCTCCGAGGAGATGCATCAGGTCTTTGCTGCCTGGAACGAGACGGAGCTGGACAGCTATCTCATCGAGATCACCCGCGACATTCTGGGCTACAAGGATGAAAAGGGCGAGACCGTGGTCGAGCACATTCTGGATGCCGCCGGCCAGAAGGGCATGGGTAAGTGGACCGTTATCTCCGCTCTGGACGAGGGCGTGTCCCTGACCCTCATCGGCGAGGCCGTGTTCTCACGCTGCCTCTCCGCCGTGAAGAACGAGCGCGTGGCCGCTGCCAAGCGTTTTACCAGAACCGTCCCCGCCTTCGAGGGCGACAAGGTCGCTTTCGTCGAGTGCATCCGCAAGGCGCTGTATGCCTCCAAGATCATCTCCTACGCACAGGGCTATGCCGTCATGCGCTCCGCTGCGGAGACCCACGGCTGGAACCTCAATTACGGCGGCATCGCCATGATGTGGCGCGGCGGGTGCATCATCCGCAGTGTCTTTTTGGGCAAGATCCGCGAGGCCTTTGAGAAGAATCCCCAGCTGGAGAACCTGATCATGGACGAGTACTTCGCCCAGGTCATCGAGTCCCTTATCCCCGCATGGCGCGAGGTGGTGTCCTACGCGGTGAAGATGGGTATCCCCATGCCCGCATTCTCCTCCGCCCTGAACTATTTCGACGGCTATACCACCGAGTCCCTGCCCGCCAACCTGCTGCAGGCACAGCGCGACTACTTCGGCGCCCACACCTACGAGCGCACCGACGCTCCCCGCGGTCAGTTCTTCCACACCAACTGGACCGGCAAGGGCGGCAACACCTCCTCCAGCGCCTACAACGCATAAGGTCATGGAGCAGCACAACATCCGCGGCATCATCGCCCTTGATCTGGACGGTACCCTCCTCAACTCCAACAAGGAGCTGACGGAGGGAAACCTCCGTGCTCTGTATCGCGCCCATGAGGCAGGCTTTGCCATCGTGCCCACCACGGGTCGTTTCTACGGCGGCATGCCCCAGATCATCCGCGATCTGCCCTTCCTCCGCTATGCCATCACCGTCAACGGTGCGGCAGTGGCGGACATCCTCACCGGCGAGGTCATCTACAGTGCCGAGATCGCCGCGGCGCGGGCCATCGCCATTATGGACGCCATGGACAGTGAGCGCGTACTCTACGACTGCTACCAGAATAACGACGCCTTTATGAGCGCTGCGCACAAGGCGCGCATCGACGAGATGATCTTCAACCCCCACTACCGGGAGATGATCCACCGTCTGCGCAAACCTGTTCCAGATCTGAAGGCGCACATCACCGCCTCGGGCCTCGATGTGCAGAAGGTGCAGCTGTTCATGCCCGACAACGATCTGCGTCTGCGCCTTATGGCGGCACTGCCCACCATGTTCCAGGGACTGGCCGTGTCCTCGTCCATCTCCGAGAACATCGAGATCAACGATGAAAAGGCACATAAGGGTGCCGCCCTTCTGGCGCTGGCAAAGCACCTTGGCCTGCGCCGCGAGGATACTTACGCCTTTGGCGACGGACTCAACGACCTGACCATGCTCCGTGATGCCGGCGTCGGCATCGCCATGGCCAACGCCGAACCCGAGGCCAAGGCTGCTGCCGACCGCCTGACCCTCTCCTGTGACGAGGACGGCGTGGCCTGCGGCATTGATGAAATTTTGAAAACGATTTAACAGGGAGGAACGACCTATGAACCTTTCCGTAAAGCCCAATCTGCAGGGCAAGGTGGCCGTCATCACCGGCGGTGCCGGCGTGCTGTGCAGTGAATTTGCCCGCGCTTTGGCCCAGTGCGGTGCCAAGGTGGCCATTTTGAACCGCACCCTGTCCAAGGCCGAGGCTCTGGCCGAGGAGATCCGCGCCGCAGGCTATGAGGCAACCGGCGTGGCCGTCAATGTCACCGATGCCGACAGCGTCAAGGCTGCCCATGATGAAGTCCTGCGCATCTACGGCAAGTGCGACATCCTCGTCAACGGTGCCGGCGGCAATCACCCCAGCGCCAGCACCACCAAGGAGTATTTTGAGCTGGGCGACATCGAGGACGATGTCAAGTCCTTCTTCGACATCGATGAAGAGGGCTTCCGCTATGTGCTGGATCTGAACTTTGCCGGCACTATGCTGCCCACCCAGGCCTTTGCCCGTGACATGGTGGGCCGCGAGGGCTGCACCACCATCAATGTCAGCTCCATGAACGCCTTTACCCCCCTGACCAAGATCCCCGCCTATTCCGGCGCCAAGGCCGCCATCTCCAATTTCACCCAGTGGCTGGCCGTCCACTTCAGCCGCGTGGGCATCCGCTGCAACGCCATCGCCCCCGGTTTCTTCCTTACGCCTCAGAACTATGCGCTGATGTACCGTGAGGACGGCACTCCCACCGAGCGCAGCGGCAAGATCATTGCCGGTACCCCCATGGGCCGCTTCGGCAAACCTGAGGAGCTGGTGGGCACGCTGCTGTTCCTTGTGGACGAGCAGGCCTCCGGCTTCGTCAACGGCGTGGTAATCCCCGTGGACGGAGGCTTCTCCGCCTACTCCGGCGTGTAAGCGGGGGAGACTATGGAGATTTTCCGCTACGCCAAAACGGAGGCCGGTTTGAGCCGCGAGGAGATCCGTGAGGCCCTTGTGGAGAGCCTTGCCGGTAAAACCCTCCGCCACGCCCTCGTTATCCCTCCCGACTACACCCGCTTTCACTCCAACGCGGGCTTCATCACCAATGTCTACTACCACACCCTCACCGAGATGGGCTGCCAGGTGGACATTCTGCCCGCCCTCGGCACCCATGTACCCGTCACCGAGGCCGAGGCCAGGCACATGTTCGGCGACATCCCCTATGACAAGTTCCTTCCCCACAACTGGCGCACCGATGTGATGAAGATCGGCGAGGTGCCCGCGGCATATCTCGAGGAGATCACCGAGGGATTGTGGCACGATGCGGTGGATGTGGAGATCAACCGCCGCCTTGTGGATGAGAAGTATGACATCATCCTCTCCATCGGTCAGGTGGTGCCCCACGAAGTCATCGGTATGGCCAACCACGCCAAGAACCTCTTCGTGGGCGTAGGTGGTGCCGATATGATCAACAAGAGTCATATGGTGGGCGCTGTCTACGGTATGGAGCGCATGATGGGCAAGGATCACACCCCCGTCCGCAAGATCTTCGACTACGCCCTGAACCACTTCCTTTCCGAGCGTCCCATCGTCTTTACCCTCACCGTCACCACTGCCCCCGGCGGCAATATCCGTACCCACGGCCTCTTCATCGGCGAAGAGCGCAGTGCGCTGGAGGCCGCCATCGCGCTGGCACAGGAGAAGAATATCGACTTTGTGGAGACCGGCATTAAAAAGTGTGTGGTCTATCTCACGCCCGACGAGTTTCACAGCACGTGGCTGGGCAACAAGTCCGTCTACCGCACCCGCATGGCCATCGCCGACGGCGGCGAGCTGCTGGTGCTGGCTCCCGGCATCGAGCGCTTCGGCGAGGATGAGCAGGTGGATAAGCTGATCCGCAAGTACGGCTATAAGGGCCGTATCAATACCCTCGAGCAGTTCGAAAAAGCGGAGAATCAGGATCTGCGCGACAACATGGGCGCCGCCGCCCACCTCATCCACGGCTCCTCCGACGGCCGCTTTACCATCACCTATGCGGTGAAGGAGATCACCCGTGAGGAGATCGAATCCGTGGGCTTCCAGTCCGCCGACTATGACGAGATGGCCCGCCGCTACGACCCTGAGAAGCTGCACTATGGCTACAACACCCTCCCCGATGGGGAAGAGGTGTACTTCATCCCCAACCCCGCGCTGGGTCTGTGGATCAATAAGGAGAAATTCTGATGAGAGCATTTATGGATCACGATTTCCTCCTCAGCACCGACACCGCCCGCGTCCTTTTCCACGAGTACGCCGCCGATTGTCCCATCATCGACTATCACAATCACCTCAATCCCCGCGAGATCTACGAGCGCCGCTGCTATGAGAACCTCACCCAGCTGTGGCTGGAGGCAGATCACTACAAGTGGCGCGCCATGCGTGTGTGCGGTGTGGAGGAGTATTATGTGACGGGTAAGGCCTCGGAGTATGAGAAGTTCGAGAAGTTTGCCGCCGTCATGCCCCGCTTGATCGGCTCTCCCGTGTACCACTGGGCCCATCTGGAACTGCAGCGGTATTTCGGTATCACCACGCCTCTCACCGCCGCTACGGCCCGCGAGATCTGGGATAAGACCGCCGCCATGCTCCGTAGCGACGGCTTCGATGCCGTGTCGCTGCTTGAAAAGGCCAATGTCCGCATCCTCTGCACCACCGACGATCCCGCCGATACGCTGGAGTGGCACCTGAAGCTGAAAGAGGATGCGTCCGTGCCTTTCCGTACGCTGCCCTCTTTCCGCCCTGACCGCTTTTTGCATATCGATCAGGCTGCGTGGTCCACTGCCATGCAGCAGCTGGGCGCACGCTACGGCGCGATCACCGATTGGGACAGCCTCTGCGCCGCCCTTCGTAAGTCTCTCGACTTCTTCTGTGAGGCAGGCTGCCGCGTTACTGACCATGGCTTCATCCGCTTCCGCTACGGCGTGGGCGATCCCGCCCCTGTGATGGCGAAGGCTCTTGGCGGCGAAGCGCTCACCGAGGACGAAATCGCCGTGTATCAGGGTGCGCTGCTGCGTTTTCTGGCAGGGGAGTACCACCGCCGTGACCTGACCATGCAGCTGCATCTGGGCCCCATCCGCAACAACAGCCCCAAGCTGCTGGCTTCCTTCGGCCCCGACGCCGGCGGTGACAGCGTGGGCAGCGCCACCGACCCGTTCCTGCTGAGCGCATTTTTGAGTGATGTGGATAAAGTTGAGCGTCTGCCTAAGACCATCCTCTACAACCTCAATCCTGCCGACAGCGCCGTGTTCTCCACTATGGCGGTGAACTTCGCCGCCGACGGGGCAAAGGTGCAGTACGGCGCGGCGTGGTGGCTTCTGGATCACATCCGCGGTATCTCGGAGCAGATCGATCAGTTGATGGAGACGGGGCTGCTCTCCGGCTCCGTGGGTATGCTGACCGACTCCCGCGCCTTTACCTCCTTCGTCCGCCACGAGTATTTCCGCCGCATCCTGTGCAATAAGCTGGGTGCACTGGTGGAGGAGGGTCAGTATCCCTGTGATCTCTCTGTACTGGGCGAACTGGTGGTCGATATCTGCCACCGCAACGCCGAACGCTACTTCGGCTTTTAAGACTCCGGTACGAACAAGTTGACATAATGCACAAGCAGAGGGGATTTACCCTCTGCTTGTGCTGTTTTTTGCAAAAAATAAGGGTGATTTTTTGCGGCGGAAATAGCGGCATTTTTTCTTCTTTCTGTGCTTTTTAAGCACATATTTTTGATGTTCCGATGATTGTCGGATAATCGGGGCGGGGGAGGGGTGGATTTCCTATATTTGTTCGAGGGACAAGTATTGAAAAATGAACGAATTTAACATAGATTTATACTGTTAAACCTTGAAAATGTGCAGGATAAACAAATTCTACAGGAGGTATACTTATGGAAGTGAATCCCAACACTCATTTTACCAGAAAAGAAGTGTTCATGGGTGAGGAGATCGAGGCCATCTATCTGAAGGCCCGTAAGCCTTTGGCTGACATCGACGGCATCGACCTCTCCGCCAGCGACGACCCCATGCTGCGCATGGGCCACGGCTTCTGCCCCCCCTTCAATCAGCGCACCTATGAGGCCGCTCCCGGCATCATCTGCGAGCAGGATCTGGAGGTCGTTCTGCGTGACGGCTGCAAGATCTACTGCGACATCTTCCGTCCCGCCAACACCACCGAGAAGATCCCCGTCATCGTCTCCTGGTCCTGGTTCGGCAAGCGCCCCGGTGACGGTATGAGCGAGTGGCAGCTGATGGGCGTTCCCCCGGGAACCGTTTCCAAGCTGGCCAAGTTTGAGTCTCCCGACCCCGCTTACTGGTGCCACCAGGGCTACGCCGTTGCCAACGTTGACGTTCGCGGCGCCGGCCACAGCGAGGGTGATGTGCATATCTTCGGCGTTCAGGACGGTATGGACGGCTACGACTTCGTTGAGTGGGTTGCTCAGCAGCCCTGGTGCAACGGTAAGGTCGGTATGGCCGGTAACTCCGGTGTTGCCATCCACCAGTGGGGCATCGCCGCTCAGTGCCCTCCCCACCTGGCCTGCATCGCTCCCTGGGAGTCCACCACTGACCTGTATCGTGAGTCCCTGTTCGAGGGCGGTATCCCCGCTCTGGCCTTCAACCAGTTCATCGCTGCCCAGGTCACCGGCCCCAACGGTGTCGACGACCAGGTCGAGATGGGTCGTGCATACCCCCTGATGAACGGCTATTGGCGCAACAAGATCCCCGATTTCTCCAAGGTCCGTATCCCCGTGTATCAGACCGCTGGCTGGTCCCACTTCCATCTGCGTGGCTCCGTCAACGCATGGCGTCGCTGCAAGTCCCGCAAAAAGTGGCTGCGTGCTCACCGTGACTTCGAGTGGCCCGATTCCTACAGCCCCGAGAATCTGCAGGATCTGAAGCTGTTCTATGATCGTTATCTGAAGGACATCCACAACGGCTGGGAGATGACCCCCAAAGTACGCATCGATGTTATGGACGCTTTCGATATCGACTATCAGGTCCGCCGCGGTGAGGACAACTTCCCCCTCAAGCGCACCGAGTATCGTCGTTACTACCTCGACGCCGCTCACATGGATATGCATGAGCAGGAAGTCCCCGTCCACAGCACCGTTTCCTACGATGGCGAGACCGGCTTCGTTGAGTTCGACATGGAGTTCACCGGGGATACCGAGCTGACCGGCTACATGTTCCTGCGTCTGTTCGTCGAGGCCGACGGCAACGACGATGCCGACCTGTTCATCAACATCCAGAAGGCTGACGCTGCCGGTAACTGGGTGCCTTGGGATACCCTGGGCGAGCATCATCCCGGTGCATGGGGCAAGTGCCGCGTGTCTCACCGCGAGCTGGATGAGAAGCTGTCCACCGCTTACAACCCCGTCATGAAGCACGAGCGTGAGCTGAAGCTCGCTCCCGGTGAGATTGCCCAGTGCGACATCGAGATCGTGCCCTCCAGCCGCTTCTGGCACAAGGGTCAGCGCATCCGCGTCCAGATCGCCGGTCACTACATCCGCGACGGTTGGTTCGAGCCCTTCTCCTGGGATACCGAGAACAAGGGTAAGCATATCATCCACACCGGTGGTGAGTACGCCAGCTTCCTGCAGGTGCCCTACATCCCCGCCCGCTATAAGACCGTGGGCTACGACTATCGCTAAGTCGTAACGCATCTACCGAGGGTTGCGCTCCCGCACCTGAGGTTATCAACTATCCCTTCAATCGCCGGGGAGCATTTGCTCTCCGGCGATTTGGTCGTTAACACCCAAGGTAAACGAGGATGACCGTAACACTTTATGTGACAAATGTCCGTCAACTGGCGAACCATCTGCCCCGGGCCCTGTCCCTCCTCAGCCCCGAGCGCCGCGCCGCGGCAGAGAGACAGTGGAATGAAAAAGACCGCCTGCTCCGGTGCGGTGCAGGACTTCTTCTGCGTGCTGTATTGGGTGTAGAGGAAGCGGTGTTTTCCATCGGGGAATTCGGCAAGCCTTGGTTGCCCTGCGGCCCCCATTTCAGCCTGTCCTACTCCGGACATTGCGCCGTACTGGCCCTGTCGGAAGAGGTGGTGGGCGCCGATGTGGAGCATCTCCACCGCCCCGATGTGCTGCCTCGCAAGATGCTGACACCGGAGGAGATGGCGTGGCTGTCCGAGCACACTGAAGCTGAGGACTACTGTTTATTGTGGACGCGCCTTGAGAGTGCCCTGAAAGCCGAAGGCTGCGGCCTTGCCCTGGAGGAACGGGATTTCTCCCTGCTTCGCAGCGGCGAGCCGTGGTACTGGGATAGCCGCCTCTATGACGGACATCTCATCACCTGCGCGGCAAAAAAAGCGTTTACCGTATTGATCAAGGAAATGACAGCAGAGGATCTGCTGCAATAGAGAAACAGGAAGGAAACAATAACTATGGCTAACATTCTGGATAAGATTTATGAGAAGGCCAAGCTGGCCCCTCAGAAGGTGGCATTCCCCGAGGCCGATAACGAGAAGATCATGCAGGCCGCTTACGAGTGCGCCAAGGAAGGCTACATCCTGCCCATTCTGGTGGGTGACGCTGCTCAGCTGAAGGCTCTGTGCGCTGAGCGCGGCTACGAGGAGAGCGCTTTCACCTTCGTGGATGTCAACGATGAGCTGAAGGCCGAGCTGATTGCCAAGTATCTGGCTCTGCCCACCTGCGAGCTCAGCGAGAAGGCTCTGAACCGCCGTATGAAGAACAACCTGTACTTCGCCGTGGTGATGCAGGCTCTGGATATGTGCGATGTTACCTTTGCCGGTATCGACTACAGCACCGGCGATGTGCTGCTGGCTGCTCAGTCCGTCATCGGCATGCAGGAGGGCGCCACCATCTCCTCCATCGGTATCTGCGATATCCCCGGCTTCGAGGGCAGCGAGGGTACTCTGCTGGCCATCGGCGACAGCGCCGTGTGCACCAACCCCGATTCCGAGCAGCTGGCCTCCATCGCCATCTCTGCCTGCGACACCGTGGCCGCCCTGCTGGACTGGGAGCCCCGCTGCGCCATGGTCTGCTACTCCACCAAGGGCAGCGGCTCCGGTGAGCTGATCGATAAGGTCATCGATGCCGCCCGTATCGCCAACGAGCGTCGTCCCGACCTGGCCATCGAGGGTGAGTTCCAGCTGGATGCCGCCATCGTTCCCGCCGTGGCCGCCAAGAAGGTCAAGGAGGAGAGCAAGGTGGCCGGTAAGGCCAATGTTGTCGTCTGGCCTGACCTGAATGTGGGCAACATCGCCGTCAAGCTGATCCAGCAGTTCGGTAAGGCTGACGCTTACGGCCCCATGCTGCAGGGCTTCCGCAAGATCGTGTGCGACTGCTCCCGCGGCGCTCCCGTCTCTGAGCTGAAGGGCAACATCGTCATCTCCGCCGTCCGCGCTGCGGGCATGAAGAAGTAATGCAGTGGCAGGAGCACAAGCTCTGCCGTGCTGACGGCAGCAGCTTCTTTTGCCGTACCATCGGACAGGGAAGACCCCTCCTGCTGATCCACGGCGCCGCTGTGGACAGCGAGTTCTTCTATGAACTGGGCCCCTGTCTTGCCCAGCACTTCCTCGTCATCACCTACGACCGCAACGGTTTTGGCCGCTCTGTTCGCAGTGACGATCCCACGGAGATGAGCTGCAAGGAGTACTTCATCGGTCAGGGTGACGATGCCGCCTTCGTGCTACAGAGCCTTGCCCCCGGTGAGAAAGCGCTGGTCGTGGGCTGCAGCTGCGGCGGTGCCATCGCCGGTTTTCTGGCGGGCTATCACCCCGAGTTGGTGGAGCGCGTGCTGATCCATGAGCCTCCCATCTATGCCCTGATGAACGACGACCTGCGTGGCTGGGAGCATATCCGCGCCATTCACGAGGCGCTGGATAAAGGGAAGTACAACCGCGCTTTGAACCGCTTTTTGCTGTTCCTGGCGGACTGCTCTTCTGGCAGCGATAAGCCCATGACCGAGGCGGAAATGGATAATTTCCAGACCAACGGCATGAACTTCATGCGCTATGAGTTCCGTCACGGTTTCGACCGCGATCTCATGGTGCCGTCCCTGCCCGCTGAGGTGCACCCCGTTATTCTCCGTGGTCTTGACAGCGCGGGTATGCCCCTTTCCGAGTGCGCCTTGCGTGTGTCCAATCTGCTGGGCTGTCCCCTCCACGATGTCCGCGGCGGCCACAATGCTGCCCGCGAGATCCCCGAGGAGTTTGCACAGGATGTGCTGTCCCTGCTGCAGTCCCGGTAACAGATAAAACATTCCAACAAATGACGGATGCCTTTTGGCATCCGTCATTACTTTTTTCTTGCTTTTCCTACCTTTGTCGGATATACTATAGAAAAACAGTGGCGGAGGTAGACAAACGATGGAAAATACCAAGGCGTTGAATGAATCCAAGCGCGTCATGCGTGAGTTGTTCACTGCACTACAGTCCAAATACTCGCTGGAGCACTATCTGCGCATCACCTATGACATGGTGAAAATGCCTCTTACACTGTGTGATACCAGTTTCTGTGTGTTGGCGGCGGCTCCTTCCGTGGCTGCCATGAATCCCGATGACTTCGATGTGATGAACGGCAAGCAGTATCTGAAGCTGGATGTGACGGAGGAGATGGACAAGAAGAACCATACCGCCCGCATCATGGAGTCCTACCGCCCCTATGTGGTGCGGGATGCCCGATTCCCCAATGAGATCCTGTTCCAGCCGGTGCGCATCAACCGCGCCGTGGTGGCCTATGTCTTTTGCCACGGCCGCCCCGAGGGCTTCCGTCAGGTGGATCTGGATGTCATCGAGTTTCTGGCCCAGATTCTGGCCATCGAGATGCAGAAGAACGATACCTTCGCCGTGGAGAGCGGATTGAAGTACGAGTACTTTTTGCAGGAGTTGCTGGAGGGCCATTTCAGTTCCGACGAGTTTGCCGAGCGCAGACTCCGTCAGCTCAACCGTATGTCCCAGCCCTATTACTTCATGCTGGCCTTTACCTTTGACGATCCCGAGAGCGTCCATGCCGCGGGAAAGTATTACTATGACCAGCTGCTGAATATCTTCCCCGAGGGTATGGTGGGCGTGGTGGATGGCCATCTTTGTCTCCTGCTGCCCTGTGCCGAGCCCAAGGCTTTCCGCGACAGGGAACAGCAGGCATTGGAAAAGTTTCTGGAGTTCAACTGCATGAGCTGCGGTGTCAGCTACTACTGCACCTCTCTGCTGCTGGCAAAATACGCCATGGAGCAGGCCGAGGCCTGCCTTGAGAGGGGCCACGAGGAATCCCGCATCCTCTACTATGAGCAGGAATATCTCAATCACATGTTTTCCCGCCACGACCGCGACCGCATGCGTTCCAAGATCCACCCCGATATCCGTCTCATTGCCGCCTACGACAAGCAGTACCGTACGGAACTGCTGCATACGCTGCGCACCTACATTTTCTGCGGCCGCAGCGCCTCTGCCGCCTCGGAGGAACTGCACATCCACAAGAGTACCTTTTTCTATCGCATGAACAAGATCCAGGAGACGCTGGGTGTGAACATTTACGACGGTCATCGCCTGTTTTCCTATGAGTTTTCTTTTCATTTGATCGACTATCTGAAGGGCCGTGATAGCGGAGATAACACCGATTTACCGGGAAGTTGACAGCGGTTAGACAAATGTCGCAAAAAAGCGGGTGGAATGCATACCATATTTGACAGCCATCGGATGACGAATCCGATGGCTTTTTTTATAATGTATGTGATAATGCGCATATTGGGTCGATGGCTCAAAGTTTTTGTATTTTTTCTACATTTTGGCAGGGAATACAGGACATCTTTCGTCTGCTTTGAATGTCGAACCATGAGGAAGAGCGCGTAAAACAACACACGATATTTTTTATGAGAAGGAGACTGCCACTATGAAGAAGATGGAAGCTGATGTCATCGTCGTCGCAGCCGGTCTTTCCGGTCTGTCCGCCGCCGCTACCGCCGCTGAGAACGGTCTGAAGACCCTGGTGTTCGAGAAGAGCAACACCACCGGTGGTGCTGCCAACATGGGTATGGGCCCCCTGGGTATCGGTTCCCGCATCCAGCGCCAGTCCATGGTCGCTCTGACCCCCGGTGAGGCTTTCCGTAAGCACATGTTCTACACCCACTACAATGTCAACGCCCGTCTGGTCCGTGACTATTACTTCAAGTCCGGTTCCACCATCGACTGGCTGGAGGATACCGTCGGTGTTCAGTTCGCTGCTGTTGAGCGTATGTTCACCGCTCCCGAGGATACCCGCGCCTACTCCGACGGCGAGTTCACCTGGCACATCGTTATGCCCGAGGGCGGCGGTCGTCCCGGCCCCCGCGCCGCTACCGCTATGAACAAGAAACTGACCGAGTACGCCAAGGAGCAGGGTGCTGAGTTCCAGATGGAGACTCCCGTCAAGAGCCTGATCATGGAAGACGGCGCTGTTGTTGGTGTCATCGCCGTTGATAAGAATGGTGAGGAGATCGAGGCTCGCGCCAAGAATGTCATCGTCGCTACCGGCGGCTTCGGCGAGAACCCCAAGATGATCGAGGAGTGCACCGGCTTCGAGTACGGCAAGACCATCCACAACTTCGCCATTCCCGGTATGCGCGGTGATGGTATCAAGATGTGCTGGGAGGTCGGCGCTGCCAAGACTCCCATGATCATGGAGATCATGTATCAGCTGCCCGATAACATGAACCACTTCGTCATGGACGGTGCTTTCCGTCAGCCCTGCCTGTGGGTCAACCGTGACGGTCTGCGCTTCATGCCCGAGGATCAGATTGCCAACACCACCTTCACCGGTAACGCCATCGCTTCTCAGCCCGGCAAGTGCGCCTTCATCATCATGGACTCCAAGCTGCTGAAGAAGTATAAGAAGCACGGTCCCGACCTGATCTCCCGCGTCCATCCCCTGAACATGTACGAGGTGTTCGAGGAGGAGCTGGAGCGCGATATCGCCGCCGGTTACGAGAATGTCAACAAGGCCGACACTCTGGAGGAACTGGCTGAGAAGATGGGCATCGATGTTGAGGGCTTCATGGCTCAGGTCGAGGAGTACAACGACATGTGCGCTGCCGGCTTCGACGAGCTGTTCGAGAAGGATCGTCACTACATGGAGCCCATCGAGAAGGGCCCCTTCTATGCCTGCCGTCAGCATGTGGGCGCTTACGGCTCCCTCGGCGGTGTCAAGGTCAACCACAAGCTGCAGGTCCTGAACGAGGACGGCAAGGTCATCCCCGGCCTGTACTGCGTCGGTACCGATGCCTGCTCCATCTATGGCGACAGCTATCCCTTCACCCTGCCCGGCAACACCATGGGCTTCTGCCTGAACTCCGGTCGTATGGCCGCTGAGGACATTGCTGCCCAGAACTGCGAGTGGTAAGCAAAAAATACACTTAAGGAAACGATAAAACTATGATCAAACTGACGATCGACGGTCAGACCGTCGAAGCCCGTGAGGGTCAGTCTGTTCTGCATGCGGCGCTGGATGCGGGGATTTATATCCCCCATCTGTGCGACCACCCTGACCTGGAGGCCAAGGGTGGTTGCCGCCTGTGCAGCGTGAGCATCAACGGTGCTGATATTGCCGTTCCCTCCTGCACCACCATCGTGGAAGAGGGTATGGTGGTTGAGAGCAAGAGCGATTCTGCCATGGCTGTGCGTAAAGCATCCATGGAGCTGATGCTGGCAACCCATCCCGCCGAGTGCACCGGCTGCCCCAAGTACGGTAAGTGCGAGCTGCAGAGCCTGTATCAGTATATGGGCGTGAACGGCGAGGATTGGCGTATGAAGCCCCGTGTCGTTGCCACCGATGAGAAGAACCCCCTCATTACCCACCTGTTCACCCGCTGCGTCCGCTGCGGTCGCTGCATCCGCGCCTGCCAGGACAAGCGTGGCGTGAAGGTGCTGGATTACATCCGCGACGCCTCCGGCATCCATGCCGGTATCCCCGAGGGTAAGTCTCTTGTCGACGCCGGCTGCCGTTTCTGCGGCGCCTGCATCGAGGTGTGCCCCACCGGCTCCATCGTGGACGCTGTGGGCCTCATGGAGAAGTATCCCTCCTACGCCGATAATGTGGTGCCCTGCTCTGCCGAGTGCCCCGCTCATATCGACATTCCCGCTTACATCCGCGCCATCCGCGAGGGTCGTCCCGGCGATGCCGTGGCCATCATCCGCGAGAAGGTGCCCTTCCCCCTGGTGTTGGGCCATATCTGCAACCATCTGTGCGAGACCGGCTGCAAGCGCGGCAACATCAATGATCCCATGGGCATCCGCAACCTCAAGCGCTTTGCCGTGGAGCACGATGAAGAGCAGGCATGGAAGGCCAAGGGCTTCATGAAGGAGCGCAGCGGCAAGCGTGTCGCCGTTGTGGGTTCCGGCCCCTGCGGTCTCACCGCCGCCTACTATCTCAATAAGCTGGGTCACGATGTCACCGTGCTGGAGAAGCGTCCCCAGCTGGGTGGCCCCATGACCAGCGGTATCCCCGCCTACCGTCTGCCTCTGGAAGATGTGATGGCGGAGATCCAGTACATCCTCGACTGCGGCGTGAAGGCCGAGGTCAACTGCGAGGTCAGCGATGTGGCTGAGCTGAAGAAGGACTACGATGCCGTTCTGGTGGCCGTGGGCGTCAGCAAGGGCAAGAAGCTGCCCCTGCCCGGTGCCGACTTCAAGCAGGTCTACACTGCTATGGATGTGCTGGCCGACAACCGTGCCAACAAGGATATGTCCTATCTGGGCCAGACCGTCTGCGTCATCGGCGCCGGTTCCGTGGGTTACGATGTGGCCCGCAGCCTCGTCCGCAAGGGCATGACCGTCAACCTGGCCTGCCTGGAGCAGGCTGACAAGATCCTGGCTGATATGGACGATCAGACCGAGGGCGCCGAAGAAGGCATCAACCTGCTGCCCGGCCGTTCCTTCGAGGCCATCGAGGGTACTCCCGACAAGGTCACGGGCCTCCGTATCCATACCGTTCTCTCCTCCACCTATGACCGCGCCACCGGCAAGGTCACCGAGGTTGTGGAAGAGGGCAGCCAGACCGTCGTTCCCTGCGACAGCGTCGTGTTCGCCACCGGCCAGCACACCGGCCTGCAGGAGTTCGACAACTTCGGTATCGAGCTGAGTGACCGCGGTTTCCCCGTGCTGGATGGCTTCAAGACCAGCATGGAGGGCGTGTTCTCCGCCGGCGATGCCATTACCGGTATCAGCTTCGTCATCAAGGCCATTCAGCAGGGCCGTCTGGTGACTGCCGAGATCGACCGCTACCTGGGCGGCGACGGCCAGATCGCCGAGACGCTGTGTGAGCGCTCTGCCGATCCTCATATCGGTCGTATCGAGGGCTTTGGTAAGCTCGAGCGCGTGGAGCAGACCCTCCGCGATGCTGCTGAGCGTGTTACCGATGAGAACGATGTCTATCACACCTACAGCTGCGATCAGGCCAAGTGCGAGGCCGAGCGCTGCCTGCAGTGCGACCTGCGCCTGCAGTTTAAGCCCGTGAAGCTGTGGATGGAATACGGAGGTGCCAACTGATGAACGAGAAGATGTTGAACCTCACCGAGAAGCAGTGCCCCGTTAACGAGCTGCTGAACTATGTCAAGGGCCACAAGTGCCTCGACTGCGGCAAGTGCGTCTTCGGTTATGAGGGCGCCGCCCAGCTGGAGATGACGCTGACTGACATTACGGCTAAGAAGTCCCGTTCCACCGATATGGAGCAGATGAAGAAGCTGTGCCAGATGATGGTGGAGCAGTCCCTGTGCGAGGATGGCGTGGAGCTGGGTAAGACCGCTCTTGCTGTTCTGGAGCAGTACGCCGACGAGTTTGCTGCTCACATCGCCAAGAAGGGCTGCAAGGCCGGCGTGTGCAAGAAGTTTGTCACATTCCACATCCTGCCTGATCTGTGCATCGGCTGCGGCGATTGTATGGACGAGTGCGAGGACGATGCCATCATGGGCAAGAAGAAGTTCATCCATGTCATCGACCAGAGCGAGTGCACCCAGTGCGGCAAGTGCGTCAGCGCCTGCGACGAGGAGGCTATCGTGATGGCCGGTGCTGTGAAGCCCCGCGGCCCCCTGAAGCCCGTCCCCTGCAAGAAGTAATTACTATTATTAAATAAATATCTGGAGGTAACGAACCATGGAAGAAAGAAGCAATGTTTTGAACCTGATCATCGAGCGTCTGAACGCTATGCTGGGCGCCGGCGAGTACAACGAGGAGACCAAGTATGCTGACATCGGCATGAAGTCCGGCAACTACTCCGCTATGATCACCCTGCTGGAGGACGAGTTCGATGTGGAGATCCCCTTCATGCAGTTCCGCCGCAAGCTCACCGTCGGTGAGTCCGTGGACTATGTCTGCGAGCTGCTGGACGAGTAATTGAGGAGAACTCAATGAAGATTTTTGTTATCAACCCCGGTTCCACCAGCACCAAGATCGCCCTGTTTGAGGACGACAAGAAGGTCTGGGGTACCAATGTGGATCACGCTGCCGAAGAGCTGAAGAAGTTCAAGGAGATCCGTGATCAGCTGCCCTACCGTATGGAGACCATCATGGCCGAGGTCAATGCCGCCGGCGTGTCTCTGGAGGGTATTGATGCCTTCGCTGCCCGCTGCGGCGGTCTGGTTGGCCTCAAGGGCGGTGTCTACGCTGCCAACGATAAGCTGATGGAGCACGCCAGCACCTGCTTTACCGTCCGTCACCCCAACACCCTCGGCCCTCAGATCGCCAAGGAGATGCAGAAGGTCTACGGCGGCGAGGTGTTCTGCGTGAACCCCCCCGATGTTGACGAGCTGGACGATGTGGAGCGCATCTGCGGCTTCCACGATATGTTCCGCCAGAGCAAGAGCCATCCTCTGAACCAGAAGGAGAACTGCATCCGCTATGCAAACTCTCTGGGCAAGAAGTACGAGGATATGAACCTCATCTGCTGCCACATCGGCGGCGGTGTCTCTGTGGCTGCCCACCGCAAGGGTCAGTACTGCAGCGTCAACGATGTGGTGAACGGTGACGGCCCCATGGCACCTACCCGTGCCGGCTGGCTGCCCGCCACCGACCTCATCAAGCTCTGCTTCTCCGGCAAGTACACCGAGAAGGAGCTGTATGACCGTATCGTCAAGAACGGTGGTCTGGCCGATCATCTGGGCACCTCCGATGCCCGCGAGATCGTGGCCCGCATCAACGCAGGCGACAAGTATGCCAAGCTGGTATACGATGCCTTCATCCATCAACTGGCCAAGGCTGTGGGCGGCTGCGCTGCCGTCCTCAAGGGCCAGGTGGATGCCATCATCTTCACCGGTGGTATTTCTCACGAGAAGTATCTGGTGGAGAAGCTGACCGAGTATGTCAGCTGGATCGCTCCCATCAGCGTGCAGGCCGGCGAGTTTGAGATGGAAGCTCTGGCTGCAGGTGCCATCCGCGCCCTGAAGGGTGAGGAAGAGGTGCTGCAGTACACCGGTATTCCTGTCTTTGAGAACTTCGACCACCTGAAGAACTAACCTTTTTCCCCGCGTGTCTATGCTCTTCCTCATGACGGCCGCGGTGGGGGGCCAATCGGCCCTCCGCTGCAGCTCCGTCAACGAGGCTGGCATTGATTACGATATATCCCCGCAAAATATCACGGAAGAGCACAAACACAAGACACAGCCTCCTTTCAGGAGGCAAACAACCTCGGTTTTCATGTTCTTTTGGAGAGGGATTTGAAAACACACAACAATTATTGAGGAGAGACAAAAATGAATCAGAATGTTAAGGGCTTTGGCGCCCGCGGCTGGATCCTGATGATCTATCAGTTCCTGGCCTACATCGCTTTCGTTTGCTTCACCAACTGGCCCATGAACGCACTGGGCAGCTATTATGATCCCGTCAACGGCACTCAGGGTGTTGCCAAGATCTACACCATGGCCGCTGTTCTGGGTGTGGTGATCCAGGTCATCGCTTCCCCCTTCATCGGTAAGATCAAGAGCATCTATCGCCTCAGCGTCGTCATGGGCGTTCTGTCCATCGTGACTTCCTTCGGCGTTATGATGTGCGCCCCCGGCAAGATGTGGAATGTCTGCTACTTCCTGTGCTGCCTGCTGGTCATCATCTGGTCCACCTTCATCGTCGGCATCCTGATCGGTCAGTGGTTCCCCCGTCGTAAGGGTACCGTCATGGGTATCGTCACCATCGCCTTCCCCGTCGGTAACGCTCTGATGGGTATCTTCCTGGGCGAGGCTATCGGTATGTCCATGGGTATGGCCGCACAGGGTGCTCCCGTTGAGGTCATGGTCGCTGCTCTGGGCCCCATCGTCCGTAAGGCTTACATGCCCTTCTTCGTGCTGGTGGTCGTCGGTGTCATCCTGGCCATCCTGCTGCTGAAGGACTTCCCCGAGATGGTTGGCGCTTATCGCGACAACGACAAGTCCATCACTCCCGAGGTTGCCAAGGCCATGATGGAGTTCGAGGTCGAGAACCGCAAGACTTCCGTCTGGGGTCTGGGCCACACCCTGGCTTGCCCCGACTTCTGGCTGATCGCAATCCCCATGGGCTTCATGCTGATGGGCTCCGTCGGTATGATGACTCAGACCACCAACATCTTCGTCTCCGTTGGTATCGATCCCACCTCTGCTAAGTTCGATATGGTCCTGATGGTTAACTCCGTCATCGCCATCTTCGGCAGCTGGCTGCTGGGTATCGTGGACACCAAGATCGGTTGCCGCAAGTCCATGATCATCGCTGTTATCGCCATGATCATCTCCGGTATCGTTGGTGCTACCGGCTCCCAGATCGGCGTCATCGCTGGTATGTGGATCCTGGGCATCTTCATGGGTGCTTCCTCCAACTACACCGTCTCCGGTTCCGTCCAGTACTGGCGCATCGAGGACTTCCCCACCGTGTTTGGTAAGGTCAACCCCCTGGCCAACCTGATGAACAACCTGTCCCCCATGATCATCGCTGGTCTGATGTTCATGAACGCTGCCAAGACTCAGGGTATGCCCGACACTGGCCCCTGCTTCATCTTCCTGGCCATCGCCGGCGTGGTCTCCCTGATCATGCTGCTCCTGTTCAAGCCTGCCCGCGTTAAGAAGTTCGATGACAAGTATCGTGCTGCTGCTGGCAAGCCCCTGGATGACGCTCTGGTCGGCCGTAAGTAAGTCAAAACTAAATTAATTCCGTGATATTATCCAAGAGCCGCCTCGCAAGAGGCGGCTCTTCTCCTTTGCAAACAGTATGTTTACAAAGGAGTTACGCTCTTTAAACTTTTACAAAGAATAAAGCGCGGTTGGATTTCATTATAAACAAAAAACCACCGCAGGGGAGACCCTGCGGTGGTTTCATCATCAAATCATTCATTTTTTACGCACCGTGCCGCGGCGCTCTGCATCGGGGAGGAAGCCATTGTGGGACATGATACCGTTGAGCTCATTGACGAACTTCTCCGATTGATGCACCACAAAGGCATCGGCATCAATGGGCAGTCCGTTGGCGTCCATCTGGCGGATGCTCCAGATATAGAGGATGTCCAGCACCGGTACCAGCTCTGCGCCGGCATCGGTCAGCACATATTCCACCGCAGGAGGGTAGACGGATGAGTCCACATTCCGCTGCACGAGGCCGTCCTCGATCAGCTCCTTCAGCTGCTGGCTCAGTACCTTCTCGGAAATGGGCAGCACTTTCAGCGTCTGGTTAAAGTGGATGCTGCCGTATGTTTCGATTTCATGGAGGATGGTCATCTTCCATTTTCCTCCAATACAGTGCAGGGCATAGTGATAGGGATTGGTCGGCCCTTCGAACTTGTTCCGCGCCATGCTGCTCACTCCTTTCGGTAACATTTTGCGCCGAATAACAGCGTGAAAAAGATGAATAAAAAAACGGGGTGCTTGCTCGTTTTTTCGCATCGGGACAGGTGCAGAAAATTTCCCTTTGATTTTATGCAATTCGCCCAAAGAGGGAAATGCACCGCGTTTTTTATTGCACTTTGCATAAAGAGTATACACTATTTTTATGGAAAAATCAAGACACTATTTGGTAATTACTTACCCGAAAGTAATTGGGTTACATAAAAGTGCCTAATTGTTTGAAAACACTACTTTATTATATTATAAGAACATCTATAAGATAGAGAAATTGTGACTTTTAACCAACTTTACAAATTTGAAAGGAGTACATGTTATGGTTAAGCGTACTTATGAAGAGCTGGAGCCCTATTTCCCCGCAGGTCACTTTGGTGTCACTTGCAAGCGTTATCACGGTAAGGATGAGACCGGTGCCAGCAAGTTCTGGATCGGCATCTCCGAGTTCGAGCCCGATGGCGGCGCCGACTGGGCTTACGATGATAACCCCCTGGAGAAGGTCTACTTCGTTCTCGAGGGCGAGATGACCATCACCGACAAGGCTGGCAATGTCTATGTCGTCCACGCCGGCGAGTCCATCTCCTTCCCCCCCAATGAGGGCCGCGGCCTGAAGAACGAGTCCGGCAAGCCCGCCAAGATGCTGGTCATCATCAACTACCCCGAGGCATAAGTGCCAAACAAAAATAAACAGGAGGAATAACAACCATGGTTGCTGTTGAAAAGAATTTTGTGAACAATATGTTCTCCGTCGAGGGCAAGGTCGCTCTCGTCACCGGCGCTACCGGCGCTCTGGGCTGCGTCCTGGCCAAGGCTTACGGCTATGCCGGCGCCAAGGTCTTCATGACCGGCCGTAACGCTTCCAAGCTGCAGGCCCTGCAGGATGAGTTCGTGGCCGAGGGTATCGACTGCGCATTCGCCACTGCCGATCCTTCCGACTATGACGATTTCCAGAAGGTCATCGATGGCTGCGTCGCCAAGTACGGCCGCATCGACATCCTGGCTGTCTGCCACGGCTACAACAAGCCCCAGAATGTTCTGGAGCAGTCCGTTGAGGATTGGCAGTACATCATGGACGCCGACTGCAAGAGCGTCTATGTGGTCACCAAGGCTGTTGCCCACCAGATGGTCAAGCAGGTCGAGGAGACCGGCGTCAAGGGCGGCAAGATGATCGTTGTCACCTCTCAGCGTTCCAAGCGCGGTATGGCCAACTACACCGGTTACTGCACCTCCAAGGGCGGCGCCGATCTGATGGTCTCCTGCCTGGCTTGCGACCTGACTGCCAAGTACGGCATCAATGTCAACTCCATCTGCCCCACCGTGTTCCGCAGCGATCTGACCGAGTGGATGTTCGATCCCGAGTCTGCTGTCTATAAGAACTTCCTGAACCGTGAGCCCGTGGGCCGTCTGGCTGAGCCCTCCGACTTCGTCGGCTACTCCCTGTTCCTGTCCTCTGCCGCTTCCGATTTCATCACCGGCGCCAACTGCGACTGCTCCGGCGGTTATCTGGTGGTCTAATTTAAAACCGATTAAGAGAGGTTCAAACAATGAACATTAAGAATGTTGTTGTCGTTGGCGGCGGCATGATGGGCAATGCTCTTGCTCAGGTTTTCGCCTCCAACCCCAATCTGCATGTGACGCTGAAGACCCGCGCTCTGCGTGACGACCGCTGGGACATGATCAACAATAACCTGGACATCATGATCTCCCGCGGCGCCGCCACCGAGGAGGAGAAGGCTGCTATCATCAGCCGTATCCACTTCGAGGTGGACGAGGCCAAGGCTTACACCGATGCTGACTTCATCATCGAGTGCGCTCCCGAGGTCATGGAGACCAAGCAGAACCTGTTCTGCGACATCGAGAAGTACTGCTCTGACAAGTGCATTCTGGCCACCAACTCCTCTGTTATGAGCTGCACCGAGATCGGCTCCAAGTGCAAGCACCCCGAGCGTGTCGTGGGCGCCCACTTCTGGAATCCCGGTCACCTGATCCCCCTGGTCGAGGTCATCA
>JAZTZR010000031.1:0-10667 GCA_045637545.1 Vescimonas sp. | reverse complement strand
GGAGGAGGACACGCTGGACGGTTGGTTCGACTCCGGCTCCACCCATTTCGCCTCCATGAAGCGGGACCAGGGCTTCTGGCCTGCTGACATGTATATCGAGGGCCTCGACCAGTACCGCGGCTGGTTCCAGTCCTCCCTGCTGGTGGCTGTTGGTGCTCTGGGCCGCGGTGCACCCTTCAAGGAGTGCCTGACCCACGGCTGGACCGTGGACGGCGAGGGCCGCGCCATGCACAAGTCTTTGGGCAACGGCATGGATCCCAATGAGATCATCCAGAAGTACGGCGCCGATATGCTGCGCCTGTGGGCCGGCAGCGCCGACTATCATGTGGATGTCCGCTGCTCCGACGATATCTTCAAGCAGCTGAGCCAGAACTATCTGAAGTTCCGCAACACCGCCAAGTTCTGCCTGGATAACCTGCTGGACTTCGATGCCAATGATCTGGTGGCTCCCGCTGATATGCTGCCTCTGGATCGCTGGGCCATCACCCGCCTGAACACCCTGCTGGAGAAGGCCTACGCCGCCTATGACGAGTATGAGTTCCATGTGATCTCCCACCTGGTCAACGACTTCTGCGTGGTGGACCTCAGCTCCTTCTACTTCGACATCATCAAGGATCGCCTCTACTGCGATGAGGCTGACGGCCTTGGTCGCCGCAGCGCACTGACCGCTCTGTTCCTGATCCTGGATGCCATGACCCGTCTGTTTGCCCCCATCCTGGCCTTCACCTGCGATGAGATCTGGCTGACCATGCCTCACCGCGCCGAGGACGATGTGCGCAATGTGCTGTTCAACCAGATGGTGCAGCCCTACACCGACTATGCTCTCTCTGAGGAGGAGATGGTGCAGTGGGCAGTACTGCGTCAGCTCCGTGACGGCGTCAACGCCGCCCTGGAAAAGGCTCGCGCCGAGAAGAAGATCGGTAAGGCTCTGGAAGCCCATGTGACGCTGGCCGATCAGAGCGGCAATCTGGAGATGCTGCGCAAGGCCTTCGAGAATAGTTGGGCCGACCTGTTCATCGTCTCCGATGTGGAGGTCACCACCGATGCCGAGATCTATGCGCAGGGTGCCGATACCCCCGTGGCCGGTGTCCGCGTACTGGTCTCCGAGGCCAAGGGCGACAAGTGCGGCCGCTGCTGGAAGCACCACACCGAGGTGGGTAAGAACGCCGCCTTTGCAGATCTGTGCCCCCGCTGCGCTGCTGTGGTCGCCAAGATCCCCGATCTGGCCTGAGAATAACGCAAAAAAACAAGACCCGCGAGGGTCTTGTTTTTTGCTCATTTTTTGCTTTTTCTATTGAACTGCACGACCGCCACCACAATCAGTGCTGCGGCGGTGGCCCCCATAATGTACCACGGGAGGTTTTGAAAGGCGTACCATTTCCCAAAGGCCTCGGCCACCAGTGTGTCATATTTCGAGGACATCTGCGAGATCATGGAGGTGCTATAGGTGAACAAGGCTCTCCATGCGATAATGATGCGAACGAGTTCCTCTGTCAAATAGACTGCCCAACCTGCAAACAGTACCCAAAAGTAGGGACGGGAGAGCAAGTGCGCCTCGCGGCTCCACTGCCGTACACCACCGCGGAGCAATGCATAGGCGGCGGGGAGAAGTATGAGGGTAATATCCCACGGCAGAACACGCTGCAGGAGATGGCGGACATTATAGCCGTAGTGATGTCCGTAAGTCAGCGCGAGAGAAAGAGGGACAGCCAACACCAATTCTGCCAGCAGCCACACGGCAGCAGCGGCGAGGGGCAGCAGCATGGCAAGGCGAAGGCGCAGCTTTTCCTTGGAACAACCGCCCCAGCCGATCCACAACGCTGCGGCGGCAACTGCGATCAACAGACCCTGTACGGCAACGGCGCTGTAACGAAACAGCATCGACGACAAGAGGCACAGCGCTGCCACGGCATAGCCGATGCGAAAGCGCAGCGCGCTGCGTTGTGCGAGAAATTGCGCTACCTGCGAGGGAGCGCTGGGCGATTGGTGCAGGGACTCACCCACCAGTAGTTCATCGGCGCTGACACCATAGAGCTCGGCGAGGGCGGGGAGAATGACAATGTCGGGGAATCCGCCGCCCGACTCCCATTTGCTGATGGTTTTATTGGAAACGCCGAGGCGGTCAGCCACATCCTGCTGCGTCATGCCTGTGGCTTTGCGCAGCGAGGCGAGATAGGCGCCGGTTTTCGTTGTATCCATAGCGGCATCCTCCTTTCGTCGTGGTCACAGTATGCAGTAAAAAGAGATCAAAAGTCCATCCCTGCGTGCGTGATTTTTATCTACGCAGCGTAGAGTTGGGGGAAAGGCCCGTTTTGAAGGACAAAACGGGCCTGTAATTTAATACTTCCAAGGTCTGTTTTCATCGCGGAACTCGCTCAGACGCTGCTCATAGGCGGCGAAGGCG
Source organism: Vescimonas sp. (assembly GCA_045637545.1). Taxonomy (GTDB): domain Bacteria; phylum Bacillota; class Clostridia; order Oscillospirales; family Oscillospiraceae; genus Vescimonas. Next base: position 8,263 of record JAZTZR010000031.1, on the reverse strand, counting down.
GCCTCTTCAAAGGCCAGCGTGTCGTTACAGCCCAGCTCACGCAGCAGCCACTTACACAGAGGAGGATTCAGCACCAGCAGCGGGCCGGTGAGATAGGTGGCCATCAGGTTGCCGATGTGCCAGCCCTCCAAAGCTGTGCCCTCGTTGCGGCCCACGCCGCGAAGGGTGGTGAACCATCCGTCTTCCTCGGGAGCTTCGTAGCTGTGACCGAACAGGCTCTTAAATCCCACGATCTCCATCTCACCAAACTTGCCCAGATAAAAGCTGTTGTGTCGCTGCATCATCTTGTAGCGGGCGCGGGTGGGCAGGATGCCGAGACCGTCCAAGTGCCAGCCGTCGTCGCTGTCGGCGCTGAGGCTGAGGGCGTCTACGGCGTTGCCTGTCACCAGCATCCGCTGACCGGCGGCCAGCTTGGCAAGGAGTTCTTCTTTGACAGGGGTGAGTGCTTCCACCACCAGCTCCAGACCGCGCTCGGTGAGGCTGCCCAGATACACAAGGGCGATGTCCTCGTCCAGGAAACGGGGGCGGGACTTGAGAGTGGTTTCGATGATTTCGATATCACCGCAGCACTGCTGCAGGTAGCGGATGTTCATCAAATCGCCGCAGAGGTTGCCGATCTCGGGGAACAGAACTTCAATTTTCATTCTGTCGCCTCCTTCCTGCTGCGATCAAGGGCCAGTTTTTTCAGGTGGGCATATACATTATAGGAAAGTGCCATGGAGTCGGTGCCGTAGAGCTGGTAGATATGGTCGCCGGGGGTGAAGAGAAGCTTTTCGGCGGCGCGGAACTCGTCCCGCTCCACCACGATTTTCTCCTCGGCAACGCCCGCCATCAGCAGGCGCAATTTGTAGTCCTCGGCGCGTGCACCGGTGCAGACGATCTGCACGATGCTCTCGTGGGCGAGGAACTCGAAGTCGGCATCGTAGATCCAGCAGGAGTTCTCCGACCAGTGGGCAGCGTCGCCGAGACAGTTCATCATCAAAAGAAGCTCCTTGCGTCCGGCGCGGCCTGCGATGTAGTCAAAGGCGCGGGAACCGGCCAGGGCGTTCTTCTCCTTGGACATCTGGCGCACCAGCGTCACCTCGCCCACGACTTCACTGCTGTGGCGGGAAGCGGTAACGGCAGCTTCGCCCAGTGCGCGGGAGATCTCCTCGTGAGTCCAGCCCAACTCCCGGAGCACAGCGGTGACGGTGACCATGTTGTAGACATTGAAAATGCTGTCGGTAATGAGGGGATAGTCGCAGGAAACGCCGTCCTCTGCCAGCGTCATCCGCTGTGCGGCGATATCCACATTCTGGGCCAGATACTTGGCCTCAGGGGAGGCGAAACCGCAATCGCGGCAGACGGTGCGGCCGATGTGGTGGTAGCGGCGGAATTTGTAGTCCAGCTTGCCGCTGCATTTGGGGCAGATGCGCACATCGTCAATGAGGTTGATGCATTCCCCCACATCGCTGGGCATCCTGTCGATGCCGAAGTAGACACGCTTATTTTCAGGAGCAACACCTGCGGAGATGAGATCGTCGGCGTTCAGGATCAGCTTGGCGTTTTCAGGAATGGCGCGGCTGAGAATGTCGGCAATGAAATAGGGGTGCGCGTTGCGCATAATGGAGTCGCGGAACAGGTTGGTGATCACCACGAAGTCGGGCTTGATATAAGGATAGATGCGGCCCGATGCGCGCTCATCCACTTCCAGCACTGCCAGATCACATTTGCGGACGCGGCCGAAGAGATCGCAGTTGCGAATAAGGGCGGTGGAGATGCCGGAGGTAATGTTGGAGCCGGCGCGGTTGGACATGATGCGGAGGCCGCGGCGCTCCAGAATGTCCGTCAGCATATTGCTGACAGTGGTTTTGCCGTTGGTGCCCGTGACGGAGATCACCGTCTTGGGCCGACCCATATAACGCAGGAAGGTAGGGCACAGCTTCAACGCCAGCGCGCCGGGGAAATCTGTGCCGTTATGTCCTGTGATCTTCAGTGCGGGGATGGACATTTTAGCCATCCACAGCGCCAGTAAAAATCGCAATTTACCCATGGAGATTATGCCTTCTTTCCTAAGTAGATCATCAGTGCGGCCATGTCGGCGGGGGATACGCCGGAGATGCGCCCTGCCTGCCCCAGGTTTTGGGGGCGGATGGCGCCCAGCTTCTCCCGCGCCTCCAGGCGCAGGCCCTGAATGGTGTCGTAGTCGATATCTTGCGGGATCGCCTGCCGTTCCAGACGCTCAAATTCCGCCACCTGCTTTTCCTGTCGGCGGATATAGCCCTCGTACTTTACGGTGATCTCCACCTGCTCCACCACGTCGGCACTCAGGTCGGGAGCGTCCGTATCGAAGGGGCGCAGATCGGCATAGCTCAGCTGCGGGCGGCGCAGCAGGTCGATGAGACGGCAGCCGTCCTCTACCGGAGAGGTGCCGCGGGCGGTGAGCAGCGCGTTCAACTCCGGACTGCCGCCAATGCCCCGCTTGGTCAAGCGGGCAATCTCCTGTTCCACGGCGGCGTATTTTGCCTCCACTGCTGCCAGGCGCTCATCGGAGACAAGGCCCAGCTCGTGGCCAATGGCGCTAAGGCGAATGTCGGCGTTGTCCTGCCGCAGTACCAGGCGGTACTCTGCGCGGCTGGTCATCATGCGGTAGGGCTCTTCTGTGCCCTTGGTCACCAGATCGTCGATGAGGGTACCGATGTAGCTCTGACTGCGGGTGAGGATGAAGGGCTCCTGCCCGCGAATGGCCCGCGCGGCGTTGACACCGGCCACGAAACCCTGAACAGCGGCCTCTTCGTAGCCGGAGGAGCCGTTGAACTGTCCGGCGCCGTACAGACCGCGGATGATCTTCGTTTCCAGTGTGGGCAGCAGCGCCAGCGGATCGATGCAATCGTATTCGATGGCGTAGGCGGGACGGGTCATCTCGGCGCGCTCAAGTCCTTCCACTGTGTGGAGCATCTCGACCTGCACATCCTCGGGCAGGGAAGAGGAAAAGCCCTGAATATACAGCTCTTCCGTGTCCAGGCCCATAGGCTCAACGAAGAGCTGGTGGCGTTCCTTGTCGGCGAAACGGACGATTTTCGTCTCGATAGAGGGGCAGTAGCGGGGGCCAACGCCGTCGATGACGCCGTTGTACATGGGGCTGCGGTGGAGATTTTCCCGGATGATGCGGTGGGTCTCGGCATTGGTATAGGTGAGGTAGCACACGGCGCGATTTTCGGGGGCAGCCTCCGTCTCAAAGCTGAAGGGGAGCGGGGTTTCGTCGCCCAACTGCAGCTCCATCTTGGAAAAATCCACCGTGCGGGCGTTGATGCGGGGAGGTGTGCCGGTCTTGAAGCGCCGCAGAGGCAATCCCAGCACGGCGAGTCGGTCGCTCAGCAGTGTGGAGGCGTGCATGCCGTCGGGGCCGCTGTCCTCTACGCACTCGCCCACGATGGTACGGCCACTGAGGAAGGTGCCGGTGCAGAGAATCACTGCCTTGACAGAAAACACGGCGCCGGTGCGCAGTACCACTTCTGTGACGCGGCCATCCTCTGCGCGGATGTCCACCACCTCACCCTGTCGGACATGGAGGTGCTCCTGCTTTTCCAGTGCGTGCTTCATCACCTTCTGGTATTCGCGGCGGTCGGCCTGTGCCCGCAGGGACCACACGGCGGGCCCCTTGCCGCGGTTCAGCATACGGTACTGGATGCAGGCCTTGTCAGCGGCTTTTGCCATCTCGCCGCCCAGGGCATCCAGTTCACGAACAAGGTGGCCCTTGCCGGTGCCGCCCACGGCGGGATTGCAGGGCATATTGCCCACGGCGTCGAGGTTGATGGTGAAGCACACCGTCTCCAGACCCAGCCGTGCAGCGGCCAGAGCGGCCTCGATACCGGCGTGTCCTGCGCCCACAACGGCAATATCAAATTCTCCGGCGTAAAACTCTCTCATAGTGCTTCTCGTTTCTACAGTTTTCCTCATTATATAATAGTGTACCCGCAAAAGGCAAGAGCGGTCTGTGCATAACGGCAAAAAAGTTCCCCTGTCTCTTGGCAAAAATGTATAATCACGGCAGTTGCATTTTGTGACAGTGGAGCATATACTATACCGTAGAACAGCAAAGAGAAAGGAGTGTGATACCGTATATGACCGACAAGAGAATCAATGTTGATCTGGACGATCTGATTTTTGCAGACTGCGACTGGCAGCCCAGCGAAAGATGACGGCCTGACACAAAGGAGGAACCACGACACGAGATGTGCCGTGGAATTTTGTTTTTATGGCAAAAAATATTGCCTTAAGCATACAAACCCGGCAGGAGAGGTGAGAGCCTGCCGGGTTCCGTGTGGCAAAAGCTCCCTTAACGAGTTCTTGTCGTTTTCTTAACAGGAAAGTGTGATACAATAATAAAAATCCTGACAGAAAGGGCGGTGTACTCCGTGGGTTTTCTGAAAATTTTTACATTGCGCTGGCCGGAAAAATGGATGCGCCGCCGACGCTTTTTCAGTGAGGAGATCACCTACTCCTTCCGCGATGTCCTCGTTACGCTGATTCTCTTTGCGTTTACGGTGATGCTGTGCCTGATGCTGCGATCGATGGACCCCCACAACGATACCAGCTATGTGGCAGTTATCTTTTTTATGGATGTGTTCCTCACTGCTCTGTTGACAGAGGGATATTTATTTGGTGTTCTTGCTGCTGTCAGCGGTGTGTTGTGTGTGGACTATATTTTTACCGCCCCCTACTGGCAGATCAGCTTTACGGTGGCCGGATTTCCTCTGACCTTTCTCGTCATGATGACCATCTCGCTGATTACCTGTATGCTGACGACCCGCGTCAAGCAGGCCGAGGCGCTGCGGCGTGAGGCGGAGCGCGAGAAAATTCATGCCAATCTCTTGCGGGCGGTTTCTCATGATATCCGCACCCCACTGACCGGCATCGTGGGTGCTACCGACACGCTGCTGGAAAGTATGGCGTTGACAGAAAATGAAAAGCAGATGCTGCTTCAGGGCGCAAATGAGGACGCCCGATGGCTCATCCGCGTGGTGGAAAATCTTCTCTCCATTACCCGTATTGGCGCAAACGATGCCGCGCCACTGGTAAAGACACCCGGCATTGTGGAAGAAGTGATCGAGAGTGCGGTGGCCAAGTTCAGCCGTAAGCCAAAGCTTCCTGTGGAAGTCGTGCTCCCCGATGAGGTGCTGGTGGCGCCGATGGATGAACTGCTGATGGAGCAGGTGCTGCTGAATCTTATGGAGAATGTGGTACGCCACGGTGAAACGGCCACAAAAATCACCGTTTTGCTGACTTGTGACAGAAAGACTGTCCGTATTACCGTCTGCGACGATGGTGTGGGTATTGCCCCGCAACTGCTGCCGAAGCTTTTTGACAGCAGCACCCACCAGAGCAAACAGGGAGATGCCAAACGGGATATGGGTATCGGTCTGTCCGTATGCCGCACGATCGTACAAGCCCATGGCGGCAGCATCCGCGGCGAAAACCGCAGCGAAGGCGGCGCAAAATTTACAATAGAACTACCAAGGGAGGAACAGATACATGAAAGTGAAAGATAAGGTTTTGATCGTAGAGGACGAGCAGAGCATCAGCAACTTCATCTCCATGATTCTGACTGCAAACGGCTATGACACCATCACCGTTCGCGGCGGCGAAGAAGCCCTTACCATTATTGCCTCTCACTGTCCCGACCTGGTGATCCTTGATCTGGGATTGCCTGATATGGACGGCATGGAGGTGCTCAAGTCTGTGCGCAAGTGGTCTAACCTCCCTGTTGTGGTGGTCTCTGCCCGCAGCTATGAGCACGACAAGGTAGAGGCACTGGACTGCGGTGCCGACGACTTCATCACCAAACCCTTCGGCACCTCTGAGTTGCTGGCCCGTATCCGTGCGGCGATTCGCCACACCCGCACCACGCTCTCTGATCCCCGCATTGCCCTGTCCGGCAAGTTTACTACCGGTGATCTGACCATCGACTACGATAAGCATCAGGTGCTGATGAACGGGGAGAATGCGAAGCTGACCGTCAACGAATACAAGATCGTGGCGCTGCTGGGCAAATATGCCGGTAAAGTTCTGACTTACGACTTTATCATCCGTGAACTGTGGGGCCCCAAGGCCAAAACCGACAACCAGATCCTCCGCGTGAACATGGCCAATATCCGCCGTAAGATTGAGGCTGATCCCGGGCATCCCGAGTATCTCTTCACAGAGGTGGGTGTGGGATACCGTATGCGTGAAGGAGATTGATTTTCTTCAAAAGAAACTTTTTGGAGACTGCGAAAAAAGACGCCGGAAATTTGGCGTCTTTTTTCGTGCAAAGAACAGAATAGCCCCTTTAGGCATAAGAAAGGGATTAAGAAAAACTTTTGAAACATAAAGGGTGCGTTAAAAAGGGGGCTTTCATATTTACAGTGGGTACCGCGGGGAGTACAATTCTCTCACAAACCCGTGCCTCGGGTGAGGCAACCTTATTAAAAAGGAGAGAAAACTATGGAAAACAGAAGTGGCTTTAAGTCTAACTTCGGATTCCTGATGGCTGCCGTTGGCTCCGCCGTGGGTCTGGGCAACATCTGGGGATTCCCTGCCAAGATGGGCGCGAACGGTGGATTCACCTTCCTGCTGGTCTACATTTTCCTGGGCCTGACCACCGGTATCATCGTCATGATCAGTGAGTTGGCCATCGGTCGTAAGACCGGTAAGGGCGCTGTTGCTGCTTACCAGGTCGTCAGTAAGAAGTTCAAGTGGATGGGCTGGATGGGTATCGCCTCCGCCTTCCTGATCCTGTTCTTCTACTGCGCTCTGGGCGGCTACTGCATCAAGTATGTCGTTGTCAATGTGGGTGACCTGTTTAATGCCGGCTTTGGCTCGGCGGGCTTGACGGGTGCAGATGTGTTCGGCAACCTGCTGGCATCCCCCTGGGAGGCTGTTATTTACGGCCTGATCTTCGTGGCTCTGACTATGCTGATCGTTCTCGGCGGCGTTGCCGGCGGTATCGAGAAGGTTTGCTCCATCGGTATGCCCTGCCTGTTCGTGGCTCTGCTGATCTGCATCATCCGCGCCATCACCCTGCCCGGCGCCGGCGACGGTCTGCGCTATATGTTCATCCCCGGCTGGGCTGTTGCACAGGGTATCGTTGAGAAACCCAACCTGTTCCAGATCTTCTCTACTGCAGGCGGCCAGATGTTCTTCTCCCTGTCCCTCGGCATGGGCGCCATGATTACTTACGGCTCCTACCTGGATAAGAAGGAGAACATTGAGAAGAACGCACTGCTGATCGTTCTGATGGACTCTCTGGTGGCTTTCATGGCCGCTCTGTGCGTGCTGCCCGCTCGTTTCGCTCTGGATCCCGAGGGCGCTCTGGGTGGTCCCTCCCTGCTGTTCATCACCATGCAGAATGTGTTCCAGAAGATGGGCGGTATCGGCCCCGTCTTCGGTATCATCTTCTACCTGCTGGTGGTCTTCGCCGCCATCTCCTCCTCCATCTCCCTGCTGGAGGTTATCGTTGCCCACTTCGTTGACAAGGCTGCTGAGAAGGGCAAGGGCGACAAGCGTAAGAAGTACACCCTGATCGCTGCTGTATTGGTCGGTCTGGGCTGTATCCTGGTCTGCTATGACTCCCTGGGCTCTCAGGGCATCCATCCTGCCGCCTTGCTTGGCCTGGAAAATGCCGGCGCATGGGCTGCTGACTGGCTGGACTTCTTCGACTGCATCTCTGAGGGTATTATGATGCCCATCGGCGCACTGCTGACCTGTATGGTGGTCGGCTGGGAGGTCGGTCCCAATCTGGTCAAGGAAGAGGTTGAACAGATGGGCAACAAGTTTAAAACCTTCGGCTACTTCAAGTTCTGCGTCCGTATCATTGCTCCTCTGGGCCTGCTGATGGTCCTCTATGGCCAGCTGACCTCTTTCTTCGGCTAAGAAGAAAAAGGCTCGGTTAACAGAACAAAAAACCTAATAAAAGCACCGGCGCTGCTGCGCCGGTGCTTTTTTGTGCCATCAAAAGAATAAAAAGAGGGAAAAAGCACTAAAAACTGCTAAAGTGTGAACAAACTGTGTATTTAGTCAAACCGTGTATAACTTCTTTGTAAAAAAGAGCGAAAAACTTGTGAAGAGATTGACAATTTCGCTAAGAACATATAAAATAAACGAACCATATAAATTGAGGAGGTAAATCTCATAATGGAAAAGAAGAGCACAAAGATCGCATACGGCGTAGCCTTTGGCGTATTCGTCGTACTGATGGTCATTCTGGGTGTCAGCTATCCTGACGGTGTGTATGGCACCTTCT
>JAZTZR010000030.1:0-21638 GCA_045637545.1 Vescimonas sp. | reverse complement strand
GTGGTCTCCTTGCCGGCGCCCTCGAGCATCATGCCGGCGCCCTTCTGAGGAGGCGTAAAGGAGGTCAGAATGTTGGTGGGAGAACCGGCCAGGCCGATGGTGCTCTTGTCGATCAGGGGATGATCCTTCAGAGTCTCGTAGGTCATGGTGACCAGAGGCTTATCGAAGCACTCCTCGATGCCCAGAACGGACATGTAGCGGGGCTCGTTCAGTTCCTTGATGCAGGTGATCATGCAGGGGGTGTTCACCTTAACGGTCATGTAGCCATCCTCAAGCATACGCTTGATGGTCAGGGTGTTGCCGACCTTGGTGATCTCGCCGGCATAGGAGACCTGGGGCAGGGTCAGCTTCTCAGCGATCTGGGGACCAACCTGGGCGGTATCGCCGTCGATAGCCTGACGGCCGGCCATGATGATATCCTCATCCTCAACACCGTAGGTGTCGATAGCGGCAGCCAGGATCTGGGAAGTAGCAAAGGTATCGGAGCCGCCGAACTCGCGGGCGGTAACCAGCACGCCCTCGTCCACGCCCATAGCCATCAGCTCACGCAGCATGCCCTCTGCGGGAGGGGGACCCATGGTGACGGCGATGACCTTGCAGCCCAGCTGATCCTTCAGCACCAGAGCGGCCTCGGCTGCGTTCAGGTCATCGGGGTTGATGATGGTCTGCATGGAAGCGCGGTCCAGAGTACCATCGGGATTCACGGCCACCTTACCGGAGGTATCGGGGACCTGCTTAACAGTAACAAAAATCTTCATTTTCCTTTTACCTCCTTCTTACTTGTTCAGCAGGCTGGCAGCGATGACCATCTGCTGGACCTGGGAAGTGCCCTCGTAGATGCTGCAAATACGGGCGTCGCGATAGATACGCTCCACCTTGTACTCGCGGATATAGCCGTAACCACCGTGGATCTGCACAGCCTTGTAGGCGCAGCGGTTGGCGGCCTCGGCTGCAAAATACTTGGCGATGGAGCAGGCAGCGGTAGCATCCATGTTCTTATCCTTCAGCTCAGCGGCGTGATAGACCAGCTGACGGGCAGCCTCCACATCGGCAGCCATCTCAGCGATCATGAAGCTGACACCCTGGAAGTCGGCAATGCGCTTACCGAACTGCTTGCGCTCCTTGGCGTACTTGACGGCCTCGTCCAGAGCGGACTGAGCAACGCCGACAGCCTGTGCGGCCATGCCCAGACGGCCACCGTCCAGAGTCTTCATAGCGTACTGGAAACCCTTGTGCAGGGGGCCAACCAGGCAGTCCTTACCGACGCGGACATCCTCGAGAACCACATCGGAGGTGGGGTAACCGTGGATACCCATCTTGTCCTCGTGCTTACCCAGAGACACGCCGGGGAGCTTCATATCCACGATGAACATGGAGATGCCCTTGCTGCCCTTGGCCTTGAGATCGGTCTTGGCAAAGATGATGCTCCAGTCAGCCATGGGAGCGGCGGAAATGAAGCACTTACGGCCGTTGAGGACATACTCCTCGGTCTCAGGATCGAACACAGCGGTGGTGCAGGTGCCGCCGGCATCGGAACCGGCGCCGGGCTCAGTCAGACCGAAGGCGATGATCTTCTCACCGGAGGCCAGAGGAGGCAGGTACTTCTTCTTCTGCTCCTCGTTACCGGCCAGCATCAGGGGGCCGCCGCCGAGGGAGTTAGAGGTGTTGGCGTAGATGGAGAGGACGGAGCACTGGCGTGCAAACTCCTCGATCAGCAGAGCATAGGTCAGATAGTCACAACCGGCACCGCCGTACTCCTTGGGGATCTTCACGCCCATGAAGCCGTACTTGGCCATCTTCTTGTGCATCTCCCAGTTAAATTCACCGGTGTTGTCCAGCTCATCCTGGAGCTCCTTGGTGAACTCCGTCTCAGCAAACTGACGGAACAGCTTCTGCTGCATTGCATGCTTCTTATCCAGAATCATTCAGGGATTCCTCCTATTATAAAATGTTTTTGTTCGTTAGCAGGGGATCTCGTGGCTGGACTTGCCGGTGGTCAGGATCTCGTAGATGCTGTCCACGCCGCAGCGAGCCATGGATTCGGCGGCCTCCTCGGTGAAGAAGGCCATGTGGGGGGTGTGATAGACATTGACGAAGGAGCGCAGATACTTCAGCTTGAAGTAGGGCATACCCTCGGTCTTGATAATGTCATCATTGTGGGGCACATGGATGATGCCGGTCTCGCCGGGGAAAGCATCCATGAACAGGGCACCGATCTTCTCGGTCTCCACGCCCTCGATGATGGCATCAATATCCACCAGCTCACCGCGGGCATTGTTGATCAGGCACACGCCCTTCTTCATCTTGGCAATAGCCTCGCGGTTGATCATCTTCTCAGTGGAGGGCAGAAGAGGAGTATGGATGGTGATGACATCGCACTCTTTGTAGATGGTGTCGATATCCACATACTCGGCGTACTTCTTCACCTCGTCGTTCTGGAACACATCGTAAGCCAGGATCTTGCAACCGAAGCCGGAGAGACATTTGATGACGGTCAGACCGATCTTGCCGGTGCCCATGACGCCCACGGTCATGGTACGCAGCTCGCGGCCCATCTTACCCTTCAGGGTAAAGTCGTTGTCGTTGGTGTTGTACAGGGCCTTCTTGAACTTGCGGATGCACATGAGGATGGACATCACGGTGTACTCGGCCACGCCGTTGGGAGCGTAGGCACCGTTGCACAGACGGAATTCCAGTTCACGGGCATAGTCACAGTTCATGTGGTTGTAGCCAACACAGCGGGAAGCCAGCACCTTGACGCCGTAGCCCTTAAGCTCATCGAGGACGGCGTTGCAGTAGTTGGACTGACCCAGCGTGGTGACGCCGTCGCAACCTTCTGCCATGGCTGCGGTGGAGGGATCGAGATTTGCGGGAGTGGAAACCAGGTCGATGCCGTATTCGGCGCAAAGTGCCTCGATTACGGGCTTTTCGTCGGGACGAACTTCGTAAGCAGCAATCTTCATAGTTTTATTCTCCTCTTAAAAAACTCTCCGTTTGGGAACTCTTACTCAGCCAGCTGAACAGCGTCACCGGCGGCGATCATAGCGGCCACCTGCTCGTCGGTGTAGCCCAAGTTCTTCAGGATCTCCTCAGTCTGCTCACCCAGGTAAGGACCACGGTTGTAGGGAGCTTCGGGAGTCTCCTCAAACACCACGGGGGTACGCACCATGGTGCGCTTGTTGCCGGTTTCATACTCCATCTCGTAGAAGCAGCCGGAGGCCCATGCCTGCTTGTCAACCAGCAGCTGATCCCAAGTCTGGGCGATGGCATAGGGCAGGTCGTTGGCATCCATCAGAGCGCACCACTCATCCAGCGTGCGGGTAGCCATCAGCTCCACCATGAAGGCGTAGAACTCGTCCAGATTAGCCTGCAGGTTGGTCTGGGGATAGAAGCGGGGATCCTCAGCCAGCTCGGGGTGACCGGCGGCGGTCATAAAGATGGGATAGTGACGGTTGTACTGGGGCATTGCGATCTGCAGCCAGCGATTGTCCTTGGTCTTGTGGGCCACGGTCAGGGGGTTGGCGATCTGACGGCGGCTGATGGGATACTGGCTGGAAACATCGCCGTACTGGCTGGCCTGCAGCATCAGGGACACATCCCAAATAGCGGTGTGGAACAGGGAGACAACGACACGGTCACCCTGACCGCAGGTCTTGGCGCGATACAGAGCGCCCAGGATACCGGCAGCCAGATAGATACCCACCTGATGATCGCCGAAACCGGGGATGGTCAGCATGGGGACGGACTCCTTGTCAAACAGGGTACCCAGCACGCCGCCGCGTGCAAAGAAAGCAGTGTAGTCGAAGCCGGGCAGATCCTTGTCGGGGCCCTTCTCGCCGTAACCGGACACGAAACCGTACACCAGAGCGGGGTACTTCTCGTGAAGGGTCTCATAGTCGAGGCCGGCCTTCTTCAGAGGGTTCTGACGCCAGTTGGTGATAAAGATATCCGCACCGGCGATCAGCTTCTCCAGAGCCTCGCGGCCGGCAGGAGATTTGGTATTCAGGGCGATGCACTTCTTGTTGGCGTTCTCCAGAGTGTAGGTAGTGTCCTCGCGGTAGTCCTGAGGACGGCCCTCGTTCACAGCAGTGAAGCGCAGGGGATCGCCGCCGGTAGCCTCGACCTTAATGACATCAGCACCCAGGTCTGCCAGATAGCGGGCGCAGCAGGGAGCAGCGATGAAGGTAGCCAGTTCAACGACCTTGATACCTTCCAGGGGGCGTTTGATTTCACTCATAGTACTCTTTCCTCCTATTATTCTCTCGCTTTACATCATCAGCATGTCGCGGAATGTCTCGATGTTGGTACGGGCCTGCTCATAGTGAGCCATCTGGCGGTCGGTCTCCACGATGGTAACGGGGATACCGGCGGCCTCGCAGGCACGCTTGATGGGCACATAGTCGAACTCCTCGGGGTCACAGAACTTGGTCATGACCACCAGCACGCCGCGGATACCGCGCTCCTTCACGGTGTCCACGATCAGCTTGACGCGGAGCTTCTCCTGATCGTACAGCACGGAGCAGTTGTCCATGTTGCAGAACTTCTGGGCCAGTGCCTCCATGGCGTCGTCGCCGGCGGGCACATCGGTGCGGTACTGGCGGGACTGGGCGGCGATATCGTCAGCGGCGATATAGAGACCCGCCTCGTCCAGAATGGCGTTGAACTGGGGAGCGTCAGCCAGAATACCAGAGACCAGAATGGGCATCTTGCCGCGGCCGGCAGGAGCAGCCTCGAGAGCGGCGATCAGCTCCTCGATAAGAGCGGTGTGCTCACTCTTCTCCATAAAGAAGGCAGACTTGAACGCATCGCTGCGCTGCACGGCACTGACCTCGGGATGCTTTGCCAGCACCTCGTCCAGCTTGCGCATGGCGGCGTTGTGACGGTTGTAGACCTCGCAGGAGGCGCGGAGGGCATCGTTATCCAGCTTGCCGCCCAGCTTTGCAAGCTCCTCGGCCACGCGCTCGTAGCCGGCGCGGGTGAACTTGACACCAAAAGCAGGCTTGCGGTTCTGAGGGTAGGTCATAGGGATGAAGGGGATATCCTTCACCGCATATTTCCAGTTCTGACCCAAAGTCTTGAGGGTGTCGCAGAGAGAGGGGATGATGATGGCGCTGGCGCCGTCATACACGCCGGTCATGCCCAGCTCCAGGATGGACTGTGCAATGGAGCACAGGAACGCAGGGCAATACTCCTTGGCGCGGTTGAGCTCGGTGTCGCCGCCCCATGCGCCCATGGGGATGAAGCCCATGGCGTGGACGATCTCCTCGGGGGTATATACGGGGGCGCACAGCACCACCTTCTTGCCGGCGGCAAGGTAAGCATCCATCTGTGCCTTGGGGTTCAAAGCTACCTCGTGGAGCTTATTGAAAATCTCAGTATAGGTCATCGTCACATCGCTCCTTTCGCAGCCTTGTTCTCATCCATGATCTCTACCAGACCCTGTACGCGGGTGTCGTACTGTGCCTCGGAGAAGTTGCGGGGATCGGCCTGATCGCCGTCGAAGCTGGTGACGGGGATGTTGCAGGCCTCACCGATCTGGCGGCTCATCTCGTACATGAAGCCGCTCCAGAGCTTGCAGGAACGGTTGGTATGGACCAGCAGGCCCTCCACGCTGTTGTCCTTGCACAGCTTGATGCGCTTGTCACGGGCCTTCTCCAGATTGATGGCATTGGGCACGGCGCAGTAGGCACGGATCATACCCTCGAAAGAGTCGTAGTCGAAGCCGAAAGCGTCGGCGTAGATGGTGGTGACCATGTTGATGCCGCGGGACTTGAGGCCTGTAGAGGTCACGCGCAGGTAGGGCCAGCAGGCGATACCTTCGAACATGATGCGGTACTTCTCCTCGGTGCGGAAGGTGGAAGTGCCGTTGGCGTGGTTGTCCAGATACTCCTTGTACAGCGTCTCCATAGCCTCACCGGCAGTCTGCTTACCGCGGGCGGTGACCATAACGGCCATGTGGTTGAGCAGGTCGAAGCCGTTGAAGGGAGAGGGGGTGTACTTGGCACAGGCGGTGGCGGCCAGCCATGCGCGGCTGGCGCGGCAGGAGAAGCCCGTCACTTCCTGGAACTTATCGTCGTCCCACTTCAGGCCGAAGAGCTTCTCCAGCTGGGCAACGATATCCCAGAACTGAGCAGAGACATACTCGATGATGGAATCGGGCACATCATAGTCGGGGTTGAAGGGAATGTCCAGCATCAGCATGGGCACACCCAGATCCTGTGCCAGATTCTCATACCACTTGATCATGCAGTTGCAGATGTTGTTGCAGCACAGCACCACATCGGGCATGGCCACTTCCTGCTCGGGGCACTCCTTGAGCTTAGCGTAAGCCAAAGAGATTCGTGCATAGGCGCAGATGTCGTTGGAATAGCCATCAGCTTCTGCCACATTACACATGCGCTCACCGGCGCCGCGGGCGGCGATACCGGCTGCCTGGTTCTCGGGGTACACAGTGGCGATTCCCAGCGTCTCGGGAATCTCAACGGGGAAGTTGCTGGAGACCCATGCCACAACTTTGCCTTCCTTCTTTGCCTGGAAGGCATCGGTGTAGGCATCGGCGGCGATTTTACCCAGCTTGTACTTGGCGGAATTGGGATCCACCGGCTTGGGTGCCTTCTTGACTTCTTCTGCCATAACGGTTCCTCCTTGTTGTTTTCTCTATCCTCAAAATATAAAAATTATAAGAAATTACCAAAGTAACACTGCTCTGACTGCCGCCATCCATAAAACGCAGCACCGATGGCGCCAAAATGCTGGGCCAACGGATCATAAGAGATCTCCACACCCAGTGCCTCGGCCATATAGCGGCGCACCGCCTCATTGCGGGCCACGCCGCCGGACATACACACACGCTCCGTCACACCTGCGCGACGGGCAAGGGCAGCTACGCGGGTAGCCACACTCTGGCAGATACCGGCCACCAGATCGGGGCGATAGACACCGCCGGCCAGCTGACTGATGACCTCAGACTCGGCAAACACCGTACAGGTGCTGGAAACGGGTGCAGGGTTGTTGCTCTCATTTGCGATTCGGCCCAAGTCGTCAATATCCAAGCGGAGGATATTGGCCATGACCTCCAAAAAACGGCCCGTGCCGGCAGCACATTTGTCATTCATAATGAAATTGCTCATACGGCCGTCTGCCGTGAGAGAAATGATCTTGGCATCCTGTCCGCCAATATCGATAACAGTACGCAAATCCGGGAAGATAAACCGCCCGCCCAGTGCATGGCAGGTCAGTTCGCTAATCTCACCGTCTGCACTGCGGAAATTTTTCCGCCCGTAACCGGTAGCAATCACACGGGCCATAGCTCCACGGGAAAGGCCGCTTTTCTGCCACAGTTCTTCCAAGGCTTCCTCTGGACCGCCGGTGCCCAAACCGCCGCTTTGCAGACTCGTTGCTACCAGCTCTGTGCCATCCTTTAAAAGGGCACATTTGGAGGTGGTAGAACCGATATCAATGCCCAGCGTATAGATCGCATCCATACGGTAAGCCTCCCTTCTGCGCTATGGGCGCGACAAAACTAACTGGTCTTACCAGTTTGTTTTTATTATAAGATCTTGTTTCATAATAGTCAACTAGGGTTTCTTACTATTTTTGGGGCTTTTCTTTGTAAATACTTCCAATCCGCACTTTAAATGCATAAAGAAACAGAACTTTTTTGTCCTTTTTGTCCACAAGGAAAAGACGGGGCTTTCGCCCCGTCTTTACTTCTCTTTTTTCTCATATTCCTCCAGCGCCTGTTTCCCCAGTGCCATGTTTTTCCATTGGGCAGGCAGCCCCTGGGCGATCAAGGGGAAAAGATTGTCGCTGTCGTTGGTTCGCTGTACATTATAGGTGCCGTACATATTGATAAGTTCCCCCACCGATTCCGGCGGCGAGGAGAACTGATGAATGTCGGGAGTGGCATCGTAGGGCAACCCCTCCCGCTTCTTTTTGGCCATAAATATCACCTCTGCCCTAGTGTGGGCAGAGGTGACGAAAATTATGTTATACCCGATACTTTTCCGCATCAAAATCGCGGACGCGCTCACCCAGCTTGGTGTCTTCCACATAGACCACATTGGTCTCTTCAAAGGCAAGGCGCATGGCAAAATCCTTTGCCTCGTAAATATCGTTGGTCTGGAAGAAATCCCGGAATTCCTCCTCGTTGACGCGACGCCACATGATGTGGAAACGGAAACCGTTCATTAAAAAACCTCCTTGGAAAATAGGGGTGTATCGTTCAGTATACCCTGTTACGGAGAAAAAAGCAACGGGTGGTTTTGCCAAATTTTGCACTGCTTTTTCTACATCATTTCTTGCCCGATTTTTATCTTTTTCTCTTTCCTAACAGGGAAGAATGCGGTATAATGTCCACTGTATTGTAAACTGGGGGTGTATTGGATTTGAAGATCGGATTTGATAATGAGAAATACCTGGAGCTGCAGGCCGAGCACATCCGTCAGCGCCGCGCCCGCTTCGGTGGCAAGCTCTATCTGGAGTTTGGCGGCAAGCTCTTTGACGACCACCACGCCTCCCGCGTGCTGCCGGGATTCAAGCCCGACAGTAAGATCAAGATGCTGGAGACCATGCGCGATGAGGTGGAGATCATCATCACCATCTGCGCCAGCGATATTGAAAAGAACAAGCTCCGCGGCGATCTGGGCATCTCCTACGATGACGATGTGCTGCGCCTGATCGATGTGTTCCGCTCACTGGGCTTCTTCGTGGGCAGCGTGGTCATTACCCGCTACGCCGGTCAGCCCAATACCGATGCCTTTATCAAGCGTCTCACCGCACTGGGGGTAAAGAGCTACAAGCACTACCCCATCGCCGGCTACCCCTCGGATGTTGCCCATGTGGTATCCGACGAGGGTCTTGGCCGCAACGAGTACATCGAGACCTCCCGCTCTGTCATCGTCATGACCGCCCCCGGCCCCGGCAGCGGCAAGATGGCCACATGCCTGAGCCAGCTCTACCACGAGCACAAGCGGGGCGTCAATGCAGGTTATGCCAAGTACGAGACCTTCCCCATCTGGAACCTGCCCCTGAAGCACCCCGTCAATCTGGCCTATGAGGCTGCTACCGCCGACCTCAATGATGTGAACATGATCGACCCCTTCCACCTGGAGGCCTACGGCGAGACCACCGTCAACTACAACCGCGATGTGGAGGTCTTCCCTCTCCTCAACGCCATCTTCCGCCGCATCTACGGCGAGTCCCCCTACAAATCTCCCACCGATATGGGTGTCAACATGGCGGGCAACGCCATCATCGACGACGCCGTCTGCCAGGACGCCAGCCGTCTGGAGATCCTGCGCCGCTACTACACCGGCGCGGTGGATCGCGTCAAGGGTAAGTGCGACGACACCCTGATCTACAAGTTGGAGATGGTCATGCAGCAGGCCGGCGTCACCGCCGACTACTGTCCCGCTGTGGCCGCCAGCCTGAAGCGGGCTGAGGATACCGGCGCGGTGGCTGGTGCTCTGGTGCTCCATGACGGCACCGTCATTACCGGCAAGACCACGCCTCTGCTGGGTGCATCGTCGGCACTGCTGCTGAACGCACTGAAATATCTGGCGGGCATCGACAAGAAGCTGGAGCTGATCCCTGCCTCCGTCATCGAGCCCATCAGCCGCATGAAGACCACCTATCTCAGCCACCATAACCCCCGCCTCCACTCCGACGAGGTACTGCTGGCACTGGCCATCTCCGGCGTGACCAACCCCTTGGCCGCCATGGTGGAGAAGCATCTGCCCGCCCTGAAGGGGTGTGATGCCCACTTCTCGGTGATCATCTCCGAAGAGGACATCAAGCTCTACCGCCGTTTGGGCATCAATGTCTCCTGCGAGCCCAAGTACGAGATCAAGCGGCTCTATCACGGAAAATAAATACAAAAATCCACCCTTTCGGGTGGATTTTTGCTGCTTTATGCGCCTTTGTATTTACGCCGGGTAGCAAGGCCACCGCGGATATGGCGCTGGGCCTTGTTCTCCTCCAAAAGCGCCTTGACCTGCAGCCACAGTGGGCGGTTGCACAGGGGTAAGCGCTCGCTGATGTCCTTATGTACAGTGGATTTGCTGATGCCGAATTTCTTCGCGGCGGAGCGCACCGTCGCGTGATTCTCGATGAGATACAACGCCAGCATCTCCGAGCGCTGTTCCAGATTCTCTTTGATAGGGCATCACTCCTTCTCGCCGTTTCACTGTATGCAGGCAAAAAGGACGCTATGCGGAAATTTTTTCACATTTACAGGAACTTCTCTCTTACTGCTGCCGTCTAAAGGGTAAGTGACTCACCAAAAGGACAGCGCACCCCACAAAAGGAGGCTCACGATGAAACGGTTTCTTGCTTTGATTTTATCTCTTGCCATGGTTTTTTCCCTCACCGCCTGTGGACAGAGCGGTGTCAGCAAAAAATCCCACGAACTGACAGCGACCTATACCGCCCAAAGCCGCAATGACTTAGGCTATACGACACCTGGCTACAACGGTACCGGTGCCACCACCGCACTGGGCCTCGCCCTGCTGCAGCACCACTTGCAGGATGAGGATGAGGGGCTCGTCTCTCCCCTCTCCGTTCTCTATGCCCTTGCCATGACCATGAACGGTGCTGCGGGCAACACACTGGAGCAGATGGAAGATGTCCTCCACGGCAGCGTGGCTGATTGGAACACCTTCCTCACATGGCTGTTGGAAGATACCGAAGAACACCAAGGGCAGTTCCACCTGGCCAACGCACTGTGGCTGCGAGATGAAGAAGACCGATTGATGATCAACGAGAGCTTCCTCCAATCCGTCACTGACTACTACCAAGCTCCCGCCTACGCCGCACCTTTTGACGAATCCACCATCCGCGATATTAACAACTTCGTCCGCGAGCACACCGATGGCATGATCGATGAGATCCTGGACGAAATCTCCCCGCTGGCGGCGATCTATCTGGTGAACGCCTTGGGTTTTGAGGCGGAATGGCAGGAGAAATATCAACCCGGGCAGGTTCGACAGGGGGTATTCACCGAAGCAGACGGTGAATTTGAAACGGTGGACTTCCTCCATTCGGCAGAGCACACCTACATCACCTCCAACGATGCCGATGGTTTCTTAAAATACTACCGCGGCGGTGACTATGCCTTCGCCGCTCTCCTCCCCAAGGAGGGACAGAATGTGAAGGACTATGTAGCCTCTCTCACCGCCGCCGACCTCTGTGAGGCGCTGGAAAACCACAGCTACCGGGATGTGATCGCCGCCATCCCCCAGTTTGAGGAGGACTCCTCCATAGAGCTGAGCGATACTCTGAAAACCATGGGGATGACCGACCTCTTTGACGAGGACGATGCCGACCTGACGGCCATGGGCAGTTCCACCATGGGCAACCTCTATGTCAGCCGCGTGCTCCATGAGACGGCCATTTCCGTCACGCCGCAGGGCACCAAGGCCGGTGCCGCTACCGCCGTGGAGGTCAACGATGCCGCTGCCGCCCCCTCGGAGGAACCGCCTGTTGAGATCATTCTCGACCGCCCCTTTGTGTATCTGATCGTGGAAACCGGCTCGATGACGCCCCTGTTCATGGGCGTAATGAGCGATTTAGATTGATGAAATAGCCACAGAAAAAAGGAGGAATTGACCATGAAAAAAGTTTTAGCTGCGATTCTTGCACTGATGATGGTGCTCATGCTCTTCGGCTGCGGCGCCAAAGCTCCCGTTGAAAACGCCACCATGGATATGCTCTACAGTGACGATGCTGCAGCGGATATGGATATGGGCTTCACCGCAGGGGGCGCACCCATGGAGGACTACAAGGAAGAGGCCGAAATGCAAAACGGCGCTTTTGAGCAGTACTCTTCCACCACCGACGGCGGCACCGTCAACGCGCTGAAGGATGCCAAAATGGTCTATCGGGCCAACATGGACTTGCAGACGCTGGCCTTTGAACAGGCAGACGCCGACATCTCCGCACTGGTGAAGGAGATGGGCGGCTATTTTGAGCAGCGCAGCATTTCCAACCGCTCCTCCGGCTACCGCTACGCCGACTATACGGTGCGCGTGCCGGCCGAAAAGTTCGAAGCCTTCTGCACCCAGATGGGTACACTGTGCCATCTGGTCTACAAGAACGAAAGTGCCGACAACATCACCGAGAGCTATTACGATACCCAGTCCCGCCTCGTGACGGCACAGACCAAGCTGGCGCGTCTGCAGGAGCTGCTGGCCAAAGCCGAGTCCATGGAGGACATCATCACCATTGAGAGTGCCATCTCCGAAACGGAGTGGACCATCGAGAATCTGACGGGTACTCTGCGCACCTACGACTCTCTGGTGGATTACGCCACGGTGTACATGTCCCTCAGTGAGGTCTATGAGCTCTCGGGACAGGGTCAAGCCCCCGTCACCTTCGGTGACCGTCTGGGCGAGTCCTTCCTCGATGGTCTTAAGTCCATCGGACGCACCGCACAGAACTTCGCCGTGTGGCTGGCCTACAGCTGGTTCTGGCTGGCAGTCATCATTGTGATCGTCATTGTGGTGATCCGCACCATCCGCCGCCGCAAGAGCGGTAAGCCTATCTTCCGCTTGAAGAAAAAAGAAAAAGACAGCGCTGAATAAACAAAAAATCCCACCCGCGAGGGTGGGATTTTCTTTACAGTTGTTTACTTCAGCTCGCCGTTGGCCTTCATGGACAGGTAGGCGTTGATGAAGCCGTCGATATCACCGTCCATCACGGCCTGAATGTTACCCATTTCATAACCGGTGCGGGTATCCTTGGCCAGAGTGTAGGGCATAAAGACATAGGAGCGGATCTGGCTGCCCCACTCGATCTTCATCTGCACACCCTTGATATCGCTGATCTTCTCGGCCTGCTGCTGCAGCTTCAGCTCAGCCAGCTTGGCCTTGAGCATCTTGATGGCGTTGTCACGGTTCTGGAACTGGCTGCGCTCGGTCTGGCAGAACACCACGATGCCGGTGGGCAGGTGGGTCAGACGCACGGCAGAGGAGGTCTTGTTGATGTGCTGACCGCCGGCACCGGAGGAGCGGCAGGCCTGCATCTCGATCTCGTCGGGACGGATCTCGATCTCGCTGTCGTCGTCCATCTCAGGCATGACCTCCAAAGCGGCAAAGCTGGTCTGGCGGCGGGCGTTGGCATCGAAGGGGCTGACACGCACGAGGCGGTGAACACCGTTCTCGCTCTTGAGATAGCCGTAGGCGTTCTCGCCCTCAATGGAGATGGTGGCAGATTTGATGCCCGCTTCTTCACCGGCTTCGTAGTCCAGCACCTGATAGGTATAGCCGTGACGCTCGGCCCAGCGGGTATACATACGGTAGAGCATCTCGGTCCAGTCCTGTGCCTCGGTACCGCCGGCACCGGCATGGAAGGTGAGAATGGCGTTGTTGGCATCGTACTCACCGCTGAGGAGGGCGGCGAGACGGCGCTCGTTCATCTCCTTCTCCAGCGTCTCATAGCCCTCGGTAACATCGGGCAGCAAAGAAGCGTCGTCCTCCTCCTGTGCCATCTCGCACAGAGTCAGGCAGTCCTCCCAGTCAGAGACAAGGCGATCGTGCTTCTTGATCTTATTCTCCAGACGCTTGAGTTGGCGGCTGACAGTCTGGCTGCGCTCGAGATTGTTCCAGAAGCCCTCGGCCTCCGTCTCCTTCTGCAGCGCCTCGTACTCCTCGCGGGCCTTGGCAATGCCCAATGCCTTTTCCAGCTCGCCCAGCATGGGCTCAAGGGCCAGCAGTTTCTGTTTATACTCGTCGTATTCAATAACGGCCATCGTGATTGTTCTCCTTTTCGCGTTTTCTTCATTAACTGCATTATTATATCCGATAAAATCCGCTCTGTAAAGAGAAATCTAATGCAAAACCGCACGAAATCCACAGAAAAAGACCGTCTCCTTTCGGGAAACGGTCTTTTTCGTTAGAAAACAACACAAACAATACACGGAGTGCATCACTCAATGTCTTTTTTCACAGTCGCAGCCTGCGCAGCTGCCGCTGCAGGAACCACCCTCCGGGCAGCCGATACACTTCTTGCCGCGACGCTTGGCGCGGATGATATATCCGGCAGCCAGTGCGGCGATCACCACCACGGCGGCGATCACAATGATATCCGTCATAGTTGATTCTCCTTATTCTTTTACAAATACACGGGCAGTTCTGTCAGCCGTGCGGTTGGCACGAACGATAAGCACTGCCACGATGGCAGCGATTACCGCCACCACAGCAAGGCCCGGCACGAAGGCCGCACCCACAGCGCCCACCGTCAGCAGTGTACCGATCTGGTAGACAAAAAATGCCACAGTAAAGCCGATGGAAAACTGGAGGGCGATACCGCTCCAGAGCCACTTAGCGCTCTTCATCTCGGAATTCATGGCGCCGATGGCGGCAAAACAGGGAGGCGTGAACAAATTGAACATCAGATAGGCCAGCGCCGCGGCTTTGGTCAGGCCGAACGCGGCAGCCACTTCCACACCGGCACCTTCCAGCATGGACAGTTCTTCAAGGTCAAACATGCCCGACAGACCATAGCACACCGCCAGCGTACCCACCACATTCTCCTTAGCGATAAAGCCGGTGACGGCAGCGGCCGCCAGCTGCCATGCGTGATAGCCCACGATGGGGATCAGCACATAGGCAAAGGGCATGGCCACGGAGGCCAGAATGGAGGTGTTCTCCGCCCCCTCAGCGATGGGCTGGAAATTCCAGTTGAAGCTCTGCATCACCTGCACCACCGTGTTGCACAGCAGGATGACGGTGAACGCCTTGACGATAAATGTCCATCCGCGGGAACACATGGACAGGAACGCACGCTTGAAACTGGGCACCTTGTACTCCGGCAACTCAATGATGAAATAGGACTTGGCAAAGCGGGAGCCGGTGATGCAGTTGATCAGCAGCGCACCGAAGAAGATCAGCACGATGCCGCAGAAATACATCAGTGTACCCACCCAGCCGGCATTTTCGAAGAAAGCGCCGGCAAACAGGGCAATAACCGGCAGCTTGGCACCGCAGGGCATAAAGGGCGCCAGCATGGCAGTGGCGCGGCGCTCACGCTCGTTGCGGATGGTGCGGCAGGCCATAACACCGGGGATGGCGCAGCCGGTTCCGATGACAAAGGGGATGACGGACTTGCCGGAAAGGCCCACCTTCTTGAAGATGGGATCCAGCACCACGCTGACACGGGCCATGTAGCCGCAGTCCTCCAGCAAAGCCATGAGGAAGTACATCACCATCACCAGCGGCAGGAAGCCCACCACGGCAATGACGCCGCCCACGATACCGTCGATCAGCAGTGCCTGCACAATGTCGGAGGCACCGGAGACCAGGCCGCGCAGAGCCTCCTGTCCCGCCTCCAGCCAGCCAACCAACAGATCGGCAAACCAGGGGCCTACCCACGCCTGAGAGAGCTGGAAGACGAGGAACATCACTACGGCGAAGATGGGAATACCCGCCCATCTGCTGGTCAGCACATCGTCCAGTGTATCCTGTCGGGTACGGATATGACTGCGCACCTTGCGGCGCTCCACGCGGGAAACCAGTTCGTTGACAAAGGCAAAACGGGCGCGGTCTGCCTTCTCGGCAGTTTCCTTGTCGGTGATCTCCTGCTCAACAGCCTGATACGGGGCCACCTGCACCTCGCCTACCCGTGCCACTGCGGCAGATACCACCTGACGGAGGCCAGCGTCGCCTGTATCGGTGGAAACAGTCTCCACCACGGGACAGTGCAGTGCCGCAGAAAGAGCGGCGATATCAATGACCGTCTCCCGCTTTTCGTTGACATCACTCTTATTGAGCGCCACCACCATGGGGATGCCCAGCTCCATCAGCTGCGTGGTAAAAAACAGGCTGCGGCTGAGGTTGGTGGCATCCACGATGTTGATAATGGCATCGGGATTGGCCTCGTTGATGAATGTGGCGGTCACACTCTCCTCCACCGTAAAGGGTGTCATAGAATAGGCGCCGGGCAGATCCACAGCCAACAAATCCGCGCCGCGGTACAAATTCTTTTTGATAGGTGCCACCTTCTTTTCCACGGTGACACCGGCCCAGTTGCCTACGCGCTCGTTGCGTCCGGTCAGGGCATTGAACATGGTGGTCTTTCCGCTGTTGGGATTGCCCGCCAATGCAATTTTCATAGTTATCTCCTCCTTGGGAGTTCTCTTTCTGTTTTTCGTTAGCATACGCTAACCGTTAGAGTAAGAAATACAGCGGCGCACCGCTGATTCTTGTTTATTTCAGATGCCGATGGCGCCGGCCAGCTGCTTGTCGATGCTGTAGCGGCCATCCTTGACAGCCACGATACAACTGCTCTTTCTCTGTGCGATCACCGTAATGGGCTCGCCGCTGTAGCAGCCCAGAGAGAACAGGAACGACTCCAGTTCGCTATCACCCGTGGCAACAGAACGGATGATATACTCCACGCCTTCGCGCGCACTTCGCAGATCCATTGTCACACCTTCCTTATACTTCAATTACAGTTAGCCGTCGCTAACTATCTATAGAATACAGGATTGGTCCAGATTTGTCAAGAGGATTCGTTAAAAAATGTTTTCCTCGGTTGACCTGTCTGGGCGGTTGGGATTATAATGTTGTCATCATGTTTAACTCTACGGAAAAGGAGTGCTTCGCCATGAACGAGATCTATGTTACCGGCCACCGCAACCCTGATACCGATTCTATTGTCGCCGCCATGTCCTATGCGGCACTGAAAAATGCATTGGGCAAGCACAGCTATGTGGCAGCCCATCTGGGCACCATCAGCGACGAGACCAACCGTATGCTTAAGCGCTTCGGCTTTGAACCGCCCCGCCCCCTGAACAATGTGCGCACACAGGTGCGGGATCTGGATTTCGACCGCCCCCCTACCCTCAGTCCTTCCGTCACTATGGATCGGGCATGGAAAACCATGCGCGCACAGAAGATCTCCGCCCTGCCGGTGGTCAATGATGACGGCACGCTTTACGGTATGCTCTCCGCCGGCGATATCGCCACATTCAGTCTCAACACCATCTCCGATCCGAGGGTGGAAGAGGTTCCCATGTTCAACCTGCTGAGCGTCATCGAAGGACGCATCGTAGGTGAAGCCGGTCATCTTGTGGACAGCCTCAGCGGCAGCGTATCCATTGCTCTGCCTCAAAACTGCGAACATCTCCTGTTTGACAGCAAGGACAGCATTGTGCTGTGCGGCAGCCAGCCGGACATGATCCGCCGCGCACTGGATATGCAGGTGGCCTGCCTCATCCTCTGCCAGACGGAGATCGAGGAAAGTTGGCTGGAGAACGCAGGGAAAACCTGTATCATCTCCACCCCCTTTGACGCCAGCCGCGTCCACCGCCTGATCTATCAGGCCATCCCCATCTCCCGTCCCTGTGCTACGGGCGAGCTGATCTCCTTCCATCTGGACGATTATATCGACGATGTCCGCGAGGTAGTGCTCAAGAGCCGCTACCGCTGCTATCCCATTCTGGACGAGAACGAGCAGGTAGTGGGTACCCTGTCCCGCTATCACCTGCTCAAGCCCCGCCGCAAGCAGGTGGTGCTGGTGGATCACAATGAGCTGTCCCAGACAGTGCCCGGTACCGAGCAGGCGGAGATCCGCACCATCATCGACCACCACCGTCTGGCCGATATCCAGACGCTGCAGCCCATCCACTTCCGCAACGAGCCGGTGGGAAGCACCAACACCATCATCGCCACCATGTATCAGGAGTCCGGCGTTGTCCCCTCCCCCAATATGGCAGGACTGATGGCCGCCGCTATCCTCTCGGATACGGTCATGTTCAAATCCCCCACCTGCACACCCCGCGACATCGCCATGGCCGAGCGCATGGCCCGCATCGCCCATGTCTCCCTTGAGGATGTGGGCCGCGAGCTGTTCTCTGTGGGCGGCTCGGACAACAAGCCGGTGGAAGAGCTGCTGCGCAGCGACTTCAAGGAGTTCCATATCGCCGAGTACCGTCTCGGTGTTGGACAGGTCACCTGCATCGATTCCGACCGCGTACTGGAGCGCAAGGATGAGCTGATGGCCGCCATGACCCGTATGCAGAAGCAGAGCGGCTACGATCTGGTGATGCTGATGCTGACGGATGTGCTGCTGGAGGGTACAAAGCTGCTGTATCTGGGCAGCGACGATGCCATCCGCAATGCCTTCTCCGTGGAACCCAAGGACAACACCGTGTTCCTCCCCGGCGTCATGTCCCGCAAAAAGCAGGTCATCCCCATGCTGACCTCCCTGTGGGGCTAAGATCGTCTTTTCAACAAGCACCGTCTACTGCGGCGGTGCTTGTTTTCCCATCAATGCATTTCATTTTGAAAAGAGGCATCTTACCATGAATTCAATCAGACTTGGCACCATTGGCTCCGGTACTATCGTCCACTCCATTCTGGACAATGTACAGCGTACGGAGGGGATCTCTCTGGAGGCTGTCTATTCCCGCAGTCAGGAAAAGGGTGCAACGCTGGCAGCGAAATACGGCTGCAAAAAAGTGTATACCGACATGGATGCCTTCCTCGCCGATCCGTCCATTGACCTGGTCTATATCGCCACGCCCAATCTTCTCCACTATGAGCAGGCCAAGCGTGCACTGGAAAAGGGTAAGCATGTTCTGTTGGAGAAGCCCTTTACCGTACGAGCGGAACAGGCCCGGGAACTGGCGGAAATTGCACGGCAGCACCGATTGTTTCTCTTGGAGGCCGCCCCCACCTCCTTCCTCCCTAACTTCGCCCTACTGCAAAACGAGGTGAAAAAGATCGGCCCCATCAAGCTGGTCATGAGCAACTACAGCCAGTACTCCTCCCGCTATGACGCCCTGCTGCGGGGCGAGGTGCCCGCCATCTTTGATCCCGCCTACGCCGGCGGCTGTCTGATGGACATTAACTTCTACAATGTGCTGCTGAACATTCTCCTGTTCGGAAAGCCCTGCAGCGCCGTCTATCACCCCAACTGTTTCTCCGGCCTGTGCGATACTTCCGGCGTGATGACTATGTCCTATAACGGTTTTGTCAGCACCAACGCCGGTGCCAAGGACACTTGGGGCGTCAACTTCTTCCAGATCGAGGGAGAAAAAGGCTACATCTATATCGAGGGCGGCTCCAACGGTATCCGCTCCGTCCGTACCGTAACACGCCACAGCGATGAGACCGTCAATCTACAGGACGACCCGGACCGCTGGTACTACGAGGTGCAGGAGGTCACCCGCCTGCTGCAGAAGGAGGACTACGACGCCGTATACGCCCGCCTCGAAACCACCATCGCCACCGTTGAAACCATTGAGGCCGCCCGCAAAGAGGCAGGTATTTTCTTCCCCGGCGATTGAGTCGGAAATGTCAACCTATGCAAAAACAACAGCGACACCGCAATCCCCACTGCGGTGTCGCTGTTGTTTTTTTGAGGAGAAAAGAGTTCTTAACTGCTGTTTCTTGGAGAGTTTATGGCCTAAGTCTACCCCCTTTTCCTCCATTTGTTAAGAACATATCTACCAAAAATGTGTTTTCGCTGGACATTTTCAGGAAAATGGTTCGATTTTTAACTTGTTCTTGCAAAATTCGGACACAGCGTAGTACAATACGACTATAGGGAGTTTCAGAAAAAGGGGAGTTTTGATCATGACACTGAACCGCCGCGAGTTCAATAAGCAGGAAACGGTGCGTCACATCCGCAATGTGTTCATGTCGCTTTACGCCGAAAGCGGCATCGACGGCATCACCGTCAGCAGCCTGTGCAAGGCCTGCGGTATTGCCAAGTCCACCTTCTACCTCTACTTCGAGGATAAGTATCAAATCCTTGAGGCGGTAGAGAACGATGTGCTGTCCCAACTGCGGGAGGTGTGCAACAGCTTTCGCTCCTGTGATTTCCGCTCAAGAGATCTAAGCCGTCCTCTGGAGTCGGCACGCGCCACGGTGCGCTGCCTCACCGAAAACGGCGACACCATCCGCGCCCTCATGGGCAAGCATGGCGACCCGCGGTTTTCCTACAAGTGGAAGAAAAACATCGCCGAGGCATTTCGCGGCAGCTTCCGCGCCGAAAAGGGCGACAACTCCAGCGCCGACATCGCCTGTACCATCTTCTCTTCCAGCCTGATCGGGCTATATACCCTGTTTCTCTTCGATAACCCCAAGATGACGGAGCGGGATCTGTCCGTCATCCTCATCAATCTGGCCCGCTTCTCCCTCTATGACTTCGAGGCCTTTGCTGAGGATATCTGAGCACATTGAAAACGCACCTGCCTTTTCCGGCAGGTGCGTTTTTACATGATTCAGAATATCCCCGGCAGCCGGGAGGCAATAAAAAGTCCGGCATGGAAAGAGAGGTAGTTGGCCACGATGGCATAGACCACGCAGACCCAGCGCTTTCTGGTCCGTACACTGAACCGGGGCAGATATGCGGCGTACACCACCGCCTCGATAACGGTAACAACCATTTCGAAGAGGATATACAGCAGCACAAAGCCGATATAGCCCACATGGTAGTCGATGATGCTCAGCGCCGCATTGAGGATGACCTGGGTGCCTCCGTTCACCGCCAGCAGCAACAGGAGCTGCTTTTTCTCCCGGAAACCGAAGGCCAGCGCCACCGCCATCTCAATGGCGAAGGTCAGCACCACGCGGGCAAGGAAGGACAGCAGCTCCGGCCCATAGCGGTAGTCTCGCTTTGCCAACAGCAACCCGTTTTCATCCGTTTGCTCCATATCCACGGTGAAATAGCTGTCGAAAGCGTAGCGCTCGTAGATGCCGCTGGTCATAAAGGTATCCGTCTCGGGGAAATAGAGCAGAATTTTAAAGGGGTTGGGCGGATAGTAAGTCCACGCGATACCCTCTTCCTCTGTGATCAGCCAACCTTCCTGCAGGAAGTAGTAGCCATCGGCATCTTCGTAGTCCACAAACTTCTGCCATGTGGTCTCGTCCAGCGTCATAAAGCCGTAACCCTCCATGCCGCTGTGCTGGGCATGGTCAGGGTCGCCGTCCCATGCGCTGGAAGGGCCGGTGGATTTCCGCTCTGACAGGAGCGTACCGTAGCAGAGAACATCGTCCATATTCTCAAAACTGACCCGCACCGAGGGCTTGGGGCCCGTGTCGCCCCACGCAGTCACGACAAGACTGACAAGCAGCGCCAGCACCATGGCGAGGGTCATAAACCGCTTGGTAGGTTTATAGGTCATCATAGAACGCCTCCTTTTGGGATGATACTCACTTTAAATCCAATCATTCTTTATCTTCTTTATGGGAGCGATATCTTTTCAAGTTCACAATAAACGCCGCAATCCAAATCACAGCGCAAAGGACATTCAGCACAAACCAAAAGACGGAATCGTGATATGTCTGATAGGCAACTTCAAGAATTGCTCTGACCGTCCAAATCACAGCACACGCCCCGAATAGAACTATCGTCAAGCGACTTGGTTTCTTCATGCCATCACACCCCTCAAAAAGTTTCTATTTTTTCAAAGCATACCACACAAATATGAACATTTCAACCAACTACT
This sequence comes from Vescimonas sp., assembly GCA_045637545.1. GTDB lineage: Bacteria > Bacillota > Clostridia > Oscillospirales > Oscillospiraceae > Vescimonas. The sequence continues at coordinate 184 of JAZTZR010000030.1, read as the reverse complement.
ACCGTCAAAATATCAACCGAAGAGGCACGGGAGTCTCCCGCGGGCTAGCCAAAATGCCACCGGCATATTGGCTGCGGTCTGGGGCCCCCCGCCCTCTTCGACTCCATGGCTGCTATTCCAAAAAAATAAACGCCCACATGGGCGTTTATTTTTTGGAGCAGGATACGGGAGTCGAACCCGCCTC
>JAZTZR010000029.1:0-25543 GCA_045637545.1 Vescimonas sp. | reverse complement strand
TGGTTTGGGTGCGGGCAAGTGGCGTGTTGTCCGTACTGTCGTGCTTCCCGGTTGTGTGGATGGTGTCATCACCGGCTGTATCCTGTCCGTTGGCCGTATTCTTGGTGAGTCCGCAGCCTTGCTCTTTACCGCTGGCTTTGCCCATGCCCTCAACGGCCTGATCAATGGCTTGGCAGCGCCGGGTGCAACGCTGACCGTTGCCCTCTACGTCTACGCAAAAGAACAGGGCGAATTCGGTGTGGCCTTTGCCATTGCCGCCATTCTGATGGTCCTGACCGTGCTGATCAACTTTGCAGCAACATTGGTGCAGAAGCACTTTGCAAAAAGGAGAAGTTTATGAGTATTATCTCTGTAAAAGATATGTGTCTGTGGTACGGCGATCATCAGGCACTGAAACATGTGAATATCGAGATCCCCGAAAAGAGCATTACCGCATTTATCGGTCCCTCCGGCTGCGGTAAGTCCACCTTCCTGAAAACCTTGAACCGTATGAACGACCTGCTCCCCGGCGTGAAGATCACCGGCGACATTCGCTATGAGGGTACCGACATCTTCTCACGCGAAGTGGATGTGAACAACCTCCGCAAGGAGATCGGCATGGTGTTCCAGAAGCCCAATCCCTTCCCCATGAGCATTTACGATAACATTGCCTACGGTCCCCGCACCCACGGCATCACCAACCGTGTGGAGCTGGATGAGATCGTAGAGCGGGCGCTGCGGGATGCTGCCATCTGGGACGAGGTTAAGGACAGACTGAAGAAAAATGCCCTTGGTATGTCCGGCGGCCAGCAGCAGCGTCTGTGCATCGCAAGAGCACTGGCTGTGCAGCCCAAGGTCCTTTTGATGGATGAACCTACCTCTGCCCTTGACCCCATTTCCACTTCCCGCATTGAGGAACTGGTGATGGAGCTGAAGGAAAAGTACACCATCGTCATGGTGACCCACAACATGCAGCAGGCCGTTCGTGTGTCTGACCACACCGCGTTCTTCCTGTTGGGCGAGCTGGTTGAGTTGGGCAAGACCGATGACATCTTCTCTCAGCCCAAGGATCAGCGTACCGAGGATTACATTACCGGCAGATTTGGTTAAGGAGAAGAACATGAGAAACAGATTTGATCAGCAGCTTTTTGCGCTGAACCGTGAAATTATTGAAATGGGTGCTATGTGCGAAGAGGCCATCGCATCCGCAGCCAAAGCACTGACTACCGGCGATATGGCACTGGCAGAAAAGGTCAGAGTAAACAGCGGCTCTATCGACCAGATGGAGCGTGACATTGAAGGCCGCTGCATGAAGCTCCTGCTTCACCAACAGCCGGTTGCAAAAGATCTCCGTCTGATTTCTGCGGCTCTGAAGATGATCACCGATATGGAGCGCATTGGCGATCAGGCAGAGGATATTGCCGAGATCGTTACATTCCTGAACGGTCACACCATGGAGGGGATGGAGCTGATCGAGGAAATGGCTCGTGAGACCATCGAAATGGTAACCGCCAGCGTGGATGCCTTTGTCAAAAAGGATGTGGAGCTTGCGCAGAAGGTCATCGCACAAGATGATGTCGTTGATGACTATTTTTCCCGAGTAAAGTGTGGTATCATTTCTCTGATCACAGAAAATCACGCTGATGGCGAATTTGCACTTGACCTTCTGATGATTTCCAAGTATTTTGAACGTATCGGAGATCATGCAACCAATATTGCTGAGTGGGTGATCTATTCTGTAACAGGTACACACAAGGAGGTGTAATGATGATTTGGTATGTTGAGGATGATGCAAGCATCCGTGACATCGCAATCTATGCACTGAATTCCGCCGGATTTGAAACCAAAGGCTTTGAAGATGGCTGTTCCTTTTGGAATACTCTGAAGAAAGAAAAACCGAAACTGATTGTTCTGGATGTGATGCTCCCCGGTATGGATGGCATAGAGATTCTGACGAAAATGAAAGAATCTGCTGAACTCTGCAGTATCCCTGTTATCATGGCCACGGCCAAGGGACAGGAATATGACCGCATCCGTGGTCTTGATCTGGGTGCTGACGATTATATCGTGAAACCCTTCAGCATGATGGAGATGGTATCCAGAGTGAAAGCCGTCCTGCGCCGCAGTCAGCCCCAGCAGGTGTCCAAACTGCTGAAGGTGGGCGGTCTGGTTGTCAATCTGGACGAGCATACCGTCACTGTGGACGGCAATCGTGTTCAGCTTACTTACAAGGAGTTTGAGTTGCTTCGTATGTTCCTTTCTCATCCCGGAATGGTTTATACCAGAGAGCAGTTGTTCTCCCAAGTGTGGAAACTGGATTATATGGGTGACTCCCGCACCTTGGACTCCCATATCCGCACATTGCGCCAGAAATTGGACATCTACGGCAAGATGATTGAAACCGTGCGTAATGTAGGCTATCGCTGGGAGGTAGGCTATGACAAGTAAAATCTTTAAGTCTATCCTCTCTGTTGCACTTGCCGTTCTGATGGCGAGCCTAATTATCATTACCGGCGTGCTGTATCAGTATTTTGGAACGACGCAGGAAGCGCAGCTGAGAGACGAGCTAAGTTTAGCCGCAGAAGCAACCCAGCAGCTCGGCAAAAGCTATCTCAACAATCTGGACTCTGACAGATACCGCCTGACATGGGTAGATGCTGATGGTACGGTCATCTTTGATAGTCACGCAGATGCCGCTTCCATGGAAAACCACGCAGACCGTGAAGAAATCAAGGAAGCACTTGTTTCCGGCAGCGGCAGCAGCACTCGCCATTCCTCTACCCTGACGGAACAGACCATTTATGAAGCCACCCGCCTGAACGATGGAACTGTCCTTCGTATCTCTGTCAGCAGAGCAACAGCTCTTATTCTGGTGCTTGGTATGCTTCAGCCCATCGTCATTGTTCTTGGAATTGCCATCGCCCTTTCTGCATGGCTGGCGCACCGCATGGCCAAGCGGGTGGTGGAACCGCTGAACAAGCTGAATCTGGAAAAGCCCATGGAGAACGAAGCTTACGAGGAACTTTCTCCGCTGCTGCATCGCATCCATGCCCAGCACAAGGAAATTAAATACCAGATGCAGACCTTGAAGCGCAAGCAGGATGAGTTCGAGCAGATCACCGGCAACATGAAAGAAGCATTGGTGCTTCTGGATAACACCGGCAGAATCGTCAGCATCAATCCTGCGGCAAAGGCATTGTTTGGTGCAGGTACTTCCTGTGTTGGAGAAGACTTCCTGACCATCGACCGCAAGCAGAATATGCGCATGGCACTGGAGGAAGCCAACGGACAGGGACACGCCGATTTTCGCACAAAGAAGAACGGCAGAGAGTATCAGTTCGATCTGAGCCGCATTGATTCTGACGGCAACAATCACGGCATGGTCATTCTGGCGTTCGATATTACCGAGCAGGTAAATGCAGAAAAGCATCGTCAGGAGTTTACCGCCAATGTGTCCCATGAACTGAAAACGCCGCTGCAGTCCATCATCGGTTCTGCCGAACTGATGGAGAACGGTATTGTGAAAGCCGAAGATGTCCCCCGCTTTTTGGGGCATATCCGCAAGGAGGCATCCAGACTGGTTACGCTGATTGACGATATTATTCGCCTGTCCCAGCTGGATGAGGGCGCTGAAATGCCCCGCGAGGAGGTTTCTCTCCGCGTCCTTTCCGAGGAAGTCTGTGAGACACTGGCAGATGCCGCAAAGCTGAAAGATATTTCTCTGGAAGTTACCGGCGACGATGGCGTTGTGAATGGCGTCCGTAGATTGCTGTATGAGATCGTTTATAACCTCTGCGACAACGCAATTAAGTACAACAACCCCGGCGGCAGTGTGAAAGTGAATGTGGTTCAGAAGCCCGGTGAAGTGCTGCTGAGTGTGCAGGATACCGGTATCGGTATTTCTCCCGAACATCAGGACAAGGTGTTTGAACGCTTTTATCGTGTGGATAAGAGCCATTCCAAGCAGTCCGGCGGCACCGGCCTTGGTCTGTCTATCGTGAAGCACGCTGTTCAGTACCACCACGGAAAGATTACGGTGGAGAGCGAACTGAACAAGGGAACTACCATTTCCGTTCTGTTTGATACAAGAGCATAAACGCTGAAGATAACATTAAGCAAGGCACTAACCGTAAAAAGTTAGTGCCTTGTTTTTTGAAAGCTAACTTCGACACGACCTGTGTGGAAGTTGGCTGCATCACTTCTATAACTGTCAATGAAGAAATGATACCTATTCATCGGCTTGTCGAAGTTATACTACAAGTAGATCTTCCTGTTGTGAGTGAACAGCCGCCGATTTAATGGGCAATTTGAAACAGCCCGCGGAGCCGTAAGTGGCGACTTCGCGGGTTTATTTTTATTATAGGGAATTTTTATAAGGTAAATGCAGAAAAAGTTCCCCAAAAAAGCTGACTATCCCCTTGTGTTTTGGGGAACATTATTGTATACTATGATCAAGAAAAATTCCCCAAGGAGGTTGCTATGGAAAACAATTACTCCAAGATTCAGGAATTGCTGCATCAGAAAGCTGATTATCAAGCGCGGTTGAACCTGATCCCGTATGAGGGTACGCCGGAGATTAAGGATCGGGAGGGACAGAAATACCTCTATGTACGCAAGCGTGTCGGCAGCCGATTGACCTCGACCTATGTGGACGCCTATTCCGATGAACTGTATCAGCTGCTGCTCCGCAACACCAAAGAGGCCAGAGAGCTGCGTAAGCATATCCGCAGGGTGGAGAAAGAACTAGCCACTTTGGGCTACGAAGAGAGGGAATTGTCGCCCCGTGTGATGCTGAATCTCGACTTCGCCAGAGCGAATATGAAAGCGAACATCTATGACCAAGCGGTGCTGGAGGGTGTTGCCACAACGTTTCCTCAGACGGAGGACATCCTTGAAAACGGTGTTGTGTCCGGCGTGACCGCAACGGATGTGCAGAAGATTTTGAATCTGAAGCACGCATGGGAGTTCATTCTGGACAAAGATGTGCTCAGCTACGGCACCGATTACGATATTCTCTGCCACATTGCCAAACTGGTCAACGAGGGGTTCTATGCCGACGGTGGTCGTATCCGTGGTGTCCCTGTGGCTATTGGTGGTACAAGTTATATCCCGCCTCTGCCCATTGAGACGGTCGTTAAGGAGAATATTGAAGCGCTCCTTCGAGAGGATGCCGAGGACTTGGACATCGCAATCAACCTCTGCCTTTACTGTATGAAAACGCAGGTCTTCAACGACGGCAACAAACGGGCGGCGGTAATCTTTGCCAACCACTTTATGATCTCCAAGGGACAGGGCTTGCTGGTGATTCCCGAGAGCCATGTGTCGGAGTTCAAGGGTCTGCTGGTTGCCTACTATGAAGATCGGGACAACGGCGAGATTAGGAAATTCATGCGCGAGAAGTGCTGGCGAAATTTTTGATTTCCCTGAAAACTGATGACCCATCTTTGACCCCAAATGCTGCGGTAAAACAGTATAATACAGAAAATAGCGATATATTTTGGGCCTCTGAGAGAATCTGAGTCACCCCATATAGCAGAAACCATTTGCACGCTATCGAGTGGGAATAATTTCATAGGTCGGAAAAAGCCTGTAATATCAAGGATTTTCCCGCTTTTGAATCCGTTTGTGGCAACAAAATGGCAACATTTTTAAGAGAATAATTGCAATTGGCTTACAACTGCCCGGAATCCTTTTAAACAAGGACTCCGGGCAGTTCGATTTTCTGTATTATGAACACTGAAAGGATGCGCGCCATGAAATATATAGCACATGTAGGCGTAAAACTGAAGGATGGCGTTACAGACTTCGCTAATTACGAAGTGATACTGTTGAAGACCATTCGAACGCTTCTTTCTTACAATCATTGCTTTCTTTCTAGAGATAAGCCTGCTGCCGTAACCGGAAATATGGGCAGGGAAAACTCTTGTTTTTTGAAAACAGCTTGTATTTTTGTAAAAGTAGATGTATAATGATAAAAAATAAATACAGGGGAGCTTGTGGATGCAGGCTGAGAGGAAGTAACCGAACTTCGACCCTATAACCTGATGCGGATAATCCCGCCGTAGGAAGTCATAGACAGGGATTTTTTACAGGAGGCATCCAAGAGGATCGCCTCCTGTTTTATTTTACAATTTCATACGAGGGGAGCTTGTAGTACAGGCTGAGAGGAAGGTGTAGCCTTCGACCCATATACCTGATTTGGATAATGCCAACGTAGGGACTTTTGTGAGCGTGACGGGAAACTTCCAAATCGGAGGTTTCCCGTATTTTTATTTTGGAGGTGCAATCATGGTAAAGGTGAATGGCGCGGAACTGGATATTGCCGGAAAGACGGTATCGGAGTATCTGGCGACAACCAACTACGATCCCAAGCGAATCGCTGTGGAGCGCAATGGCGACATCGTATGTAAGTCTCAGTACGATGTTGCCGTTCTCGAAGATGGCGACAGCTTGGAAATCGTTAGTTTTGTAGGAGGTGGTTGATTGATCCCTTCTAAAAACGAATGGATGGAGGCGTTGATCGACCGCCACGGGTGCGACCTTCACCGGCGGTTTTTCTCTGCAACTGTCGCTGTTTGCGGTTTAGGCGGTCTGGGCTCCAATATCGCGATTGCTTTGGCGAGAGCCGGTATCGGAAAACTGCGGCTGATTGATTTTGACCGTGTGGACATTACCAACCTGCACCGTCAGCAATACAAGGCAACGCAAATCGGGCGCTATAAAGCAGATGCCCTTGCGGAAAACCTGTCAGAGATCGCACCCTATACGGAGGTCCAAACTGTGACAGCAAAGATCACAGAAGAGAATTTCACAGATCTCCTGAAAGAGGCGGATATCATCTGCGAAGCATTCGACAATGCAGAATCCAAGGCCATGCTTGTAAACGGTGTCCTGGAGCAATTACCCCATTGCTATCTCGTCGCGGCTTCCGGTATGGCCGGTATGGACACGCCCAACACCATTAAAACACGAAAAGTTACGAAGCGGTTTTATCTCTGCGGCGATGAGACAAGCGATGTGGCAGATACCATTGGACTGGTAGCGCCTCGCGTGATGCTGTGCGCCGCACATCAGGCCCACACCGTCCTGCGTATTCTCGCAGGCGAATATGAAGTATAAGAAAGAAGGATATATGATGATGAACAACGATCAGCTGGTCATTGGCGGCCACGAATTTCATTCCCGCTTTATTTTGGGTTCCGGCAAGTATTCCATGAAGCTCATTGAAGCAGCCATCAAGGATGCCGGTGCAGAAATTATCACCCTTGCCGTTCGCCGTGCCAACACCAGGGAGCATGAGAGCATTCTGGACTACATTCCCGAAGGCATCACCCTTCTGCCCAACACCTCCGGTGCGAGAAACGCAGAGGAAGCTGTCCGTATCGCCCGCCTTGCCAGAGAGCTTGGCTGCGGCAATTTTGTGAAGGTGGAGATCATGCGTGATACCAAGTACCTGCTGCCCGACAATCAGGAGACCATCAAGGCTACGGAAATCCTCGCCAACGAGGGATTTGTGGTCATGCCCTACATGTATCCCGATCTGAACGCTGCCCGTGACATGGTCAATGCCGGTGCCGCTACCATTATGCCTTTGGCCTCTCCCATCGGTTCCAACAAGGGGCTGGCAACCAGAGAATTTATCCAGATCCTCATTGATGAAATCGACCTGCCCATTATTGTCGATGCCGGTATCGGCCGACCTTCTCAGGCTTGCGAAGCCATGGAAATGGGTGCCGCCGCAATCATGGCAAACACCGCCCTTGCAACTGCCGGTGATCTGCCGCTGATGGCATCTGCGTTCCGTCAGGCCATCGAAGCGGGAAGAAAGGCATATCTGTCCGGTCTTGGCCGTGTGCTGAGTCGCGGTGCTTCTGCCTCCGATCCTCTGACCGGCTTCCTGCGTGATTGAGGAGAACTGCCATGGAAAATCAATTCTTTGTAGATTCCGAGCATCTGTCACCGGAGGCGCTGGAGAAAAAACACAGACTGGAAACAGACCCATCCAGTCGTAAGAATCACATGGAATATTTACCGGGCATGGAGATCATCGAATCCGATGTCTGTCAGCAGGTGCTGTCTCAGATGAATTCTTTTGATTACTCCATCTATACCGCCCGTGATGTTCGTGCAGCTCTCGACCACGAAACTTGCTCTGTTGAGGATTTCAAGGCGCTGCTTTCTCCTGCGGCAGAGCCTTTTCTGGAAGAAATGGCGCAGAAAGCCCGCAGGGAGACAAGCAAGCATTTCGGCAATACCGTTTACTTATTTACCCCGCTCTACATCGCGAATTTCTGTGAGAACTATTGCGTTTACTGCGGCTTCAACTGCTACAACCATATCAACCGCATGAAGCTGGATATGGCCGAGATCGAGCATGAAATGAAAGTCATTGCCGACTCCGGTATGGAGGAGATTTTGATCCTCACCGGTGAGAGCCGTGCCCGGAGTGATGTGCAGTATATCGGGCAAGCCGTCAAGCTGGCAAGAAAGTATTTCCGCATGGTTGGCTTGGAAATCTACCCTGTGAACACCGATGAATATAAGTACCTCCACGAGTGCGGCGCTGACTATGTGACCGTGTTCCAGGAGACCTATGATGCCGACAAGTATGAAACCCTCCACCTGTTAGGTCATAAGCGTGTGTGGCCGTACCGCTTTGATGCGCAGGAGCGGGCACTGCGAGGCGGTATGCGTGGCGTGGCGTTCTCTGCGCTTCTTGGCTTGTCCGATTTCAGAAAAGACGCTCTGGCAAGCGCACTTCATGTGTATTATCTGCAGCGCAAGTATCCCCATGCAGAAATGTCCCTGTCCTGCCCCAGACTCCGTCCCATCATCAATAACGACAAGATCAACCCCCTTGATGTGGGAGAAAAGCAGCTGTGTCAGGTACTGTGCGCCTACCGTATCTTCCTGCCATTTGTGGGTATTACCGTATCCTCCCGTGAAAGCGCAGCGTTCAGAAACGGCATCGTAAAAATTGCCGCAACCAAGGTTTCCGCAGGCGTATCTACCGGTATCGGAGACCACGAGAGCAAGTACACCGGCAAGGAAGATGATGCCGCAAAGGGTGATGAACAGTTCGAAATTGACGATGACCGCAGCTTTGAGGCCATGTACCGCGATATGTCCGGTGAGGGCTTGCAGCCGGTTTTGAATGATTATGTGTATGTCTGAGGAGTAAGAAAATGAAAAATTTTGATGCAAGTCTGTATTTTGTAACGGATAGTACCCATTACACCGAAGAGGAGTTCCTGTATCGGGTGGAACAGGCATTGAAAGGCGGCGTGACCCTTGTCCAGCTTCGTGAAAAGGACAAGTCCACGCGGGAGTATATTGAGCTTGCAGAAAAGGTACACGCCCTCACCAAGGCATACAATGTGCCTCTTATTATCGATGATCGGGTGGATGTGGCTCTCGCCATGGATGCCGAAGGTGTTCATGTGGGCGCAAGCGATATGCCGGTTGCCACTGCAAGGAAGCTGATGGGTGATCATAAAATCGTGGGCGCAACTGCAAAAACCGTTCCTTGGGCAAAGGAAGCCTGCGAACAAGGCGCAGACTATCTCGGTGTGGGTGCGATCTATCCCACAACCACAAAGGTAAAGACCGTTCTTACTTCTACCGATACGCTCCGTGATATTTGTCATGCCGTGCCGATCCCTGTCAATGCCATCGGCGGTCTCAATAAGGACAACATTGATGTGCTTGCAGGCATCCCGATTGCCGGTATTTGCGTGGTCTCCGCCATTATGAAAGCGGATGATCCCAAGACAGCGGCAGAAGAGCTGAAAAATCGGGCGAAAGAACTGCAACTGATCTAATTTTAAAAGCGGCCTATTGGGGGCACCACCTTATGCCGCTATAAAAAACGATGCTGAAAAAAGAAAGGAGTAAAAGATGAACATGAAAACAGCATTGACCATTGCAGGAAGTGACTGCAGTGGAGGCGCCGGTATTCAGGCTGATCTCAAAACGATGACCATGAATGGTGTTTACGCCATGAGTGCCATCACCGCACTGACAGCGCAGAACACAACCGGCGTAAGGGCAATACAAGAATCAACACCGGATTTCTTGAAACAACAGCTTGACGCGGTGTTTGAGGACATCTACCCTGATGCGGTGAAGATCGGCATGGTCTCCTCCGGCCAGCTGATCCGTGTGATCGCGGAACGGCTGGGGCACTACGGCGCAAAGAATGTGGTCATTGACCCTGTGATGGTGGCAACCTCAGGCTCTGCCCTGATGAAAAACGATGCCGTGGAGACCCTTATCGAAGAATTGCTGCCCGTTTCCACTCTTGTGACACCGAACATTCCCGAAGCTCAGGTCCTCTCCGGGCTGACCATTGAAACGAAAGAGGATATGGTGGCTGCGGCAAAGGACATGGGACAGCGCTATCACTGCGCCGTTCTGCTCAAAGGCGGTCATAGCATCAACGATGCCAACGACCTTTTGTATGCAAACGGTGAGCTGGTGTGGTTTGAGGGTAGGCGCATCAACAACCCCAATACCCACGGAACAGGCTGCACCCTCTCCTCTGCCATCGCCGCCAATCTTGCCAAGGGCTTCTCGCTTGCCGCCTCCGTGCAAAGAGCAAAAGACTATATTTCCGGTGCTTTGGCGGCAATGCTCGATCTGGGACAGGGCTCAGGCCCGATGATGCACAACTTTGATCTGCAGGGAAACTATGCAAAGGAGGCGGAGTGAAATGAAAGAAAGACGCACATCCGTTTTTGAAAACGGACTCATTTGGTTCGGCGCTGCGGTCTCTATCGCTGAGATCCTGACCGGCACTATTTCGCCCCTCTCGGTTTTTCAAAAGGCTTGCTTGCCATATTGATCGGCCACATCATTGGTTGTGCAATGCTCTTTTTTGCCGGTCTCATTGGCGGCAAAGTTCGCAAGAGTGCAATGGAAACAACGAAGATGAGCTTCGGCAGCAAGGGGGCTTTGCTCTTCTCCGCGCTGAACATCATCCAACTTGTCGGCTGGACCGGTATCATGATTTATGACGGTGCACTGGCGGTAAACGGTATCTTTGATATTGGCAACGGTTTCTGTAGCCGAGCAGCAGGGGGCTGTCAAGATCAGCGTCAGCGATAACGGCATCGGCATTGCGCCGGAGCATCAGGACAAGGTGTTTGAGCGGTTCTACCGTGTGGATAAGAGCCACTCCAAGCAATCCGGCGGCACCGGCCTTGGCTTATCCATTGTGAAGCACGCCGTGCAGTACCACCACGGCAAGATCACCGTGGAGAGCGAACTGGACAAGGGAACCACCATTTCCGTTCTGTTTGATACAAGAGCATAAACGCTGAAGATAACATTAAGCAAGGCACTAACCGTAAAAAGTTAGTGCCTTGTTTTTTGAAAGCGAACTTCGACACGACCTGTGTGGAAGTTGGCTGCTCTGGGCTGCTCCATATAGCAGAAACCATTTGCACGCTATCGAGCGGAATAACCGAAGATGCAACAAAAAAGCTGACCGCCACAGCGGTCATCTTTTTTGTTGCAATGATTTATCCCTGCTGCATCTGCTCCACGGTGGCGGAGAGCCTGTCGCACAGGCGTTGGGCCTCTACGCACTCGCCCGCCTCCAGTGCCAGCGCAATGCGCTTTTCCAAATCCTTTTTCTGCACCTCCAGCTCCAGATAGTCGCGGCTGAAGTGCTTTTTGTAGATCATCTTGCGGAAGGCGCGGCCGCTCATGGGACGGACGGTGCCGTCCTCCACCAGCAAAATGGTGTCGGCGCAGTTGACGATGGTGTAGAAGTCGTGGCTGACCATGAAAACGGCGCCCTTGTACCGGGCGATGGCCTCCTCCAACGCCAGCTGGGCAAAGGTGTCCAGATGGCTGGAGGGCTCGTCCAGCAGCAGGAGATTGGCCTGCGATGCTGCCAGCTTGGCCAGCTGCAGGAGATTTTTCTCGCCGCCGGAGAGCTGGCCCACTCTGCGGCCCAGACTGTCGCTGTCGAAGCAGTAGTTCTGCAGATAGTCCTCCACCTGCTCCCGTGTATCAAAGCCCAGAGAGAAGAACTCCTCATAGACGGTGTTGCCCTCTTTGGGGATCTCGGGGTGGGGCTGGGAGAAGAAGGCGGGGACGGCATCGGCGGAGAAGTGGATGGCTTCGTGCTGATTGTGCCAGATCTCGCGGAGCATGGAGGTTTTGCCCGTACCGTTGGCACCCACCAGTGCCACCTTCTCGCCGGAATGGACGGAGAAGGAGACGCGCTCGAGGAGGGTATCTTCAAAGGACAGGGTGTAGTCCTCCACGCGCAGCAGCTCTGCGGGCTCTTCGGGTACTTCCACCTCCGGGAGTGTGATCCGGGGCTGGCGGATCTCCACGAAGGGGGCCTTGATCCGGCGGCTCAGGAGGCGGTTTAAGTAGCTGACCTTGCCCTTGAGGGTGCGGCCCCGCTGGGCCTCGGCCACCTCGCTGGCCTCGTCGCGGAGGCGCTCCACCAGCTCGGTGATGCGTTGGATCTCCTCCTCGCTGGCCAGTGCGGCGATCTGCATGTCGATCTTCTTCTGCAGCCGCGAGCAGCTATACTGGTTGTAGTTGCCCTCAAACTCCTGCAGGTCGCCGTTTTCCAAGTGCCAGATGCGGTCGAAGCAGTGGTTGAGGAGATAGCGGCTGTGGGTGATGACCAGCAGCGTGCCGCGATAGTCGTTGATGAGGTCACGAAGGCCGTTGAGGTTTTCAAAGTCCAGAAATACATCCGGCTCATCCATGATAAGGAGACCGGGGCGGCGCAGCATCTGGCGGATGATCTGCACCAGCTTCAGCTCGCCGCCGCTGAGGGCGGAAAGTGCCAGTTCCTCCTTGCCCTCCAGCTCTGCCAGATGGAGCTGACGGCGGATGTTGAACTCACAGTTGTCGGCATCCACCGCGTCGCTCTCGTCCAGCAGCGCCTGATAGCGCTCCATGACGGCATCCATGTCCTCCGTCTCGGCCATCTCGGCGCACACATCGCCGATGGCCTGTTCCAGAGCCAGAAAGTCCTGACAGAGGTAGTCGTAGACGGTAACGGACTGGTCACCCTCCCGGATGGCGAACTGGCTGACATAGCCTATGCGGCCGGCGCCCTCCGGCGCCAGAATGCCGTCGAAGGTGAAGGCCTCGGGATTGCGGATGAGATTGCACAGCGTGGTCTTGCCGCTGCCGTTGCTACCGATGAGGGCGCAGTGACAGTTCTCCTCCAGGGTGAAGGAGATGTTGTGAAACAGATCGTTGCTGGTATATCCAAAGGAGAGATTTTCGGCGTGTATCATAGGAATTCCTCAACTTATTGTATCATTCTCTGCCTATCATAACGGCACTGTTTCCCGATTGCAAGGGGAAAATGTGAGAAATGGCCCTTCTGCCTTTGCAGACGGCGAAAAATGTAGTATACTGTTTGACTATGAAGACAGACAAGGAGGATACGGTTATGGCATCTGTTTTCCAGCGGGTGTGGTGCCGCACCTTTCAGGCGGTGCTGAAAGTGGGCAATTATTTCATGGGCTATCGGATGCCCCACTGTCTGGAGGGTGCCGGTAAGATCCGGGAACTGGGCGCATTCCTGCAGGAGAAGCACATCAACGATGTGCTGGTGGTCACCGGCGCAGGCATGATGCGCCGCGGACAGGTGCAGCCCATGCTGGATGGCTTTGATGCCTGCGGTATCCGCTATACGGTGCAGACCTATACCGCCCCCGACCCCACCACCGACGATGTGGAGGTGGGGTATCAGGCCTACAGGGCCAACGGATGCCGTGCCATTGTGGCCATCGGCGGCGGCAGCCGCATCGACTGCGCCAAGGGCATTGCCGCCAAGGCGGTGCATCCGAACAGGGCGGTGGCGCAGATGCAGGGCCTTTTGAAAGTCCACCGTCCCATCCCGCCCTTTGTGGCGATCCCCACCACGGCCGGTGCCGGTTCCGAGACCACCGTTGCGGCGGGGATCACCGACTCGAAAACCCACCGCAAGGCCGCCATCAACGATCCGTTCCTCATCCCTCGTTACGCCGTCCTCGATCCGGAGCTGACGGTGGGCCTGCCTCCTGAGACCACCGCCACCACCGGCATGGACGCGCTGGCTCACGCGGTGGAGGCCTATACCAATCATACTTACAACACATCGCTGGAGGATCACCTTGCCAAAGAGGCGGTGAAACTGATCCACGACAACCTGCTGGTAGCCTATACGGACGGCTCCGATTTAGAGGCGCGGCAGAATATGCAGCGTGGCGCATTTTATGCCGGCCGCGCCTTTACCCGCGGCTGTGTGGGCTATGTCCACGCCATCGGCCACACGCTGGGCGGCCTCTACGGCGTTGCCCACGGCCTTGCCATGGCGGTACTGCTGCCCAAAGTGATGCGCGCCTACGGCGCAGCGGCGCACCGTCGCCTTGCCCAACTGGCCGATGTGTGCGGCATCGGGGGTGCCACCGAGGAGGAGAAGGCCAATGGCTTCATCCGCTGGATGGAGGAGACCAACGCCGCCATGGGTCTGCCCGACGGATTCGACATGATCCGCGCCGAGGATGTGGAGCAGATGGTCACATGGGCGAAAAAGGAGGCCAATCCCCTCTATCCCGTTCCCGTTATCTGGGGCACCGAGGAGTTCCGGCGGTTCATTGACTCTGTGCGCAAATGAGGCGCGCTTTCTCGTTTTTTCTTGCAAATTCACCCATCTGCTGCTATAGTACTTCCGTAAATAATTTGTTAAGGGGTAGAGATATGTTCGCAAACATTGTCAACGGCATCAATGATGCTCTGTACAGCTATGTGCTGATTATTGTGCTGCTGCTGGGGGGCCTGTACTTCACCGTACGCACCCGTTTTGCCCAGTTCCGCCTGCTGGGTCAGCAGTTCCGGGCCGTCACCGAGAAGAACGGCAAGGGCGTTTCCTCTTTCCAGGCACTGATGGTGTCCACCGCCTCCCGCGTGGGTACGGGCAACATCATCGGCGTGGCCACCGCCATCTGTGTGGGCGGCTTCGGCAGCGTGTTCTGGATGTGGGTCATCGCCATCATCGGCGGCGCTTCCGCCTTTGTGGAGAGCACCCTGGCCCAGATCTACAAAAAGCGCGGCAAGGACGGCTGCTACGGCGGCCCTGCCCAGTACATCGAGGCCGCCACCAAGGGCAAGGGCCTTGCCTTTGTCTTTGCCGTGTTCCTGGTGCTGACCTACGGTGTGGGCTTTAATATGCTGGCCTCCTACAACCTGCAGTCCACTTTCTCCACCTACAGCTTCTATGATGCCAAGGTCACTCCCTGGATCATCGGCTTTGTCATCGCCGCCCTCGTGTGCTACTGTCTGCTGGGCGGCGGCAAGCGCATCATCTCCGTCACCAGCCTGCTGGTGCCCATCATGGGTGCCATCTACATTCTGGTGGCCATCGTCATCACCCTGCTCAACGCCAATATGCTGCCTGAGATCTTCCGTCAGATCTTTGTGGGCGCCTTCGATGTGAAGGCTATCTTCGGCGGCTTCGGCGGCTCCTGCGTCATGCAGGGCATCAAGCGCGGTCTGTTCTCCAATGAGGCCGGTGTCGGCCCTGCACCCAATGCCGCCGCCTCTGCCGATGTGGTGCACCCCGTCAAGCAGGGTCTGGTGCAGACCCTGTCCGTGTTCATCGACACGCTGCTGGTGTGCTCTGCCACCGCCTTTTTGTGCATGAGCTCCGGCGTGACCCCTCCCCAGACCAGCGCCGAGGCTGCCTCCTATGTGCAGGCTTCCCTCAGTGCCACGCTGGGCGGTGTTGGCCCCATCTTCGTCACGGCGGCCATGATCCTCTTCGCCTTCACCACGCTGCTGGGCAACCTCTTCTATGTGGATAAGACCATCAACTACCTGCTGGGCCGCGAGCCCGGTAAGGTGCTGCACACCTGCATCTACATCGTGGCATCCCTTGTGATCTTCGTCGGTGCCGGTCTCAGCGCCGACCTCCTCTGGGGTATCGCCGATGTGCTGATGGGCGGCATGACCATCATCAATATGCCCGTTATCCTCTATCTGGGCAAGTACGCCTACCGCGCCCTGCGTGACTACGAGCGTCAGGTCAAGAGCGGCGGTGTGACGGGCTTCAAGAGGGCCGATATCGCGCTGGATTACGAGACCGATTACTGGAACTGAGCATTGTGCCGGAAGGGGCGCTCCCCATGGAGCGCCCCTCTTTTTTACTATGGAAGAAACAGGGAAAATAAAGGTGGAAAACCTGTTGACTTTAGCACGCTAATGCGTTATCATTAGACGGTAATAATTTACCCGTAGAATGCAGAAGAGGGAATGACATGAAATACAGTGTACTGAGAACCGATGAAATGATTACCTTCAAGCTCCGTGAGCTCTACCGTGACTGGGGTTATGTCCAGTACCGGGTGGGCAAGTTTGAAGAGTACGATCTCTATATGCAGAACAAGAACTTTCTGGCCAGTGAGCAGATCCTCACCTTCAGCGATACCAACGGCAAGCTGATGGCCCTCAAGCCCGATATTACCCTGTCCATCATCAAGAACACCAAGGACGAGGGCGGCACCAAGAAGCTGTTCTACTCCGAGCATGTCTACCGCGTGCCCAGGAATGCCTACGGGTTCAAGGAGATCTTGCAGACGGGCCTGGAGTGCATCGGTGAAGTGGACAGCCTTGCCACCGCCGAGGTGCTGATGCTGGCCGCCGAGAGTCTTAAGACCATCTCGGAGCGCTTTGTCCTGGATGTTTCCCATGTGGGCATCGTCTCCGGTGTGCTGGAGGCCGAGAGCCTGAGCGGCAGCGCCGCAGCGGATGTGCTGGACGCCGTCAGCAACAAGAATCTCCACGCCTGTGAACTGGCCTGTGACCGCAGCGGCGTCAGCGAAAACGGCAAGGCGCTGCTGAAGGCCCTCATCACCCTCAGCGGCGAGGCCGAGACGGTGGTGAAAGAGCTGGCCGCTTTCCACCTGCCTGCCCAGAGCAAGGCGGCACTGGAGGAGCTGCTGCAGCTGAGCCGCGATGTGAAGGCCTGCGGCGACTATCCCGTCCACATCGACTTCTCCGTGGTCAACGATATGGACTACTACAGCGGCATCGTATTCAAGGGCTTTGTAGAGGGTGTGCCTACCGGCGTCCTCTCCGGCGGCCGCTACGATAATCTCATGGCCAAGATGGGCAAGAACAGCGGCGCCATCGGCTTTGCCGTGTACCTTGACCAGCTGGAGCGCTTTATGACGGAGCAGCGGGACTACGATGTGGACACGCTGATCCTCTACGATGCACACAGCGATACCGACGCGGTGATGGCGAAAGCCAAGGCACTGCGGGATGAAGGCCGCAGCGTGCGCATCCAGCGCGGCAGCGGCGACGGCATCCGCAGCCGTGTGACGCTGTTTGCCGACGGGAAGGAAATGAAAGAGGTCTGAGAACATGATCAACATTGCACTGCCGAAGGGACGACTCGGCGAAAAAGTATATGATATCTTCGAAGCGGCCGGCTACGCCTGCCCCTCCATCCGCGAGCCCAACCGCCGCCTCACCTTTGAAAACGAGGCGCTGGGCGTGCGCTATTTCTGGGTCAAGCCCTCGGATGTGGCCATCTATGTCGAGCGCGGCGCCGCCGACATCGGCGTGGCGGGCAAGGACATTTTGCTGGAATACGGCCCCGATGTGTACGAGCTGCTGGATCTGGGTATGGGTAAGTGCCGCATGTGCGTGGCAGGCCCCAAGGATTTCCGCGACGACCCCGTGCGCACATTGAAGGTGGCCACCAAATTCCCCAACATCGCCAAGACCTACTACAGCGCCATGAGCCGCGAGATCGACATCATCAAGCTCCACGGCTCCATCGAGCTGGCCCCCATTCTGGGCCTGTCCGATGTGATCGTGGATATTGTGGAGACGGGCAGTACCCTCCGTGAAAACGGCCTTGCCCCGCTGGAGGATATCGTGGACATCAGCGCCCGTCTGGTGGCCAACAAGGCCATCTTCAAGTTCAAGGGCGAGGATATCCGGAAGCTGTGTGAGCAAGTACGCAGCGTAATTGAAAAGAAGGGTTGATAACCGTGAAGATCGTAAAATTTTCTGATTTGGGCGCCGAGCCCCTGCTGATGCGCTGTGCCGAGACGGTCAATGTGGCCGATACGGTGGCGGAAATTATCAAAGAAGTGGCCGCCGGGGGCGACGAGGGCCTGCGCGCCTACGCCAAGACCTTCGACGGCGCGGAACTGGACGCCATCGAGGTGAGGCAGGAAGAGCTGGACGCCGCCGTGGCCGCCGTTGACCCCGAGCTTTTGCGTGTGCTCCGCTCGGCGGCGGAGAACATCCGCCAGTTTCACTCCAAGCAGGTGCGCGAGGGCTTTACCTATCAGCGCGATAACGGCGCGGTCCTCTCCCAGCGGATCACCCCCATTGAGAAGGTGGGCCTGTACATCCCCGGCGGCACCGCCAGCTACCCCTCCACAGTGCTGATGAACGCCATCCCCGCCAAGATCGCCGGATGCCGTGAGATCGTCATGGTCTCGCCCCCCTCACGGGGCGGCACCATCGCCGCGCCCATTCTGGCGGCGGCTGTCATCGCCGGTGTAGACCGCGTGTTCAAGGTGGGCGGCGCTCAGGCGGTGGCGGCGCTGGCCTACGGCACCGAGACCGTCCCCAAGGTGGACAAGATCGTGGGCCCCGGCAACGCCTTCGTGGCCGAGGCCAAGCGTCAGGTGTTCGGCCGCGTCAGCATCGACATGATCGCCGGGCCCAGCGAGATCCTGGTGGTGGCCGACGCCACCGCCGACCCCGTGTTCGTGGCCGCCGATCTCCTCTCTCAGGCCGAGCACGATAAGATGGCCTCCGCCGTGCTGGTCACCGACAGCATGGCGCTTGCCGAGGCGGTCAGTGACGAGGTGGAGCGCCAGCTCTGCGCCCTGCCGAGGCAGGATATCGCCCGCGTCTCCATCGAGAACAACGGCCGCATCATCGTCACCGAGAGCCTTACCGAGGCCATCGAGGCCGCCAACGAGCTGGCTCCCGAGCATCTGGAGCTGTGCGTGGACGAGCCTATGCAGTACCTCGATCTGGTGAAGAACGCCGGCTCCGTGTTCTTGGGCAAGTACTGCCCCGAGTCGCTGGGCGACTATCTGGCAGGCCCCAACCACACCCTGCCCACCAGCGGCACGGCCCGGTTTTCCAGCCCCCTGTCGGTGGATGATTTCATCAAAAAGACCCAGTGCATCTACTACCCCAAGGAGGCACTGGCGGCGGTGAAGGACGACATCGCCCTCTTCGCCCGCAGTGAGGGTCTGGAGGCCCACGCACGGGCCGCCCTCAAGCGCTATGAAGGAGAATGAGCCATGAGAAGTTTCATGAGCCCCAAATATGCCTCCCTGGAGGCCTATACCCCCGGCGAACAGCCCCAGGATATGCAGTATGTCAAGCTCAACACCAACGAATCCCCCTTCCCGCCCTCCCCTGAGGTGCTCTCGGCGGTGGCGGAGGAGGCGGGCAAGCTGAACCTCTACTGTGACCCCGAGTGCAAGGCCCTGCGCGCCGAGCTGGCCGCTCTCTACGGCCTGAAGCCGGAGAACATCCTGCCGGTCAACGGCTCGGACGAGGCGCTGTATCTGGCCTTTGCCGCCTTTGCCGACAAGGATACCCCCGTGGCCTATCCCAACATCAGCTACGGCTTTTATCCCGTCTATGCCGATGTCCACCACCTGCCCTCCCATGTGATCGAGCTGAAGGAGGACTTCTCCATCGACTACCGTGACTACTGCGGCCTGAACGAGATGGTGGTCATCGCCAACCCCAATGCCCCCACGGGCATGACGCTGTCGCTGTGGGAGATCGAGGAGATCATCAAGTCCAACCCCGACAATGTGGTGCTCATCGACGAGGCCTATGTGGACTTCGGCGCCGAGAGCTGTGTGGACTTGATCCGGAAGTACGATAACCTGCTGGTGTGCCAGACCTTCTCCAAGTCCCGCTCCATGGCCGGTGCCCGCCTCGGTGTGGCCCTTGCCTCCGAGGGCATCATCCGGGATATGAACACGCTGAAATATTCCATCAATCCCTACAATGTCAACCGTATGTCCCAGCGTGCGGGCATCGCCGCGGTGCAGAGCAACGACTACTACATGGCCAACTGCCGCACCATCGCCGAAAACCGCGCCTACACGGTGGAAAAGCTGAGAGAATTGGGCTTTACCGCCCTGCCCAGCAAGGCCAACTTCATCTTCGTCACCTCCGACGCCATCTCCGGCGGGGAGTACTACGAAAAGCTCAAGGCCATGGGCGTACTGGTGCGGCACTTTACCAAGCCCACCATTGCCAACTTCTGCCGCATCACCATCGGAACCCGTGAGCAGATGGATGTACTGCTGGAGAAAACGAAACGGATCCTCGCGGAGAAAGGATGCTGAGATATGAGAACTGCAACTGTAAATCGCGCCACCGCCGAGACGAAGATCGCCCTGAGCCTGAACCTTGACGGCACCGGCAAGAGCGAGATCAACACCGGTGTGGGCTTTTTAGACCACATGCTGACACTCTTTGCCCGCCACGCAGGCTATGACCTGAGCGTTGTCTGCGAGGGCGACACCTATGTGGACGACCACCACAGCGTGGAGGATATCGGCATCGTGTTGGGTCAGGCCTTTTCCGAGGCACTGGGCGACAAGGGCGGCATCTGCCGCTACGGCGATATGATGCTCCCCATGGACGAGACGCTGATCCTATGCGCCGTGGATATCTCCGGCCGCGCCTGCCTCCGCTTCGATGCGGAGATGCCCACCGAGAAGATCGGCACCTTCGACACGGAGCTGGTGAAGGAGTTCTTCCTGGCCTTCGTCCGTAAATCCGAGATCACCCTCCATATCAAGAAATTGGACGGCGAGAACTCCCACCACATCGCCGAGGGCATCTTCAAGGCCTTCGCCCACACCCTTCGTAAGGCCACGGCCAAAAACGAGGCTTTGAAGGGTGGAGTCTTATCCACAAAAGGAGTGCTGTAAATGATCGCCATTGTAGATTACGGCGTGGGAAACCTGTTTTCTCTGCAAAGTTCGCTGAAGATGATCGGCGCCGAGGCTGTGGTGACGGGTGACGAGGCGGTGATGGCCGCGGCAGAGCGCATCATCCTCCCCGGCGTGGGCGCCTTCGGTGATGCCGCCGCCAAGCTCCGCGCCAGCGGCATGGACAAGGCCGTCATCCGCGAGGCCGCCGCCGGCAAGCCCCTTCTGGGCATCTGCCTCGGTATGCAGCTGCTGTTTGACAAGAGCTTCGAGTACGGTGAGCACGAAGGCCTGGGCTTGATCCGCGGCAGCATCATCGGCATGGAGGGCACCATCCCCCCGGAGCTGAAAATTCCCCACATCGGCTGGAACGCCCTGCATCTGACGGGTGAGCATCCCCTGTGGAAATACATCAAAAACGGCGACTTCGTCTACTTCGTCCACAGCTTCTACGGCACCGACTGTGCCCGGAGCGTCATCGCCACCGCCGAGTACGGCCGGGAGCTGACTGCGGCTGTGGCGCAGGGTAATGTGATGGGCTGTCAGTTCCATCCCGAAAAAAGCGGCGAAGTGGGCCTGAACATCCTCAAAGCCTTCTGTGAAATGTGAGAACTGCCTATGTATATTTTACCTGCCATCGACCTTTATGACGGCAAGGCGGTGCGCCTGTACAAGGGCGACTACGCCAACATGACCGTCTACAGTGACCATCCCGCCCAGGTGGCCGCCGCCTTCCGCGCCGCGGGAGCGGAGTACATCCACATGGTGGACTTGGAGGGTGCCCGGGACGGCACCACACCCAATCTGGACATCGTGGTGGACATCGTGAAGAACAGCGGCCTCAAGGTGGAGATCGGCGGCGGCATCCGTACCGCCGAGACGGTGAAAACCTATCTCGACGCCGGCGTGGAGCGTGTGATTCTGGGCACCGCCGCCCTGACGGACGAGGCCTTCTTGCGGGATATGGTGGCCCGTTACGGCGAGAGGATCGCCGTGGGCGTGGACTGCCGCGACGGCTTCGTGGCCATCAAGGGCTGGACGGAACTGAGCGCCGTCACCTGCGCCGAGTTCTGCCGGAAATTGCAGGACATGGGCGTTAAGACCGTCATCTGCACCGACATCTCCAAGGACGGCGCTATGAGCGGCACCAACCGGGAGCTGTATAAGACCCTCAACGCCACCTTCGATCTGAACATCATCGCCTCCGGCGGTGTCACCGATCTGGAGGATATCGCGGCCCTGCGGGAGATGGGCATGTACGGCGCCATTGTGGGCAAGGCCTACTATACCGGCGCGATCAAACTGGAAGAAGCATTGGAGAGAGCAAGATGATTACGAAACGCATTATTCCCTGCCTTGATGTGCGAAACGGCCGCGTGGTGAAGGGTGTCAATTTCCTGGGCCTTTCCGATGTGTCCAGCCCTCTGGAACTGGCCCGACTCTATTCCTCCTCCGGCGCCGATGAGCTGGTGTTCTACGACATCACCGCCTCGGCAGAGGGCCGCGCCCTCTTTACCGATGCCCTCCGCGAGGTGGCATCCCAGATCTTCATCCCCCTCACCGTGGGCGGCGGCATCAACACCGTGGAGGACTTTGACCGGGTCTTGAAGTGCGGCGCCGACAAGGTCAGCGTCAACTCCGGCGCCATCCGCAATCCCGACCTGATCTCGCAGGCCGCCAAACTCTACGGCGATCAGTGCGTGGTGCTGTCGGTGGATGCCAAGCGCGTGGACGGACACTACCGCGTCTTTGCCAAGGGTGGCCGCGAGGACACGGGCATGGACGCCATCGAGTGGATCCGCCGTGGCGTGGACAGCGGCGCCGGTGAGATCGTCCTCAACTCCATCGACACCGACGGCGTGAAGAAGGGCTTCGATCTGGAGATGCTGGACGCCGTTTCTCAGGTGGTCAATGTCCCCATCATCGCCTCCGGCGGTGCCGGCGGCATCGAGGATTTTATCACCCTGTTCAAGACGCTGCCCAAGGTGGACGCCGGCCTCGCCGCTTCCATCTTCCACTTCGGTCAGGTGAGCATCGCCGACTTGAAAGCAGAGCTTTCCGCCAACGGAATCAATGTAAGGAGATAACACCATGCTGGATATTGCAAAACTGAAATTCGACGACAAGGGTCTCATCCCCGCCATCGTGGTGGACACCGAGACGAAGAAGGTGCTGACCCTTGCCTATATGAACCAAGAGAGCCTGAAGATCTCCATGGAGAAGGGCCTGACCTGCTTCTGGAGCCGCAGCCGTCAGGAACTGTGGCTCAAGGGCGAGACCAGCGGAAACTATCAGCACATTGTCTCCATCACCGCCGACTGCGACTGCGATGCGCTGGTGGTGGAGGTGAAGAAGGAGGGCCCCGCCTGCCATCTGGGCACCGACTCCTGCTTTACCAACCCCGTCTACGAGGGTGACGAAGCCCCCGCCTTTACCTACGAGGCGCTGATGGAGATGCTCGTCGGCCGCAAGGAACAGCCCAAAGAGGGCTCCTACACCACCTATCTCTTTGAAAAGGGAACCGACAAGATCCTCAAGAAGGTGGGCGAGGAGTGCACCGAGGTCATCATCTCCGCCAAGGACGGCGACAAGGCCAACACCATCTACGAGATCGGCGATCTCATCTATCACACCATGGTGCTGATGATCGATCAGGGCATCACACTGGAGGATATCCGCCGTGAGATGGCCTCCCGCCATGTCATCGACCACAAGGTCAAGCAGGAGAAGATGAAATGATCGCTCAGGATCTGCACACCCATTCCCATTACGACGACGGCCGCGGTACGCTGCTGGAGGTGGCCGAGGCCGCCGCGGAGAAGGGTCTGGTGTCCGTCGGCCTGTCGGGCCATACCCCCATGCCCTTTGAGAACGACTGGACCATGACGGAGGAGGGGTATCAGAACTACCTCCGCGAGGTGCCCGCCGTTATCGAGCAGATGCGGGGCCGCATCGAGGTGCTGATGGGCATTGAGTACGACGCCCTGTGCCATATCGACTACGCCCTCTTCGACTATGTCATCGGCTCGGCTCACTATGTGGTGAAGGACGGCGTCCCCATCTCCATCGACGAGACGCTGGACATCTCGGAGCAGGCGGTGGCGGCCTTCGGCGATGCCGGCGCCGTGGCCGAGGCCTATTTCGAAACGGTGGGCAATTTCGCCGACAATGACGCCATCGACATCGTGGGGCACTTTGACCTCATCACCAAGTTCAACGAGCAAAAGCGCCTCTTCGACACCGACTCGCCCCGCTACCGCGCCGCGGCGCGGCGCGCCATGGAGCGATTGGTGGCGGCGGGGAAGATCTTCGAGATCAACGCCGGGGCCATGAACCGGGGCTATCGCACCGAGCCCTACCCCTCGGTGGCGCTGCTGCGCCAGCTCCGTGAGCTGGGGGGCAAGATCATCCTCTCCTCCGACGCCCACAGCCCCCAGTCGGTATACGGCGGCTTTGAAACGCTGCGGGATATCGCCCTTGGCTGCGGCTTCACGGAGGTGTGGCAGTACATGGACGGTGCATTCCGCCCTCAAAGCCTGTAAACATGCAGAAAAAAGAGCTGACCCCTTGGGGGTCAGCTCTTTTCTTCTTAAAGTTATTTGCCGAGGATGCGGAAGGAGATCTTCTTGGCGGCGTTTTCCCGCATGGCGCTCTCAAACTCCTCCTCCGTCATCAGCTGCAGTGCGCCGAAGGGGCAGACCTTGACGCAGGCGGGCTTCAAGCCGTGCTTGACGCGCTGGTTGCAGCCGTCGCACTTGGTCATCCTGCCGCCCTCGCCGTTGAAGCTGGGCTGGGCAAAGGGACAGGCCATGGCACAGCTGTGGCAGCCGATGCAGTTGGTGTTGTCATAGACGGTGAAACCCGTGTCGGGGTCCTTTTTCAGGCAGCCGGTGGGACAGCCGGTGATGCAGGGGGCGTCGGCACAGTGCATACAGGCGATGGAGAGGAAGGAGAACTTGGGGGCGCTCATGCTGCCCTTTTCCCCCATGTAGACGGTGCGGAAGGGGGTGTCGCCGGCGGCGACATCGATGTCGTTCTGATCCATGCAGGCCACGGCGCAGGCGCCGCAGGCCACGCACTTGGACTCGTCCAGTACAAATACATATTTCATGGCTCAGTCCTCCACTTTCTCAATGCGGCAGCGCAGCTGCTTATAGCCGGGGAAGCCGGTGTAGGGGTCAAGGTGATCCACCGGCATGAGGCTGTTGACATTGGCCTCCTTATAGCCGTGGAACATATTCACATCGCCCACATTGGAGATGCTGGAGATGTTGGCCTTGACGGTGATGCTGGTGATCTGGGAGACGATGCGGATGGTGTCGCCCTGACGGATGCCGAGACGCTGGGCGTCGATGGGGTTGATATCGGCGCTGGGCTCGGGGCGCAGGGAGCGCAGCCACGGTACATTGTGGGTGCGGGAGTGGACGGCGTTGGGGATGCGGGCGCCGCTCATCAGCGTGAAGGGGAACTCATCAGGATCGGCATCGTCGTCGCTGCTCTTGTGGATGGGCAGGGGATTGAGGTCGGGACGGCCCATCTCCTCGAGAATGGAGCAGCTCAGCTCGATCTTGCCGGTGGGAGTGGGGAGACCGTTCTGCAGTGTG
>JAZTZR010000028.1:0-18989 GCA_045637545.1 Vescimonas sp. | reverse complement strand
CATGAACCCCGGCAACAAAGAGGCTGAGGAGAAGTTCAAGGAGGTGAACGAGGCCAACGAGGGGCTGTCCGATCCTCAGAAGAAGGCCCGCTATGACCAGTTCGGCTTCGCCGGCGTCGATCCCAACTTCGGCGCAGGCGGCCCCGGCTGGGGCGATGGCGCCGCCGGCTTTGATTTCGGCGATTTGGGCGACATCTTCGGCAGCTTTTTCGGCGGCGGCTTCGGTGGTTTCGGTGGCTCTCAGCAGCGCCGAAACGGCCCCCAGCGCGGTGAGAGCATCCGCGTCAGTGTGACCGTTTCCTTCCTTGAGGCGGCCTTCGGCTGCGAGAAGGAGATCACCATCGATCGCAGTGAGAACTGCCCCACCTGTAAGGGTACCGGCTGCGCTGAGGGCACCACCCCCGAGGTATGCCCCACCTGCCGCGGCACCGGTAATGTGCAGGTGCGCCGCCAGACCCCCATGGGCGTGTTTGCATCCACTGCCCCCTGTAACAAGTGCGGCGGTACCGGTAAGATCATCCATCAGCCCTGCACCGATTGCGGCGGCCGCGGGAATGTGCGTAAGCGCCGCACCGTGAAGGTGGATATCCCTGCCGGTATCGACCACGGCCAGACCATCTCTCTGCGGGGTCAGGGCCACGCCGGCAAGAACGGCGGTGCGAGCGGTGATCTGCTGATCACCATAATGGTCAAGCCCCACGAGATGTTCCGCCGTGAGGGCAACGATGTCTACTGCCAGAGTACCGTCAGCTACGCACAGGCCGTGCTGGGCGCCACGCTGGAGATTCCCACCATCGACGGCAAGGTCAAGTACGACCTGCCCGAGGGCACCGAGACCGGCAGTGTGTTCCGTCTCCGCGGAAAGGGTATCCCCATCCTCAACGGCCGCGGCCGCGGTGACCAGTACATCACGGTGAACATCGCCACGCCCAAGAATCTGACGAAGGAGCAAAAAGAGGCCCTGCGCAAGTTCAGTGAACTACTGGGCGAAGAGACTGAGGATAAGGGCAAGGGCTTCTTTAAGAAACGCTGATGTATCTTGCAGATTATCATGTTCACGCCTCCTGCTCCCCCGACGGCAAGTTTACCGTGGAGCAGCTGGCGGAACACGCCGTGGCCATCGGCATGGATGAACTGTGCATCACCGACCATGTGGATACCTACTACTGGAAGGGATACACACCCCGGGATGATTTTCCGTGGGCCGAGGCCAAGGACAACTTTGACCGCGCAGCAGAGCGGTTCGGTGACCGCATCAAGCTGCGATTGGGTGCAGAACTGGGTGAGGCCTACTGGTCCTACGAGCGCATGGAGAAGATTTTGTCCGAGGCGCCCCCTCTGGATTTCCTCATCGGCTCTGTCCACATGGCTGCCCGCCGCCACGGCGCATTCGACCTCTATTTCATCGAGAAGAACACCGAGGAGTTCTACCACGACATCATCGATGGATACATGGAGGAGATGGAAAAGCTGGTGCAGTGGGGCAAGTTCGATGTGATCGGACATATGACACTGCCATTGCGCTACATCAACGAGCATCATAATCGGAGCATGACCTTTTCTCAGCACATGCATCAGGCTGAGGAGATCTTTCGCAGGATTATCCCCAAGGGCATCGGCATCGAGTGCAATGCCAACCGCGGAAACGGGTGTCTCCCCGAGGCGGAGGTGTTGAAGCTCTACCGCTCCATGGGCGGTGAGATTATCACCATCGGGTCCGATGCACACATACCGGAGCATATCGGTTTCCGTTTTGACGAAGCGCAGGAGCTGCTGCGCAGCTGTGGCTTCCGTTACTTTACCACCTATACCCAGCGCAAACCCGAATTTCATTCCCTGTAAACAAATATGACGAATCAGGAGGAGAGAATTATGAAAATTGCCATCGGTTGCGATCATGGCGGCTATTTGCTGAAGCAGGATGTGCTCATTTATCTGGAGGAGCACGACTACGATTTTGAGGATTTTGGCTGCTTTAATACCGACAGTGTGGATTATCCCATCTATGGCGAAAAGGTGGCCCGTGCGGTTGCCTCCGGCGAGTGCGATTTCGGTATCGTCATCTGCACCACCGGCATCGGCATCTCCATCGCTGCCAATAAGGTCAAGGGTATCCGCTGCGCCCATGTCACCGATCCCTGGAGCGCCGAGATGACCCGCCGCCACAACAACGCCAATGTCCTGGCTCTGGGTGCCGGTGTTACGGGCACTAAGGTCGCCGAGCGCATTGTGGAGATGTTCCTGACCACTGAGTTTGAGGGTGGCCGTCATGCCCGTCGCGTTGACCAGCTGGATGCCATTCAGCCCTGAGGGACTGAGGTATGAGGAGTAAAGGATACAGCGGTTATCACGGAAGAAAAAATAAACAGAAGCGGCTCTTGACGCTGCTTCTGATACTGGTGCTGCTGCTGGGCGGCGCTTTCCTGCTGGTGCAGAATTATGTGGTCTACGATGACAGTGGCAAGATGTACTTTGATGTCCCGTTCTTTAACCGTGTTGAAGAAGATAATGCCCCTGCTGTGGATGCCGACGAGATCACCGTTGATGTGATTGCGCCGGAGGAGGATGCACTGTCGCTGCGACCTGTAAAGGAGTTGCACGCACGGCAGATGGGCAGTCGCGTTTTGATCCGCGATTCGGAAAAAGAGGTGGCCGCAGTACCGGAGAGTGATGTGGTCATTGAGGTTAAGCGCGTCAACGGTTTTATTAACTACGATGCGCAGATCGACATCCCGCCTGAGGTGGATGTCGCCCGCGGTGATACGCTGGCCAACTTCAAGGCAGTTCTCGCCGGAGAGAAATATGTGGTGGCGCGTATGTCCACCTTCTGCGACAGCTACTTTGTCCGCGCCCACCGCGATGCAGCGTTGAGTCGTGAAAATGGGGGCTACTGGTATGATGGTGACAACCGAACCTGGTTGGATCCGACCCATCCCCAGACGCTGGCGTATATCACCACCTTGTGCCAGGAACTGGCGGAATTGGGTGTGGATGAGCTGATGCTGGATCACTTCGCCTACCCTGTTACCGGCAATGTGGAGGCTATCTACGGCCTTGAGGAAACGGGTCGGGAAGAGGTGTTGTCTGACTTCGCCGCCGCTCTTCGCGCCAATTTGCCTGAGGATATGGTAATGGGTATTGTGTTGCACAATGACCTGTCGGCAGAGGATGGTATCAGTGCCGAACTGATTGCTGCCCATTTTGATCGCGTCTATGTTGCACCCAATGTGGATGCTCCTGCGCTGAAAGAGGAACTGGGCGGCGCGTACGGCGCTGAGCGCTATGTTATGCTTGTGGATAGAGCCGCGCAAACGGGCGGCTATCTCATCGGATAATAAAAAACGGTGCATTGCCTGCAGGCAATGCACCGTTTTATGTTATAGAGCGTTCTGTTGTTGCAGTTTGAACGACAGCATCAACAACAACCGGTCATCGGCATCGTTGAGATCACAGCGAAGGATACTGCGAATATGATTGAGACGGTAGAGCAGCGTGTTCTTGTGTAGATATAGCCGCTCAGCAGTGCGGATAAGATTGCAGTTGCAATCCAGATAGGCCTGCAATGTTTCCACCAGAGAGAAGGAGTAGTCCTGCTCAGCGTCTTCAAGACGGAAGATATCGGGACTAATTAAAAAGCGAGTCTGTTCTTTCGGAATATGGGACAGTAGATTGTCCAACATATAATTCCGATAAAAAACAAGCCCTTCCTGCTGCTCTCTTTGCAGCACTGAGCGAGCCTGATCGTAATAGCCGCGCAGATCGCCGAGGTTGCGGAAAGGGTTGCTGACACCGCAGCGTAGCTTCTGGTCAGCGAAAAAATGCGCCAGCTTTACCGTCAGAGTATCAAACGCAGCCTCGTTGGGGGCGTAAGCCAGCAACATCAACTGATCCTGCCATAGCAGGGGTAAAAAGGCCTCCTCGGGATACAAACGCTGCAAAAGAGAGGCGTAGTATGAGGGCAACTGCCGGTCATCTCTGGCCTTGACATCGGCAAAGAACACCAGAAACATGCTGCTGTGCAGATGTTCAGTATGCAGCCTCTCTGCGATCAGCTCTTCTGAAAGGCGTACGCCACGAAGCAGGTCAATGAGCATACTCTGAAGTGGGCCACTGTCACTGAGCCGGTCGCTCCGTTCCCCGATACGCCGCAGGCGGGCAGTGATCAGTTCACAGGCGCGGAGAATAAGGGGTGAGGTGTCGCCGTTGATGCATAGTATCGTCAAGCGGCTGACAAACCGACCGCTGAGCCACACATTGCTGGTGATAGAGGGGAAGGGATAGATGTCAGAGTGATAGATGAAGGGGTTGCGGGCCAGTGCCAACATGTCCAAATCGCCCGAATCTTTCATCTTTTGTGCGTTTTTGGGGGAGAGATAGCCTTTCTCGCTCATGTGAATCCACTCCTCGTCGCCGGGAAAATCCAGACTCTTGGTCATGGCGAGGATACGGTAACTCGCGTCTAAGTAGAACATCGGCACGCCTATGTGGAGACTGGAACGGTCGAGGATTTCCTGATCGCTGTCACACAGGGCGAGTGTGCCGGAAAGGGTGTCCAGCCAGCTTTTGGCTGAGGCTAGGGCGTTAAACACTTGCGCCAAATCGCCGTCGCCCAAGACGATGTGGTTATCCGCCCCTGCGGGACGAGCGCCCAACGACACGACCAGGGCGTGGTGGAAAGAGCGAGGGAGAGAGGCGTTAACTGCCAAATAGATCGTATTGGGACGGTCAACAGCACTGTCATCCATTAGGAGCAGTGTGTCGGCTTGTTCAAAATTGCTCTTGACCGTTTCGCGAGGGGTAAAAGGTTGTAGTACCTGGCAGACAACATCCCATGTCATAGCGTTGCTCCTTCTGTTGTGATAATGGCACAAAAATGAAAGGGGGCGTTCTGCCCCTGTGTCCGTAGACAAAGGGAGAGAAAGGTGTTATATATGATAGTATAATTGGTTTATGTCCTATATGCAAGGATAATTATCTAAAGTGTAGGGCGTCGTACTTTCGGTCAGAAAGCACAAGAAAACAGGAGAGATTTAAGGAGGATTCGTTATGCAGACGGCAAAACAGGCAATGCTGGCCAGAATGAAGGGCGAAAAGGCTGATTTTATCCCCGAGTTTTATTCCGTGGTAAAGGAAGTCGTCTATCCCGGTGAACGCTTTATTGATCTGAAGAACTTTGACCCCTATGGCACCGGCCCCGATGCATGGGGCGTCATGTGGACGAACCAGGGCCCCAATCCCGCTGTGGACGGCAACACGGTGGCCAAGGACTTCCGACTGTTTGAAGACATTACGGAGTGGAAAGAGAAAGTCAAGTTCCCCAAGTTCAGCAAATTCGTGCTGCGAATGATTTTCAAGGGCATGAAGAAGGGCATGGGCGTCGATCCCAAGGAGCATGTGGTTTCCTGCTTGATGCTCTCTGGTGCCTTTGAGCGTATGAACCAGATGATCGGTTTTGAAAACGCTCTGTGCGCCTTCTATGAGGAGCCCGAGGCAACCAAGGAGTTCCTCAACGCCATGTGCGAATATAAACTCAAGTGCATCGAGCTGGCCCACAAGACCTTGAAGCCCGATGTGATCCACATGCACGACGACTGGGGCACCAATGATAATATGTTCTTCTCCCCTGAGATTTGGCGTGAGTTTATCAAGCCTCTGGAGAAGCGTTATGCCGATAAGATCCACGAACTGGGCATGATCTATGTGCACCATTCCTGCGGCTACATTACCCAGATCATCCCTGATTTGGTAGAGATCGGCGTGGACTGCATCAACCCCATGATGGTGAAGAACGATATCGATGGCATCATGGAGAAATACGGGGATAAGATCACCGTTATGGGTGGTGTGGACAACCAGCCCATGGAACTTCTTGCAACGCCTGAGGATACCAAGAGAATCGTGCGCGAGGCCATGGACAAGTATGTGAACAAGGGTCGCTATCTGCCTTTCATCATTCCCATCCGTCAGGAGACCTTCGAGATGTACAAGAAGGAAGTCAATGAGTACGGTCGTGAGATCGAGGTCAAATAAGGGCAAACAAATCGGTAAAAAAGAAGCACCGCGGAACCTCTGTTCCGCGGTGCTGTTTCATTATAAAGTGCAGGATCAATACTCCATGAGTGCCTCTTCGCCGTTGAGGACGCGGAGAGCACCCTGCGTCAGAGCCAGCAGCTCGTCCTCGCCGGGATACACGGTGATGGGGGCGATCCAGCTGACATGCTTGGAGATGGCCTCCACGGACTCGGGGCCGTAGGCCACGCCGCCGGTGAGGATGATCTGATCGATCTGGCCGCACATGACGGCTGCCATGGCGCCGATCTCCTTGGCGATCTGATAGTGGAAAGCGTCCATGACCTCAGCCAGCTGAGGATCGGTTTCGGCGTCGATCAGCAGCTGCTTCATGTCGGTGGAGTTGACATAGGCCACCAGACCGCCCTGACCGGTGATCATCTTCTTGATCTGGGCCTCGGTATACTCGCCGGAGAAGCACAGCTTCACCAGATCGCCGGAGGGCAGAGAACCGGCGCGCTCGGGGGAGAAGGGACCCTCACCGTCCAGAGCGTTCTCGGTGTCGATGACATTGCCCTTGACATGGGCGCCCACGCTGATACCGCCGCCCATGTGGCACACCAGCAGGTTCAGATCCTCGTACTTCTTACCCACTTCCTTGGCGTAGCGCTTGGCCACGGCCTTCTGGTTCAGGGCGTGGAAGGTGGAGCGGCGCTGAATGACAGGGTGGCCGGAATAGCGGGCCACGGGAGCCAACTCGTCCACTACAGGGGGATCGACGATGAAGGAGGGGATGCCCAGCTCGTCACCGATCTCACGGGCGATGAGACCGCCCAGATTGCAGGCGTGCTGACCGGAGACGCCGGCGGCACAGTCGGCCATCAGTTTATCGGTGGTAGCATAGGTGCCGCCACGGAGAGGGGCCACCAGACCGCCACGGCCGGAAACGGCAGACAAGGTAGTGACATCGAAGTTGTTCTCCTTCAGTGCCTCCATGACCAGCTCTTTGCGCCAGCTCTTCTGATCGGCGATGGCGGCGAACTCGGCAATCTTGTCGGGGCTGTGGCGCAGCGTCTTGGAAAACAGCTGCTTCTCGTCCTCAAAGACACCGATCTTGGTGGAGGTAGAGCCGGGGTTGATAACCAGAATATAATGAGCCATGATGATGCCCTCCTGTAAAAGTTTTATAATTTAGGAAAATATCTTCTTTCTTATTCCACACCTCATTATACAAAAAAGGGGCGGCACTGTAAAGCGGGCAATTTGCACGGAAAAATCACAATTTAGTTGACAAATCTGCTACTTTAAGGTAAGATGGCAAAGAACTTCATACCAAAGGCAATGAAAGAGAGAGTACCGCATCTTTGACCGCTGCAAGAGAGCCCGTACTGGTGGAACCGGGCGCGGAAGAAATGGGGGAACATGGCTCCGGAGCTGTCCGTCTGAGCGCTGCGGCGTTAGGGCGGAACGGGTGCGCCCGTCAGCGCGCGGGAGTGTGGTGGCACTCCGTAAGGCCGCAAGTTGTGAAACTGCGGTGAAACAAGGTGGTAACACGGTCATTCTGGTCGTCCTTGGCATAAGCCGGGGCGATTTTTTATTTTGCCGCCAAAAGACAAATACTGTATACAATTTAAAGCAGCGCTTCCATCCGGTGCTGCGGAAAAGGAGATAGACCACATGGCACACGACAACACTTTCTTTGTATCCACTCCCATCTACTACCCCTCTGACAAGCTGCACACCGGCCACACCTACTGTACCGTAGCTGCCGATGCCATCGCCCGCTATAAGCGCCTCACCGGCGCCGATGTCATGTTCCTCACCGGTACTGACGAGCACGGCCAGAAGATCGAGACCAAGGCCAACGAGGCCGGCTGCACACCTCAGGAGTTCGTCGACCACATCGTCGAGGGCGAGGGCGGCATCCTCGATCTGTGGAAGCTGATGAACATCTCCAACGATCGCTTCATCCGCACCACCGACGATTATCATGTGGAGGCCGTGCAGAAGATCTTCCGCAAGATGTACGACAAGGGTGATATCTACAAGGGTGCTTATAAGGGCAAATACTGCACTCCCTGCGAGAGCTTCTGGACCGAGAGCCAGCTGGTGGACGGCA
Organism: Vescimonas sp.; assembly: GCA_045637545.1. Taxonomy (GTDB): domain Bacteria; phylum Bacillota; class Clostridia; order Oscillospirales; family Oscillospiraceae; genus Vescimonas. The sequence goes on along the minus strand of JAZTZR010000028.1, from coordinate 10,861 downwards.
AGTGCCCCGACTGCGGCCGTGATGTCCACGATGCTGAGGAGGAGGCTTACTTCTTCCGTCTGAGCAAGTATGCCGATCGCATCCAGCATCTGCTGGAGGACACTGACTTCCTGCAGCCCCGCACCCGCGTCAACGAGATGGTCAACAACTTCATCAAGCCCGGTCTGGAGGACCTGTGCGTCAGCCGTACCAGCTTCACCTGGGGCGTGCCTGTGGATTTCGATCCCGGTCATGTGGTGTATGTGTGGGTGGACGCGCTGTTCAACTACTGCACCGCTATGGGCTACTGCAACGATAGGTACAACGACTACGATAAGTATTGGCCCGCCTCCGTCCACTTCGTGGGCAAGGAGGTCGTCCGCTTCCACTCCATCATCTGGCCCGCCATGCTCATGAGCGTGGAAGAGCCTCTGCCCAAGCATGTCTATGGCCACGGCTGGCTGGTCATCGACGGCGGCAAGATGTCCAAGTCCAAGGGCAATGTGGTGGATCCCTATGTGCTGGCTGAGAAGTTCGGCGTGGATGCTCTGCGCTTCTTCCTGCTGCGTACCTTCCCCTTCGGTACCGACGGCAACTTCACCAATGAGCTGCTGATCAACACCATCAACATCGATCTGGCCAACAAGTTGGGCAATCTGGTCAGCCGTACCACCAGCATGGTGGAGAAGTACTTCGGCGGCACTTTGCCCACCGAGCGCGAGAATGACAGCCTCGACTGTGAGCTCAAGACCATGGCCTGCGAGCTGCGCGAACGCTACGCTGCCGAGATGGAGAAGTTCCAGTTCCAGAACGCACTGGAAGAGGTATTCAAGGTTATCGAGCGCGCCAACAAGTATATCGACGAGACCGCTCCTTGGGCTCTGGGCAAGGATGAGGCCAAGCGCATCCGTCTGGCCACCGTCCTGTACAACCTCCTGGAGACCGTCCGTATCTGCACCACCCTGCTGACCCCCTTCACCCCTGAGAGCTGCGAGAAGATCTTCGAGAAGATCGGTCTCAACTGCCAGGCCTGCCGCAGCTGGGAGAAGGCCAATGTCTGGGGCACTCTGTGCGCTGATGTGACCGTCTCCAAGGGCGAGAACCTGTTCCCCCGCATCGATGCCGAGAAGGCCCTGGCTGAACTGGAGGCTCTGCAGGAGGCACAGCGCAAGGCCGCTCTGCCCGCCATCGAGCTGGAGCCCTATGTGGAGGAGAATGTGGACTTTGACACCTTCCTTAAGTCCGATTTCCGCGCCGTGAAGATCAAGAACTGCGAGACCGTGAAGAAGAGCGACAAGCTGCTGAAGTTCACCCTCGACGATGGCTCCGGCGTTGACCGCACCATCCTCTCCGGTATCCGTCAGTACTATGCTCCCGAGGATCTCATCGGCAAGACTGCTATCGCCATCCTCAATCTGCCTCCCCGCAAGATGATGGGTATCCCCTCCTGCGGTATGCTGATCTCCGCCGTCCACAAGGAAAAGGGCGAGGAGAAACTGCACCTGATGCTGATCGACGACTCCGTCCCCGCCGGTGCAAAGCTGTGCTAAAGTAACCGTAAATCCCGCCCGTTCCCGGGCGGGATTTTTCTTGCCATTTGAAACTTGTTGGAGTAGACTAAAAGAAAAGGAGTGTGAAGCCATGCTGACTATTTATGTGAAATATACGGCCCATGAGGGCTGCCGTGAGAAATTCCTCCGCGAGGCGGTGGAGCAGGGTATCGTGACCGCCATCCGCGCCGAGGACGGCTGCATTTTCTATGATTACTACCTCTCCGTGCAGGATGAAAATGTGATCTTGCTGGTGGAGCAGTGGGAGAGTGCCGAGCATCAGCGCATCCACATGCAACAGAGCCACATGAAGCCCTTGATGGAACTGGTGGACGAGTATATCGCCGATGTAAAGCTGGGAAAGGTGGAGCTGCACGATGGTTTTTGACACCCACGCCCATTATGATGACGAGGCCTTTGATCTTGACCGTGATGAAGTCATCACCGGATTTGGCGGCTTGATCGTCAACCCCGGCTGCACGCTGGAGAGCTCTGCCATGGCGGTGGATATGGCGCAGCGCCACGAGAATCTGTATGCCGCCGTGGGCATCCATCCCGAAAACTGCGGCGACTTTGTACCTGAGCACATTGATGCCCTCCGCGAGCTTGCCAGGAACGAGAAAGTGGTGGCCATCGGCGAGATCGGCCTGGACTACTACTGGCCGGAGAATCCCTCCCACGAGTTCCAGCAGGAGGTGTTCCGCGCACAGCTTCGGCTGGCGCTGGAGCTGGATTTGCCCGTGATCATCCACGACCGGGAGGCCCACGGCGATACGCTGGCCATCGTCAAGGAGTTCCCCAACCTTCGCGGTGTGTTCCACTGCTATTCCGGCAGTGTGGAGATGGCCCGCGAGCTCATTAAGATGGGTTGGTATCTGGGCTTTGACGGACCCCTCACCTACAAGAACGCCCGCAAAACGGTAGAGGTGGCCGAGGCCGTTCCTCTCGAGCGCATTGTGGTGGAAACGGACAGCCCCTATCTCTCCCCCGTCCCCATGCGTGGCAAGCGCAACGACTCGGGCAATGTGCCCTACATCCTCGGTAAGCTGGCCGAGATTCGCGGCATCAGCCTTTCCGATGCTGAGACGATTACCTGCCAAAACGGCAAGGCGCTATTTGGACTTGCGTAGGAAAATCGGAAATAAAGGCTAAAAATTGCGGATTTTTTCGGAAAACTATTGCATTTGGCAAAACTTCTTGTTAAAATCGGAATGTTGACAACCTATATACTCTTTATATTTGAAGGAGAATTCACATGAAAAACCTCAATCGTTGGGTCTACGCTGTTGCCGGCGTCGTGATCCTGCTGTTTGCCGGTCTGGTGTACGCCTGGAGCGTGCTGTCCGGCCCCATCGCCGCTGAGTTCACGGAGTGGACCAAGGCACAGCTGAGCCTGACCTTCACGCTGGTCATGATCTGCTTCTGCATCGGCTGCATGATCTGCGGCTTCACCATGAAGAAGATCCCCGCCCGCACCTTCATCTGGGTCAGCGCCGTGCTGTTCCTGGTGGGCTTCTTCCTGGCTTCCCGTACCCAGAGCCTGCCCATGCTGTACATCAGCTTCGGCGTTATGTGCGGTCTGGCCTCCGGTATGGGCTACAATGCCGTTATGGCCACCATCGTCAAGTGGTTCCCTGACCGTCCCGGTCTCATCGGCGGCGTGCTGCTGTGCGGCTTCGGCGGCGGCAGCTTCATCATCGGTAAACTCTATCAGGCCTGGACTCCCGCTGAGATCGGCGGCTGGCGCACCAGCTTCGTGGTGATGGGTGCCATCATCTTCGTTATCCTCGTGATCTGCTCTTTCTTCATGGTGGCTCCCGGTGCCGACTTTGTGGCACCTCCCGCCAAGGCCACCGCTGCCAAGAACACCGTGCTGGTGGAGTCCACTCCCGGCCAGACCCTGAAGAACCCCTCCTTCTGGCTGTTCTATGTGTGGGCCATCGTCCTGTCTGCTGCCGGTCTTGCCCTGATCTCTCAGGCCAGCGGCATGGTGGGCGAGGTTGACGCCACCGTCGCCGGCGGCGCTGTTGCCACCATCGTGGGTCTCATCTCCATCTTCAACGCCGTAGGCCGTGTCATCTTCGGCGGTATGTACGATAAGTTTGGCCGCAGCGTGTCCATGCAGGGCGTGAACATCCTGTTCATCGTCACCGCTGCCATCCTGCTGCTGGCCCTGAAGAGCCACAGCGTTGTGGTGGTCGTTATCGGCTTCATCGTGGGCGGTCTGGCCTACTCCGGCATCACCCCCACCAACTCCGCTTTTATCCGCGCTTACTTCGGCCCCAAGTACTACCCCATGAACCTGCCCCTGGTGAATACCAACCTGATCATCGCCTCCTTCGGCTCCACCATCTCCGGCGCTCTGTTTGATAAGACCCAGTCTTATAACGCCACCTTCCTGCTGATCGTGGGTCTGGCTGTTGCCGGTATCGTCTGCTCTCTGGTGCTGAGCGTGCTGGACAAGAAAAAGCCCAAGTAATTTTGCCAACAAAAGAACCAAGACGCCGGGGCTTATGCCGCTTCGTTTTCTGTGTCAATTTAAGGTGTTTTTACTTTACAATTGGTATAATTGGGTGTATACTCTACACACTGTATTCAAAAAGAGAGGAAACGGGTGAGAAAACATGGCAAGTGATTTTTCCCGTGCTTTGTGTCTGCTGCGGCAGGAGCGGGGCATCTCCCAGCGCAAGGCCGCATCGGATCTGGGCATATCTCAGGCGCTGCTGAGCCACTATGAAAACGGAATCCGCGAGCCGGGTCTCAGCTTTGTGGCGAAGGTGTGCGAATATTACCATGTCTCGGCCGACTTCCTGCTGGGCCGCACCGCCAGCCGCGACGGCGCCATGATCGAGGCATCGGAGCTGTACGATGCCGCCGATGAAAAAGGCACGCTGAAGGGCAGCATTCTGGCAACGCTGCAGAAGAAACTGGTGATGAATACCACGGGCCTTCTGTTCGATCTGCTGGGCAAGAGCGGTGACCGCACCGCCATCACAGCGGCAGGCGACTATCTGAGCGGTGCCCTGTATACGCTGCTGCGGGCGCTCTATCGATGCTGCGGCGGAAACGAGGACTTTTTCGCTGTCTCTGCTGCTGACTTCAACGGCGGCGCTGTAGAGGCGGACATGGCCCTGCGCCGCCTGCGCTATCTGCAGGCACTGGGCAGCTGTGAGACGCTGCCGGAGCTGACTTCCGACGACCTGACAGGCATCCCCGGATTGGGTCAGAGCGCGGCGCAGGTGCTCCATAATGTTGACGAGCGTGCAAACCACCACACGGAGGACTGAATAGACTATGTTTGATCAGAGCAAAATTCGCAATTTCTCCATTATCGCCCATATTGACCACGGCAAATCCACGCTGGCTGATCGCCTGCTGGAGAAGTGCAACGCCGTGTCCGAGCGCGAGATGTCCAATCAGCTGCTGGACAACATGGAGCTGGAAAAAGAGCGCGGCATTACCATCAAGTCCCGCGCTGTACAGATTTTCTACAATGCACAGGATGGCCAGACCTATACCCTGAACCTCACTGATACCCCCGGCCATGTGGACTTTAACTACGAGGTGAGCCGTTCTCTGCCAGCCTGCGAGGGTGCACTGCTGGTGGTGGACCCCACCCAGGGTGTGGAGGCACAGACGCTGGCCAACACCTATCTGGCCATGGAGCATGAGCTGGAGATTCTCCCTGTGTTCAACAAGATCGACCTGCCCGCCTCCGATGTAATGAAGGCCAAGCAGGAGGTGGAGGACATCATCGGTCTGCCTGCCCTTGATGCCCCCGAGATCTCTGCCAAGCTGGGCATCAACATCGAGTCCGTCCTCGAGGGCGTGGTAAAAGACCTGCCTGCGCCTACGGGCGACCCCAACGCACCTCTCCGCGCGCTGGTGTTCGACAGCCAGTACGACCCCTATGTGGGCGTGGTGGTGCTCTTCCGCATCATGGAGGGCTCTATCCGCAAGGGTCAGACCATCCGTTTGATGGCCAGCGGTGCAGAGTATACGATTCTGGAGTGCGGATACCTCAAGCCTTTGGGCAACGAGCCTGCCGATTGTCTCCGCGCCGGCGAGGTGGGATACTTCACCGCCTCCATCAAGAATGTGAAGGATACACAGGTGGGTGATACCATCACCGATGCGGCCAACCCCGCCACCGAGGCGCTGCCCGGCTATCGCCCTGCGCAGGCCATGGTCTACTGCGGTATCTACACCGAGGACGGCAGTAAATATCCCGACCTCCGTGACGCACTGGAAAAGCTGCAGCTGAACGACGCCTCCCTCACCTTTGAGCCGGAGTCCTCTGTGGCGCTGGGCTTCGGTTTCCGCTGTGGTTTCCTGGGTATGCTCCACATGGAGATCATTCAGGAGCGCCTTGAGCGCGAGTTCAACCTGGATCTCGTCACCACCCTCCCCTCCGTTATCTATAATGTCTATAAGACCGACGGTTCTCTGGTGCGTGTGGACAATCCCCACAACTACCCCGATCCCGGCCACATTGAGCACGCTGAAGAGCCCTATGTAAAGGTCTCCATCATCGCCCCGCAGGATTTTGTGGGCAATATCATGCCTATGTGTCAGGAGCGCCGCGGCGAGTTCAAGGATATGCAGTACCTCGACACCCATCTGGTGGAGCTGCACTATCAGATGCCCCTCAACGAGATCATCTACGATTTCTTTGATACCCTTAAGGCCAACACCAAGGGTTATGCCTCCCTCGACTATGAGCTCTCCGGTTACCGCGACAGCGATCTGGTAAAGGTGGACCTGCTCCTCAACGGTGACGGCGTGGACGCCCTCAGCTTCATTGCTCACCGTGACAAGGCCTATCCCCGTGCCCGCCGTCTGTGCGAAAAGCTGAAGGACAACATTCCCCGTCAGCTCTTCGAAGTACCCATTCAGGCTGCCATCGGCGGCCGTATCATCGCCCGCGAGACGGTGAAGGCCATGCGTAAGGATGTGCTGGCCAAGTGCTACGGCGGCGATATTACGTGTAAGAAGAAGCTGCTGGAGAAGCAGAAGGAAGGCAAGAAAAAGATGCGCAACCTCGGTACCGTACAGGTGCCCACGGAAGCCTTCATGGCTGTGCTTAAGCTGGACAGCGATTGATATGGAACTTCGAATCCGTGATTTGCGAGAAGATCGTGACTTAAAACAAAAGCAGATAGCGGACTATCTGATGTGCGACCAGCCGCTGTACTCCAAATACGAGCGCGGTGAACGCGCTCTGCCATTAGACTATGCCGATAAGCTGGCAGATTTCTATGGTGTTAGCGTAGATTATCTGCTGGGCAGAACCAATATCGATAAGCCCTATCCCAAGAAATAGAAAAATCCCCTCCGTGAGGAGGGGATTTTTACCGTTTTTACGCCTTTTTCTTCTTCAAAAAGAAAGGTAATACCAAAATGACGGCGATGAGCGCGGCCAGGAAGATGTTGGCGTTGGGGACAAAGGAGGTAGTGCCGTCGTTGTTGACGATCATCTCGGCGTTTTCCAGCACCTTCTTGCCGATGGCAGGGCCCACCACGCCGGGGATCAGCACTTGCGAGAAAATGCGTACACCCTGCAGGCGGCCTGCCTTACCCGCAGGTGTATGGTCGCGGATCACGGCGCCGAACACTGCCATGCCTGCCAGATAGCCGCTCATCATGAAGAGGGAGCCAATAAACACAGGGATGGTGGTACGGGTCAGATACAGTACCACATAACCCAGCAGCAATGCGCCGATGGCGATGATGCCGGAGAAGGTAAAGCCGCGCTTATCGTACACACGACCCCACAGTGCCGTTACAGCGGCGGCTACGATGATGGCGGGCGCCATGATGAGCACATAGTTAGACATCTGCAGCGACACTTCATAGTAGATAATGAGGTAGGGCATGAAGATCTGGATGGAGATATTAAAGAGGATGAAGGCCACCAGTGAGCGGTACAGAACGGGGTTGGCCCGAATGGTAGCGGGGCGGAATCCATAGAGAATGTTGCTCCAATAGGGCTGGGCCATCTTCTCCACAGGAGGCTCCTTAATGATGAAGAAGCCTGCCACACCGATGACCGTCACCAACACGCCGATAATGGTGAAAATAAGACTCCAGCTGGAGGCTTTCTCCAGATCGAAGAACATAAAGCCGCCAAAGACCACCAGAATACTCACCAGAGGCATCATGGCATTGATGCCTTCTGCTGCGCCGCGGTTGGTCTCATCCGTGGAGTCGGTGAGCCACGCGTTGAAAGCAGCATCGTTGGCAGTAGAGCCGAAGAAGGTCATCACGCAGTCGAGAATGATGGTGAGGCTGACACCTACCGTGGCGGCGTTTACCGCCATGCCGAGGGTCTTGGAGATCACATCCTCCCGCAGGAAGATAAAACTGAAGATGGACAGACCCCACATAATGTAGCCCAGACACATGAAAAGCTTGCGCTTGCCGATCTTGTCCGACAGCGTGCCCATCACAATAGTGGTCACCGTGGCGGTAATGGCAGAGGCTGCCACCATGTTGGAGATATCGGCGGCGCTGGCATGGAACATCTTGTAGATGAACACATTGAAGTACATATTCTCGACCACCCATGCCACCTGTCCCATGAGGCTGAAGATGGTCAGTGCCAGCCAAAAGCGGCCACCCAATTTCGTTTTCACTGTAATCACGCTCCTTTTTGCTGACATTATACCGCTACAAAGACACATTTGCAAGAAAATCCCCGATTCTATGGTAAAGATGTACATGGCTAAGGGGAAACTGTCTGCGAAAATCGGTGGTTTCTCCACTTTACGGTGGACACTTGTTCTGCTATGATAGGCAAGTCGTGACTTTGACAGAAAGATTATAAATATTGTATATAGGAGAAAGCTATGAAAAAGATTCTGAAAGGCTATGTCAATTCCCCGCTGATTCTGCGCATTGCCATCGGTCTTGTGATCGGTGTGCTGCTGGGCCTGTTTCTGCCTCAGGCCAAGTTCGTGTCTATCTTCGGTTCCATCTTCGTTGGTGCCCTGAAGGCCATTGCCCCCCTGCTGGTGTTCGTGCTGGTCATCGCATCTCTTGCCGGTGCAGGCAAGAATATCGGCGGCCGCTTCAAGACCGTCATCATCTACTATGTCCTCAGCACTTTCCTGTCGGCTGTGGTGGCTGTCATCGGCAGCTATATTTTCAAGGTGACCATCCCTCTGAGCGTCTCCGCTGAGAATGCCGCGCCCGCAGGTCTGGGCGAGGTGTTCACCGTGCTGCTGAATAACATCGTGGCCAACCCCATTGGTGCTATCATCAATGGCAACTATATCGGTATTCTGGCTTGGGCTGTGGTGCTGGGTCTTGCTCTGCGCGCCGCCGGCGAAAAGACCAAGGATGTGCTGAACGACATCTCTGCCGCCGTGTCCAAGGCCGTGGCATGGGTCATTCAGCTGGCTCCCTTCGGCATCATGGGTCTGGTGTTCTCCTCTGTGGGTGAGTACGGTCTGGAGATCTTCACCGACTACGGCAAGATCCTGTTGCTGCTGGTGGGTTGCATGCTGGTGGTGGCTCTCGTTATCGATCCCATCATCGTCGCCATCTCTCTCAAGCGCAACCCCTATCCTCTGGTGCTTAAGTGCTTCAAGGAATCCGGCATCACCGCCTTCTTTACCCGCAGCTCCGCTGCCAACATCCCCGTGAACATGAAGCTGTGCGAGAAGCTGGGCCTCGACAAGGAGTACTACTCCGTGGCCATTCCTCTGGGCGCTACCATCAATATGGACGGCGCTGCCGTGACCATCACCGTCATGTCTCTGGCCGCCGCCTTCTCTCAGGGCATCAGCGTCAACTTCGTCATCGCCATCCTGCTGAGCTTCGTGGCTACTCTGGGTGCCTGCGGCGCCTCCGGTGTTGCCGGTGGTTCTCTGCTGTTGATCCCCATGGCCTGCTCTCTGCTGGGCGTGGGTCAGGATGTGGCCATGCAGGTGGTGGCCGTTGGCTTCATCATCGGCGTGGTGCAGGACTCTCTGGAGACTGCCATCAACTCCGCCGGCGATGCCATCTTCTGCGCCACTGCTGAGTTCCGCGAGCGTATGAAGCGCGGCGAGAAGATCGAGTTCTAAAATCTGGATCTAATATGAAATTCCCCCTCGGGCAATCGCCCGAGGGGATGTTTTTTGCAACAAAAAAAGCACTCTCCCGAAGGAGAGTGCTTTTTATTACATATTGCTTAGCCCTTGATGGCAGCCTGAGCGGCGGCCAGACGAGCGATGGGAACACGGAAGGGGGAGCAGGAAACATAGTCCAGACCGGTCTTGTGGCAGAACTCCACGGAAGTGGGATCGCCGCCGTGCTCACCGCAGATACCCAGGTGCAGATCCTCGCGGGTGGCGCGGCCCAGCTTGCAGGCCATGTCAACCAGCTTGCCAACGCCGGTCTGATCCAGACGGGCGAAGGGATCGTTCTCATAGATCTTGGCATCATAGTAAGCGGGCAGGAACTTGCCGGCGTCGTCACGGCTGAAGCCGAAGGTCATCTGGGTCAGATCGTTGGTACCGAAGGAGAAGAACTCAGCCTCCTTGGCGATCTCGTCGGCAGTCAGAGCTGCGCGGGGGATCTCGATCATGGTACCCACCAGGTACTTCATGTTGGAACCGGCACGGGTAAGCTCCTCGTCAGCGGTCTTGACGACCACATCCTTGACATACTTCAGCTCCTTGATCTCGCCAACCAGGGGGATCATGATCTCGGGAGCCATGGTCCACTCGGGGTGCTTGTTCTGCACGGCGATGGCGGCGCGGATGACAGCGCGGGTCTGCATCTCAGCGATCTCGGGATAGGTGACGGCCAGACGGCAGCCACGGTGACCCATCATGGGGTTGAACTCGTGCAGGCCGGAGATGATAGCCTTGATGTCAGCAACAGTCTTGCCCTGGTTCTTAGCCAGCAGCTCGATGTCGGCCTCCTCGGTGGGGACGAACTCGTGCAGGGGGGGATCCAGGAAACGGATGGTGACGGGGCAGCCTTCCATAGCCTCGTAGATACCCTCGAAGTCACCCTGCTGCATGGGCAGCAGCTTGGCCAGAGCCTTGGCGCGCTCCTCGGCGGTGTCGGAGCAGATCATCTCGCGGATGGCGGCGATACGGTCACCCTCGAAGAACATGTGCTCGGTACGGCACAGACCGATACCCTCGGCGCCCAGAGAAGGAGCCTTAGCGGCGTCATAGGGGGTAGCAGCATTGGTGCGGACCTTCAGGCGGCGATACTGATCAGCCCATGCCATAACACGGCCGAACTCGCCGGCGATGGTAGCCTCGACGGTAGCGATAGCGCCCTCATAGATGGTGCCGTTGGAGCCGTCCAGAGAGATCCAGTCACCCTCGGTG
>JAZTZR010000027.1:0-57713 GCA_045637545.1 Vescimonas sp. | reverse complement strand
AGCCAACGGTGACAGTAACAGACATTTCCTTGTTGCCCAGAACGGGAACCACCACCTGCTCATAGGCGGCCACTTCGCCGCCGGCGGTGTTCTTACTGAGGGTGCCGCCCTCGGCAGTGACATTCACCACATGATAGCCCTCGGCAGGCAGGACGGTGAAGTACAGGTTGCCGTCCACATAGTTCTGGCGGCGAACGGTAAAGGCCTTGGAGTTGAAGGAGCCGTCCTCCATCACGGAGATGATGGCATACTTCACATTGCCGTAGGTCTGGCCGGAGTCGGCCACGCCGTTGTCCTTGACCTCGATGACGGTGGAATCCACCTCCACGGTCACATTGCCGGTGGTGTAGGTACCGTCGGCATAGACCTCGCCGCCAACGGTGAGGGACTTGACATGGACGGTAACAGCCTTATCGGCAGCCAGATCCTCCATAGACTCTACGCTCAGGGCGTTGATCCAGCCCTCGCCGGTGACATTCCAGGCGCTCTTGGTGAGGGTCAGGTCGATGAAGTTGTTCAGCACAGGGGCTGCCGTATGGCGGAAGTGGCCGATCAGCTTGCACTCGCCGCTGAAGCCGCCCTTCTCGGCGGAGTAGTCGGCGTGATCGAACTCCTCGCTGCCCATAAAGGCGTTGAGAACAGTGCCGTTGGGCACCACATTGCCCTCCATATCCACATGGACGGCCTGGGTGGCGGAGACAGTACCGGTGAGGGTGGCGTTCTCCAGCGTCACCTTCAGGGTCTGGCGATAGTTATAGATGCTGTTGCAGATGTCGCCGAAGTAGGTGCCGTTCTTGAAGGTAGCAGAGCTGTCAGCTACGGAAGAGCTGGTAGCCTCGGCCTCGGCGGGAGTGTCGCAGATGGTATAGGTGGTGATGCCGGGGTTGCCGGCGTCGTCGGACTCGATCAGTTCCACCAGAATACCGTCCTTGGCGCGGGCAGAGGTGCCGGAGAAGTTGATCTGGCAATCATCCACCACCAGATGGCTGAAGCCGGTATTGGCGGCGCCGGACTTGATCTGCATCAGGGCGTCCACGGTGTCCACCTTGGTGTTCAGCAGGTTGAAAGTACCGCCGCGGGACTGCTGGGTCATGAAGGTGGTGTGACCGCTGAGCAGGTAGGAATCGATGTAGTCAGAGCCGGAGGGGCCGGAACCCATGACCTGAATGTAGTCGGGAGAGTAGAATTCCACATTCTTATAGCGGTTGTGGACACCGGAGTCGGCGTAGGTAACATAGCCGGAGCCATTCACCGTGAAGCCGTAGGTTACGCCGTTGACAGTCTTGGTAGCGGTGTACTCCTTGCCCTCCTGCGCCACTTCCATGGTACCGATACCGGAGAGAGTATCCTCGGCATCCAGAGCATAGGTGTGGCACTCATCGTAGGCCGTACCGGAGTCGGTGGACAGGGCGCCCCATCCGGTGGAGACCACGATGCAGTTGCGGAACTTGCCCTGACCGTCTGCCATCACATTGAGGGAGCGGACAGTGCCTTCCATGCCCAGTGCAAAGGGCACGCGCTTCATCATGCCGGGGGTCAGGTTGGCGAACTCGGCACAGGTATCCTGGGTCTCCTTGGTATAGATGACGGTGTCGTGGACATCGGCGACGGAGGCGTTATCCACATACAGGGCGCAGCGGATGGCGCCGTCCAGTTCAAAGTAGCTATTGGCAATCTCCAGTTCGGAGCGATTGTCGGCCATCACGGAAGTACCCCAGCCGGCCAGATCGTCGCCGCCGTCGCCGTGGGCGAGGATGGTAGCGCCGGTGATGGTATACTTGGTGCCGTTGTCCAGCAGGATGCCGTTGAAGTGGGTGCCGTTGGCGTTCAGGGTGATGCCATCGGCATGCTTTTCATCATATTCGCCGCCCACGATAGCCTCGGTAACAGAGCCGTCCTCTACGATCTTGCCGCCATCCACCAGCAGTGCCTGACGGAACCAGTAGGTAGCCTTTTCCTCTTCCTTGGCGCCGGACCAGGGAGCAGCGCTGGGACCGCCGAAGCGGTAGATCTTCACCTCGCGGACAGTGAAGCTGTCCTTGGCCTCGTAGACCTTGCCGCTCAGCAGATCCTGCTGCACACCGTCCACTACCAGCACAAGGGCGCAGCCTGCGGCGGCGGTCATGGTCTTGATCTCGCCGTCCACGCTGTACTCAGCGAAGGTAACGGTGGAGGCCAGTGCGGTGGTGGTATAGGTATTGGCCGTTTCGGTGCGCAAAATAGCCAGTTTCATACTCATAGTAATCGATCCTTTCTTATCCTTCAAATCCTCGTAGGTATCGGCCCCTCTCAGGAGAGGGGCCGATGGAGGAGCTTATTCCTGCTTCTGTTCTTCTTTGATGACGGGTGCGCTGACCTTCTTGGCTGCATTGACAGCAGCGCGGGTCTGCATGGTATCCAGCGTGATGGCTGCCAGCAGTGCAATGCCCAGCACCACATACTTCCAGTACTGGTTCATGTTCAGGAAGTTCATGCCGGAGTTCAGCACGCCGATGATGAGGACGCCGATGACCATGTTGCTCATCTTACCGCCGCCGCCGCCCATCTTGATGCCGCCCAGCATACAGCCGGCCATAACGATGAACTCGTCGCCCAGACCCATGGAGTTGTTGACGGTGCAGCTGAGACGGCCGATGTTGACCATCTGAGCGATACCGAAGAACAAGCCGGCCAGAGCAAAGATGGCAATGCGCATCTTTGCCACAGACACACCGGAGAGCGCCACGGCCTCAGGGTTGGAGCCCAGCGCGTAGATGTTGCGGCCAAAGTGGGTCTTGTTGAGAATGAAAGAACCGATGATGACCATAATGATCATGACGATGACGCCGGACTTCAGGTTGCCGCCCAGGAAGGGGATGTTGAAGCCGCCCAGCACCTTAAAGCCCTCGGACAGGCCCATGTAGGTCTTGGTCTGGCCGCCGGAGAGAAGGTAGGTGGCACCGTTGAGCATATACTGGGTACCCAGCGTAATGATGAAGGGGAATACCTTCAGCCAGGAGTACATCACACCGTTGAATGTGGAGAGCAGCACGGCAGCAGCCAGACCCACGATCAGCGCCAGCACGAAGTTGCTGGACAGGTCAACCAGTGCCACAATAATACCCACCGTGGAGATCAGGAAGCCGGTAGACAAGTCCATAGCGCCGCCCAGCATGATGAAGGTGATACCGATACCCAGAATGATAAGGTATGCGTTCTGGCTGAGGATGTTCAGCAGGTTCTGAATGGCCAGGAAGTTGCGGTCTGCCACCACGGGGCCCAGGATCGCAAACACGGCGATCACGGCGAAGAGCACAATCAGCATGATCAGGTCACGCAGATAGGCACTAAAACTCTTTTTCTTCATTTCTCTATGCCTCCTGAAATTAGGATTCGTGATTTGAGGTGGAAGCCATATCGAGGATGCGCTCCTGAGAGAACTCCTCCTTCGTCAGCTCACCCACCATGCACCGCTCACCGAATACGACAATCCGGTCGGACATGCCCAGCAGCTCCTCCATGTCGGAGGTGACCATGATGACACATTTTCCCTCTTCGCACATCTGATTGATGAGCTCATAGATCTCGTACTTGGCACCCACATCGATACCGCGGGTAGGCTCGTCAAAAATGACGATGTCGGACTGGGTAGCCAGTGCCTTGCCGACGACCACCTTCTGCTGGTTGCCGCCGGAGAGGGTCACCACCTTGGTCTTGTCCAGATTGGGCGCCTTGATGCGCATGCTCTGGCCGTAATAGTCGGCGATCTCTTTCTCCTTCTTCTTATCCACCACGCCCATGTGGGAGATCTTACCCAGCACATTGTACACGGTGTTCCAGGAGATAGTCTCCTGCAGGAAGCAGCCCTCGCGCTTGCGATCCTCGGGAATGAGGCAGATGCCGTACTTGTACATGGCATCGCGGGGGGAGCGGATGTCAGCCAACTTGCCGTTGACATAGACCTCGCCGAACTGGCGCTTCTCCGCGCCGTAGACCACCTTCATGATCTCGGTACGGCCGGCACCCACCAGACCTGAGACACCCACCACTTCACCCTTGCGGGCCTTGAATGAGATGTCGCGGACACCGTTTCCGGAGAGGTGACGCAGTTCCAGCGCCACATCGCCGATGACGGCGTTACGAGGCGGGAAGGTAGCGGTCATCTCGCGGCCCACCATGAACTTGATGAGCTCGGCGCGGTTGGTCTCGTGGGTGTTTACGGTGGTGATGTATTCACCGTCACGGAGGATGGAGACGCGGTCGGTGAGGGCAAAGACCTCATCGAGACGGTGAGAGATGAAGATGATGGCCACGCCGTCGTCACGGAGTTTTCGGACGATACGGAACAGGATCTCCACCTCGGCCACGGACAGGGGTGCCGTGGGCTCGTCAAGGATGAGGATACGGGCTTTTTTGGACACAGCCTTGGCGATCTCCACGATCTGCATATGACCGGGGGTAAGATCGCGCACCAGCGTGTCGGGATTGATATCGACACCGAAGTCATCGAAGATCTCCTGCGCGATCTGGCGCATTTTCTTCTGATTGACCAGCTTACCGTAGCGTTCGCCATAGCAGATATTCTCCGCTGCGCTCAGCACATCGATCAGGTTGAACTCCTGATAGATACACTCTACGCCGTACTGACGGGCCAACGCGGGCGTCATTGCCTCGTGGGTCTGGCCGTCAATGGTAACGGTGCCGCCATCAGGCGCATGAGCGCCTGTAATCGTCTTAATAAAAGTAGACTTTCCTGCGCCGTTCTCGCCGATGATGGCGTGAACCTCGCCGGGATAGAAGTCGATGGAAACTTTATTCAGGGCAACAACGCCCGGATAGATTTTCGTAATGTCTTTCAAAGACAGGACAGGCTTTTTCTCTTCCACAGTGGATGCCCTCCAAACTATTTGCTGAAAAATCAAACGAGGGGGCGGCGCGAGGCCTCTCACGCCGCCCCGTTTGTTACATAATGCTTATGCAGGGGTTTGCGGGGGGTAAATTAGCCGATGTAGTTGGGAACCTTGTAGTCGATGGCGGGGTTGGCATCGCCGTTGGACCAGGTCTTGGAGAAGTCATAGACATTGACAGCGGTGATGGTGTCATAGTAGGTCTCGCCGTAATTCCAGCTGTAACCCTCGATACCGCAGGTGCCCAGCAGGATCTCAGCCAGGTGCCAGCCGGTGAAGAAGGGAGGCAGCATGACGGGCATCTCGCCCACGGGAGTGGTCTTGGCATAAGCCTCAACAGCAGCGTAGGAAGCCTCGCCGATCACAGCCTTGGCAGGATCGCCGTAGGGCAGGGGAGCATCACCATAGGTGGCATAACCCTTGATAGCAGAGGAAGCAGGATCAGCCTTGGCACCCTCCCAGACGGGGGTGAAAGCGGTATCCTCAGCGTAGCAGGGGATGACGCAGTAGTCAGCCAGATCCAGGCCGTACTGCTCGCAGTGAGCCTTGATGGCGACATCGAAGCCCAGAGCCAGCTGGGGCTCATAAGCGATGAAGATGTGGCAGTCGGGATGTGCGCTCAGCAGGTCCTGAGCATTGGCGGTAGCGGTAGCCAGACCACCCTCATAGGAGGTGTTCTCAGCAACGCGGACCAGAGTCTCGGAAGCATCAACGGTACCGACGATGGCGTTGGAACGATACACGCCGTCAACAATGTTGGTGTAGATGTCGCAGAAGACCTCGTACTTACCATCGGCATTGGTGGGAACATTGCCGCCCTCGGCAACACGCTTGGCGACCCAGTCCTCAGCGGCCTGAACAGCGTACATACCGGTGATCTCATAGGCGGTGTAGACGCAGCCGGCGATCTCATAATCGGTGGGCTCAGCACCCAGCATGGCAACGGCGATACCGGCATCGATAGCCTGCTCGACCACATCCTGGAGCATCTCAACGCTCATGGCAGCGATCATCAGAGCGCCGACATTGCCGGCAGCAATGGCATCCTCAACGAAAGTGACCTGGTTGGCGGGGTTGCCCTCGGCATCCTTCTTCACATAAGTGAAGCCCTGTGCCTCCATGACGGAACCCATGGTGTCGTTGATCCAGATCAGACCCTCAGCAGCGGTGGTGGGCAGGATGGACCAGACTTCCTTCTGGCCGTTCCAGACGAAGCCCTCGGTAACGGCAGCGCCATCATCGGCAGCACCGTCATCGGCGGGAGCCTTCTCGCCGCAGGCGACCAGGCTGAGAACCATGGTCAGAGCAAGAATCAGAGCAAGAAACTTTTTCATATTCGTATTCTCCTTTTCAGTATTGTTTCACAGCGTATGCTGATAAAACCTCGGTTAATGGGGACTTAGCAGACGGGGGGCTGGATCAGCTCCACCAGCACGCCGTCGGGGTCACGGATGAACATGACGGACTCGCCGCACATGGTAACCTCGTGGGCAATATCCACGCCGTAAGCCACGGCCTTGGCCTTGAAGCCGGCCATGTCGGACACCTGGAAGGCAACATGCTTGGTGCCAACAGTCTGCAGGTCGGAGTTGGGCTTCAGGCGATCCTCGGGGATAGCCTTAGGCGCATCGTACTGGAACAGCTCGATCTCATAGCCGCCCACGCCGCGGATGAAGCAGATGCGGGCACCCAGGGGGGGCACATAGTCGTCCTTGTAGCACTCCTCAAAGCCCAGCACATCCTTGTACCACTTCAGGGAACGCTCCATGTCGGACACGCTGATGCCGGTGTGCAGCACTTTCACAAAATGGTTCTTCATAGCACTTTCTCCTTTTTTGTGTAGATGGTTTCTTAGTCGTTCCACTCAATGAGACCGGCGGTGAGGCTGCGATCGCCCTTCCACACCATCTCATAAGCCTCGGTCATCTGCTTATAGTTGAAGCGGTGGGAGATCAGGGGGGTGATGTCGAGACGGCCGTAAGCCAGCATATTCAGGAACACGCGGATATCCTCGTCTACGGTGTTGCCCATGAGGCTGTTGAAACGGCGCAGCTTGGTATTCAGCACGGGAGGCCACACTCCGGTGATCTCCAGATCGGCGCGGCGCAGTGCGAAGGGGCGGGAGTTGACATAGGTACCGATGAGACTGGCGCCCTTCATCATCAGGGGCTCATCCAGAGGAGGCATATCCTGACCGTGGCACTGGGAGATCATGATCACACGGCCGCGCTCGCCCACCAGATTGGCAGCCTGCATCAATGCGCTGCGCTGACCGGTGGCCTCGAAGAACACGGGCACCTCCAACTTCAGCTCGTCCAGCAGCTTCTCCAGACCCTCGGGATCGGTCTTGGTGTTGATGGCGTAGTCGATACCACCCACAGCCTTGCTGGCCTCCAGCTTATTGTCGTGGTGGCAGGTGATAATAACGGGGCAGGCGCCGGCCAGACGAGCCATCTGGGCGGTCATAGCGCCCACGAAGCCCTGGCCCTGCACCACGCAGGCCTCGCCCATCTTGATGTCAGCCTGACGCACAGCGTACAGGCCGGTGTGGCCCAGGTTCCAGAAGGCAGCCTGTGCCTTATCCACATTCTTGGGGGCGGGGGTGCAGTTCAGCGCATCCATGATGAGGTACTGAGCGTGCTCGCCGGTGGTGACCACCACATCGCCGATCTCAAAGCCCTCCACGCCTTCGCCGATCTCCTCGACGGTGGCGCACATGCTGTAACCCACGCTGGTGGGCAGGGGAACGATATGCTCACCCATCAAAGCCTGCTCGGTGCCGGGGCTCATGGTGCTGTAGTGTGCCTTCAGCAACAGCTGGCCGGGACCGGGAGCAGGCAGTTCTTTCTCCTGCAGGGTTACCTTACCGTACTCTACCTGCGCGTACAAAGTTTTCATAAGAAAATATCTCCTTACTCTTGTTTGCATTCACTAAAGTCGGCGAAAACAGAAATATTTTCGTCAGTTTCCCGCTCATTGTGCCATCCTGTTAAAAAAAAGGCAATGCCTGCAAAATCATTTCACAAAAAAGGGCACATTTTTCAAAAAAAACGGCACGGAATTTCACGAGGCATCAATTGCTTTGACATCCCCCACGGCGTATATTATACTTAGATAAATATGCAATTCACATCGGGAGGTGCCCATGAAGAAAGGAACGCTGTTAAGCTGCATTGCCGTGCTGCTGGGTCTGTGCATTGTTGTGCTGCTGCTGTTGACCTTTCGCGGAGATGACCGCGAACACGAAACCGAAACAGAACCGGAACAGACTGTCATCACGCTGGTATACGCCTTTCAGAACAGCCAGTGGAACGCCTGCATAGAAGAGGTGGTGCGCCGTTTCGAGGACGCCCATCCCGATATCGATGTGCAGTACGAGATCCACTATGAGGACACCGTATACGATGACCTCCTCTCCCGCCTTGCCGCCCGGGATGAGCTGGGTGATGTGGTGCAGATCAAGGAACCCTACGCGTGGGCCGAAAGCGGACTTATCGCCCCGCTGCCGGAGACGCTGACGGAACAGGTCAATACCGTCTGTACCGTGGATGGCGAGACCTACGGCGTATGCGCACTGGGCACCACCACAGGACTGGTCTACAACAAAGCCCTCTTTTCCCAACTGGGATTAAACCAGCCCCGTACTTACGGGGAATTCCTGTCCATCTGCCGGACGCTGCAGGATAATGGTATCACGCCTCTGGGCTTTGGCGGCATGGACCTGTGGCACTTTGAGTACTGGCTCAACCATTTTCTCCGCGCCGACATTCTCAGCGTGGAACCGGATTTCCTTGCCCAATGCTCAGCAGGCACCCGGGATTGGAATGACCCCCTCGTCACCACTATGTTGACCCATTTCAGTGAACTCTTCTCCCGCGGCTATGTGGACAAGAGCTGGCCCTCCACCCCTGACGGCTCGATGGCCCGTCTGCTGGCCGAGGAGCAGGTGGCCATGGTTTTCTCCGGCCCGTGGCTGATCGCCGACGCCTTGACGCTGGATGAGGAGATGGAGCTGGGCTGGTTCTTCGTTCCCAACACCGCAGGTAAAATCATCGCAGGTGACAGTCTCGATGTGTTCTGGACTGTAAGCGCCGACTGCGCCGAAGACCCCGCCCGCTATGCCGCCGCCGTCAAATTCCTCAGCTTTTTCTACTCTCAGGGCATCTATGAGGAGACCTATACCTCTATGGCTGCCTTTTCCACATTGAAAGACCGCAGCCGTGACCGCCTGCCCTACGAGACGATGCTGCAGCAGGCCATCTTTGCCCGCAACGGCGCCAACGAACGGCTGCACGGCTATGTGGGCGACGAAAATACACCGCCCGCTTTTGAAAAACGGCTGCTGACTCTCCTGTCCCGCATGTGCACGGGCGAACTGAGCGTGGAACAGACGCAGGCGCTGGCCAACCAGTACTGGCAGGAATGCCTGGCGCAGGAGGTGGCCTATGAACCGTAAATCTCTCAAGCCCCAGTCCACCTTCCAGAAGTTGGCCCTTGCCTTTCTGGTGGTGGGCGTGCTGCCCCTTATTCTCGTCTGCCTTATTTTCATGCGCAGCTATGAGAACACCGCCCATCGCACCATCGAGAGCAACATGCTGGAGGCCGGTTTTTTTGCACACAGCAAGGTACATTCTCTCGTAGAGAGTATTGACAACTCCATGGTTGTCCTCTATGACTATGGCACCGCCCCCTATGACAGTCTGTGGGGAATTCTGGAGAGCGAAACGCTGTCGGATAACGAGAAGCGAACCTATGTCAGCCCCATGCTGGAGCGGCTGCTGCAGACAGATCCCGCCGTCTCTGCGGTGCATTTTGTCAGCCCCGACGGCACCACCTACAGCCGTTTCTACAGCCAGCAAAAGTCCCTGCGCTCCGCCCCTACCGTCCACCATCGGCTGAGCACCGCGCAGAAACAGGATCTGCGGCAATTCTATATCCTTCCCGCCGCCAACGAAAACCAGTGGTGCCGCGGCTCCCATGACGAAGTGGTAAGCTTTGCCCGCAATTACATGGATACCCGATCCCTCCACGCCGTTGACAGCATCTCACTGGGTACACTGTATATCGATTTCCGCACTGAGGCGCTGGATGCCCTCCTCTCCCCCCTGCAGCTGGGCGAAGGCGGCAATGCCGCCATCGTGGAGCGCCGCAGCGGCGCGGTAATATATGCCCTCTATGACGAGGTCTCCGTACCCGTTCCTCAGGAGCTGTCTCCCAAGGGCGGCATCTTTGAGGATGATGACTACGCTGTCCACTATCTGCCCATCGGCGATACCGACTACTCTCTTGTTGTCTCCTTTGACCGCAACGAGCTCTACAGTATCCACACCGCCAACCACACCTATCTGGCGCTGATCCTCGTCTTTGCTGTGGTACTGATCCTCACGGTAAGCCTTCTGTTCAGCGGACGCATCAGTACCCCTGCACGCCAACTGCAGCGGGCAATGGAGGAGGTGCGCAGCGGCAAACTGGACACCCGCGTGGATATCCGCAGCGGCGACGAGATGGAATACCTGGGTGAGGGCTTTAACCAGATGGTGGAGAACCTCAGCAACACGGTGGAGGAGGTCTATATGGCCCAGATCCTCCAGCGGGATGCCGAGCTCAACGCCCTGAAGATGCAGATCCAGCCCCACTATCTCTACAACACGCTGGACATGATCCGCATGAGCGCACTGGACAGCGGTGATCAGCGAACGGCACGGCTCATCGAGAGCCTGTCGCGGCAGATGCGCCACATGATGGGCAACCACCGTGAGCGGGTCACCCTGCGGCAGGAGCTGGACAGCCTGCAGGAGTACGGCTACATCATGTCCGTCCGCTCCGAGGGAAATATCCAGCTACGCATCGAGGTGGCAGACAGTGATCTGGGGCTGTATGTGCCCAAGCTGCTGCTGCAGCCCTTCGTGGAAAATGCCGTCAAGCACGGCTTGAAGGAAAAGCGGGGCGGCGGCACCATCCTGATCGATACTGCACGCATCGGCGATGTGCTGCAGATCATGATCTTTAACGACGGCCTTCCCATCGACAGCGAGCGCCTTGGCCATATTCGCCGATTTTTGGAAACGGCGCCCATCGGCGCACAGGATGAGGCAGGCATCGTCAGCGTGGGCATGAAGAACACCTACGACCGCATCAAGATCAACTGCGGCAGCGAATACGGCTTTACCTTAGACAGCGACGAAAACATCGGCGTGGTGGTCACCATCCGCCTGCCGATTTGGAGAGAGGAGGAACCCCATGCGGAAAGTACTGCTGGCAGATGATGAAAACCTGATCCTGCGCGGTTTGCGCCGCCTCATTGACTGGGAGGCGCTGGACATTGAGGTGGTAGGCGAAGCACTGGACGGTCTGCAGGCAGAGGAAATGATCCTCTCCACCCGCCCCGACCTGGTCATCACCGACATCCGTATGCCCGGTCTTACCGGTCTCGACCTCCTGGCCCGTCACAAGGGCGGCCCCAATGCTCCCAAGTTTATCTTTATCAGCAGCTACGAGGAGTTCGAGTATGTCCGTCAGGCCCTCTCCGGCGGTGCAGTGGAGTATCTCCTCAAACCCGTGTCCTCCGAGGCGCTGGAAAAAGCCGTACGCAAGGCGCTGGGTCTCATGGCAGACAGCTCCACAGCTGCCCTTTTTCGACACACACCCCTGCCCATGCAGGATTTCTTTGCCCAGCTGACCGAGGGACACGCGTTTATGGGCACCGACCTCTACCAGAACTTCGCCTCGCTTCTTGGCGGCAAGGACTCCCCCGTGTTTGCAGGCCTCTGCTTTGGCCTCAGCCGCGAAAGCGCCCGGCAGTTGGAGGCGCTGCCCTATGAGCGACGGCTCTTGCAGAGTTTTGTGGCCTTTAACACGGTGCGCGACGATCTGGAGCGGGACGGCTACGGCTGCTTCCTCCGCAAGGAGGAAAACCGCGCCTGTCTGATGGGTATCTTCTCCCCCGGCGAGGATATTGACGCCATCCTCACCGCCGCCATGGAGCGCACAGCTTCCAAAACAGGCTACACCCTTCGCGTAGGTGTGGGCCGGCTGTGCCACAGTGCCGAGGAGTTGATGCGCACCTATGAGGATGCCGCCCGTGCCTTTGACCTGTACTTCTTCGACCAGAAGCAGATCCTTCATTGGGACGGCACGCCCCACACGCCCTCCTACACCAACGAGGGCTTTGACGCAGCGGTGAAGCAGGTGTTTGAAAACATCGTGGCCAAAACCGGTACGCTGGAACAGGATGTCGAGCAGGTTCTGGACATTATCGCCGACCTGCACTACAACAATCGCGTGGCCACCTATAACCGCACCATGATCTTCTCCGGTGATCTGTGTCAGCAGCTCTACGCCAACCGTCTCCTCCCCGGCAGCTTTGCCGAGCGGCAGGATTCGCTGCAGTATCTGCTGCAAAGCTGCGATACCTTCGGGGCGCTGCGTCAGGCGGTGCTGGACTACTATCGCGAGCTGCTGCCGGATGTATATAAAGCTGCCAGTCACCGCAGCACAGCCGAGATCGTGCGGGTACAGAACTATATTCAGGAGCACTACGCCGAGGACATCTCCCTGAAAACGCTGGCGGAGGTGGCCTGTGTCAGTCCCCACTATTTCAGTGCCTATTTCAAGGCCGAAACAGGCCAGAACTACAAGGCCTATCTCACCCGTGTGCGAATGGAGCAGGCCCTTCATCTGGTGCTGGACACCGACATGAAAACCTACGAGATCGCCCAACAGGTGGGCTACAACAACGGCCGCCGCTTTGCCGATGCCTTCCGCGCGGCATATCAGCTCAGCCCCATGGATTATCGCAAGCTTCATAAAAAAGGCGAATAAACAACAAAAAAAACAGACACCCGAAGGTGTCTGTTTTTTGTTGCAGCGTTCTGAGGATTACTCCTCTTCCGTCCATGCCTCTGCCTTGGCACCCTTATACTTCTTCTTAAAGACGCGTCTGCGGAAGAGATAGATGGAATAGATCACCCATAGCACAAAGAAGACGCCACAGGCGATGAGGGCATTGCTCAGAGACTTACCGGCAAAGCCCAGCAGGAACAGCAGCGGGGCGATCATCACCATAGCCGGGAAGTTGGACAGGATATACAGGCTGGACACGGGGGTACGCAGACCGGGGTCCACCTCTTTCATCAGGATCATGCCGTTGGAGGCAGTACCGGTAAGAGTACCGAAGCACATGAGGAAAAACTCGTGCTCCAGACCGGGGAAGCACTCCTTGGCCACGGCGCGGATATACACACGGGTAATCAGCATACCAACGAGGCTGAGGATCACGATGGGCAGGATGTAGTTTTTGATATCGTTGATCTCGATGGCAGCCACGCCGGCCACGATCATCATATCAAAGGCAAAGCCGGAAACGCGATCCATCTGGTAGTTGTTGATGTAGTCGCGGTGCATCACATTGCTGCGGCGCAGATGCTTGACAATAAACTTGATGAGCATAGCAGCCAGAGAGGCCCACAGGAAGTTGAAGCCCCATGCGATGCTGTTGGTGAAGTCGGACAGGATGCCCAGCAGATACATGAAACCGAAGGCGATGGCATACGCCAGTGCCACAAAGCCGACCTGCAGGGTGAACTTGTCCACCGACTCGTTATCGGGAATCTCGCTGCCGGTGGGGTTGGTCTGATCGATCACCTGGCCATTATCGGGGCGGACACTGCGGACCTTCAGGTCGCCGCGCTTTTTCTGGATGTTGATGTACAGCACACCGAACACAGAGGCCACCACAAAGCCGATGGAAGCCAGAGACAGGCCAAAGCTGCCGTTGCCGGCAAACTGGGCCGCGGGGGTATTGGTAAAGTTGATATCCCAGCTCAGGGCGTTGCCCGGACCCTGACCAAAAGCCAGCGGCAGGATCAGACCGCAGATATAGGAGACGACATTCTCACCATAACGGGTCAGCAGGAACAAAATCACAGTGATGCCGAGGCCGACGAAAGCCTGCAGCATATAGGTACCGCCCTGCAGGGCACCGAACTCCACCACCTGTGCTTTGCGGGTCTTGTGGGTACTCTTTTCCGTCTTGAGAGACATCGCAGCAAAGCCGATGGCCAGACAGTGATAGGTGATCACCTGCATAAGGCGATTGTCCACCATAGTAAAGCCAAACTGCTTGGTAACGATATTCACAATCAGCAGCAGCGTACCACCCAGAAGTGCCGAAGGGATCAGGCACTTGCGAAACAGGGGGATGGTACGGCGCAACACATTACCCAACACAAGGAACAGAAGCAGCAATCCAAGCTGCACCATAAACGCCCAAACGGCGTCATAATTCGCCATTGTAAAATCCCAACTGGATGCATGGTTCATAATGGGATTCCCTCCATTCTATATGGAATTTTGTGGGTAGGAACATCTATGTAAAAGCAGATCTGCGATCCGCTGCGTCCTCCAGTTTAGCACACTCAATTTCCTTTTTCAAGAAAAAAGAACAACCGCTCAGAGCGGCTGTTCTTTCACTTATTTTTTACTCCTGCTCTTTGAAAAGACGCTGATAATACATACCCGAGGTATAGAGGGCCGCGGCAGGGTTGTGGCCCAGCACGCGGTCTTTCGTCACCACACTGGTGCACAGTGCATTGGAATGCTTGATGAACAAGCTATCGTGCCCCACGCACAGACCCATAATGAGATTCAGCTCCGTGCCGGCATCATTCAGCAGTTCCGCCTGCAGCACAGGATTGCACATATTCGCGCCCACCGCATCGCACTCGGCGGGAATGCCGATATCGGTCTTGGGCGTTGCACCGCACTTGCACACCACACCGTAGACCTCAAAGCCGTTGATACGCAGGATCTTGGTGAGGATACGGGACTCCTCGATAAGGCCGAGGCAGGTTGCGATGCCCAGTTTCTTCAGGCCCAGTTTCTTGGCAAACTGCACCACTTCCTCCACGCGGGTGCGCTTGCCGTAACCCTCGTATTCCACCTGTGCCGCCGCCACGGCGATGCGGTTGTCCTCGGCACTGTTGAGGGCATCCATGGCGCGCTTGTAAGTCTCTTTGTTCATATTGGTGGTCAGGCAAAACTCAGGATATTTGCTGTCCTGATAGTGGCAGTGGTACACATGGCAATCTACGCAGGAAAGGCAGGGTTTCTTCTCTTCCATAGTCGTTTTCTCCTTAGTTCAATACGAGTTATTTTCCAAATTCCCTGGCAACATCTTTCAGCAGAGCCCGGATCTCCAGATTCTGGGGGCAGATGCCTTCGCAGGCACCGCATTCGATACAGTCCACGGCACTGACACCGGTCCGCTGACGCAGATCCTCATAGAAGAAGGCCAGCCCCTGATCGTTGTAGATCTTCTTGCCGTTCATGCACATAAACAAATCCGGAATGGAAATTCCCTTGGGGCACAGCTCCGTACAGTAGCGGCAGGCGGTACAGGGGATGGCACCCAGGCCACGGAACACCTCGCAAACACGCTCCAGTGTCGCCAGCTCGGTCTGGTTCAGAGGCTTGAAGTCCTGCATAAAGCTGAGATTATCCTCCATCATGGCCATGCTGCCCATGCCGGAGAGCACCATGGCGACGCCCTCCTGTCCCGCAGCAAAACGGATGGCATAGCTGGCGTTGCTGCCGCCGCCGAGGGCATCCAGTTCCCGCTGTGCATCACTCGGCAGATTCATCAGCGCGCCGCCCTTGACAGGCTCCATAACAATGACGGGCTTGCCGTGCTTGCGGCAAACCTCCAGACACTTGCGACCCTCAATCATGGGGTCGTCAAAGTCCACATAGTTCAGCTGGATCTGCACCACTTCTACCTGCGGATACTCGGTGAGGATCTGATCCAGCACATCCGCCTTGTCATGGAAAGACAACCCCAAATGCCGGATCTTTCCCTCGTCCTTCAGCTCCAGCGCCGTCTCAAAGGCGCGGCAGCGCTTATATTTGACAAAGCGGTCTTTGTTCATGGCGTGCATCAGATAGAAATCAAAATACTCCACACCGCAGGCCTCCAGCAGGCTCTGAAACAGGGGGCGAATTTCTTCGTTGCTGTTAAAATGGGGGTCAGAGAGCTTGTTGGTCAGGATATACTTCTCGCGGGGATAACGGGAGGTAAGGCACTGGCGCAGGGCCGTCTCGCTCTTGCCGTCCAGATAGCCGTGGGCGGTATCAAAGTAGTTAAAACCCGCCTCCAAAAAGGCATCTACCATCTTGGTAAACTCAACGCAGTCCACCTCGCCATTTACCATGGGCAAACGCATGCAGCCAAAACCGAAGTTCTTCTTCACATTCTCAAAAGGATTCATCTTTCTTCTCCTCTTCTGTCTGATTACTTCAACAGTTCATATACTGCTGTGCAAAACAGCTGCGCGGCAGTTTGCAGGCAGGATTCATCAAAATCAAAGCGGCGGTTGTGAGCGCCTGCATAGCACTTTGTCAGCACGCGGAAAAATGTGGCCCCGCCCCCCTGCCGCTGCACACAGCTCATCATGGTGGCAAAATCTTCACTGCCGTCCAGCACCAGCATATCCTGCGGTGCCACGGCCAGTCCTGCGCGTTCCCACACGCTGCGCAGCCGCTGCGCCAGCGAGAGATCACTGTCCATGGCATCCGCCGCACCAACCAGTATATAATCCACGGTGCAACCGTGCATGGCGGCGGCACTTTCCACAATGCGCAGGGCGTATTGGGTCATGTAATCGTTGACCTTCGTGGTAGCACCGCGCACCTCCAGTTCCAGTTTGGCCTCGTCGCAGATGACATTGCGGCCGGAGCCGGCCTCCAGACGCCCCACATTGACGCGGGAAGCGCCTTCCCCGTGGCGGGGAATGGCCTGCAGGTTCAGCACTGCCGTAGCCGCCGCCAGCATGGCGTTGTTGCCCTCATGGGGCGCACCGCCCGCATGGGCAGAAAGGCCACGGAACACCACATCGTACTTGGCCGTTGCAAAAGAGCCGTTGGAACCGGGCACTACTGCAAAGTCCTCAAGGCCCTCATTTTCTGTCACATGGGCGCCCAGCAAATAGTCCACGCCGTCCAAAAGGCCCTTATCCACCATGGCCCTGGCACCGCGCACCCCCTCTTCCGCAGGCTGGAACAGCAGCTTTACCGTGCCGTGGAGCTGAGCTTTCAGCTCCATCAATATCTCGGCAACCGCCAAGCCCACCGCCGTGTGGCCGTCATGGCCGCAGGCGTGCATCGCACCATCATTGACGGAGGCAAAGCCCTCTGCTGCAGGACGGTGGTCAGCCTCCTTTGATTCGATGACACCCAGCGCATCCATATCGAAGCGCAGCGCCACGGTGGGGCCTTCGCCGCAGTGGAGAATACCCACCACAGCGGTCATGCCGCCGCGGGTGCGTTCCACCAGTTCGGCATCGGCGCCCTGTTCCACAGCGCGGCGGTGTTGTGCCGCCAGTTCTGCCTCGGGCGGTACGCCCATACGGCCCTCGCAGCAGCAGGCACCCTCGCCCATGAGCACCTCATAGCCCAGCTCCGTCAGATGCCGACCAACGATTGAGGCGGTGCGCATCTCGCACCAGCCCTTTTCAGCGTATTTGTGAAAGTCTCGCCGCCATAGTACCATCCGGCTCTGCAGCTCCGCGGCGCGACTTTTGATCGTTTCCGTCACATGCATATACTCACCTCTGTCAACATCTGCTTTTATCCTTATTATATAGTGTTTTTTTCGCTTGTCCATAGTTCTGGCAAAACAAACCGCCTGTCAGATCCTGTCGGAAGAAATTTTGAAAAAAGGGGTTGACGCAAAGGGGAAAGTGTGATATCCTAATCGTTGCCAGTATCCGCCGGTGTGGTGGAATGGTAGACACAGGAGACTTAAAATCTCCCGGTAGCAATACCGTACCGGTTCGAGTCCGGTCACCGGCACCATTTCCGGTACTTAAATATCGCGGAGTAGAGCAGTTGGTAGCTCGTCGGGCTCATAACCCGGAGGTCAGAGGTTCAAGTCCTCTCTCCGCAACCAAAGAAAACAGCCATCCATCCGGATGGCTGTTATTTCTTGTATTTTCCGCAGGGGGTTGTTCCCATGAACACAAAAGAATCTTTTTTCACAAAAGATAAGGTCTTTTACCGCACACTGTTTCCTCTTCTACTCACCATCGCACTGCAAAATCTGGTGGCCTACAGTGTCAATATGGCCGACAATATTATGCTGGGCAGCTATAGCCAGACGGCGCTGAGCAGCGCCGCCACCGTGAATCAGATCTTCTTCGTTGTGCAGCAGCTGGCCCTTGGCATCGGCGACGGACTTGTGGCCCTTGCCGCCCAGTACTGGGGTCAGAGCCGTGTCAGTCCCATCCGTCGTCTTACCGGCATCGCGCTGAAATTCGGCCTCGGCCTGAGCCTTATTGTGGTGGTGCTGTGCACCGCTATCCCCCATCAGCTGCTGGGACTGTTCACACCGGATGAAGCCATTATCGCCGCCGGTATGGAGTACCTCTCCATCCTGCAATACACATTCCCCCTGTTCATCTTCTACAGCATCTTCGTGGCGGCACTGCGCAGCGTTGGCACGGTACGCATCGCCTTCATCACTTCCCTGACCAGCCTGATCATCAATGTGGCCATCAACTACACGCTGATTTTCGGCCGTTTCGGCTTCCCCGAGATGGGCATCCGCGGCGCAGCCATCGGCACCATGGTGGCCCGCATCGTGGAGCTGGGCATCGTGGTGGTGTACCTGCTGAAGTTTGACAAGAAGCTCTGCCTTTTCTCCGAGAATTTCCTCAAGGGTGATCGGGCGCTGCTGCGGGACTTTATCAAGGTGGACACCCCCGTTATGCTGAGCCAACTCCTCTGGTCTGTCTCCGTTCCCATGCAGACGGCGATCCTCGGCCACCTCTCCTCCGACGCCATCGCCGCCAACAGCGTAGCCACCACCTTCTACCAGTATCTCAAGGTGATCGTACAGGCTATGAGCGCTGCCTGTGCCGTCATGATCGGCACCGCCATCGGCAAGGGCGACCTCAAGCGCGTTCGCTCCGACGGACGAACCCTCAGCGTCCTCAGCGTGTCCATTGGTCTGGTACTGGGCATCGTGCTGTTCTTGCTGCGCCGTCCCCTGCTGTCCCTCTACAGCCTCACGCCTGCTACCTACGCATTGGCAGACATACTGATGATCATCATGAGCGTCATTATGGTAGGTATGAGCTACCAGATGCCTGTCAGCTTCGGCATCATCCGCGGCGGCGGCGATGCCAAATTCACCATGTACATGAACATCATCTCCACATGGCTCATCGTCATGCCCCTGAGCTTTATGAGCGCCTTCTGGTGGCACTGGTCGGTGCCCGCCGTGGTGATGGTCATCCAGTCCGACCAAATCTTCAAGGGTCTGCCCACTTTCCTGCGGTTCCGCGGCTATAAGTGGATTAAAAAGCTGACGCGGGAAGAGGCATAACTTCTTTTATATTGAAACGCAAAAAAAGAAAGCCCTTTCGGGCTTTCTTTTTTTGTGTTTTTCTTTAGCACTTCTCGAAGATGGTGGCAACACCCTGGCCGCCGCCGATGCACAGAGTGGCAAGGCCCTTCTTGGCATCGTCGCGCTTCATCATCTCGTGCAGCAGGGTGACGATGATGCGGGCGCCGGAGGCACCAACGGGATGGCCAATGGCGATAGCACCGCCGTTGACATTCAGCTTGGCGGTATCAAAGCCCAGCTCACGGCCCACAGCGATGGACTGTGCAGCAAAGGCCTCGTTGGCCTCGATCAGGTCGATGTCATCGATGGTAACACCGGCCTTGGCCATAGCCTGACGGGAAGCGGGCACGGGGCCGACACCCATGATCTTGGGATCGACGCCGCCCTGGCCCCAGCCGATCAGCTTAGCCATGGGCTTGAGGCCATACTTGGCAACAGCCTCACCGGAGGCCAGAATGATGGCAGCAGCGCCGTCATTGATGCCGGAGGCGTTGGCGGCGGTAACGCGCTGGACATGCTGGTTGGCATCGTCAGCGTGGACGCCGGTCAGCTCGAAGGTGTGAACGACATCAACGGTCTCGGGCAGTACCGGGAATGCGCCGCGCAGCTTACCAATACCCTCAGCGGTAACGCCGGCCTTGGGATATTCGTCCTTCTTGAAGTCCACGAAGTCCTTCTTCACCTTGACAGGAACAGCAACGATCTCATCGTCGAAGCGGCCTGCAGCCTGAGCGGCCTCAGCCTTCTGCTGGGAAGCAGCGGCAAAAGCGTCCTGCTCGGCACGGGTAATGCCCCAGATGTCGTTGATGTTCTCAGCGGTGGTGCCCATGTGATAGTCATTGTAAGCATCCCACAGACCATCCTTGATCATGGTATCCAGCATCTTGGTGTGGCCCATGCGAGCGCCGTAACGGGCGTTCATCATGGCATAGGGAGCAGCGCTCATGTTCTCAGTACCGCCGCAGACAATGATGTCAGCATCGCCGGCCAGAATGGAGCGGGCACCCTCGATTACGGACTTCATGCCGGAGCCGCAGACCATACCCACGGTGTAGGAGGGGACGGAATAGGGGATGCCGGCCTTGACGGAGACCTGACGGGCAACATTCTGACCCTGAGCAGCAGTCAGAACGCAGCCGAACATGACCTCATCCACAGTCTCGGGAGCCACATTGGCGCGCTTGAGCGCTTCCTTCACGGCGATGGCGCCCAGATCTGCGGCGCTGACATCCTTGAGAGAACCACCGAAAGAGCCCACGGCGGTACGGCAGCAATTCACTACATACAGTTCCTTCATGAAATTTTCCTCCTAAATTATAAAATGTAATATGATGAATTCGTTCCTAAACAGTCTTTCCCCATTTTGAGGTATAACAGTGTAACCATTGTAGTTATTTTTTTAACTAAAATCAACAGCTAAAGTGGTCTTACCAGAAAGATTGTAAGTATCGTCAAGTTTCTTTAAGCTTTTTCCGTCAATTCGACCACAGGGCGATCAGCCCTGCATCAAAGAGCTGTAAAGACTCTGCTGCAGCTGGGTATACTTGGCATAGAAGGTAGCCACATCGATCTTGCTCATCACCTTTGCGTTGTGCTCTACAACCGCCTCGCTGACGCGGCGGCCGTACTCCTCTTCAAAGTGCACATAGGCCACGGTGTCCAGATCCAACTCGGCACGCAACAGCACATACTGCACGCCTTCATCCTCCACCACGGCACTGACCTCACCCTCGGACAAGGCCATCAGGGCATCGTTCACGGGGCTGCTGTGGCAGCAATCGAAGGTCTGCACCGCACCGTCGCACTGGAGCTCCGCGGCAAAAGCGGTTACGGTCTCTGCCTTGTTCTCCGCTGCAGCCAGACGGGCCGCGTAATCGGCCATGTCGACCTCAGCATCGGCAGGGGTCGCCAGCACATAGGCGCTGGCCAGATTGTGCTCCTGGGCCAGAGCCTTCAGCGCATCGTCAGTGGGGCGCTGGGTGCCGTCCTTGCCGCAGTAGATCTCATAGAGGTGGTTGTACAGGGCGCTCTGGCTCATGAGGTCATCAAAGAGCTTCTCACTGGTGCCCACCAGTTCCAGCGTCTGGGCAAAGGCCGCAGCATCGCCGTAGGCATCCTTCTGTGCCTGCAGCGCAGCCTGATCCTCCTCGGTCATGGTCACGCCCATCTCCTTGGCCCAGCCACGGAGCACAGCGGAGGCCACCACCTGAGACTCGGCCTGAGATGCCACATAGTCGGCAGCGGTCATGCCCTCGCCCAGTTCGGTGTTCAGGTCGGTGATGCCGTAGGCGGCAACACTCTGGGCCTGATAGGCCACCATGTAGAGATACTCCTCCGCGGTAACAGCCTCACCGCTGACAGTCATTGCCGTGGCATCGGCCTTCACGCCGCCGGCCTGCTCCAGAAGCGTTCCGTTTCCACCGCCGGCACCGGTCTGGGTAATGAGGCCCATAGCACCCACGATCAGCAGGGATGCCGCCACGCCGATGAGGGCGCGGATAATCAAATTAAATGTCTGCTTTTTCATCTTTTTCCTCCTTATCAGGTGTATCACCTGTTGCGTTTTGTTGTAAGTGAAGCGTTTCCACCAGTTTGACGGCGGCATCCAATGCGTCCTCACCCTTGGCAAGATACAGTGTCAGGCGCGGGTCCTGCGCCGAGGCATGGAGCTGCAAGCGGCGGCGATAGGAGGCCATCGAGCACACCGCTGCCAATGCCGCCACATCCACCTGTGCCGTCATGGTGAAGGTGAGGTTCTCACCCCGCTGGGTAATGTCGGTAATGCCCACAGCCGCGGCCCGTGCCCGCAGCAGTGCCACCTCCATCAGCTGCTGCACCGCCTGCGGCACATCGCCATAGCGATCCAACAGCTCGTCGGTCAGATCGTCGGCATCGTCTGTAGTGCGCACTGCAGCAATACGGCGGTACAGGTCCATGCGCTGTCTGGCCGAGGGCACATAGTTCTCGGGAATATAGGCCGAAACCGTCAGATCGGCGGCGCACTCGACGGGGCGTGTCACCTGTTTGCCCTGCTGTTCCAGCACGGCGTCGTTGAGGAGCTTGAGGTACATGTCGTAGCCCACACTCATCATATAACCCGACTGTTCGGGGCCCAGCAGATTGCCTGCACCGCGAATCTCCAGATCCCGCATGGCGATCTTGAAGCCCGATCCGAATTCCACATACTCGCGGATGGCGCTCAGGCGCTTGGCCGCCACCTCCGTCAGGATCTTGCCGGGTCGGTAGGTGAGATAGGCGCTGGCACGGCGGGAAGAGCGCCCGATACGGCCACGGAGCTGATGGAGCTGACTGAGGCCCATGCGGTCAGCATCCTCAATGATCATGGTGTTCACATTGGGGATATCCAAGCCCGTCTCAATGATAGTGGTGCATACCAGCACCTGAATTTCGCCCTCGCTCATCTCCTGCATCACGCGGCTCAGTTCAGCTTCGCTCATCTTGCCGTGGGCCACAGCGATGACCGTTTCCTCCCCCAGCATTTGACGGAGGCGTGCGGCGGTGGCATCGATGCTGTCCACGCGGTTGTGGAGATAATAGACCTGTCCACCGCGGCTCAGCTCCCGACGGATGGCCTCAGCCACCACGCCCCAGTCGTGTTCCAGCACATAGGTCTGCACCGGTCGGCGGTCACGGGGCGGCTCCTCAATGGTGCTCATGTCGCGGATGCCCGACAGAGCCATATTCAGCGTGCGGGGAATGGGAGTTGCCGACAGGGTCAGTGTGTCCACCTGCGCCGTCCGCTCACGGAGCTTTTCCTTGTGGGCCACGCCGAAGCGCTGCTCCTCGTCGATGACGAGAAGACCCAGATCCTTGAACTCCAGCTGCTTGCTCAGCAGCTTGTGGGTACCGATCAGCAGGTCTACCCTACCCTCTTTCACCCGCTGCAGCACCTCTTTGACCTGCTTGGGACTGCGAAAGCGGGAGAGCACCTCAATGGTAACCGGGAACGCGCGGAAACGGTTCTGGGCCGTCACATAGTGCTGTTGCGCCAGCACCGTGGTGGGCACCAGAATGGCCGCCTGCTTGCCGTCGAGGATACATTTCATCACCGCGCGGAGGGCCACCTCTGTCTTACCGTAACCCACATCGCCGCAGAGCAGACGATCCATGGGCACGGGGCGCTCCATATCGGCCTTGATATCCGTGACAGCCCGAAGCTGATCGTCCGTCTCTTCATAGGGGAATGCATCCTCAAACTCCCGCTGCCAGGGGCTGTCGGGCGAAAAGGCAAAACCGCCCAATCGCTGGCGGGCCGCGTAGAGCTTGATGAGCCCCTCGGCCAGTTCCTTTGCCGCAGCACGGGCGCGATAGGTGGTCTTGGCCCACTCGGTACCACCCAGCTTGTTCAGTCGCACCGGCTTTTCCGATTCCTCACCGCCGCCGCTGCCGATGTACTTGCTTACCAGGTCCAGCGCCGTGGCGGGTACATAGAGACAATCGGTACCGGCGTAGGCGATCTTGATATAATCCTTTTCCACCCCGTCTACCGGCAGACGCAGCATTTCCACAAATCTGCCGATGCCGTGATGCTCATGCACCACCAGATCGCCGGGGGTCAGGTCAGTATAGGATTGGAGCTTCTGACGGCTCTCGTCCTTGGTTTTTCGTACTTTTCGCGCCTTTCCGGCCACACTGTCCGTCAGCTGACCCTCGGTCAAAACTGCCAGATGCAGCTGCGGCCACTCACTTCCGGCGCTGAGAGCGCCCAGCGAAACGGTCACATACCCCTCAGGGGGCAGCTCCGTCAGCTGTGGGGCATAGGTGGCGGCAATACCCCGCTCACGCAGGAGTCGCACCATGTTATTGGCACGGACTTCACCGCCGCAGAGCACCACCACGCGGCAGTCGGTGTCCAGATATTGACGGATATCCTGCGCCGCCGTATCGAGAGACCCGCCATAAGTGCTCATCTGCTTGGCACTGAGCTGTAATAGCTCCTTAGGCTCTATAAGAGGCCGTCCCGTAGGGAGACTGTCCATCAGGCAGAGGCTAAACTCGTCCAACCGCGCCGCCGTCTCACTTTCGCTGAGGGACAGCTCTCCCAGCGACAGGGGCATGGTGCCGCTCTCAGAGGCGGCGGTCAAATCCTCTTTCAGCTGCCACAGGGATGCCCGCAGCGACTCGTTGAGCCGCCCGCTCTCCCAGAGGCAAACCAGCGTATCGCCGCCGAAATAATCCAGCGCCGTGGTCATTTCTTCATACACCGCCGCCATATACCGCTCACAGCCGGAGGGCAAGGCTCCGCTGCGCAGGAGCGCCGCATCCCCCTCCAGCAGTTGGCGCAGGGCTGCCGTGTTTTCTTTTTTCTTCAGCTTCTCTGCTGCCCGCTCCAAAGCTGCAGCCGTGCGCGTCTGCGTCTCCTCGTCCCAAAGGGGCAGTACCTCGCCGGCGGGCAGGAGTCGCACCGTATCCACATTACGGGTACGGCGCTGGCTGGACACATCGAACTCACCCATGGCGTCCAGTTCATCGTCCCAGAACTCGCAGCGGACAGGGGCATCCATAGCCGGGGAGAACACATCCAGTATGCCGCCGCGAAGAGCGAACTGCCCCGGACCTTCCACCTGCTGACAGCGGGTGTAACCGGCACAGACCAGATGGGCGGTCAGTTGTTCCATATCGTAGCGCTCACCCTGATGCAGGCAGAGGGTGGCCGCTTTCAGCATCCGGGGCGGAATGCAGCGCTGCACGGCGGCCTCCACCGTGGTCACCACGACGGGTGCATCTCCCTCTGCCATCCGGCACAGGGCGCGGAGGCGCCGATGCTCCCACTGATGGCTCACCGCCGCAGCGGGACGGAACTGCCAGTGTCTGCTCTGCAGTTCGATCACTTCTCCGCCCGTCAGGGCACGGAGGTCGGCAGCGCAGCGGCGCACTTCTTTTTCATCACTGCACAGCACCAAAAGCGTTTGACCGCTATGCATATGCATAGCGGCGCAAAGCATAGCGCGATGGACGGAGGACACGCCCGTCAGACGGGGTCTGCGGCGATTTTGGGCGCCGCTGAGCAGCGCACCCGTCTCCTCCAGCGCCATCATAGATGTAAGAAGCCCATTCATCTGCGTATCCTCCCTCCTTTCGTCATGATTTTACCCGTTATCCGTTAAACTTGTTCATAGCCTCGGTACAGCCGCGGTCAATGAGATAGGGAATTGCCTCCACCGCCTTGTCAAGGGCGGCAATGATGGCCTTTTCGTCCTCGCCGCGGGGCTTGCCGATAACCCAATCCACCGTGTCGTAGCCCTCCTGCTGTGGGATACCTACGCCCACCTTCACGCGGGGAAAGGCATCACTGCCCAGATGACGGATGATGTCTTTCAAGCCGTTGTGGCCGCCGGCAGAACCACTGGGACGGATCCGCAGCTTCCCTGCAGGCAGGGCAATGTCATCAGAGATAACCACCACGCGCTCGGGAGGTACTTTGTAGAAGCGGGCCGCCTCTCCCACTGCCTCACCAGAGAGGTTCATATAGGTCTGGGGCTTCATCACCAGTACCTTTTTTCCATTGTGACGCCACTCCCCTGTCCACGCCTTGAAGCGCAGCTTGGTAAAGCGAAAGCCCTCCTTATCGGCGAGGCCGTCCACCGCCAGAAACCCCATATTATGGCGCGTGCTCTCATATTTTTTTCCGGGGTTGCCCAGACCCACTACGATCCATTCCACGCCGCCGGCATCTCTATTAAACAGCATATGGTACCACTCCGTTTTGTATCGATAAATTCTATAAATAAAAAATAGGTGAAGCTGCGAAAGGCAGCTCCACCTATTATATCACACAATTTCTCAGTTGAACAGCTTTGCGATGGAAATTTCCTGATAGATGCGCTCGATGGCCTCACCGAACATGGGGGCAACGGACAGATACTTGATCTTGTCGCAGCCAGCGCCCATATCGGTGGGGATGGTGTTCAGCAGAGCCAGCTCGGTGATGACGCTGTCGCTCAGGCGCTCCAGAGCGGGGCCGGAGAGGACACCGTGGGATGCGCAGGCGTAGACAGCCTTGGCACCGCCCACTTCCACCAGAGCCTTAGCTGCGTTGCACAGGCTGCCGGCGGTATCCACCATGTCGTCGAAGATGATGCACTCCTTGCCCTTGACATCACCGATGACGTTCATGACTTCGCACTGGTTGGCCTTCTGACGGCGCTTGTCAACGATGGCCAGATCCATGTGCAGCTTCTGAGCGAAGGTACGGGCACGGGCCACGGAACCGGCGTCGGGAGAAACGACCACCATGTTCTCCACCTTCTCGCCGAACTTCTTGGCATAGTAGTCCACGAAGACGGGGTTGCCCAGCAGGTTATCCACGGGGATATCAAAGAAGCCCTGGATCTGAGCGGCGTGGAGGTCCATGGTCAGCACGCGGTCGGCGCCGGCGGCAGTGAGCATGTTGGCCACCAGCTTAGCGGAGATAGGATCACGGCTGCGGGCCTTGCGGTCCTGACGGGCATAGCCGAAATAGGGAATGACTGCGGTGACGCGACCGGCGCTGGCGCGCTTGCAGGCATCGATCATGACCAACAGCTCCATGAGGCTGTCATTGACGGGCTTGCAGGTGGAGTTGATCAGAAACACATCGCTGCCGCGGACGGTCTCGTACAGAGAGACGCAGGCCTCGCCGTCAGCAAAATGCTTCACCTCGGCCTCACCCAGAGAGGTACCGATGAACTTGCAGATCTCCTCTGCCAGTGCGGGGTTGGAGTTGCCGCTGAAAATCTTGATGTCCTTGCCGTGAGAAATCATTGTACAACACACTCGCTTTCTTTTGTATATAATAATTTGAATGTATATGAGACAGCGCCGCTGTTACTCAACAAAATAAAGTTACTTCTTGCCAAAGAAACGCTTGGCCCATCCGGCCTTGTTCTCCTGACGGGCTCGGGCAACCGCCAATGCACCCGGCGGCACATCGTCGGTAATGGTGGAGCCGGCAGCCGTATACGCACCGTCACCCACAGTGACAGGGGCGATCAAATTGGTGTTGCAGCCGAGGAACACATCGTCCCCCACGGTGCAGCGATATTTTTTCTTTCCGTCATAGTTGGTAGTAACCGTACCGCAGCCAAAGTTGACCCGTGCACCCACATCACTGTCGCCCACATAGGTGAGATGAGACACCTTCGTTCCCTCGCCCAGTACGGAATTTTTCAACTCCACAAAATCACCGATGCGGCAGTGATCACCTACCGTGCATCCGGGCCGCACATAGGCAAAGGGCCCCACTGTGGTATCGCTGCCGATGGTGCTCTCGTTGAGCTGACTGGCGTTGACCGTGGTACGATCACCCACGACGCAATCACGGATCATACTGTTGGGACCCAGTTCACAGTTCTCACCTATCACACTGGCACCGCGGATAATGGTACCGGGCAGCACCACCGTACCCTTGCCAACGGTGGCGCGGGGGTCGATATAGGTGGTATCGGGATCGATAAAGGTCACGCCCTGCGCACTCAGCTTTTCGCAGACAGCCTCGCGGCAATACCGGGCAGCAGCAAGCAATTCCGCACGGGACTCTACACAGAGCCAGCCGAACTGCTCTTCATCTCCATCGATGGGTAAAACCGCATGGGTGAAGCACACACAATCGCCGACCTCGGCGCGGACAGCCGCAGCGTCGGTGAAAACCTGCACGCCCTCAACAGACGAGAGGACACCCTCAATCTCCTCTTTCCACGGCTGGTCGCAAACAATAAAAAACCGCCGAACACCGTGGCCCCGGAGCTCCCTGCAGGTCCAGAAAAGGACGGGGCAAAAGAGCACCTGTTCCAGCATCAGCGGTTTGTCTTCGGCGGGATTCTCCACGCGCATATCGATATAGGCAACGGTTGCGTCCATGGGGAATCTCACCTCCTCGACTCGACTGTTTCTGTTTTCAGTATAGCAGGTTTTATAGAAAAATCCAGTGTTTTTACAGAAAAAGTTCACAAGTTTTTCCTCCCTTTTCCGAGAAAAATGTTGAAAACGCAGAAAAATTCCGATTTTTACAAGAAAATGTTCGCAATAATCATATTTTTTTCAAAAACGAGCTAGTTTTTACAATTTTGGTGTTGAATTTTTTGTTCATCTGCATTATACTATGAAAGCTTGTGTTAAGGAGGCGAGATATGCTCAATATTGTACTGGTTGAGCCGGAAATTCCGCAGAATTGTGGAAATATCGCACGAACCTGTGCCGCTACCGGCAGCCGCCTCCATTTGATCCGCCCTCTGGGCTTTGACATCTCTGATAAAGCCGTCAAGCGGGCCGGTCTTGACTACTGGCATCTGGTGGAGGTTTTCGACTACGAAAATCTCGAGGATTTTTTCCTGCGCAATCCCGAGGCCGCCCACAGGGCGTGGCTGGCAACCACGAAAGCACCCCGCGCCTATTGCGAGGCCTCCTTTACCGACGGAGACTATCTCTTCTTCGGTAAGGAGACAGCGGGCCTGCCGGAGGATTTCCGCCGCCGCTTTTATGACAAGTGCATCCGCCTGCCCATGCGCAGCGATGCCCGCAGTCTCAACTTAAGTAACTCCGTGGCCGTTCTCACCTATGAAGCGCTGCGCCAGACAGGATTTCCCGGTCTGAGCGGCGTGGGCGAGATGGCAGAGCTATAAAACACTTTCTTTATAAAAGGAGAGACAATATGAACTACAACAAGAAGACCATCATGGATGTGGATGTGGCCGGCAAGAAGGTGCTGCTGCGCTGCGATTTCAATGTGCCTCAGGATAAGGCTACCGGCGAGATCACCAGCGACAAGCGTATCGTGGCCGCCCTGCCCACCATCCAGTACCTGCTGGACAACGGTGCTGCCGTTATCGCCTGCTCCCACCTGGGCAAGCCCAAGGGTGAGTGGAAGGAGAAGCTCTCTCTGGCTATCGTGGCCAAGCGTCTGGGCGAGCTGCTGGGCCGCCAGGTGATTTTCGCTGCCGATATCGTGGGCGAGGATGCCAAGGCTAAGGCCGCAGCCCTCAAGGGCGGCGAGATCATGCTGCTGGAGAACCTGCGCTTCGATCCCCGCGAGGAGAAGAACGACCCCGCTATGGCCAAGGAACTGGCCGACATGGCTGAGCTGTATGTCTCCGACGCCTTCGGTACCGTCCATCGTGCTCACGCCTCCACCGCCGGTGTGGCCGCTTACCTGCCTGCCGTTTCCGGCCTGCTGGTGGCCCGCGAGCTGGAGATCATGGGCGGCGCTCTGGCCGATCCCAAGCGTCCCTTCGTGGCCGTGCTGGGCGGCGCCAAGGTCAGCGACAAGCTGGGCGTCATCAACAACCTGCTGGACAAGGCCGACACCCTGATCATCGGCGGCGGTATGGCCTACACCTTCGTCAAGGCTCAGGGCGGTTCCATCGGCAAGAGCCTGTGCGAGAACGACCGTCTGGAGTACGCTCTGGAGATGATCGCCAAGGCTAAGGCCAATGGCGTGAATCTGCTGCTGCCCACCGACACCATGGCTTCTGCCGAGTTCTCCTCCACCGCTGTCGGCACCGTGGTGCCCACCGCTGCCATCCCCGAGGAGATGGAGGGCATGGATATCGGCCCCGCTACCCGTGAGCGTTTCTGCGCCGCCGTGGCCGATGCCGGCACCGTGGTGTGGAACGGCCCCATGGGCGTGTTTGAGTTCGAGAATTTCGCCGGCGGTACCCGCGCTATGGCCAAGGCTCTGACCGAGTCCAGCGCCGTGACCATCATCGGCGGCGGCGACAGCGCAGCTGCTGTTGAGCAGATGGGCTTTGCCGACAAGGTCACCCACATCTCCACCGGCGGTGGCGCCAGCCTCGAGTTCCTCGAGGGCAAGGAGCTGCCCGGTGTTGCCTGCCTGCTGAACAAGTAAGCAGATACCTTTCCATCGTTTTTCCTAATTTCAACGCGAAATTATTATATATTTCAGAGGAGTAAAAAAGACTATGAATCGCAGATATCGTAAGACCGTCATTGCCGGTAACTGGAAGATGAACAAGAACGCCACCGAGACCAAGAAGTTCGCCGAGGATCTGAAGGCCATCATGCCCAAGACCAAGTGGTGCGAGGTCGTGGTTTGTGTCCCCGCCGTGAACATCTCCACCGCCGTGCGCGCTTTCAAGGATGCCCGCGTTGCCATCGGTGCTCAGAACATGTACTTCGAGCCCTCCGGCGCTTTCACCGGCGAGGTTTCCGCTGATATGCTGAAGAACCTGGGCGTGAAGTATGTCATCCTGGGCCACTCCGAGCGTCGCCAGTACTTCGGTGAGACCGATGTGATCGTCAACAAGAAGGTCCATGCCGCTCTCGAAGCCGGCCTGCACCCCATCATCTGCGTGGGCGAGAGCCTGGAGCAGCGTGAGATGGGCATCACCATGGAGCTGATCGCTCTGCAGGTGAAGTCCGCTCTGTACAATGTGGGCGCCGACAAGCTGCGCAAGTGCATCATCGCCTACGAGCCCATCTGGGCCATCGGCACCGGCAAGACCGCTACCGCTGAGCAGGCTGCCGAGGTCTGCACCGCCATCCGCACCACCATCCGTCAGCTGTACGGCGCCCGCGTGGCCCGCAGCGTCACCATCCAGTACGGTGGCTCCATGAAGCCCTCCAACGCTGTTGAGCTGCTCTCTCAGAGCGACATCGACGGCGGTCTGATCGGCGGCGCCGCCCTGAAGGCTGATGACTTCGTGGCCATCATCAACGCTGCTAACCAGGACTAATTCCGTGCCCCTGTTTTTGAAAGGAGCAACAGTACTATGAGTAAAACGCCGACTACCCTGATTATTATGGACGGTTTCGGCATGGCCGCCGCCGGCACAACCAACGCCGTGTCCGTGGCCAACACTCCCGTAATGGATCGTCTCTTCGCCGAGCATGCTCACACCACCCTCAGCGCCAGCGGCCTCGATGTGGGTCTGCCTGAGGGCCAGATGGGCAACAGCGAGGTGGGTCACACCAACATCGGCGGTGGCCGCGTGGTGTTCCAGGATCTGCCCCGTATCTCCCTGTCCATCGAGAACGGTACCTTCTTTGAGGTTCCCGCCTACAACAAGGCTATGGATGACTGCCTTGAGAAGAACACAGGGCTACACCTGTTCGGTCTGCTGTCCGACGGCGGTGTCCACTCCCACATTGAGCATCTGTTTGCTCTGCTGGAGATGGCCAAGCGCAAAGGCCTGAGCAAGGTCTTTGTTCACTGCTTCCTGGATGGCCGCGATGTCTCCCCCACCTCCGGTAAGGGCTTTGTGGAGCGTCTGCAGAACAAGTGCACCGAGCTGGGCGTCGGTAAGATCGCCACGGTGATGGGCCGCTACTATGCCATGGACCGCGACAAGCGCTGGGAGCGCGTGCAGCAGGCCTATGACGCCATGGTCTACGGCGAGGGCGTACAGAACACCGATCCCGTGGACGCCGTGGCACAGTCCTATGCCGACGGTATCACCGACGAGTTCGTCGAGCCCGTGGTTTGCGACCGCGACGGTATGATCAGCGACAATGACAGCGTCATCTTCTACAACTTCCGCCCTGACCGCGCCCGTGAGATCACCCGCTGCTTCGTGGATGAGGATTTCGATGGCTTCGCCCGCGAGTTCTTTTCCCTGACATTTGTTTGCAACACCGAGTACGACGCCACCATGCCCAATGTACTGGTAGCATGGCCCCGCGAGTTTGTTAAGAACGGTCTGGGTGAGTACCTCAGCGCCATGGGTATGAAGCAGCTGCGTATCGCCGAGACGGAGAAGTATGCCCATGTCACCTTCTTCTTCAACGGCGGCGTGGAGATGCAGTATCCCGGCGAGGATCGTGTGCTGGTGGCCTCTCCCAAGGTGGCTACCTACGATCTCCAGCCCGAGATGAGCGCCATCGAAGTCTGCGACAAGTGCGTCGAGCGCATCCAGTCCGGCGAGTACGATGTGATCATCCTCAACTTCGCCAACTGCGACATGGTGGGTCACACCGGTGTTATGGAAGCCGCTGTCAAGGCAGTGGAAACCGTGGACACCTGCGTGGGCCGCGTGGTGGATGCTACGCTGGCTATGGGCGGTATCGCCATGGTCACCGCCGACCACGGCAACGCCGAGCAGATGGCCGAGGCCGACGGTTCTCCCATGACTGCCCACACCACCAATCTGGTACCCTTTATTCTCTGCGGCGCCGGCAGCGAGCTGCGCAAAGGCCGCTTGGCCGACATCGCACCCACGATTCTGGATGTGCTGGGCCTTGCCTGCCCCGAGGAAATGGATGGCCAGAGTCTGATCGTTCACTAAAAGTTTTCTTTTCATTTCCCAAAATTTGTGTTACACTCTCCGCAGATGTGTTGTCGGCGGAGAGTGTACTTTTTTCTCTAGGAGGACGCGGAAATGAACATAGCTGTCATCGGTTGCGGGCGCTGGGGCTCCCTTATTACATGGTATCTGGATTCACTGGGTCATACTCTGACCCTGTACGGCCGCCGCGGCTCTGCTCGCATGGCGCGCTTTATGTCCACGCGTGAGAACGATCTTCTCAAACTCCCCGAGTCGGTAGCGCTCACCTATGATCTTAACTGCGTGGAGGAGGCCGAGACAATCATTATCTCCATCGGCGCACAGGGTCTGCAAGAGCTGATGGAGGAACTGAAGCCTCTTTCTATAGAGGGTAAGACCTTCGTTTTGTGCATGAAGGGTCTGGAGATGGGCACCGGCCGCCGTCTTTCGGAGATTGCCAGGGAGAATCTCCCTGCAAGCTGCCATGTGGCCGTCTGGCTGGGAC
This sequence comes from Vescimonas sp., assembly GCA_045637545.1. Taxonomy (GTDB): domain Bacteria; phylum Bacillota; class Clostridia; order Oscillospirales; family Oscillospiraceae; genus Vescimonas. Next base: position 24,704 of record JAZTZR010000027.1, on the reverse strand, counting down.
CGGGTCATGTGCAGGAATTCTATAACGGCATCCCCAACTGCATGGTCATCGACAGTGACGAGTCCACCGCCCGCGACCGGCTGGTCGAAGCCTTTTCCGGTGAGCTGATCCGTTTTTATTACGGCAACGATCTGCTGGGCAACGAGGTGGGCGCCGCCGCCAAAAATGTGGTGGGCATCGCCGCCGGAGTTCTGGACGGCCTGGGGCTCTCTACGCTGAAGGGCGCCCTTATGAGCCGCGGTACCCGTGAGGTAGGCCGCCTTATTTCCGCCATGGGCGGCAACGAGCTGTCGGTCTACGGTCTGTGCCATTTGGGTGATTACGAAGCCACCGTCTTTTCTCCCTACAGCCACAACCGTCGCTTTGGCCAGTGCTTTGTGGAGGGCAAACCCTTCGACAAGCTGGCTGAGGGGTATTACACTGTGGAAGCGCTGTTGAAGCTGGGGCGGCAGTACGGTGTGGAGCTGCCCATCGCACAGGTGGTGCACGATATTCTCTATGAACACGCCGACCCCCGCGAGGCCATCATGAATTTGAAAAACCGCGATTTAAAGGGCGAGTGGGACTAACTCTCAAAAAATTCCAAAATGCGTATAAAATGACCTCTGCTTGGCCAAACTAGGCTTACGCAGAGGTCATTTTCCCTTTGCCATTTGTTTTTGCAGGAAGGAGAATCGTTATGGGATTTTTTGCAAACCGCCGCGGTGTTTACATTGTGCTGGCGCTGTGCCTCGTGGGGGCTGTGACGGCAGGGGCACTGACATTGGGCCGCGAAGCGCCCCCCACGCAGGAGGTGGGCAGCAATCAGGAGGTGGAGGACACAACGCCCTCACCCATCACCATGCTACCCCCCAACCTGCCGGTGCTGCAGGAAGAGCCTGTGGAGGCTGAGCCTCCCGTGGAAGCCCCTTCGGAGCTGCTGCCGCAGGTAATTTCGCCGCTGGACGGCACTACAGTGACGGTCTTCAGTATGAATGAGCTGCTCTATGACGAAACTATGGGCGACTGGCGTACCCACGACGGGCTCGACATTCAGGCAGCCGACGGTGATGCCGTGAAAACCGCCGCAGGCGGCACGGTGCAGACCGTCACGCGGGACGAGCTGATGGGCACCACCGTCACTATTGCCCACAGCGGCGGATATGTCACCTACTACAGCAGCCTGCGCAGCGATCCCCCCATCAGCGAGGGACAGCAGGTTTTTGCCGGAGACATCATCGGCTATGTGGGCACCGCTGCCGCTGAGGCGGATATGGGACCTCATCTCCACTTTGCAGTGTCCAAAGACGGCACCCTCATCAATCCACAGGAATATGTCAGCTAAGGAAAATGAGAACCATCATCCGATGGTTCTCATTTTTTCTCATTCATACAGTTTGATCACGCCCTGATAATCCACAGGGAGATCCCGTACTGTCCATCCGTGCTTGAGATTTTTCACATCCTCCCGCATTTTCTCGGCGAAGGCCGGGTCGCGGGTAATGCATAGCAGCGTTGGTCCTGCACCACTGACACAGAGAGCGTGACAGCCGTTCTTCTTAGCCAATTTTTCCACCGCGTCGAACTCGTGGATCAGTTTGCGGCGGTAGGGCTGGTGGAGGTGATCACGGAGCGCGACGGAGATCAGCTCCTCATCGCCCTGTTCCAACGCACGGAGCAGCACCGCCAGATATCCGCCGTTGCGCACCGCGTCGGCATAGGGCACCGACTTGGGCAGCACGGAGCGGGCCTCGTGGGTAGAGAGGGGGAAGTCAGGCGACAGCGCTACAAAACGCAGTTGGGCGTGGGGCTGATAGCGGACGGAATAGACCTTGTCCCCATCCATCATAGAGGCAGTAAGACCGCCCAACAGGGCAGGAGCCAGATTATCGGGATGCCCCTCGATGACGGTGGTGATGGCCAACAGCTCATCGCGGCTATAGGGAGACCCGGCCATAATGTTGGCCGCCATGGCGCCGCCGGCGATCAGTGCCGCCGAGGAGCCGAGGCCACGGCACACAGGCACATCTGCCTCAATGTGAATGTGAACCGGTGGCACATCTTTTTTCAGATTCTTCCACACAGAGGCATAGGCCACATACGCCAAATTCTCCTCGTTGCGGAACTCCTCCGGACAGCCGGAAAAGTGCAGCGTATCCGAAGGCGTAAAGCTGAGTTTGTTGTAAAGTCCCAGCGCACAGCCTAATACATCAAAGCCCGCCGCCAGATTGGCGGTGGTGGCGGGCACACGAACCGTTACTTTTTCCATGCGTCCTCCTTAATCTTGCCCAGCACGAAGTCCAGCATATCCTCCTTGGCGATCACATCACGATGACGGATCTCCTTCTCCTGCAGACCCTGCAAATTAGCGGGGACGGCAACGCCGCTCTTGGCGGAGAGCCCTTCCATCAGGGCGAACTCGTCCTCGCCTGCCTCCTCACCGAGACCCTCCCACACGGCAACGGGGAACTTGTAGGGAGAAGCAGTGGAGAGGATCACCACGGGATTGTGGTCGGGACAGGCCGCCTTATATTCCTGCGCCACCTGCCATGCCACCGCCGTATGGGTGTCGGCAAGATAGCCGTGCTTACTGTAAATTTCGCCGATGGCAGCCTTGGTGCCCTCGTCGTCACAGCAGCCACCCCAGAAGACCGCGGCGATTTTCTCTTTCAATTCTGCGCTCACTTCGTAAGCGCCCGTCTCCTTCAACTGCTGCATCAGGGATGCCACCAGCTCGCCGTCGCCGCTCATCAGGAACAGCAAACGCTCCAGATTGCTGGACACCAGAATGTCCATGGAGGGGGACGCCGTCTTGTAGAAGGGGCGGTTGCGGTCATAGCGACCCGTGGCAAGGAACTCCGTCAGCACATTGTTGGCGTTGGAAGCGCAGATGAGACGCCCCACAGGCAAACCCATTTCCCGGGCAAAGTAGCCGGCGAGGATGTCGCCGAAGTTGCCGGTGGGAACGGAGAAGTCCACCTTGTCGCCCACCGCGATGCGGCCGGCCTTCACCAGTGCGGCGTAGGCACGGAAATAATACACCACCTGAGGTGCCAGACGGCCGATATTGATGGAGTTGGCAGAGGACAGACGCACACCGCTATTCTTGAGGAGGTCGTCTTTCTCCACGGCGGCGAAGATGTTCTTCACGCCCGTCTGAGCATCGTCGAAGTTGCCCTCTACCGCACAGACATAGACATTGCCGCCCTCCTGTGTAGCCATCTGCAGGTGCTGCACGGCACTGACGCCGCCGTGGGGATAGAACACGATAATACCCGTACCGGGCACATCACGGAAGCCCTCCATAGCCGCCTTGCCTGTATCGCCGCTGGTGGCAGTGAGAATCATAATCTGATCCGTCACACCGCACTTTTCACGGGCGCGGCTCATCAGCTGAGGCAGCATCTGCAGAGCCACATCCTTAAAGGCCGAGGTGGGGCCGCGGAACAGTTCCAGCACCGCATCCTCACCCACCGCCACGGTGGGGGTCAGCTCCTCAGTCTCAAACTTGCCGTCATAGGCGGCGTGGAGCAGCTCTTCCAGCTCAGCCTTATCAAAGCCCGGCAACAGCGCAGCCAATACCTCGCGGGCGGCGCTCAGCGTATCGCAGTCCAGTACGCTGCGCCAGTCAAAATCCAGCCCCGCAAGGCTGTCCATACTATATAATCCGCCGTCGGGAGCCAGTCCCTGCAGGATTGCCTCGGCCGCTGTGACCCGAAGTTTTGCATTTCTCGTACTGCGATAGTCCATGTCTCGTGTCCTCTCGTTCGTCTATGGTGGAAATTTTTTGATTTGGGGGTTGCAATTTCACTTTGGCTATGATATATTGTTTCTCGTAAAAAGTCAAGTGTTTTTTGTCCAGCGACATTCCTCTGGGTTTTGTCTTTGGGCATTCTGCCGGAACGCAGATATATTCTAATAAGGAAATGAGGACAATTTTCCATGCTGAAAGTGTTGAAGTTCGGTGGCTCATCCATGGCGGATGCTGCCCAGTTTGCCAAGATAAAGGGGATCGTGGACAGTGATGACAGCCGCCGCGTGGTGGTAGTCAGCGCACCGGGTAAACGGCACAAGGACGACCATAAGGTCACCGACCTCCTCTACCTGTGCCATGCCCATGTGCAATACGGTGTCTCCTGTGAGAACATCTTCTCTATGATCCGCGAGCGCTACGAGGGCATCGCCCGGGACTGCGGCCTCGACATTGATCTGGGCGCCGATTTTGATAAGCTCTGGCGCAAGCTCTGCGACGGTGCGGACAAGGACTATGTGGCCTCCCGTGGCGAGTATTTTGCCGCCAAGCTGATGGCAGCGTATCTGGGCTGGACATTCCTCGATGCCGCGCTGTGGCTGAAGTTCAATCTGGACGGTACCGTAGATCAGGAGGCCACCTACGCCGCCCTCCGTCAGGCGGCAGAGGGACAGAAGGTAGTAATCCCCGGTTTCTACGGCGTGATGCCCGACGGTCGCGTGGCCACCTTTACCCGCGGCGGCAGCGACATCACCGGCGCACTGGCCGCCGCTGCACTGGATGCCGATGTGTACGAAAACTGGACAGATGTGTCCGGTATTTTGATGGCCGACCCCCGTATCGTGGCCGATCCCGCCCCTATTCGTCGCGTCACCTACAGCGAGCTTCGTGAGCTGAGCTATCTGGGCGCACAGGTGCTCCACGAGGGCACGGTGTTCCCCGTCCGTGAAAAGAATATCCCCCTGAATATCCGCAACACCAACGAGCCGGACAATCCCGGCACCATGATTCTCAGTGCCATCGAGGACGAGGAGGCCGATGATACCTTCATCACCGGTATCGCCGGCAAGAAGGGATACTCCATCATCACCATCTGCAAGAGCGGTATGTCCTCTGAGGCAGGGACACTGCTGAAGGTATACACCATCCTTGCCAAGCATGGCATCAATGTGGAGTACGCCCCCTCCGGCATTGACATCATCTCTCTGGTGGTATCGGCAGAGAAGATTGCTCCCCGCCTGTACACCATTCTGGGCGAAATTCAGCAGGAGATCGTGCCCGACAGCATCAAGGTCACGGAGCACATCGCCGTGGTGGCCGCTGTCGGCCGTAAGATGGCTTATCGCCCCGGTGTGTCCGGTAAGATCTTCGCCAAGCTGGGCGAGCACGGCGTAAACATCCGCATGATCACACAGGGCCCCGAGGAGTTGAACATCATCGTGGGTATTGAGGAAAAGGACTTCCAGCAGGCCATCTGCGTGCTGTATGACAGCTTTGTAAAGGAGAACATTTGACCATGAAACAATATAAGATCGGTATCCTTGGCGCCACCGGTGCCGTGGGTCAGGAAATGATGAAAATTCTGGTGGAGCGCAACTTCCCCATCAGCGAACTGCGTCCCATTGCCAGTGAACGCAGCGCCGGTAAGAAGCTGCCCTTTGCCGATGGTGAGGTAGAAGTCGTGGCCGTGTCCGATGAGGCTTTCGAGGGCCTCGACCTGGTGTTGGGCGCGGCGGAGAACGATATCGCCGAGCGCTATGCCGAGGCAATCGTCAAGGCCGGTGCCGTGTTTGTGGACAACTCCAGCGCCTTCCGTCTGCGGGACGATGTCCCTCTGGTGATCCCCGAGATCAACCCTGAAGATGTGGCATGGCACAATGGCATTATCGCCAACCCCAACTGCACCACCATCGTCTCGCTGGTGGCCATCAACGCCCTCAATCAACTCTCCCCCATCGAGGCCATCGTTGCCTCCTCTTATCAGGCGGTCAGCGGCGCAGGCGCCGAGGGCCCCCGCGAACTGATGGCCGAGGTGGACGCCCTGCAGAAGGGCGAGGTCTACGACCCCAAGGTATTCCAGTATCAGATCGCCTACAATGTCATTCCCCAAATCGGCGGTGAAGCATTTGAGGGATATACCTCCGAAGAGATGAAAATGCAGAACGAGGGCCGCAAGATCCTGCACCTGCCGGAGCTGAAGGTCAGCTGCACCTGCGTCCGCGTACCCGTCGTCCGTAGCCACAGTGTGTCCATCGTGGTACGCACTAAGGAAAAGATCTCCGTGTCCGCAGCCCGCGAGGCCATCGCCAAGGCACAGGGCTGCAAGCTGGTGGATGATCTGGGTGCAAAGCGCTATCCCATGCCCTTGGAGACTTCCGATCAGGACATTGTGTTCGTCGGGCGCATCCGTGACGATCTCACCGATGAGCGCGGCCTGAACCTGTGGTGCTGCGGCGATCAGGTGCGCAAGGGTGCCGCCACCAATGCCATCCAGATCGCAGAAGTGGTACTCGGCATCAACTAAACAGCAAAAAGCATCCCTCGCGGGATGCTTTTTCGTTGACGATTGTGTAAACAGAATGGTACACTGGAGAAAAGTATGGTAAGGAGGCGTATCCATGGAACGGTTTGATTTTTACTCCCCTACGAAGATTTTGTTCGGCAAGGGCCGCGAGGCAGAAGTCGGCGCACAGGTGAAAGCCTGCGGCGGCACAAAGGTGCTGGTGGTCTACGGTGGCAAGAGCGCCCGCGAGAGCGGCCTCATTGACCGCGTGGAGACCTCTCTGGCAGAGGCAGGCGTGGCATTCCTCTCCCTCGGCGGCGTGCAGCCCAATCCCCGCCTGTCCCTCGCCCGCGAGATGGTGGAAAAGGGCATCGCCTTCGGCGCAGACATGGTGCTGGCGGTTGGCGGCGGCAGCGTCATTGACACGGCTAAGGGTGCCGCCCACGGCATCGCCAATCCCGGGACGGATATCTGGGATTTCTGGATGGGCAAAGCTACGCTCACCAAAACGCTGCCCATCGGCGTGGTGCTGACCATCTCCGCCGCAGGCAGCGAACTGAGCGATTCGGCGGTGCTGACCGACGAGACCACCCATGCCAAGCGCGGTCTTAACACCGATCTTCAGCGCCCCCGCTTTGCCATTATGAACCCCGAGCTCACCTACACCCTGCCTAAGTATCAGGTGGCCTGCGGCGTGGTGGATATGCTGATGCATACGCTGGAACGGTACTTCAACCCCATTACCTGCAACTTCCTCACCGATGAGATCGCCGAGAGCGTCATGCGCACGGTGGTACATTACGGCCCCACAGCCGTGGCCGACAGCCACAACTATCAGTCCATGAGCGAGATCATGTGGGCCAGTTCCCTGTCCCATAACAACCTGACGGGCCTTGGCAATGTGAAGGACTTCACCTGCCACCAGCTGGGTCACGAACTGGGCGGTATGTTTGATGTGGCACACGGCGCCTCCCTCTCCGCCGTATGGTCTTCCTGGGCGCGGTACTGCCTCAGCGTCAACCCCGAGCGCTTTGCCCGCTTGGGTGAGAAGGTCTTTGGCCTTATGCCCACAGGGGAGGTCTATGCCGATGCCAACGCCGCCATTGATGCCGCCGAAAACTTCTTTGCCGCGCTCGATATGCCTACCTGCCTGGAGGATCTGGGCATCGGCGAGGTGACAGAGGAGATTTTGGAGAAGCTGGCCGACGGTTTCACCCGCGGCCGTACCCGCACCTACGGTCAGTTCAAAAATCTCGACTACGAAGACGCCCTGACCATCTACACCATGGCAAAGGGCTGATGCAACAAAGCATTGCGTGACATTTTCCCCGCTCCGTGCTACCGTAACGGGCAGGAGGTGAGATATATGGTCTCGAAAAATCTATCTGTTCTCCGCAAGCGGGCGAACTTTACGCAGATACCGCCCCGCCGTGGTGGTCGCTTTTCAGTCCGGTCTTTCGTTTTTTCATGACCAATCCCGGGATTCGGCTAACCACCTGTCTCTTTCCCTTTCTCGGCGGTGTTGCCCTGTTCTTAGGCGCAGAAAAGTAAATTTCTTCAAGGGAAGCAGCCGTTTCGACTGTTTCCCTTCCTTTTTGCAATTTTTGCAGAAATTATAGTTGACGGGTGGGAAAATATTCGATAACATAAGGAATAGGAATTCTTTTTCGCAAGAAAATATTTGGAGGTATACACAATGCTGACCGGAAGAGAAAATTTGCGCGAGGTCATGACCAAGGGCGGCAAGCCCGACCGCTTCGTCAAGCAGTACGAGTTTCTGAACCTGCTGGTGCCCGACACCTACTACATGGGCAACTATCCCGTGTTCCCCGGCTCCCCCGATGCTGTTGACCAGTTCGGCGTGACCTGGACGCTGCCCGACGGCCAGATGGGCGCTTTCCCCCTGCACGACGACGAGCACCGCGTGCTGAAGGACATCACCAAGTGGCGTGAGATCCTGCATAAGCCCTTCATCCCCGAGGATCCCGGTTACTGGGGTATGCTCAACGGCATCGCTGCCCAGACTGACCGCGAGAACCAGTATGTCTGCGCCGTGCAGACCCAGGGTATCTTCGAGCGTCTCCACGCCCTGATGGGCATGGAGGATGCGCTGGCCAATTTCTATGAAGAGCCCGAAGAGATGGAGGCCCTCATCGAGTTCCTTACCGAGTGCGAGCTGGACTTCGCCAAGGTAATGATCGAGAAGTGCCACATCGAGGCCGTGCTGCACCACGATGACTGGGGTGCCACCGAGAACTCCTTCCTCTCCCCCGCCATGTTTGAGGAGTTCATCGTGCCCGCCTACAAGAAGATCTATGGTTTCTATAAGGAGAACGGCATCCTGATCGTCCACCACAACGACGGTTATTCCAAGAATCTGGTTCCCTACATGGTGGATATGGGCATCGATATCTGGCAGGGCTGCATCCCCACCAACGATCTGCCCGAGCTGATCGAGAAGTACGGTGACAAGATCACCTTCATGGGTGAGATCGAGACCCGTAAGCTGGATGTCCCCGGCTGGACTCCCGAGATGGTGGCTGAGGAAGTGGAGCGCGCCTGCCGCAAGTGCGGTACTCACGCCTTCATCCCCTGCCTCACCGCCGGTATGCCCTACACCTCCTTCGGTGTTGGCCCCGCCGTTGACGCTGAGATCGAGCGCATGAGCAAGGAAATGTTCTGATTTCCTTCCTAAAACAACAAAAAAACATCCCGTCCTCACGGACGGGATGTTTTTTGTTTCCTTTTTTACTTCACGCAGATGGTCTCGATCTCCACCAGGGCACCCTTGGGCAGGGCGGCCACTTCCACAGCGGAACGGGCGGGATACTGACCTTCGGTAAAGAACTCGGCGTACACGGCGTTCATGGCGGCGAAGTCGCCCATGTTCTGCAGGAACACGGTGGTCTTGACCACATTGTCCATGGTCAGGCCTGCAGCGGCCAGCACAGCCTTGATGTTATTCAGCACCTGACGGGTCTGGACAGTGATGTCACCCTCCACCAGCACGCCGGTAGCGGGATCAAAGGGCACCTGACCGGAGGTGACGACGAACGCGCCGCAGTCGATAGCCTGAGAATAGGGGCCGATAGCGGCGGGGGCAGCAGTGGTAGCAATAACAGTCTTCATAGACGGAGCCTCCTTATTTCCATAATTTGTTGTCCTTATACTACAACACAGCATCGAAAAAGTCAACGAGGAACCACCACCGGGCACACGCAATATACTGATGCAGGGGGACTCTTCCCTACCATCTTTACCGAGAGGGGCACAGACAGCATGGAACAGAGCATCGCGCTGCAAAATATAGCACTCACCTATCAGGCCAAAGAGGGTGAGGTGGAGGCTCTGCGGGATGTGACTTTTTCCGTAGAGCAGGGAGAATTCGTAGCACTGGTGGGCCCGTCAGGCTGCGGAAAATCCACGCTTTTAGGGGTCATTGCGGGATTGGAGCATCCTGACAGCGGCACCGTTACCGTCTGCGGAGAGTCGGTGCAAGGCCCTACGCGTCGAGTGGGGTTCATGCCTCAGCGGGATCAGTTGTTCCCCTGGCGCACCATACGGGACAATGTACTGCTGGGCCTGCAGATACGGCATGAAATAGACGAGGACCACCTGCGGCATGTGGATGTGTTGCTGCGCCGATACGGCCTCGCCGATTTCGCCCATCTGTACCCGGGGCAGCTCTCCGGCGGTATGCGTCAGCGCTGCGCCCTGATCCGCACACTGGCCACCGACCCCGACCTGTTGCTGCTGGATGAGCCCTTCTCAGCACTGGACTATCAGACGCGTCTCACTGTCTCGGGTGATATCTGGCGGATCATTCGGTCAGAGGATAAGACGGCACTGCTGGTGACACATGACATTGCCGAGGCAGTCTCCATGGCTGACCGGGTGGTGGTGCTGTCCCAGCGTCCGGCAACGGTAAAGGCCATCTTCGATATGGAACAGCTGCGACAAATGACTCCGCTGCAGCGGCGGGAGAGTCCCCTCTTTTCCCGATTTTTTGACAGTGTCTGGAAGGAGCTGGAGATCCAATGAAACCTGCACCTCTTTCCTCTCGGCGCGAGCAATATCTTGCCGCGCTGCACCGCCGCCAGCAACAGATCCGCTTCTGGCAAATTGCCCTGCTCCTCGGCTTTTTCCTCTTCTGGGAGATCAGCTGTCTTATTGGCCTCAGTGACGGTTTTCTCACCAGCTCACCCAGCCGAATAGCCCGCTCCTTCTGGAGCCTGTGCCGCAGCGGGGAGGTTCTGCTCCATGTGGGTACCTCCTGTCTCGAGACGGTGGTGGGCTTTACACTGGGGACTGTGTTGGGTACGCTGATCGCCGTGGCCATGTGGTACTCGCCCACCCTCAGCCGTATTCTCGACCCCTATCTGGTGGTGCTTAATGCTCTTCCGAAAACGGCGCTGGGTCCTATCTTCATCGTATGGATGGGCGCGGGGATGGGTGCTATCATCACCATGACGCTGGCCATCTCACTGATCGTTACCATCCTCAATATGTACGAGGGCTTCCGTACCACCGACAGTGAAAAACTGCGCCTGATGGCTACGCTGGGGGCAACCCGATGGCAGACGCTGCACCTTCTGGTGCTGCCCGCCAATTACGGTACACTTCTGAATACGCTGAAGGTAAATGTGGGCCTTTCGTGGGTAGGCGTGATCATGGGTGAGTTCCTCGTCTCCCGCTCGGGACTGGGCTATCTTATTGTCTACGGCTCGCAGGTCTTTAATATGGATCTGGTGCTGACGGCAGTGGTGTTGCTGGCGGTGGCGGCGGTGGTGATGTACCGTCTGGTGCTGCTGGCGGAAAAACTGATTCATTCTCTATGGAGGGTATCTTGATGAAACGAATTCTCTGTGCGGCGCTGTGTACGGTGCTGCTGATTCCCATGCTGTTGTGCGGCTGCGGTAAGACCGATGCCGACACGGTAACGGTGCGGCTCAATGAAGTGACTCACTCGGTCTTTTATGCACCGCAGTATGTGGCCATGGAACTGGGCTTTTTTGCCGAGGAGGGCATCGCCATCGAACTGGTCAACGGCGGCGGTGCCGACAAGGTGATGACCGCCGTGGTCTCCGGACAAAGTGATATCGGTCTGGCCGGGCCCGAAGCCTGTATCTACATTTATAATCAGGGCAAGGAGGATTATCCCCGTATCTTCGCACAGTTGACAAAGCGGGACGGCGCTTTCCTCATCGGCCGCACTGACGGGGATTTCTCTTGGGATGATCTGCGGGGCAAAACCATCATCGGTGGACGCAAGGGTGGCGTGCCGGAGATGACGCTGGAATATGTTATGCGGAAAAATGGCGTGGAACCCCATGTGGACGCGGTGGTGGATACCTCGGTGCAGTTTAACATGATGGCCGGCGCCTTCACAGGCGGGCAGGGGGACTATGTGGCACTTTTTGAGCCTGCTGCCACGGAGGTCATCCAGTCCGGTCAGGGATATCTGCTCTGCTCCATCGGCGAGGAGAGCGGCGACATCCCTTATACCGCCTACTTTGCCTCTCAGACCTATCTTGAAAACAACGGCGATCTTGTCGCTGCCTTCTGCCGCGCTCTTGCACGAGCCATGGATTGGATCGAAACCCATTCTGATGCCGAGGTGGCCGAGGCCATCCTGCCCCAGTTCCCCGACACAGATTTGGCGGTACTGACGGAGGTAACGGCGCGGCATCGGGCCATTGACGCATGGAACAGCGCCCTGACTATGGAACCGGAATCACTGGAGCGGCTGGAGACGGTGATGACCCAGGCCGGTGAGCTGGCGCAGGCCGATTGGGTGGATTTTGACGCCCTTGTGGATAATCGCTGGGCATTGGCTGCCAAAGGTTGAATACCATCTGTTGTGGGGACGGAATTTCCGTCCCCACAATTTTATGTTGACATAAATTTCTTATTTTATGGGTTTTCTTCCTTCTTTTGGTTGGTAATCCTTCTCAACTCAAGAAAAACCTCCCTAAATATGGTGTTTCCTCGCCAAAATCTCTCAATTTTTTGTGTTTTTTTCGATTTTTCTGTAGACAAGCCGCACCGCGGATGGTATACTTGCTTTGAATATTATTATGTAAATCTGCGCCCTGTGCCCAACAGGGGGCCTGATTTGCGTTGCCGTGATAAGAATTCTGTAGAGAGTAGAGGTGCAGAGAGATGAAAATGCTGCGAAGAGGAATGGCGATGCTGTTGAGCGTTGCACTGGTATTCAGCCTTGTGGCGGTGGTTGCCAGCCCCAATTGGACCAACTCCACTTCTCTGGGTCTCCTCAGCCGTTACTACGAAACCGGCAAGACCAACACAGACGCCGAAGCCGCTAAAATGATCTCTACCGTTGCGGGTGATCCCGGCGGTAAGTCTTACGGCGCGTATATGTTTGCCAGCAAGAGCGGCACGGTAAAAGCGTTTGTAGATTGGTGCCTCAGCGCCAACGCTGCCAATACGGCCGCGTATGCTATTGGCGAGAAGCTCTCGCGCGCATATTACAGCGGTGGCGAGGGCTGCGGTCCTCTGTTCGATCAGGCCTGGTTGGAAGTTGCCACCGATTACGGCCGCGCCTTCTTCACCGTGCAGGAGGATTTCTCTAAGTCCCAGATTTACGATAAGGCCATCAGCTATATCAATGCCCAGGGCACCACATTCAATATCAACAACTACTCCGTGGCGCTGAAGAATGTCATTTGGAGTCGTGCAGTTCACCATGGCCCGCAGGGCGCTGCCAGCATCGTTGCCGACGCATTTGCCTCGTTGGGGGGCTTCGCCAATCAGGCCGAGCGTGACATCATCATGGCCATCTATGCCCAGAGCGGCAAGGTGGTTGATGAACACAGTGGTGCCGAAAAGATGAACGGCTCTCTGGCCGCCAAGTATAATGTGGACGGCAAGGTACTGCGTTACTGGTACGGTTCCTCCCCCGGTGTGCAGTTGGCCGTTTTCCGTCGCCTCTTTGTTAATGAGCCTGCCGACGCTCTTGCCATGCTGCAGGCCAACGCGTTCATTGGCGCACCCCTCAGTGAGGGCAATTATACCGTTGCACTGAAAAAAGACGCCTCCACTTTGGCACTGGGTGTGACAAATTCTGCCGTTAAGGTGGTAAATACTGCCGACGAAAACCTCTCTGCCTCCAAGTTTACCCTGCACTATCTCTCCGGTGTGGGCGCTTACACCATTAACACCACCGTGGGTGAGACCTCCATGCGTCTTGCCGCCGGCACTGCAGGTGAGGACGGATTTGGTGCTGTAACATTGGCCTCCCCCTCCACCAGCGACTCTCAGCTTTGGTACATTGACAATGCCGGCAGCGTAAAAAATAAAGCTACCGGTACATATCTTGCCTATCGTAATGATACACTGGTTGTTGTAGGCACTGAGGGTGCCGATACCACCCAGACCGTTACGGCAACCTCTTCTTCTGACGACAAGACCGAAACCTTTACCTATGTTGTCACTCCGGCCAATACGGAGAACAGTGTCAGCGAAGTCAGCAAATCTCTGAATGTCACATTCGTTACCGGCGAACACGGCACGATTGCGGCAGACAGCACCGCATCCTTTGTGGCAGGTGAAAACGCCGATTTCAAGGCCGAACATCTCCATTCTGTCACTGCCAACCCCGGTTGGACTTTCGTTGGCTGGTTCACAAAGGATGACATGCAGGTCACAGGCAATGCCATCGGTGCCTCCGGTGAGTTGACGCTGTATGCCAAGTATACCGCCACTTCCAAAACCACCCCCTCTGCATGGACCTTCTCCCCTGTAGTGGCAGATGCTTCCGACTTTGCTGTGCTTCAGCTGATCTATCCCGATGCCAACACAGAGCTGCATCAGGGTGACAGTTCTTTCCCCGTCCGCGGCATGATCTCCTGCTCCGGTACCATCAGCAATGTAACGCTGACCATTTCCGGTCCCAAGGCCCTCAGCAAGAGCGTGGCCCCCAATGCGCCGTACTATGATTTGAATCTCATGGACAGCAGCATTTCCTACAGCAGCCTGACGCAGGGAGACTACACCTACAAACTGACCGCCACCGTGGGTAATACTACCTACACGCTGAAGGAATCCGCCTTTAAGGTTGGTGCCGTTGTAACACCTGATGTCACAACACCTACCGGCGGCGACAAGTTCACCGTCACCTTCAATGCCGGCGATAAGGGAACCAGTTCCTACACCGAAAAGACTTACGCGCTGGACAACATTGTTTACGGAGATCTTCCCACCGTCAATGTCAAGAGCGGCTCTGTTGAGTTTGTCGGTTGGTTCACTTCTGACGGCGTACAGATCCTGCCCGGCACCCCCATTGTGGCAGAAAACATTACGCTGTATGCCAGATATACCAACGAATACACATACACCTTCCTCAAGGCAACTTCCGGCACATATCACTCAGGTTCGGCCGCATCCGGTACCGTGTTCTATGCTCCTTCCGGCGGACCTTTGAAGAGTCCCGACAGTAACTACACCTACACCTTCTCTCACTGGCTGGACAGCAGCGGCAACAAATACTTGTCCTCTCAGGCCATCGTTATGGGCGAGGCAAACATGACCTTCACACCGGTTTATACCCAGAAAGCCATTCCTTCTGCTCCCAGCGGCGGCAATACCGGCGGCTCCACTTCCGGCGGAACCTCTGGCGGAACTTCCGGCGGCAGCACCGGTGGCGGCGGTTCGTCCACGACCACCACTCCCTCCGGACCTGTGTGGAATGTTTCCCTCGGCGCATCCGTTTCTGATGTCTCCGGCACCGTCTATAGCGGCGGCAAGGTGGTTTCCAGCGGCTCGCTGGCCACCGGCATGGTGGTGAAAAACGGCAGCAGCGAATACACAATCTCTGTCACCGGTGATATCAGCGGTGACGGCAAGATCAGTGTCACCGATGTTGTCAAGCTGCAGTCTCACCTGTTGAACAAAATCAGCCTTTCCGGAGCCTATCTGGAGGCCGGCGATCTCAACGGTGACAGCAAAGTCACCATTACCGACCTGGTGAAATCTGCCCGCGTGGTAGCCGGTAAGGACACCATCGGTTGATAGGAGGACGCACGATGAAAACCAAACTTTTGAAACTTCTTTTAACGCTGACGCTGTGCCTTGTGATGCTGCTGCCTCAGCAGGCAGAGGCAACCTCCGCCTCCTTGACGGGCAACAGCTCCATTCAGGCCGGAAGCGATGTTACCTTGACCCTGAAGGTCTCCGGCAGCGGCATCATGGGTGTGGAGGCCACGCTGAATTACGACAGCTCCGTGCTGGAATACCGCAGCTACAGCGGCTTGCTCAGCGGATGGGATGTGGTACCCAATGGCACCAAGTTCGTCATGTATGGCGTGGGCAATCCCATTAACTCCTCTGCCGGTGTAGTATCGGTCACTTTCCGTGTCAAGAGTGGATTGAGTGTCGACACGGCGCTGAGCGCCTCTTTCAGCGGCATCGTGGTTTCCGACGGTAATGCCGACAGCAGCGTCGGCTCTGCTTCCTGGTCCGGAAAGGTGGGTGCCGCCCCCAGCAACAACTGCGCTATTTCCTCCCTGACCTGCTCCAATGCCAAGCTCTCACCCGAGTTTTCCTCTTCCACCACCGCCTACACCGCCACCGTTCCCTTTGATGTGACGGAGCTGAAGCTGGATTGGCGAACTGCCGACAGCGGCGCTCGCGTCAGCGTCAGCGGCAACTCTCTGGTAGTAGGTGAGAACACCGTGACGGTGACCTGCACCGCCCCCAGCGGCGCACAGAAATACTATGTGATCACCGTCACCCGCCAGCAGGATCCCAACTATAAGCCCTCCGATGTGGCACTTCTCAGTGATCTGACGCTGGATGCCGCACAGATCTCTCCCACCTTCTCCGGTGCGGTAACCGATTATGTGGCCTATGTCCCCTTTGAGACCAAGTCTGTCACACTGACAGGTATTGCCAAGGACGAAAAGGCGCTGCAGGTTACCGAGGATACCCGCCAGCTGGTGAACGAGGGCGAGACGGTGTTGTCCGTTACCTGTACCGCTGAAGACGGTGTGACAAAAAAGACCTACACGGTACATGTGTACCGCATGCCCAAGTATGAGGGGATCATTCCCACCATGGAGATCATCGATCCTAACGCCGAGCCGGAAATTCCCTCTTTTGCTGTTCCGATGGTGCTGGATCTGCCCTTATTGGGCGAAACCTCCACGCTTACCGTAGCAGTAGCGGCTGCCGTGCTGGTCATCATTCTGCTGTTCCTGCTGGGCTTCCTGATCGGCCGAAGCGGCCGCGATGGTGGATACGATGACGACGGCGATGATACGCCTCCGCAGCCTCCTGCAAAGTGCACTCGTGAAACTCGTCGCTATGACCGCATGGGGGCCGACCCTGTAGAGGCTCCGGTGAAGACGACGCCGATTGTGAAAGACGAGCTCGAGGTGGAAAAACTGATTGCTGAAGAGGAACGGATCTTTGCAGAAATGGATGCGCCGAAAGCGGTGCCTTCCGCCCCTGTGAAAACGGACAAGCCCGCCGAGAAAAAGCCCTTCGTCCCCATCTCCGCTGAGGACGGTATCTCCAGTCCCTTCGTAGAGGATCTCTCCGTGGAGGTGCAGCAGGAACTGCATCAGCGCCGTGAAAGCGCAGAAGCGGCTAAGGACGACTTCTTTGTGGACTCCCAACGGACCGTCGAAGAGGTGACAGCCGATTCTTCTGTTAACACCATGTCTCTGCAGGATCTGCTGGACGATATCCGCAACATGTAAGCAAAAAAAGAAAGCCCACAGCGGGCTTTCTTTTTTTGCTTAATAATCCACCTTCATAAGACACAAGCCCTCGGGCGGAGCGGTGGGGCCTGCCTGCTTACGGTCGCGGGATTCCAATATCTCCGCAGCCTTCTCCACCGGCCAGTATCCACGGCCGATTTCCAGCAGCGTACCAACGAGAATACGCACCATGTTCTGCAAAAATCCGTTTCCGTGAAAAGTAAATGTGATGCGGTCCTTTCGCTGTTCGATCACGATACTGTCCACGGTGCGGACGGTGGATTTCTTCATGCGGGGGTTTCCGCAAAACGCTGCAAAGTCATGCTCACCGGTCAAAATCTCCGCGGCAGCACGCATGGCTTCCACATCGGGCACATAGGGCAGGACGGTAACATATTTGCGGTCAAAAACAGGCTTTACCTCTCCCACATGGACAGTGTATCGATATGTTTTGCCAATCGCCTTATAGCGGGCGTGAAAGCGGGGCGCACAGGGCTTCACTTCACGAACGGCGATCGCATCGGGGAGATAGCGGTTCATATAGCTGCGAATCTCCTCGGGACTTTCCTCTACATCCAGTGCGGCATTGGCCACCATGGCGCGGGCGTGGACTCCGGCATCGGTACGGCCTGCGCCGATGATCTCCACAGGAGCGCCCTGCAGGCGGCTCAGCACCGACTCCAGCTTGCCCTGAATAGTCTCACGATCCGGCTGACGCTCCCAGCCAAAAAAGCGGGTGCCGTCATAGGCGATGGTAAATTTATAATTCTGCAGCATGCGTTTCTCTCCTGCCTTGTTATTTTCTGCCGTTATTGTAGCCTAAATAGCAAAAAAAAGCAACCGCACAAGGGAAAAACAGTGGAAAGCTTCCCTCTGATATGGTATACTATGGAAAAAGCTTTCTTGTTTGCAGGAGGAAGAGAATATGAAGTTTTTCTGGTATAACATCAAGACCATGTCTGATTCGGAATATAACCGTGCTCTGACACTGATGAGTGCTGAACGCCGTCGCCGCATCAGCGATTTTCCCGCAGAAGATGACCGCAAGCGCTCCGCTGCCGGAGAACTGCTGCTGCGTCAGGCTCTGGTTGAAGCACTGGGCTGCACGCAGGAAAGTGCTCCTTTGCTGTGGGAGGACAGCGGAAAACCCACCGCCGATGCCGAAGGTGTATATCTCAGCCTGAGCCACAGCGGCCCTTGGGTTCTGTGCGCTATTCATGATAAGCCTATGGGCGTAGATGTAGAGGTGATCCGTGCCGCCGATCAGAAGTTTATGGCCCGTGCCTGCTCTGAGGCGGAAATGGCCTATATCGCCTTTGGCCGCGAGGGCTGCTATCACCGCTTCTGGGAGTGCTGGACCGCTAAGGAGGCGCTGTTTAAGGTGACCGGCAAGGGCCCCCTGCTGGGTCTGAGCCGACTGGAACTGCCCCAGAATGTGGCATTACGCTACACCGAGGAGAACGGTTGTTCCGTGACAGCCGCAATGGCACTGTAACAATATATAAAAAGCAACCCTTGCCCACGGGCACAGGGTTGCTTTTTGCTGTTTTGGCAGAAAGTTCACACTTTTTTCTTTCTTTTCACTCGAAAAAATGGTATAGTGTACTATATCGTATTCAACAAAGGAGATTCCCGATGAAAAAATATATGATCCTTCTGCTGGTGCTGATGGTGGCAGCGCTGTGCCTCTTCGGCTGCGGCCGCAAAGTCGAGCAGCAGAGCGGCAACCCCGATACTGATTCCGCAACTACAGAAAACACCATTGTGGACAGCGCAGTGGTCGAAGCGCAGTCTAAACTTTTGCAGTATTGCGACGGCGAAATTACGGTGCGGCTCAACCATGACGAGACGGGTTGGCATTGGGTAGATGAGCCTACCTTCCCCTTGGATGGTGAAAAAGTCGAAGCGATGGTCTCGGCGCTGCGCGAGATGAGCACACTGCAGCCGTTGCAGGCCGGCGGCGATTTGTCCCTTTACGGTCTTGAAGAGCCTCAGAAATATTTGACCATGACAGTGGAAGAAGAGGGTAGCCTGCACCTCAACATCGGTGATCAGGCAGAAGACGGTTCCTGGTACATGTCGGTGGAAAATTATGATGGCGTTTTCGCCTGTCCCGACAGCTTTGTGCAGATGCTGGGCGTCAGCGTTTATGATATGGCTGTTTTGCCCGCGCTGCCTGCCTTTACCGCCGAAAATGTCAGCCGTATATTGGTAACCGGAAGCGAAGGACAGGTTTTCCTCAGAAATGTAGACGGACAGTGGAAAGGTTCCGGCGAGCATGTAACCGATCGCATTGACAAGGTTCTGGCCGGACTCGGTGCTCTGCAGCTGGGGCGTTGTTTTGATTTTCTCCCTTCGCAGCAGGCACTGCATCTGTGCGGCTTCTCTGCTCCTACCGCTACCATTACTGTGGAATACCTCAATTCTGTTAATGTAGAATCCTCCTTTACCCTGACCTTGGGTTCTCTTCGCAGCGTAGAAGAGGGCTATTATGCTACCATCAGCGGTGACGAAACGATTTATTTGCTGCCCGCGGCGCAGGTTTCTCCCCTGTTGGTGCTGCTGATTTACGCCAGCTGATATGCGGATCTTAGTTGTAGAAGATGAGCTGCGGCTGGCGGACACACTGGCTCGTCTGCTGCGCAGGGCGGGGTATCTCGTCGACATACGCCATGATGGTGCTGCAGGCCTTGATGAGGCCCTCAGCGGCATTTATGACCTGCTGGTGCTGGATGTCATGCTGCCAAAAATGAGTGGTCTGACACTGTTACAGACACTCCGCTCACAGGGCAGCAAACTCCCTGTTTTGCTGCTGACGGCAAAGAGCGAGTTGGGCGACCGCGTGGCCGGACTTGACAGCGGTGCCGACTACTACCTCACCAAGCCCTTTGAGGCGGAGGAACTGTTGGCTTGCATTCGGGCCTTGTTGCGCCGGGACGAGCCCCACAGCACAACCGGCCTTTTCTGGGAAGATCTTGTGCTGGAACAGGGGGCTGTCTGCCTTCGCTGCGGTGAGCGCAGCGTGCCGCTGAGCCGAAAGGAATATGACCTGATGGCGCTGTTGCTGCAAAACGGGCAACAGGTGGTTTCCAAGGAGCAGATCCTGCTGAAAGTATGGGGTTACGATTCCGCCGCCGAGGACAACAGTGTGGAAGTGTATATCTCTTTCCTGCGGCGTAAACTGGAACATCTTCATTCCCGCGTCCGGATACGGACGCGCCGTTCGGTAGGCTACTGTCTGGAGGTGGCACAGTGATCGAAAATTTGCGAAAGAAAGTGGCGGGACTGTCAGTTCTGTTTGTGGGTGTTCTGCTCATGGCGGTACTGCTGTCCCTCTTTTTCTCAGCTCGGAGCAATATCGCACAGCGCAGCAGTGATGAGCTTCGTGCGGCACTGCAAAGCGGCGTACAGTATGCCAAGACCCCCTGTTTTATTGCCGAGCTGCTCCCCAGTGGTACCGTGCGTGTTGCCGGCAGCAACTATTATGATCTGGACGATCACGAAGCCATCTCTGCGGCCGTAGAAGCCGCTATGAGCAGCGGTACGCGCCAAGGCATCCTGCGTCAGCATGACCTGCGTTTCTACCGACAGGACGGCTTGCTGACGGTGCGTCTCGCCTTTATGGACAGCTCTTTTGAGCAGACCACGCTGCGTACCCTTATCCTGGTCGGTCTCGGGCTGTTCCTCTTGGCACTGGTGATCGTTGCCGCCCTTGGGTGGTTGTTGGCAGGCTATATTACCCGTCCGGTGGCACAGGCATGGATTCGTGAGCGCCGGTTTCTTTCCGACGCCGGACATGAGTTAAAAACACCCCTGACCGTGATCCTCTCTTCGGCATCTGTGTTGGAAGAGGCTGCAGGCGACGAAGAAAAACCCTATGTGGACAATATTCAGGCTGAGTCCCGCCGGATGAAAGCGCTGCTGGAAGATATGCTGACACTGTGGCGCACAGAAGAGTCAGCGCCACAGTTACAACCGATCTCTCTTTCGGAATTGGCAGCTGAAACGGTTCTGCGGTTTGAGCCTGTTTCTTTTGAAGCAGGGCACCCTCTGCATTATGACATTGAAAACCAACTCTCTGTCTCCGGTAATGTGGAGCAACTGCGGCGTGTGGTGTCCATTCTGTTGGATAACGCCATTAAATATGCCGCACCCGCCACGCCAATCCACCTGATTATGAACAAGGTGGGTAAGTCGGCTGTTTTGACTGTGCAAAACAGCGGCTCTCCCATTGCCCCGGAGAAGTTGCCGTATCTTTTTGACCGCTTTTATCGGGCTGACGAATCCCGCGGCGAATCCGCTGGCTTTGGTCTGGGACTTTCCATTGCCCGGGAAATCGTTCAAAAGCATGGCGGTACCATCTCTGTGCACAGTGACGAGCGGGCCACCGCGTTCAGCATAACCCTTCCTCTTCTCTGATAAATAAAAAGTCCGTATATCGCAAATTGCGATATACGGACTTTTGGTTTATTTCGTCTTCTCCTTTGGTGTTACATTGGCTGCATACACGCATACCAATATAACGGCCACACCCAAAAACTGGAATATTCCAAAAGGTTCATGGAGCAGCAATACACCGGCCAGCACGCTGACTACCGTAGTCACATTGCTGAACAGGGATGTTTCCGATACGCTGAGATTTCCGTTGGCGAAATTCAACAGGAAGTAGGCCACCACAGAGGAGATCAGGCCCAGGTAGATGACGGCAGCCCAGAAGCCACCGCTGTGGATGGCGGGGAGGAAGGTCGCAGCCATATTGCCTGCGCCCTGAATGAGGGCAGCGGGAATAAACACCACCATACCCACGGTGAACATGACATAGGTCACCTCAAAGGGTGTAAACTTGGCCGCGGCCTTGTGGCTGAGGGTGTAATATCCCGCATCAGCCGCCACCGTCAGCAGCAGGAACAGCAAACCAAGCGGCGATACCGCCGTCTCGCCGCCGGCATAGATCAGCGCCACGCCGCCAATACACAGCACTGCGCAGACAATTTGACGACGGCGCACTGTTTCACGCAACACCAGCACATCCATCACAATGCAGGCGATGGGCACCACCGCGATGATGGTCCCGGCAACAGCGGAAGAGGTATAGAGGATACCGTAGTTTTCAAAGAAGAAGTACAGCACCGGCTGCACAATACCCAGTGCCAACAGGGAAACGAGATTCTTTCCCTTTAGGGAGAAAGCAAACAGCGGCGTACCTCGCAGTTTACCTACCAGTGCATTGGCGGCAATCACCAGCGTCATCGCCACAAAGGCGGTGGTAAAGCGGAAAGCCAGCAGTACCGTGGGCAGCGCCACATCCAAGGCCATACGGGAGAACATAAAGCTCATGCCGAAAATTATGGCAGCCAACAGTGCGGCCAGCAGACTGGGGATTCGTTTCTTAGTTACAGACATAGGGGGGCCTCGTTTCTGTTTATTTTCCGTTGTGCTGATCAATAGCATCTGCCATGCGATTCATGCCGGTTTCAATGATACTGCGGGGCATAGCCAGGTTGAGGCGCACAAAACCCTCGGCGTTGCCTACGAACAGCGAATCACCGCCCTCCAGCAGAACACCTGCCTCGTTGGCAAAGAACATGGGCAGATCTTCCACATCCGGCAGGCACTTGCGCAGATCCACCCAAGCCAGATAGGTCGCCTCGGGAATAGTGGATACCGCATCAGGCAGACGCTCTTTTAGGAAGGTATTGACGAAGCGGAAGTTGTCATCCAGGTAAGCTTTCAGCTGCTCCAGCCAATCGGCGCACTGTTCATAGGCAGTCTGGGTAGCGACAAGGGACAGGGGGTTGACAAAGCCTACCAGTTTATCGTGTTCGGTCATCTTGGCGCGGACAGAGGCATCGCGAACGATGATATTGGAGAACATCAAGCCAGCCATATTGAAGGTCTTACTGGCCGCCATGCAGGTGATCAGCTTGGGATAGTCGGGTGCCACAAGGCCCGTGGGAATGTGGCGTTTCCCGCAGCGGATCAGATCGCAGTGGATCTCATCGGAAATGAGCCACAGGTCATACTTGACGGCGATATCCACCACCTTCTGGGTTTCTTCTTTCGTCCACATACGGCCGGTGGGGTTGTGGGGATTACACCACAGCAGCAAGCGAACCTTCGGGTCAGCGGCCTTGCGCTCCAGGTCCTCAAAGTCGATGGTGAAGTTTCCGTTTTCGTTTAGCAACGGGGAGCACACCAGCTCGCGGTGGTTAAATTCTGCGGCATGGAGGAAGAAGCCGTAGGCAGGAGAGGTAATCAGCAATTTCTCATCCTCGGCCAGCAGGTCACCTACCAACTCGTACAGTGCAGGAATGATGCCGGGGGAGATCATCAGCTCTTCTTTGGCAAAAGACCAGCCATATTTCTCCTTACACCAGTTAGAAAAGGCGTTATAATAGGCATCACCGGAGATCTGGCTGTAACCGAAAATGCGGCGATCAATGCGATCTTTCATCGCCTGGCAAATCTCAGGAGGCGTGGCAAACTCCATATCGGCCACCCACATACGGACAAACTCATCGTCAGCATAGGGGAATACCATCTCAGGGCCAGCGTGGAAAATATAGCCACGGAAGCCGTCCGTATTCATAGCACTTGTATTTTTACGGTCAATGATCTCGTCAAAATTATACTTCATAACCATGACTCCTTTTCTTTGTGTTATAGATAAAGTATAGTGAGGTCCGGAATGAATGTCAAGGAAAGGTGTTCGCAAAAAAAGAGGACACATCTTTCGATGTGTCCTCTCTGGAGCTGATAACCAGATTCGAACTGGTGACCTCATCCTTACCAAGGATGCGCTCTACCGACTGAGCTATATCAGCATTTGGCGACCAAGAAGGGGCTCGAACCCTCGACCTCCAGCGTGACAGGCTGGCGTTCTAACCAACTGAACTACTTGGCCGTGTCGCGCTTGATATGGTATCAAGCTTGCCTAGTATAACAGAAACAACCTAAGTTGTCAATAGGAAAATGGCAGGGGCAGAAAGGCTCGAACTCTCGACACGCGGTTTTGGAGACCGCTGCTCTACCAACTGAGCTATACCCCTGTGTGGTGGGCCTTCGGGGACTCGAACCCGGGACCGGACGGTTATGAGCCGTCTGCTCTAACCAACTGAGCTAAAGGCCCAAGTCTCTCTGGCTCTAAATAAAAAAGGAGTGCCGCCACCCTTTGGATGGCGGCACGTCCTGTAAGTGGCTCCCCCTGTTGGGCTCGAACCAACAACCCTTCGGTTAACAGCCGAATGCTCTACCATTGAGCTAAGGAGGAGTGTTGGCGCTACCTATTTTCCCGGGCCGTCTCCAGCCAAGTATCGTGGGCAGAAGCGAGCTTAACTTCCGTGTTCGGGATGGGAACGGGTGGACCCTCGCCCTAATCAGCACCAACTGCGTTTGCGACCGCTATTGCGGAAACAAACATATTGTATTCAATTTCTTTCCCTTTGTCAAGGAAAATATGGTGACCCATACCGGATTCGAACCGATGTTAACGGCGTGAGAGGCCGCTGTCTTAACCACTTGACCAATGGGCCATTTGGTACACCCTCAGGGACTCGAACCCTGGACACCCTGATTAAGAGTCAGGTGCTCTACCAACTGAGCTAAGGGTGCATACTTTACCTTACACCCTGAAAACTGAACAAAGGAGATATTGAGATTGGAGAAGGCTTAGATTGCCCGCAAAATTATTTGTAGGTCAAGCCCTCGGGCTATTAGTACCGGTCAGCTACATACATTACTGCACTTCCAC
>JAZTZR010000026.1:0-44782 GCA_045637545.1 Vescimonas sp. | reverse complement strand
CGGCGTCGTTATCGAGATCGAGGAGTAATCTAACTCTTACACGATAAAAAAGAGACCGCTTTTGCGGTCTCTTTTTTTTGCTTACTTTTCTTTGGGATACCGCAGATCCGTCTGGAAACCGCCCTGTCCCATGAAGATGATGTCGCCTCCAATCAGCTGGTCATTTGCCAGATAGAGGTTGGCCTGTACTCCGTCGGCAATGTGAGGATAGTTGGTGACGGCGTAGGTAATGCGGCGCACCGTGGCTCCGGCAAAGTCGATGAAGGGAAGCCCCTGCTGTGACTGCATTTTTCCATAAGCTTCCCACTCCTCATCCCAACTGTCGGGCAGCTTCATGTCCAGTGTTTCCAGCGGCTCGGCTTCCACCTGCCAGCCCAGCGAGGCGAGAAATTCCACCTGTTCCTGCGCTGTGGGAAGCGTGATGATTTCTTCATCTGTATCCTTGCTGAAACAACCTGCCAGAATGGGAACGGTTAGCAGCATCAGCACTGCCAGCACGCCCATCCACCGCAAACGCCGCCGGGTAATGTGATAGATTTTCATAGTTCCTCAACTCCTTTGTTGTTATCCATATTCCAAAGGGTGAGGAAGTATGCTATAATCGGAAAAGAGAAAGGGGAGAGGAACATGGAACGACTGGATAAAATCATTGCCGCCTGCGGTGCGGCCTCCCGCCGTGAGGTCAAGACACTGGTGCGTCAGGGCCGGGTGAAGGTAGATGGCGTGGTGGCATCCTCGGCGGAGATGAAGATCGATGTGGAAAAGGCTGTCATTACGGTGGACGGGGTGGAATTGAAGTATGAAAAGTTCGTCTATGTGCTGCTCCACAAGCCCGCCGGCGTCCTCTCGGCCACGGAGGATAAACGGCAGGAGACGGTGCTGGACTTGCTGCCCGAAGCTTACCGCAAGCGAGGCCTTGCCCCGGTGGGACGGCTGGATAAGGATACCGAAGGGTTGTTGCTGCTAACCGATGACGGGGAACTGACCCATCGGCTGCTCTCCCCCAAGTACCATGTGGATAAGGTGTACTACGCCCGCGTGGACGGCACACCGGATGCATCCGACTGTGCCGCTTTTGCCGCGGGCATCGCCCTCAATGACTTCACCTGTCTGCCGGCGCAGCTGACATTGATGGGCGAGGGGGAATGCTGCGTGACAGTGCAGGAGGGCAAGTTTCATCAGGTGAAGCGGATGCTGGCCTCACGGGGCAAGCCTGTCACCTATCTCAGACGGTTGTCGATGGGACCGTTGCATCTTGACGAAGGTTTGTTGCCCGGCCAGTGGCGCTTGTTGGAAAAAGAAGAAATTTTGGCACTTCAGGAAGCCTGTGGATTGGGTTGTATGACAAAGGAGTAAAAGAATTCCGTTATTTTTTGTGTGAAAGATAAAAAAGTGCTTGCAAATCCGTGATTATGACGATATAATAGAGGACAGTATTAAACAGATTGCACAAGACAAATTGCACAAAGAGATTCGGCAATTTTCTGTGGGATTGGGAGGGACTCGTCATGTCCGGTAGAATTTTTCAGAATGTAGTGCTGCAGTTTAAGGATACCACCGACCGCACTATCGGTGTCATTGATTCCGAGGGCACTGTTGTTGCATGCAGCGAACTGACCGGTATCGGCAAGAAATGGGACAAGTATCTGGATGCCATTGTGGCAGCCGAGGGCGAGTGCGTGGTTCTGGAGGGCAAAACCTTCAAGGCGCTTCCTTCCTGGGGTAATCATTTTGACTATGCCGTGTTTGCCAGCGGTGATGACGGTGTGGGCCGCACGGTTTGCTCCATGGCAGCAGTTGCTCTGAACTCCGCTAAGAGCTACTACGAGGAGAAGCACGACAAGGGCTCCTTCATTAAGAACATTATTTCCGATAACATTCTCGTCTCCGACATCTACATGCGCGCCAAGGAACTGCATGTGGCTGCAGAGGTGAACCGCGGTGTGTTCGTTATCCGCGGCATTGATGAGCGTATGGAGACGGCTCCCATGGAGCAGATCCAGAATCTGTTCCCTGATCGCCAGAACGATTTCGTGCTGAGCGTGGGTGAGCAGGATGTGGCCCTCATTCATCAGATGGACAAGACCGCCGGTGCACAGGAGCTGGATCGTGTGGCCCAGCGCATTGAAGAGGCACTGCGTATTGATGGCGAGAGCACCGTGTTCGTGGGTATTGGCACTATGGCCCAGCACCTGCGTGAGCTGGCAAAGGCCTATAAGGAGGCCCAGATCGCCATCGAGGTGGGCAAGGTCTTTGACACCGAGCGATATGTCATTAACTATGAGAATCTGGGTATTGGCCGTCTGATCTATCAGCTGCCTACCACCCTGTGCGAGATGTTCCTGCAGGAGGTCTTTAAGAAGAACCCCATCGATGCGCTGGATCAGGAGACCCTGTTCACCATCTACAACTTGTTCGTGAACAACCTCAATGTCTCCGAGACTGCCCCTAAGCTGTTTGTTCACCGCAATACGCTGGTGTACCGTCTGGAGAAGATCAAGAAGCTCACCGGCCTCGACCTGCGTGAGTTCGACGATGCCATTACCTTCAAGGTAGCTCTGATGGTCAAGAAGTATCTGACCAGCCGCGGCATCGAGGCATAAGTACATACAAAGTGACCGACAATTGTCGGTCACTTTTTTCGTTTTGGGAACCTTTCCCTGCGGTGGTGCGTCAAAGTAACATATGGAAGGAAAAGGATGAAAAAAAGCCGTGATTTTTGTTGCTATTTGCCGTATATTCATATATAATGCTATGTGTGTGCTTTTTTAACCACAATATGTTGCATTTTATGAAACTTCGAGGTGCGCTATGATTCGAATGAAAGAAGCGGAAAAAACCTACGAAAACGGTACTAAGGCGGTGCGCGGCATCTCCTTTCAGATAGACGACGGTGAGTTTGTGTTTCTGGTGGGGCCCTCCGGCTCCGGAAAATCCACCCTTATCAAGATGCTGACGGGCGAAATTGTGCCTACCGGCGGACGGGTGATGGTCAACGGATTTTCCATGAGCCGCATTTCCGAGCGCCAGATTCCCCTGATGCGCCGTACGATCGGTGTGATCTTTCAGGATTTCCGTCTCATCGGCAGCAAGACCGTGTATGAAAATCTGGCGCTGGCTATGCGGGCCGTGGGCGCTTCGCCCCGTGAGATCCGCAGCCGTATCCCCTATGTGCTGGAGCTGGTGGGTCTGCGCGGCAAGGAGAACAGCATCCCCGACGAACTCTCCGGCGGTGAGCAGCAGCGTGTGGCCGTGGCCCGTGCACTGGTGAATAACCCCAGCACCATTGTGGCCGATGAGCCTACGGGCAACCTTGACCCGGCCAAATCCTTGGAGATCATGACCCTTCTCGAGCGCATCAACGCCCTTGGTACCACCGTCATTGTGGTGACTCATGAGCGCGGGCTGGTGAACCATTTCAAAAAGCGCGTGATCTATCTGCAGGACGGTCAGGTGGTGGGCGACGCTACAGGCCGCTATGAGGAGGTGCGTCGATGAAGCATAATTTCGGTTATTTCATCCGTGAGGGTGCGCGGAATATGTTCTCCCACGGATTCATGTCCTTTGCCGCCATCGGTGTGACGGTGGCCTGCCTGCTGATTATGGGTACCTTTGCCCTGATCGCCTTTAATGTCAACGAGAATCTGGCCGAACTGCAGCGTGAGAATGCGGTAGTGGCTTTCGTGGAGGATACCCTTAGTGACAGCCACGCACAGGAGCTGCAGAGCCAGCTGGAAAAGGTGGCCAATGTATCCGAGGCTATCTTCGTCTCCCGTGAGGAGGCCCGCGACAACTATGTGGACAATTATGACGAGGACGATCTCTATGCTGACCTCAGTGCCGATGTGTTCCGTCATCGCTATGTGATCCATCTGGTCGACCCTGAGCTGATGGCAGAGACAAAGGCTGCGGTGGAGAATATAGAGGGTATTGCCAAAGCCCGTGGTGACGAGGCGGTGTCCAACGGCTTCATTACATTGCGGAATGTGGCCAGCCTTATCTCTGTTGCACTGGTGGCGGTGCTGTTGATCGTGTCGCTGTTTATTATTTCCAACACCATCAAGCTGACTACCTTTGACCGCCGCGAGGAGATCGCCATTATGAAGATGGTGGGCGCAACCAACGGCTTCATCCGCTGGCCCTTCGTGTTCGAGGGCTTGCTGCTGGGCGTGTTGGGCGCTGTGGTGGCCTTCCTGCTCCAGTGGATGCTGTATCTGGCCATGTGCCGCGGCATCGCTGCCTCCGATACGCTGCAGCTGCTGCGGATTGTGCCCTTTGTCCGCATCTGGGAAATCGTGGCCATCGTCTTTGGTGCCGCAGGTGTCCTGATCGGTGTGGGCGGATCGACCATGGCAATCCGCCGCTTCCTGAAGGTATAAACTTCGACGCAAAAGGAATTACTTATGAAACGACACTCTTTCAAATCCATCCTCTGCCTTGTGCTGGCGCTTCTGATGTTCTTTTCTTTGAGCGCATCTGCCTTTGCTGACGGCGACGATAAGAAGGCTGAGGCCGATTCCGTCCGTCAGGAGTGGAATGACCTGCAGAATCAGATCGAGGCCAAACGCCAGGAGATGAACGACATCGAGGCACAGCTGAAGCAGGCCAAAAAGGATAAGGCCAACGCACAGTATCAGAAGAATCTTCTGGACCAGCGCAACGCCGCATTGCAGGCAGAGATCAATCTGCTGCAGGAGCAGATGGGTGTGACGGAGCAGTGCATTGCTGCCAATATTGAACTGGAAAAGCAGCAAACGGCGCTGTTCCACCAGCAGATTCGCATGGAGGAAGAGCGTGGTGTCAGCTCCTACTGGTCGGTGCTGTTCAAGGCCACCAGTTTTGCCGACCTCATCAGCCGCATCGACTTCGTCAACGAGATCGCCGAGTATGAACGCAGCGTCATTACGGGTTTGCGTGATACCCGGGATCAGCTGGCGGCTGACCGCGCCGTGCTGGAGCAGCAGAATGACGAGATGGATGCAGCACAGGATAATCTGGAGCTGAAGATTGCCGAGAGCGTGAAAGCGCTGGCAGACTATACCGCCACCGAGGCGGGTAAGCAGGCCGAGTATGATGCCATCAAGGCCGAGGCCGAGGCGCTGGATGACCTGATGGCCGAGGCTGAGAAGAAGGCCATTGAGCTGGGTCTGACCGACATCGTGGGCACCACCGGCGGCTATGCCTGGCCCTGTAAGTCTATCCGCTGGATCACCTCCAAGTTCGGTGGCCGCAATTCCCCCGGCGGCATTGGCAGCACCAACCACAAGGGTGTGGATATCGGTACCCCCATGCGCACGCCCCTGTATGCAGCCAAGAGCGGTACCGTCACCCATGCCAGCTGGAACGGCGGCTACGGTGAGTGCGTTATCATCTACCACGGCAAGGGTAACTCTACCCTGTACGGTCATATGGACAACGGTGCCTATGCGGTCAAGGTGGGTGATACGGTGCGGCAGGGTGACCTGATTGGTTACTCGGGTACCACCGGTAACTCCACCGGCCCTCATCTCCACTTCGGTATCAAGGAGCATGACGAGTGGGTCGATCCCCTCAACTACCTCACCGGCTGGCACTATTACGGCTAATATTGGATAAACAAGCCCTCCGCGCCATACACTGGCACGGGGGGCGTTTTTTGTATGTATGGCTATATCGAAGAGGGGAAAAGGGGCGGAATAGAGCGACGGCAGGTGCTGGGAATGTGGCTGCTCCATGCCACACTTCCCACGGAAGGTCTGTTTTGCCGCATCCTCCGCCGCCGTGTATGGCGGACGCTGCAAAAGGAGGGTGTGCGCCGCGCTGTGATGGCCATTGCACTTACGGAGGAGGCGGCGCGATGGGGGATTGCTCCTGTGGAGGTGTTCCCTCTGCGCCGTGCGCTGCTGCCGCAACTGTTGGATCTGCTGCCATCGCTACAGGGTAAGACGGCGGCCTTGACGGCCCCCTGCCTTACGACAGATGTAGAACTGGCGGCCTGTTTTCTGGCGCAGCGCTGCCGCTATCTCCGACTGGAGATAGGGCAGGGGAGGGCGACTCTGGCGCGACAGTTATACTACCGCTTTGGCCTGACGGTGGGCAGCGTGGGAGAGACAGCGGTGAGCGTCTGCTTTCACGGTATGGCAGAGGGGCGATGTCTGTGTCTGGGTGATGACTGCGCTGCGTATCAGGAGGTTACTTATCAGGTAGAGGAACTGGGGAAAATGGGGATAATGCCGCAGGAAATGTTACTTGCAGCCCTGTTTGAAGGGGGATATCTGCCAAAAGAGGCAATTTGTGTGAAAAGTATCGGTACGAAACCTTGACAGGGGGCGGGAAAGTATCTATAATTAGCGTGTTATGCTATGTTTATTACGCGCCTTGTGTCCATTGGACAAAAGGCGGACGGATAGAAAGGAATTGTGCAGCATGGTGAAAGAATTTAAAATGAGTCAGGCCCGCAAGGACGAGCTGGAGGCAGAGCTGCTTTACTGCAAAACCACCCGTGCCGACGAGATTGCCGAACTCATCAAAGAGGCCAGAGGCTTCGGTGACCTCAGCGAGAACAGCGAATACGACGAGGCGAAAAACGAGCAGGGTAAGCTCTACTCCCGTATTGCTGAGCTGGAGGAGATCCTGCTGCATGCCGTGGTGGTGGACGAGGCTGAGGATCTGGGCAAGGTGTCCATCGGCAGCCGCGTGACCGTGGTGCGTCTGGACGACAACACCGTCATGCCCGTATACACCATCGTGGGCTCTCAGGAGGCCAATGTGATGGAGAAGAAGATCTCTGAGGATTCCCCCTTCGGCAAAGCCCTGATGGGCGCCAAAGAGGGCGATACCGTCACCGTGGATGCCCCCCGTGGCGCCATCCGCTACCGCGTGGAAAAGATCGAGCGATAATCGAAAGATAACCTAAATTAAGGAGTCCAATACTATGGCAGAGAATACCAACAACACCAACAATGCCGCCCCCGCACAGGAACTCAACGAGCTGCTGCAGATTCGCCGCGATAAGCTCAAGGCCCTGCAGGACGAGGGCCGCGATCCCTTTACCATTACCCGCTATGAGGTGACCCATCACGCTCAGGATATCAAGGATAACTTTGATGCTCTGGAGGGCACCGTGGTCCGTATTGCCGGTCGTCTTATGTCCAAGCGCGGCATGGGTAAGGTCTCCTTCTGCGATGTGCAGGATAAGTCCGGCCGCATCCAGCTCTATGCCCGCCGTGATGAGATGGACGAGGAGAACTACGATCGCTTCAAGAAGTACGATATCGGTGATATCGTGGGTATCGAGGGCGATGTGTTCCGCACCCAGCGCGGCGAGATGTCCGTCCGCGCCAAGGAGATTACCCTCCTTTCCAAGTCTCTGCGTCCTCTGCCCGAGAAGTTTCACGGTCTGACCGATAAGGAGATCCGTTACCGTCAGCGCTATGTGGACCTGATCGTCAACCCCGAGAGTAAGCGCAATTTGGAGATCCGCAGCAAGTTCGTCTCCTACCTGCGCCGTTATCTGGACAGCCTGGGCTTCATGGAGGTGGAGACTCCCGTTCTCAGCCCCATCGCCGGCGGTGCCAATGCCCGCCCCTTCATCACCCATCACAACGCACAGGATATCGATATGTACATGCGTATCGCTACAGAACTGCACCTGAAGCGCCTGATCGTGGGCGGTATGGAGCGTGTGTATGAGGTAGGCCGCATCTTCCGCAACGAGGGAATGGACACCAAGCACAATCCCGAGTTCACCACCTGCGAGCTGTATCAGGCTTTCACCAATCTGGACGGCATGATGGACATCCTCGAGGCCATCATCTCCGGCGCTGCCATGGAGATTCTGGGCACCTACAAGGTGCAGTGGCTGGGCAACGATATTGACCTGACCCCCAATTGGAAGCGCATCACCATGGCTGATGCCGTCAAGGAAGTCACCGGTGCCGACTTTATGGCCATCGAGGGCGACGGCGAGGCCGCTGTGAAGCTGGCCAAGAGCGTGGGCGTGGATATGGACGGTGTTCCCGCTACCTGGGGCAACGCCCTGTACGAGACCTTCGATCAGCGAGTGGAAGAGACGCTGGTGCAGCCCACCTTCGTCACCATGTACCCTGTTGAGGTCAGCCCCCTGGCCAAGCGCAGCCCCTCTGATCCTCACCTGACCGAGCGTTACGAGGCCTTCATCTGCGGCTGTGAGATGGGCAACGCCTTCTCCGAGCTGAACGACCCCATCGACCAGTACGAGCGCTTCAAGGCACAGGCTGAAAAGCGCGCCGCCGGCGATGAGGAAGCCGACATGATGGACGACGATTTCGTCATGGCTCTGGAATACGGTATGCCTCCCACGGGCGGTCTGGGCTTCGGTATCGACCGTTGCTCCATGATGCTCTGCGGCACCGACTCCATCCGCGATGTCATCCTCTTCCCCACTATGAAGCCTCTGGACTGATTGAACCTATAAAAAAGCACTGCCGAGAAGGCAGTGCTTTTTCATATATTACTTAATTTCCTGCTCTAACGCATCAAACTCGGGGGTGCTGTAGAACTCACCTAGGGTGATCTCAAAGGCATCACACAGCTTCTTGATGGTGACGCTTCCGGGATTTTGGCTCTCTCCATTTAGAATACTTTTGATTGTCGATTGTGGCACTGCAGCCAAGTTGCTCAGCCCATTGGGCGTAATACCACGCGCTTTGCACAGTTGACGAATCCGATATGCAATTGCCTGCGCTGTATTCATAGTCCACCATCCGTGGTTATTCTTCAATAAACTCAATGACCTCGTTGGGCGTACACTGTAAGGCTTTGCAGAGTTTTTCCAAGGTGTTCATGGTAATGCTCTTATTGCGCTTCAAGTTGGTGATGGTGTATGCGCTAAAGCCCATTTTATAAATCAGCGTATATGTTGTAACGCCTCTATCTTTCATCGTGCGCCACAAAGGCTCGTAGCTAATCACAGACACCCACCACACTTTCCTATAACTGCCCCTATTATCTCCCGAAAAATGCATCTTGAATATTAGCAAAAATTTGCCTATACTGTGATTAAAGATGGAGAAAGAGAGGGCGCGAAAAATGGAGTGGGTAGAGGTAGAGCGTTTGCCTGTGGAGTGCGTGAACTGTCAAGAAGAGGAGTGCTATAACTGCGACCACGCAGGGAAGAGGTGGCCGATGTCGAGGGAAGATGAGTTGCTGCTGCGGCGTAAGGGGCTTGTGAAGGGGATAGAGCGTTTGCAGCGGCAGGTTGAGGAGATAGATAGAGAGTTGCAGGGCAAAATGTAACAAGAAAGGTATTTTATCTTCCATCTGCATCCTTTCTGTGCTATTATAAGAGAAAACGAGGTGTGAGTATGGAGCAGATGGATTTGTACAGAAGCGAGTTTGTGAAAACGGGGCGCGTTGTAGCGCGGACGGCTCCCTGCGGCCCGGGGGAGAACAAGCTGGTGGTGTTCGCCTGCCTATTCTCCTCCGACGGAAAGCTCCTTATCCAGCAGCGCAGTCCCCAAAAGAGCCTTGGAGGACAATGGGATGTGTCGGCAGGCGGAGCGGTGCAGGCAGGGGAAAGCAGCCTTGCTGCCGTGGCGCGGGAGACGGCGGAGGAGCTGGGGATCACCCTGCCAAAAGAGGCCTTCGTCAAGTTGCTGAGTCTCTACTATGAGGGGCACATCCATGATATCTACGCCGCTCGCTGGGACGGCGACGCCGCCGCGCTGCACCTGCAGGAGGGGGAGGTAGCCGCTGCCAAATGGGTCACGGAGACGGAAATTTACGCCATGATGGACACGGGAGAATTCTTGCCTGTGTATCGTCAGTTCATGGCGCTGCTGTTCAAAATGCAGACCCGACAGGGGATTATGTGAAAAATGTTTGAGGGAAGTCTGCGAAAGCGGACTTCTTTTTTTCTGGGAAGAGTATTGCTTTTTTATAATGTATATGATATGTTGGAATGACTATGGAATGCTATAAGGGGAAATTTGCCCTTTTATCGGCGAGAGGAGGACCCTATGGAACGGATCACCGCGCGGAGTAATCCGCTGCTGCAGCACATGAAAAAACTGGGCGCAGACAGTGCATATCGCCGTGAAACGGGCCTGTTTTTGGGCGACAGCCCTAAGCTGTTGGAAGAGGCCGTTCGCTGGGGTGCGGATATTGTGGAGGTGGCTCTCAGCGAGGGCATTGAACTGCCCGTTATGCCCAATGCGCAGCGTATGGTGGAGATCCCCCGCGATGTGATGGCCTCCGTCTCTCCCATGAAAACGCCTCAGGGTGCCCTCTTCACCTGCCGCATGCCCGAGGTGTCTGCGCCTGAGGTATTGGCAGGCAAGCGCTATGTGGTGCTGGACGGTGTGCAGGATCCCGGCAATGTGGGTACCATCCTCCGGACGCTGGACGCCTTCGACTTTGACGGTCTGATCCTTCTGGAAGGCTGCGCAGACCCGTGGAGCGTCAAGACCACCCGCGCCTCTATGGGCGCTGTGTTCCGCCGCCATATCTATACCATGGGTGCAGAAGCGTGCTTCGACCTGCTGCGCCGCAGCGGCCTGCCCCTGTACGGTACGGCTCTGCGGGAGGACACGGTGGATGCCCGCAGCGCAGACCTGAGTCGCTGCGCCATCGCTATCGGCAGTGAGGGCCGCGGTCTGAGCGAGGCGGTATTGGAAAACTGTGATAAGACATTGAAGATCCCCATGTCCGAGCGCTGTGAGTCGCTGAATGCGGCGGTGGCAGCGGCGGTACTGCTGTGGGAGAGCTATCGAAACGACTAAAGAAAGGCCGGTGAGGAAGATGGCAGCATTGAAATACTGGGTGTGGCTCACCACGGTGCAGGGCTTGAGCGACGATACGCGGCTGCGCCTTTTGGAGATATTTTCCTCGCCGGAGGATATCTACTATGCCGACCTTGGGGAGCTGGCGTTGGTACAGGGCATCCGAAAAGAAGAACTGGCGGCACTGGAAAACAGGTCTCTGGACAGCACCGAGCGAATTTTGGAGCAGTGCGGCCGTAAGGGCATCTTTGTGCTGACCTATGCCGACGCCCTTTATCCCCAACGGCTCAAGAACATCTATCACCCGCCCCTGCTCCTCTACGGCAAGGGGAAAATGCCCTTGTTTGATGAAGAGGTGGCCGTGGCGGTGGTGGGCACCCGTGAGTGTACCCCCTACGGTATCAATTGCGCCCGTGAGCTGGGCTATGAGCTGACCCAGCAGGGCGGTATGGTCATCTCCGGCATGGCAAGGGGCATTGATGCTGCCGCCATGGAGGGCGCTTTGCGCTTCGGCGGCTTTACCTGCGGTGTGCTGGGCGGCGGTGTAGATGTGATTTATCCAAAGGAGAACCGTCGGCTCTACGAAGATGTGGCGGCTACAGGTGTGCTGCTGTCGGAGTACCCGCCCGGAACGGAGCCGCGGGGTTATCATTTCCCCCACAGAAACCGTATTATGAGCGGCCTCAGCGTGGCCTCGGTGGTCATCGAAGCACCGGAGAAGTCGGGTGCATTGATTACAGCGGCTGCCGCCATCGATCAGGGCCGAGAGGTGTTCGCCGTACCGGGCGCCATCACCTCTTCGACCAGTGCCGGCTGCCATAAGCTGATCCGCGAAGGTGCGGGGCTTGTCACCTGTGCATGGGACATTCTCAGCGAATATGAGAGCCGCTATCCCCATAAAATACGCCCCAAGGTCAAGCCCATGCCGCCTATGCCGGAAGCATCCGGCGCGCCTAAGGGAGAAGTGGGCACCAAGAAGGGAAAAGGAAAAGCGGTGGAGGAGGATGTCCCCGCCCTGCCCATGCTGCCCACGGAGAAGTACCGGGCATTGGATGGGGATCAGCGCGCAGTGCTGCAAGCTCTGCGGGCCGATGCCTCCCGCCTCAGTGACGATGTGGCGCTGGATGCGAATATTCCGGTGCGCCGCGTGCTGGCAGCTCTCACCATGCTGGAGATCGAGGGGCTCGTCGCCGCTGCAGGCGGCCGCGGCTTCATCCGCACCGTAGAATTGGAAAAACAAGAAGAAGTTGAGGATAGAGAATGAGTAAGAAACATCTGGTGATCGTGGAGTCCCCTGCCAAGGCCAAGACCATCGGTAAGTATCTGGGCAGCGAGTACACGGTGAAGGCCTGTATGGGCCATCTCCGCGACCTGCCCAAGAGCACCATTGGCGTGGACATCGAGAACGATTTCACCCCCGAATATAAGCCCATTCGCGGCAAGGAAGAGATCATCCGCGAGCTGAAGAAGGCGGCCCGAGAAGCCGACACCGTGTATCTGGCAACCGACCCTGACCGCGAGGGTGAGGCCATCTCCTGGCATCTGCAGACGCTGCTGGAGCTGCCTCAGGCCAAAACCCGCCGCGTCACTTTCGACGAGATCACCCGCAAGGTGGTCACCGAGGCAGTGGCCAATCCCCGCAGCCTCAACGAGGATCTGGTGGATGCTCAGCAGGCGCGCCGAATCCTCGACCGCGTGGTGGGCTATCAGATCAGCCCCATTATGTGGAAGAAGATCCGTCCTCAGCTTTCGGCAGGCCGCGTCCAGAGTGTGGCCACCCGTATGGTGGACGACCGTGACCGCGAGATCGCAGAATTCGTGCCGCAGGAGTACTGGTCTCTCGACGCCCTGCTGCAGAAGGATGTGACGGCCCCCTTCAAGGCCCATTACCACGGCGTGGGCGGCAAGAAGAAGGATTTGAACAGCGAGGCGGATGTCCGTGCCATCACCGAGGCACTCCGGAGTGAGGCATTTTCTGTCACCTCCGTCAAACGCAGCGATAAGCAGCGCTCCCCCTCGCCTCCTTTTACTACCTCCACCCTGCAGCAGGAGGCCAGCCGTAAGGTCAACATGACCCCCCGCCGTACTATGGCCATTGCCCAGCAGCTCTACGAGGGCGTGGATATCACAGGTGTGGGTACGGTAGGTCTTATCACCTATATGCGTACCGACTCTCTGCGCATCTCCGCTGAGGCACAGAGCGCCGCCCGCAGCTTCATCACCGAGCGCTACGGCAAGTCCTACTGTCCTGCCAAGGCTCGCCAGTACAAGGCCAAGGGTGCGGCACAGGATGCCCACGAGGCCATCCGTCCCAGTGATGTGACGCTGACCCCTGAGAATATCCGTGGAGACCTGACTGCCGAGCAGTACCAGCTCTATCGCCTCATCTGGAGCCGTTTTCTGGCCAGCCAGATGGAGAATGCCGTGTACGATACCCTCAGTGTGGAGATCGGTGCTGCTGAGCATAGCTTCCGCTGCAGTGCCAGTCGCCTGAAGTTCTCCGGCTTTTCTGCTGTGTACGAGGACAGCCGCGATGACGAGGAGAAGGAGGAGAAGGAATCCCCTCTGCCGGAGCTCAACGAGGGCGACGACCTCACGCTGAAGGGCTTTGAGCCTGCACAGCACTTCACCCAGCCTCCGGCACACTACACCGAGGCCACCCTCATCCGCGCTATGGAGGAGAACGGCATCGGCCGTCCCTCTACCTACGCACCCACTGTATCCACTATTCTGGACCGCCGCTATGTGAAGAAGGAGGGCAAGCACCTCCTGATCACCAATCTGGGTAAGGCGGTGACGGCATGGATGAAGAAGTATTTCACCGACATCGCCGATCTGAAGTTCACTGCCCAGATGGAGCAGCATCTGGACGATGTGGCCGAGGGCAACATGCAGTGGAAGCAGGTGCTCCGCAGCTTCTATGACGGCGGCTTTGCCAACCATCTGGAAGAGGCGGCAGCGGGCGAGTATATGCGTCCCGAGCCCACCGTGTCCGAGGAGATCTGTCCCGTGTGCGGCAAGAATCTAGTGGAGCGCGAGGGTCGTTTCGGCCCCTTCCTGGCCTGCCCCGGATTCCCTGATTGTACCTTCACCATGCCCTTGGTGGTGGAGATGCCCGGCCGCT
This sequence comes from Vescimonas sp., assembly GCA_045637545.1. Classification (GTDB taxonomy): domain Bacteria; phylum Bacillota; class Clostridia; order Oscillospirales; family Oscillospiraceae; genus Vescimonas. The sequence goes on along the minus strand of JAZTZR010000026.1, from coordinate 30,919 downwards.
GCCCCAAGTGCGGGGGACGCCTGTTCAAGCGCACCGGCACCTCCAAGAGTTCCGGTAAGCAGTATAACTACTACTGCTGTGAGTTCACCAACAGCAAGTTCACCGACCGCCACTGTGACTTTATGACCTGGGATGTGCCCACCAAGGAGGATTGCCCCTCCTGCGGCCACACCATGTTCAAACGTTCCGGACGCGGCAATCCCCGTCCCTTCTGCATCAATGAGACCTGCCCCAATTTCCTGCCTGAGGATAAGCGCGGGTATCTGAAGAAAAAGACCGAAGGCGAGGCAGAGGCTGTCGAGGAGAAAAAAACCGCCAAGAAGAGCGCCGCCAAAAAGACGGCTGAGAAGAAAACCACAACGAAGAAAACCTCCGCTAAAAAAACGGCGGCGAAGAAAGAGACGAAATGAAACATGTAACTGTGATCGGCGCAGGTCTGGCCGGCAGCGAGTGCGCATGGCAGCTTGCCCAGCGTGGCATCGCCGTGACGCTGTGCGAGATGAAGCCGGAGAAAAAGACCCCCGCCCATGAAACGGAATATTTTGCCGAGCTCTGCTGCTCCAACTCCCTGCGCGGTGCAGGTCTTGAGAACGCGGTGGGCCTCCTCAAGGAGGAGATGCGCCGCCTGGACAGCTTGATTATTCGCTGTGCCGATGCCACGGCCGTGCCTGCCGGTGGCGCACTGGCGGTGGATCGCCACGGCTTTGCCAAGATGGTCACCGAGTCCATCGTCAATCACCCCAATATCACGGTGCACTACGGCGAGGTCACCGACATCCCCGAGGGGGATGTGGTCATCGCCTCGGGCCCTCTGACCTCCGATGCGCTGGCCGATAAACTGGCCGCCCTCTTCGGTGAGGCCGATACGCTGCACTTTTTCGATGCGGCTGCCCCTCTGGTGAGCTTTGACAGCGTGGATATGTCCAGTGCCTACTTCGCATCCCGCTACGATAAGGGCACGCCCGACTATATCAACTGCCCCCTCGATAAGGAGGAGTACATCGCTTTCTGGAAGGCGCTCACCGAGGCCGAGGCTGCCGAGGTGCACGGTTTTGAGGACAAGTGCGTCTTTGAGGGCTGTATGCCCGTAGAGGTGATGGCTCGCCGCGGCGAGGATACGCTGCGCTTCGGCCCCCTCAAGCCCCGTGGTCTGCCTGACCCCAAGACAGGGCGTGAGCCCTATGCGGTGGTGCAGCTGCGCAAGGACAACGCCGAGGGAAGCATCTACAATCTGGTGGGCTTCCAGACCCACCTGAAGTGGGGCGAGCAGAAGCGGGTGTTCACCATGATCGCCGCCCTGAAAGATGCCGCCTTCCTCCGCTACGGCGTGATGCACCGCAATACCTATCTGGATTCCCCCCGTCTGCTGGACAGATATTATCGTCTCAAGAGCGATACGCGCATCGCCTTTGCCGGTCAGATGACCGGCGTGGAGGGCTATGTGGAGTCCGCTGCCAGCGGCTTTTTGGTGGGTGTGGAGCTTGCCCGCCGCCTCCGGGAGATGGAGAGTATCGACTTCCCGCAGGAGACGGCCATCGGTGCACTGGGTCTGTATGTCAGCAACGAGACGGTGGCGCAGTTCCAGCCCATGAACATCAACTTTGGCATCATCCCGCCTCTCGACCACCGGGTTAAGGGCAAGCGCAACAAGAATGCCGAGCTGAGCGCTCGCTCTCTGGCGCTGATCGATGCCATGAAAGAAGAGGTACTGAAATGAAGATCATTATTGATGCCATGGGCGGTGACCATGCCCCCCATGAGATTGTAAAGGGTGCCTTGGCAGGCCAGCGCCGCCTTGGCGTGGAGCTGGTGTTCACCGGCGATGAGGCTGCCATTATGGCCGCTGCCAAGTCCTGCGGTGTGGAGACGCTGCCTGAGGGCGTGAGCATCCGTCACACCGCCGAGGAGGTCTCCATGCACGATGACCCCGCCACGGTGTTCCGCAGAAAGAAGGACACCTCCATGGGCGTGGGCCTGACCATGCTGAAAAACGGTGAGGGCGATGCCCTCATCTCTGCCGGATCTACCGGCGCACTGCTGACAGGTGCTACCCTGATTACCAAGCGCGTTCGCGGTATTCGCCGCGCCGCCATGGCACCTGTTATCCCCACCACCACGGGTAAAGCCATTCTCATTGACTGCGGCGCCAATGCCGAGTGTACGGCCGAGTATCTGGTGCAGTTCGCTCACCTGGGCAGCTTCTACGCCAAGAGTGTGTTGGGCCTTGAAAATCCCCGCGTGGGCCTTCTGAACATTGGCACCGAAGCCGAGAAGGGAACCGATCTGCAGCGTGAGGCCTACGGTCTGTTGCAGGAGGAAAAGGACATTCACTTCATTGGCAACATCGAGGCCAAGGAGGCCATCAAGGGCGGCTGCGATGTCATCGTCACCGACGGGTTTTCCGGCAATGTACTCTTGAAGACCATGGAGGGTGTAGGATCCTTTGCCGGCAGCGCCCTGAAGGGGATTTTCAAGAAAAATCTGCTGACCAAGCTGGCGGCGTTGGCAGTGATGCCGGGTCTCAATGCCTTCCGCGCGATGCTGGACCCCAACAAGGTGGGTGGTACGGCCTTCATCGGCGTGTCCAAGCCTGTCATCAAGGCCCACGGCTCTTCCAACGCCGAAGCCATCGAGAATGCCATGGTGCAGGCCAAGAACTTCGCCGAAAGCGGCTTCATCCGGCAGATGGAAGATTATGCTGCATCCCTTAACGGTGCAGAGTAAAAATTTACCCAAAAGGTATTGACACTGTGACGGGATTGCCGTATTATTTTCGAAGATAAAGAAAGCGAAAGGAGAAGATCTATCATGACCAGTGAGAAGATTTTCGCTACTATGCAGGCTCTGATCGCCGAGCAGTTTGCTCTGGATGCCGAGGAGATCACCATGGACAGTTCCTTTGTGGACGATCTGGGTGCCGACTCCGTGGATCTGGTGGAGCTGGTGATGGCGATGGAGGAAGAGTTCGAGATCGGTGAGATCGCGGAGGAGAATCTGCAGAACCTCAAGACTGTGGGTGATTGCGTCCGTTACCTCGCTGCCAACATGGACTAATTACGAACAAAAGAGCGAAAACCCCACTTGCTGTGGGGTTTCCTTTTTGAAATCACTGAGAAAGGAGGCCGCGTGATGTCGATGCTGAAAACATTGCAGGAAAAACTGGGATATACCTTCCGTGATGAGTCGCTGCTGCGCGCTGCCCTCTATCACAGTTCCTACGCCAACGAACATCGCGCCCAGCATATCCTCAGCAACGAGCGATTGGAGTTTCTGGGCGATGCGGTGCTGGGCTTCGTGACAGCCGAGTTTTTATTCCGTTGTTTCGGCGACGCCCCCGAGGGTGATCTGACCCGTACCCGCGCGGCGCTGGTGCGTGAGGAGAGCCTCTTCGAGGTGGCACAGTTCCTTGGTCTGGGTGAGTGCCTGCATCTGGGCCGCGGCGAGGAGAACGGAGGCGGACGCCACCGTCCCTCCATTTTGGCTGACGCTACCGAGGCAGTCTTTGCCGCTGTGTATCTCGATGGTGGTATTGAATGCGCCCGTGACCTTATCCACCGCGTGCTGCTGGAAAAGGTGGACATTCAGCTGACAGAGAGCCGCCGCCGCGACTATAAGACGGAGCTGCAGGAGTTTATCCAGCGCAAGCCCCAGCAGGTATTGCGTTACGCCCTGACCGACCAGTCGGGCCCTGACCACGCCAAAGTGTTTACCGTGGCGGTGAGCCTCAACGAGACGGTCGTCGGTACGGGTACGGGCCGCAGCAAGAAAGAGGCCGAGCAGGCCGCCGCCAGGGCTGCCCTGGAAATGCTGACGGCAGAAAAATAAGAAACGAAAGAGAAGACCGAAATGGTCTTCTCTTTTGCTCTTTTGGCAGATACTTGTGCGCAAATGACGGACAGATGAAAAGTTTCTGTGGCATTTTTTATGGTATTGTGGTATAGTAATACCATTGAAGAAGTTTGAAACTATACAAATTGGAATATTTCGACAAAATATTGCGTTTTGTATAGGAGTTTCGCGTTGAGGTGACACAATGACATATTTATCCTCTTTCATTATGGGTCTGGTACAGGGGTTGGCGGAGTTCCTGCCCATTTCTTCCTCGGGTCATCTGGCCATTGCCGAGAACCTGTTGGGAATGGAGACGGCGGTGCCGGAGTTCTTCGATGTGCTGCTGCATCTGGGTACGCTTTTGGCGGTGTTCGTGGCCTACTGGAGTGAGATCTGCGAGATGATCCGCGAGTTTTTCCGGGGCATCGGTGACATTGCCCGCGGCACTACTCCCAAGCAGGTACCGCCTGCCCGCCGATTGATCCTGCTCATCGTGGTGGCCACGCTCCCCCTGCTGTTGGTGCTGCCCTTCCATAAGAAGGTGCAGGCATTGAGCGGCAGCATGGTGTTCGTGGGTGCGGCGCTGGTGGTGACGGGCTTCCTGCTCTTCGTCTGCGATCTGCTGCGCAAGGGGAAAAAGACCGAGGGCCGTGCCACGGTGGTGGATGCCCTCGTGGTGGGTGTGGCACAGGCTGTCGCCACGCTGCCCGGTATCTCCCGCAGCGGTATGACCATCTCCGCAGGCTGCTTCTGTGGCTTTGAGCGGAAGTTCGCCGTGCGCTTTTCTTTCCTCATGTCCATCCCCGCCATTCTGGGTGCCAATATCCTGTCTCTTGCCGATGCGGCCAAGGCGGGTATCATCTGGACGGAGGTACCCATGTACATGGTGGGTGTCATTACCGCCGCGGTGGTGGGTTATGCCTGTATCCGCCTTTTGAAGCTGATTGCCGAGAAGGGCCGCTTCGGTGCCTTCTCCTATTACTGCTGGGCAGTGGGTCTCTTAACGCTGCTGCTCTGCGCCATTAAGTGAGGGTTCCTATGGCAACGACACAGAAGAAGACAACCAAATCCGCTCCCAAGAAGTCGGGCGGTGCCAAGAAGGGTACCAAACGCATGGCAGCACCCCCACCCTATAACCACGGTTTGCGTCTGAGCGTGGGCGTGGTGTTCCTGCTGCTGGCGCTGTGCGTGCTGGTGAGTTATTTTGGCGGGGAGGCTACCGTGTTGGCGTTCCTGTCCAAGGCGTTGAAGGGCTTGTTTGGCTACGGCTACTATCTGGCGGCCGTGGCATTGGGTTACTGCGGCTGGAGTCTTATTGACCATAAGAAAAAGCCCGTCATCCTGCGCTCGTTCTGCATCCTTGTGCTGCCGTGGCTAGCGGGTGCACTGCTGCATCTGTTCCTCTGCAAGGGCGAATACGGCTATGAAATGGAACATCTCAAAACGCTGTGGGCGTCGGGACAGGAACTGTCCTGCGGCGGTGCACTGGGCGGTATTATCGCCGAGATCGGCAGAGAACTGGTGGGCAAGGCAGTGAGTGTCATCGTTATGCTGGCGCTGATGATTGCCTGCCTCATTGGCGGTTTGCGGATCAAACCTGCAGAGCTGTTGGAACAGGCCAGAGAGCGCAAGGCAGAGCGTGATGCCGCCTATGCCGAGCTGGAAGAGCAGGAGCGCGCACTGGCTGAGCAGAAGGCCAAGGAAAAGGCTAAGGCCGATGCCGCCAAAGCCAAAGCTGCGGCCAAGAAATCCGTTCACATCCCCTTGGACAGCGAAGAGGAGAATAAGCCCCTGTTTACCCCTGCCGAGGTCAATTTCTTCCCCCGTCGGGCGGGAGACATCAAGACTCCTGCCGAGGTGTGGGACAGAACTGTCGCCGAGATGCCTGCCGAGCCCGCGCCTGTAGCGGAGGAACCTGCTCCCGCAGCAGAGGAGCAGACCGCACCCCGCCGCCGTAAGGTCAGCGCCAAGGAAGAGGTGGACAATGCCGCCGCCGAGGTCAGCCAGGCCATTGAGAAGGAACTGGCTGAAGAGGAAGAGACCTATCGCTATCCCCCCATCACGCTGTTGGAGGAGAATACCTCCGATAACTCCATGGCCGCCGGTTTCGAGCTGCGGGATAACGCCCGCCGCCTTGCCGACACCATCACCTCCTTCGGTGTGGATGCCAAGCCCGGTGATGTGGTGCGCGGCCCCAGCGTCACCCGCTATGAGTTCACCCTAGATCAGGGTGTGAAGCTTAGTAAGCTCACCAACCTCTCTGACGATATCGCCCTGGCACTGGGTGCCAGCGGCGTCCGTATTGCTCCCATCCCCGGTAAGATTGCCGCCGTGGGCATTGAGGTGCCCAACCGCACCGTCACCGCCGTCCGCATCCGCGATGTGGTGGAGAGCCGCAATTTCGTCACCCACCCCAGCAATGTGGCCTTCGCCGTGGGTAAGGATATCGGCGGCAACGCCATCGTGGGCAACATCGCCCGCCTTCCCCATGTGCTGATCGCCGGTACTACCGGCTCGGGTAAGTCGGTGTGTACCAACTCTCTGATCGTTAGCTTGCTCTACAAGTCCACCCCTGAGGAAGTCCGCTTCATCATGGTGGATCCCAAGATGGTGGAGCTGGCACCCTATAACGGCATTCCCCATCCCCTCATCCCCGTGGTCACCGACCCGAAGAAGGCTGCCGGTGCGCTGCAGTGGGCGGTGTTTGAGATGATGAAGCGCTATAAGATGTTCTCCGAGCGGGGCGTCAAGGATCTGGCGGGCTTCAATGCCCTTGCCGAGGGCGACGAAGAGTTGAAAAAGCTGCCCACCGTGGTGGTGGTCATCGATGAGCTGGCCGATTTGATGCTGGTGGCGGCAAAAGAGGTGGAAGAATCCATCTGCCGCGTGGCACAGATGGGTCGCGCCGCCGGTGTCCATCTGGTGATCGCTACCCAGCGTCCCTCTGCCGATGTGATTACGGGCCTTATGAAGGCCAATATCCCCAGCCGTATCGCCTTTGCAGTGGCCTCGGCAATGGAGTCCCGCATCATCCTCGATACCCCCGGCGCTGAGAAGCTGGTGGGTAAGGGCGATATGCTGTACTTCCCTCTGGGCGACAACAAGCCCACCCGTGTACAGGGCTGCTTCATCACTCCCGAGGAGATCGAGCGTGTGGTGAACTTCGTCAAGGAGAGCGGCGAGGCCGAGTACTCCAACGAGGTGATGGAGAAGATCGAGGAGGCCATGAAGCAGAGCGAGAAGGGCGGCAAGGGCGGCTCTTCCAGTGCTGGCTCCGAACCCGAGGCAGGCGAGGGCTGCGACGAGATGCTTGCTGCCGCCGTGGAGGTCATCTTCGAGACGGGACAGGCCTCCGTTTCCATGCTGCAGCGCCGCTTGAAGCTGGGCTACTCCCGCGCCGCCCGTCTGGTGGACCAGATGGAGGAGCGGGGCATTGTGGGCCCCTTTGAGGGCAGTAAGCCCCGTCAGGTACTCATTACCCGAGCACAGTGGCAGGAGCTGCAGATGAAGGGCGGAGCGTATGCGCCCGCCGAAGAGCCGGAACTGCCCCCTATTGACCGCTATGGCTCTGTCCGCGATGTCTTTGACAGCCGCGACGCACTGGAATAACCAATGAAAAGGAGTGAGCATCATGTATGAACTGCATCAGATAGGCCCCATGAGCTATTATTTGGAGAGCCCTGCTAAAATCGGCATTTACCGCCCTGAGGGCAGCGACGAGGTCTATCTCATCGACAGCGGCTCGGATAAGGACGCCGGACGCCGTACCCGCAAGGTGCTGGACGAGCAGGGCTGGCGCTGCCGCGGTATTCTGGTGACCCACTCCAACGCCGACCATGTGGGCGGCTGTGCCTATTTGCAGAAGCAGTACGACTGTCCTGTATTTACCTCCGGCATCGAGGGTGCCATCACCGCATGGCCGGAGATGGAGCCTGCCTTCCTCTACGGCGGCTATCCTTACAAGGAACTGCGCCATAAATTCCTGATGGCCCAGCCCTGTGAGGTAACGCCCATCACCGACCCCGCCTCCTTCCCCGGCGAGGTAACGGTGCTGTCCCTGCCGGGACACTTCTTTCATCAGGTGGGCTTCCTGCTGCCTGACGGCACGGCCTTTATCGCCGACTGCATCTCCTCCCGTGAGACCATCGAGAAGTACCGCGTGGGCTTTGTCTATGATGTAGCGGCCTATCTGGAGACGCTGCGCAAGCTGCCTGAGCTGGGAGCGAAAATGTATGTACCCAGCCATGCCGCCGCCACGAAGGACATCGCACCTTTGGCAAATGTTAACATCGAGGCCACCGAGGAAATTGCCGAGCATATCGTGTCGCTCTGCTGTGAGGGGACGACTTGGGAAGAGCTGCTCTACCGTCTCTTTGCAGATTATGGCCTTGAGATGACCCACCAGCAGTATGTGCTCATCGGCAGCACTGTGCGCTCATATCTGAGCTATCTCAAGGAGAGCGGGCGCCTTAGCGTAGCCATCGAGGACAATCGCGTGGTGTGGCGCGCAGTGTAAGAAAAAATAAAAAACCGCTGACCGATTGGTCAGCGGTTTTTTGCTGTCTTGACTTATTTCAGATCCTCGTCATCGGGGAAGTGGTAGCTCTCCTCGTAGCGATGCAGGCGCTCGGAGAAGGCGGCGGACTCGTCCAGTTTGCCGGACTTGAGGGCGTGGAGGTACTGGTGGGACTCCAGCTTGCCCTGTGCCACCTGCAGGATCCCCACCGCCACATTGGAGCAGTGGTCGGCGGTGCGCTCGCAGGAGGTCAGGATATCCTCCAGCACGAAGCCGTACTCCACGGTGCACAGACCGTCACGGAGGCGGCGGACATGGCGGGACTTGATCTCACGGACCAGCTTGCTGACCACCTGCTGCAGAGGCTCCACCTTGGCGGCCTCGGCGCGGTCGAAGGCGGCGTAGGCACGGATGGTGCGCTCCATCACATCCTCCACGGCGCGCCAAAGCATGCTGAGCTCCTCGCGGCCCTGCTGGGAGAAGGCGATATTCTTCTCGTGGATCTCCTGTGCGGCCATGGCCATATCCTTGGCGTGGTCGCCGATGCGCTCGATATCGGCGATGGAGTACAGGAGGGTGTTGAGGGAGCGGTTGTCCTCCACGGAGAGGTTGGCAGAGGAGAGCTTCATCAGATAGGTGCCCAGGGCATCTTCCAGATGGTCGGTCTCGTCCTCCAATGCGATGACCTTGTCAAAGTTTTTGGTATCATATCCATCCACCAGCTTCAGGGCATAGTGCATGGCATCCACGGCATCGCGGCCCATCTTCACGGCTACGCCGTGCGCCTGCTGCACGGCCACGGCGGGGGTGGCCAGCAGACGCTCATCCAGCAGAACAGGAGCCTGATGGATGGGTTCGGCAGGGATGAAGAGATAGGCCAGCTTTACCAGCAGACCGTTCATGGGCATCAGCACAGCGGTGGCGCCCACATTGAAGAGCGTGTGAATGACGGCGATGTCCCATGCCTTGGCCGTTTCCGTCAGGAAGGCCCAGTCGATAAAGAGGCCGAGACCGTAGAAGATGACGGAGAAGAGCACCACGCCCACCACATTGAAGAGGAGATGGACAAGGGCGGTGCGCCGTGCGTTGCGGTTGGCACCGATGGCGCCCATGATGGCGGTGATGCAGGTACCGATGTTCTGACCCAAAATGATGGGGAGAGCAGCACCGAAGGTTACCGCACCGGTGGAGCACAGGCTCTGCAGAATACCCACAGAGGCGGAGGAGGACTGGATCAGCGCCGTCAGCAGTGCGCCGAAGATGATGCCCAGAATGGGGTTAGAGAAGGAGATCATCAGCTGGGCAAACCAGGGCTCGTTCTTCAGGAAGGCCATGGCATCACCCATCACATCCATACCGGTCATCAGGGCAAGGAAGCCCAGGGCGATGACACCGATGCCCTTTTTCTTGTCGCTCTTGGAGAACATGAACAGGGCCGCACCCACGATGCCCACCAGGGGGGCCAGGGTGGAGGGCTTGAAGAAACTGATGATGAAACTGTCGCCCTCCAGACCGGAGAGGGAGAGGATCCAAGCGGTAATCGTGGTACCGATGTTGGAACCCATGATGACACCCACGGCCTGCTTTAAGGTCATGATGCCGGAGTTGACGAAGCCCACCACCATGACGGTGGTAGCAGAGGAGGACTGGATGACGGCAGTGACCGCCATGCCCAGCGCAAAGCCCTTGAACACATTGGAACTCATTCTGGCAAGGATGGTCTGCAGCTTACCGCCGGCCTGACGCTCCAGTGCCTTGCCCATAGTGTCCATACCGAAAAGGAACAGGGCCAGACCGCCCAACAGGGCGACGATGTTGAAAAAGTATGTTGTCATGTATTATTACCTTTCTAAAAATAGGATGGTCGCAAATTACAAGTTTATTATACTTTTTTCTTCGTCGAATTACAATAAAAATTTCATAAAAATTTGGTTAAAAAGTCAACAAAGCATCCGTGCCGCTGTAGAGCACGGATGCTTTGCAATCAGTGTGTCTGTCTGGTCATGTGATAGTGCTGCCAGTCGCTGCTGCGGCGGCGCAGGCGGCGCATACCGATGGTGAAGCAAACCAGATGGGCAAGGAAGGTCACTGTCCATGTGAGGGGATAGGTAAGGTAGATCAGGGTAGGTGTGTGGAAGGCGGGGAGCTGGAACACCGTGGCAATAATGAGGATGCGCAGACCGCAGGCACCCAGCAGTGTTACCACCGTGGGCAGCACCGAGTAGCCGATGCCGCGAACAGAGCCCACCAGCGAATCCATCAACGCGCCCAGTACATAGGGCAGGCAGATGTACGCGATGCGGATCATACCGGCGGCAATGACCTCGTCAGAGCGAGTGTAGATGCTCAGCAGCGGCTGGCCAAAAACGAAGGCGCCGCCGCCAAGGAGAAGGGCGGTGATGGCCGAACAGCCCACACAGCGCACCGCAATGGGGCGGATACGCTCCCAGCGTCCGGCACCGTAGTTCTGGCTGGTGAAGGCCACATTGGCCTGATAAAAGGCGTTGAAGGCGGCAAAGACGAAGCTGTCGATATTGGCCGCGGCGGTGTTGCCGGAGATGACGGTCTCGCCAAAACCGTTGATGGAGGACTGGATGATGACATTGGACAGGGCAAAGGCCACATTCTGCAGGCCTGAGGGGATGCCGATGGCGGCAATTTGCTTCAGGCGCAGCGTGTCCATCCGCAGTGCCTTCAGCTCGAGGCGGATATCGCCCTCTTCACGGCACAGACAGCGGATCACCAGCGCAGCGGAGAGCGCCTGAGAGATAACGGTGGCCAGCGCCACACCGGCTACATCCATGGACAGCACGATGACGAAGATGAGATTGAGGCCTACATTCACCACGCCGGAGAGGAACAGGAACGACAGAGGGCGGCGGGTATCGCCGACAGAACGCAGAAGGGCGGCACCGAAGTTATAAAGCATGGTGGCGGGCATGCCCAAAAAGTAGATTTTCAAATACAGGGTGGAAAGAGGAAGAATGGAGGGCGGTACCTGCATCAGTCGCAGCAGAGGCCCTGCGGCGAAGAAGCCCACAATGGCCAGAAACACGCCACTGAGCAGCGCCAACAGCATGGAGGTGTGGACGGTGGAGCGGACGGCATCCTTGTTTTGTGCCCCCACAAAGCGGGCAGAGAGGATGTTGGTGCCTACGCTGAGGCCGATGAAGAGGTTGATGAGCAGGTTGATGAGGGAGGCGTTGGAACCCACGGCAGCGAGTGAGTTATCACCGGCCCATCGGCCCACCACCACGATATCGGCGGCGTTGAACAGCAGCTGCAGTACGCTGGAGGCAGCCAGCGGCAGAGCAAAGGCCAGGATCTTTTTCAGCAGCGGTCCGGAGCACATATCAATTTCGTGGCTGCGGCGCTTTTGAAGCTGCGCCATAGAGCGGCACCTCCTTTCGGCATATCGCCCACATTATAGCAGAGGGAATTATCGGTTGCAAGGCGGGGAAGAAAAAAAGCAGCCCTTGACGGGCTGCCCATGGGTATGCAATAGATGTGTTACGGCAGGAACTGTAGGATAAGGAAGGTACCGTAGATGCCCAGCAGCACCACACCCTGCCAACGGGAGAGCTTCTGGCGGATGAGGGTGGGGACGGTGAGCAGCAGCATCACCGCCAGCGCCACGGGAATATCCAGCACCAGCGAGGAGTTGATACCGCCGATGGTACCCGACAGGGGTAAGGTAAAAGGACTGATGGTTACGGCCACACCGCTGACCAACACCAGATTGAAGAGGTTCGCTCCGATGACATTGCCCAGCGACAGCGAGCCGTGGCCCTTCAAAAGAGCGGTGATGGCTGTGACCAGCTCAGGCAGAGAGGTGCCCAGCGCCACGATGGTGAGGCCGATAACCTTTTCCGACACACCCAGCGCCGAGGCCACTACGACGGCGTTGTTCACCAGCAGGTTGGCGCCCAATGCGATGAGGGCTGCGCCTACGATCAGCAGCAGAATGTCCTTCCACAGCTTATCCTGTGTGCCCTTCGCTTCCGATTCCACGGTGTAGTCGTCACCGCTTGCCTGCTCCAGTGCCAATTCGGTGACAGGAGGGGGGATATCAGGGGCGGTGCGCTTCATCCGCAGTACGGTGGTAACCATGTAAACCACGAACAGTCCTAGCAGCACGATACCTACGGTGCGGGAGAAATCACCCAGCACATAGGCGGAGAAACCGTAGATCGCGGCGGCGATGAAGAAGAAAATTACCGGCAGAATCAGGCTCTTGCGGGGAGCGTCACCGGGCTTGATGGCAATGGTGATGGCGGCGATCAGGGCAGTGTTGCAGATGATGGAGCCCAGGGCGTTGCCATAGGCGATGGAGCCGCTGCCCATCAGGGCCGCCTCGGCTGAGACCATCACCTCAGGGAGGGTGGTGCCGATGGAGACCACCGTGGCACCGATGAGGATCTCCGGCAGGTAGAAGCGGCGGGCGATGCCGGTGGCACCGTCCACGAACCAGTCGCCGCCCTTAATGAGCAGGACAAAGCCCAAGAGAAGAAGTAAGATGGGAACCAACATACGCAAAGCCTCCTTTTCGGGATTTGTTTTTTTTAGTATGCCCGAAAAGGAAGAAAAGGGATATGATATTTGCAACAAAAATCCCATAACAAAAGATGAAATATGAAACAGCACAGAATAGGAAACAAAAAAGCGACAGCCATCAAAGACTATCGCTTTTGGCGCAGAAGGAGGGATTTGAACCCTCGCGCGGCTTTTGACCGCCTACTCCCTTAGCAGGGGAGCCCCTTCGGCCACTTGGGTACTTCTGCATACAATATAGATTGTGGCGGAGAGAGTGGGATTCGAACCCACGGATGCTTTCACACCGCCGGTTTTCAAGACCGGTGCTTTCGACCACTCAGCCATCTCTCCGTATGTGAAAACGCCGTTTTCATCTCAAACGCAGGATATAGAATACCATATCCATCCACGGTTGTCAAGGTGAAAGAAAGGTGTGCTGAAAAAATTTTTTAAATTTTTTGAAATTAGGGCTTGCAAAATGGAAAAAGGTGTGGTAATATAACAAAGCTGTCTGACAGCGAAGTGAATATCCGGGTGTGGCGAAGTTTGGTATCGCGCTTGAATGGGGTTCAAGAGGCCTTGAGTTCGAATCTCAACACTCGGACCACGAGAAGTGTTTCCTGAGAAGGGAGCACTTCTTTTTTTTGTTCCTCGTGTCGAGAACTCAAGGCCTCTTGCATTTAAATAAAACGGCCAGAGGCCGTAACGCCGCATATCCTATCATTTGTCGAGTCTTGACAAACGGCGGGGATAGAGCTACAATTTTGCTGTAGGAATACCCGCCCCTGTTATGAAGGAGAAACAACATGGAAAATAAATCTATCCCCGAACTGTTGAAGCAGTATAAGGACCTGCTGGACGCCGGTGTTATCACCACCGAGGAGTTCGAGCAGAAGAAGGCGCAGCTGCTGAGTAGTGACGATGTCAAAAGCAGCAATAGCGGTGTGCTCAGCGAGGCCAGTATGAGCGCCCGTACCACCGGTATCGTGGCCTATCTCACATGGATTGGCTTTATTCTTGCACTTTTGATCGGCGATCGTAAAAAGGCTATGTTCCACATCAATCAGGCGCTTATCGTCAATCTTTTCTCCCTGCTGGCCTGTATCCCCTTTGTGGGCTGGATCTGGTCCATCTTTATGCTGGTGTGCTGGATCATGGGTCTCGTCTATGCCTGCCGTGAGCAGGAGAAGGAAGTGCCCCTGATCGGCAAGCTCCATCTGCTGAAATAAGTGATGACAAAACCTCCCTCGAAAAGAGGGAGGTTTTCCTGTTTTTATTGCGGTTCCTGTTCGCCCCAGTATTCAGGGTCTTTGTCCAGATAGATGTTCTGCATCTCCCGGTCGATCTCGAAGATGGCGTCGGAGCACAGCTTCAGCCGCTTCTGCTCCCGTTCACCGAACTCGCGGTCGGATTTGTAGCGCAGCTCGTGCTCGAGACTGGCCCACATATCCATGGCAATGGTGCGCAGCTGGATTTCCACCGGGAGGCTTACAGTGCCCTCGGAGATGACGATGGGCACTTCCACCACCAGATGGAGGCTGCGGTAGCCTGACTCCTTGGGCTCTAGGATGTAGTCCACCTCGCGGAGGACGCGGAAGGACTCCGAACGGGTCAGCAGGCGGCGCAGATACTTGATATCCTCCAGATAGTTGCAGATAACGCGAATGCCCGCCACATCCTGCACATGGGCGTAGATATTGTCCACCGTGAGGGCGAGGCCGCGGCGCTGCAGCTTCTCCACGATGCTGTCCAGCGTTTTGATGCGGTGCTCGATGTGGTGGATGGGGGAGCGGTCATAGAGACCGGCGAACTCCTCGTCCAAAATCTCCATCTGGGTCACTGCCACCTTCAGTGCGCTGCGGTAGAGATGGTTGACGCGCATCATACCGGCGGCCAGTTCCTTCATCTCCGGTTCAATATAATCGGGGACAGAGATCTCCCGCATGGTAATGGTTCCGCTTTTTTCAATCATCATGGCGCGTATGCCCCTTTCTCACGGGGAAAGTTCCCCTATTAAAGATTATACTATGCATTATGCCATAAGGCAAGTAAATAAACTGTGACTAAATTTTCTTCTTTTACCCATTGACAAACAGCAGATTTTTGGTATAATAGTCGATGCTGTTTCATACAGCGAATTGCATATGCAGTGGTATCGAAGAGGTCATAACGAGCACGACTGGAAATCGTGTTGTCGTCAAAAGCGGCACGAGGGTTCGAATCCCTCCCACTGCGCCAGAAAAGAAGAACTGCCCGATAGGGTGGTTCTTTTTTTTATCGAAGGAGGGATTCGAAAGGCGGCTCTTAGCAACAGTCCGGTGGACTGTTGCAACCGCCGTGGCTTTTCCGCAGAAAAGCGAATCCCTCCCACTGCGGCAAAAGAAAGCACGCCTGTGGCGTGCTTTTTCTATATCTATATCTATATCTATATGGTTAATTCTTCAATCTCCGGGAGCAATTCCATTTGCATCACTTTTTCCAGCAGCGCTTTGCTGAGATACTCTCTGTTTACAAAGTGTTCGGTATCCTTTATACCTTGTGCGAAGTGTTCGCAGGCCTTTCTGTCCGGTCGTTTTGTTTTTGGACTTGCATAAGTGCAGTGCCCGCAATACACTTGAATCAACCGACCGTTGCACAATGCATAGTGCTGGATAAAGTGCTGACAGGATTTACAGTAAATCTCACTCATCATGTCACCTCAACCTAATTATAGAGTTTATAACTCTAAAAGTCAATAGAGGAATAAACTCTATGTTATGCTCGAGGCGAGGTGATTGCATGAACTATGCAGAGCGTATCCGGGCATTGCGTGAGGATCATGACAAAACGCAAGCTGAAATAGCCGAATTGCTGAAGATCGGTCAACGAACTTACTGCGATTATGAGTTAGGAAAAACAAGGATCCCTGTGGACAGTTTAATTGTACTTGCAAAACTGTACAATGTCAGTATGGACTATATTTGCGGTGTAAGTGATATGCGCATTCCGTTTCCGCAGACATAATTGCAGAATGCGGTTGCATCTTCAATGGTGGAAGAATAACAAAACCTCCCTCAACCGAGGGAGGTTTTACACTTTATCCAATGGTTCCGAAGGCGCTGACACCCAGCAGACTCAGGGTACCCATGATGATGGCTGCCAGTACCACGCCGCCCATGCATGCCAGCACACTTTTCTTAAAGCCCATGTCCAGCAAACTGGCCGCCAGTGTGCCCGTCCATGCGCCTGTACCGGGGAGAGGGATGCCCACGAATAACAACAACGCCCAGAACAGGCCACGGCCTGCCTTGGCCTTCAGCTTTTCGCCGCCGCGGTGCCCCTTCTCCAGACAGAAGGTAAAGAACTTGCCGATAACGGGCTTGTCGCAGCCCCATTCCAGCACCTTGCGGGCGAAGAAGTAGATGATGGGCACCGGCAACATATTGCCCACGATGGCGATGACGAAGGTGAGCCACAGGGGTAGACCGAACAGCACGCCGTAGGGAATGGCACCTCGCAATTCAATGAGGGGTACCATAGAGACGAGAAAGACGATGAGGATATGTTTCAGCATCGAAATGCTCCTTTATCATAAGTGTAGGGATAGTATACCCGAAAAACGAACATTTTGCAAGCATCGGTGCGGCGCAGGGAAAAAGCCCCCGAAGGGGCTTTTTCTCATTGCGGATTAAATCGTGCCGGTGACCACCAGCGTGGCCAGACCGGGGGTGATGGTATAGGCGCCTGTGGCGATACTCTGTGTCACAGTGGCGGCATCTACGGCCAGTGCGCCGGGCAGGGTGGCGAACAGGCCTGTGGCGGTATTATAGGCGTACTGGACACCCTCCGTCCACGCTGTGCCGTTGTAGGTGACGCTCAGGGCACTGAGGCGTGGGTCAAACACATCGGTGATGATGGCGTTATCGGTGGCATCCAGCGCCGCACTGCCGCTGTTCTGGAGGATGAAGGTGTAGCTGATGCGGTCGTTGTCCGTCACCTGTGAGGGGGAGATGGACTTGGAGATGGACAGCCGAGGCTCAGCATCGGCGGTGATGGTGGCCGTTGCGGTGACATCGGATGCCAGTCCGTCGCCGGAGATGGTGACCACATTGATGATGCTGCCGCACTGTGAGGGGTCGGCGAACTCATTGGCCTGTGCCTGATAGACCAGTACCGCGTTGCCTCCGGCGGGGATGGTGATGGGGGCGATGGTCAGGGGAGGCCCTGCGGTGACAGTAGGAGTGGGCTGGAGTGCGCCGTTGATAAACAGGTTTGCCGAGCCGTTGACATAGGTCAGGGGATAGAGGGTTGCGGAAGTGCCGAAGGCGTAGGAGCCCAGATCATCGGTGAGGGTGAGCCCTGCCAGTGGTGCCGTGCCGGTGTTGCGCAGGGCTACCACATAGGTGACAGTGTCACCGGCGGTATAAGTGCCCTCCACTGCTGTTTTGGAAGCGGTCAGCACATCCAGCAGTTCGCCGTAGGCGATGTTGGAGTTGGTGGTGTTGCCGTTGTAGGTCAAGGTGGCCTGATTGGAGAAAATAGCCACGAAATCCCTCCTGTTGCGTATTCCGAAGGAAAACATTTCTTCGGTACTATAGAATATGCCGCACCCGATGTACAGGTGAGGCATAAGGGGGGATTGCGAGGCACTTTGAGAAAAAGCACTGTCAATTTGGCGTTTAAGATGGCGGTTCTGCGCATAAAAAATGCCTCCTTTTCGCATAGAAACGATCTAGCGACAAGGAGGGGTAAAAAATCTAGTCAGCAAAACAGCGAAATACGGTGTTTTCTGAATTTTGGAAAAATAAAAACTCCCGAAATCAGACGATTTCGAGAGTTTTTGGTGCGCGAGGCGGGACTTGAAGCTGAGTCATGTCGTCTGACCTGTCGAGTCGAGCCTTGGAGTGCTGGGGTTGGAGGGAGGTAAAAACCGACCTCTTACCGACCTGACCGACGAAAAGGGGGAGTGCAAGGCTTGTGACCTCGTGCACTGACACAGGAATTAGGTAGTGGGGGGTGATGCATCATTGGTTTCCTTGTTAGCTTTGCTTTTTCGCCATTCTTCCAAAATGCTCTGAATCCACTGGAATACAATGGGGATTATTTTGATAAACCTTGATCCTGTAATGATGTATACCGCAAGTATGGTAATAGTTATCACACGAGAAGGAGGATTACCTAATTTGAACGCCCAAGTAAAATCCCAAGGGTCGATAAATAATGCCTGATCATTGAGGTAAGCGCGGGTGCGTTGGGGTACCCAAGTGAAAAACAAAAGGAGTCCTTAGTCTTGGGATTGATAGAATCTGTTGAATTTCAAACTCAGCAAAAAAAGCGTATTTTATTGAATCGAGGAATCGAATAAGAGCAAAAAAGAAGGCCCTTCGGGGCATTTTTTTGTTTGGGCGGAAGGGAAGGGCGCCAATCTCAGGGAATAGGTTGAAATTAGTGAATTTTCGGAGTAGAATGCTGTCAGAGCGCATCTGCTATTTAATGCTCAATCTCAGTCACTGGCACAGGTGGTTTTATGATTCGAATTGCAATCTGCGATGATGAAAAGAATATTTGTAATCAGATCCAAGGGTATTTGGAGCGCTACGCCCGAGAAAACGACAGTCCTTTTGAAATCCTTGTTTATGAATCTGCGGACAAGCTTTTGAAGAACTATCCACACGGGGTTGATTTGCTCCTGTTAGATATCTATATGTCTGGCGTAGATGGTATGGCAGCAGCTCGCCAAATACGTACATTTGATGAGCAGGTCTATATCATCTTCATCACCACCATGAGCCACATGGCCATTGAAGGTTATTCGGTACGTGCTTTTGGCTTTGTAAAAAAACCGGTATCCTATGTACAGTTCAGCCATGAGCTTCAATGTGTCCTCAAACAAATCAGTCGCCAGAAGGAAAAACAGCGTAGTATTACTTTGAAAGGCGGAGGAAATACATACCGCATCCCCATAGGAGACATTCTCTGCTGTGAGGTGCGAAATCATGCTATCCTCGTTTATACAGCCGATCAGGTCATGGAGGGACGCGGGCAAATCCGCGAGTTGGAGGACCAGTTGACCCCCTACGGTTTCCTTCGCTGTCACGCCTCTTTTCTGGTCAACTTCCAGTGTATTCACCATATCGACCAAACTGAACTGACGCTGTCTAACGGCAGAAAAGTGCCTGTCAGTCAGCGCCGGCGTCGTGAATTTATCAACAACTTGGCCAAATATATCGGTGAGCAAATATGAATATATCTTTCTACTCTTATCAAATCTGGGATCTGCTATCCTTTTTGATTAAAATCGGGATGCTGATTTGGTTTTTCAAACCAATAAAAGCGAACACCGAGGGACGCTTCCGATGGCTTGGATTTGTCTGCCTTTTGTTGTTGGCATGGCTATATCTTTCTCCTACTATTGCCTTGAGGGATTTGTACTCAGCCAAAAACTTTTTTATTCAGGCATTCCGCATGATGGCCCATTTGATTCCCATCTGCCTGTGGCTGTACTTCACAAAAGAGATTTCACTCCCCATCTCGTTCTACCTCGCAGGAATCGTCACAGTTATCTTCTTGGCTACCCAGAATTTCAGAACAGCATCTGTGATTTTGGTAAAACTTTTGGATACCGACGAAGCCGCCCGACGCTTCACGCTGTTCTTTGTTATTCTGGTGGAGTGGTTGGTTCTGCGTATTGTCCGATCCAGTATGAAGATTGAAAAGGTCTCAGAGCCAACAACCTTGACATTCGGCGTTTTGGCATTATCGATTTTATTAGAAGTCTATTTCAAATGGTCGCTGGTGGCTATGCAGTTTATGCAGCAGCCCAGCTATAGCCGCGAGTTTGCTGTTTTCGCGCTGATTGCCGCCATCAGTTCCATGACTTTGCCGTTTTTGGTAGAACGCAATCAGCAGACGCAACAAGTACAGTTGCAGATGCAGGCAGAGAAGATAACTCTTGCCCACGAAATGCAAAACGCCAAAAGATCCCTCCAGGCAAATAACGATATCCGGCGCCTATACCATGATATGAAGAACCATCTTCTGGTTATCAAGCGTATGGCGGGTGAAAAAGAGTCGCTCGAGGAATATCTCAGTCAATTGCTTCCGCGTTTTGAAGACTACGAGCGGAATATTTCCACTGGTAACACGACACTGGATACGCTGCTGAGCGAAAAAATCCAGCGTGCATCGCTGAGCCGGATTCAGTTTAACGTATGTCTGAATCTGAAAGAGTTGGATTTTGTCTCTGGCGCAGACCTCGTTACGATTTTTGGCAACGCAGTAGACAACGCAATTGAGGCGGTGCAGCAGTTGCCGCAGGAGCAGGAGCGTGTTATCTATATTAAGAGTAGCTCCTTTGCCAATATGCATGTTCTGCGCTTCAGCAATCCCTACAGTGGAAATGTAGAGATCACAGATGGCAGTATTGTTACCAGCAAAACGGACAGCGCGGTACACGGCATCGGTCTATCAAGCATTCAGAATGCTGTGATGCGCTATAACGGTTCTGTTACCGTGAATGCAGATAATGACAGCAAGGAATTTACCCTAACCATCATGCTTCCCAAAAACTGATAATTACCAAAGGGACAGGGCAGCCTCACAGAAGGCTGTCCTGTGTTTTTGCGCAGCTACGACATAATTTATGCAGTTACGACATAACGATTTACGCGCCACAACTTCCTTTTTATATTGTTTACACAAGCCGCCTTGTGTTGTTAGGCAGCAAATTAAGAATGGAGGAGAAGCAAATGCAAAACTGTTGTAAGAAAAAAGGCGCTGTGCGCTTCTTTGCTTTGTGCATGGCAATCCTGCTGGTTGTCTCTGTAATGATCTGGGGCTTCCAGACATCCTGGGGTGATGTGGAGATTCAGCGTCTGGATCTGGCTGGTGACAACGGCACCAAGATCAGTACGCTGATCTATATTCCCGAAAATGCGACCAACGAGACCCCCGCTCCCGCGGTCATGGTGTTCCACGGCCGCTCCAACCACGCTCATTCCAACGACACCTGGTCTATGGAATTGGCGCGCCGTGGCTACGTTGTCCTCTCTCCCGACCTGACGGGCGGTGGTGAGTCCGCAGTGACCAACCGTGAGGAACAGGCGATTGTTGTCTCTGCCTACGCCAACACCCTGCCCTTCGTCCAAAAGGATAGCCTGAACCTGGTGGGCTACTCCGCTGGTACGGCCACTTCTATCACTGTGTATCGCGCTATGCCCGATAAGGTCAACAGTCTCTGCCAGGTCTTTGGCCCCTTCATGGCTGTGATTTCCGGTGGCTTCGCCGATGCTGAGACCAACTTCTGCATGATTAAGTCCACTGCCGACCAGTACGACGGTGACTTCCTGGGCGATCCCGAGACCTGCCTTGCCTTTATGCGTGAGGAGTCCGGTATTGCCGATCTCGTTCCCAATCAGGACTATACCCGCAACGGTTATTTGTTCCGCTATGCCCAGATTGACGGCACCCTGCACCAGACCGGTAACATCAGTGGCACTACCATCAAGGAAATCCTCAAGTATGTGACCGAGGTCGCTCCTGCTCCCATCGAGCGTGATGTGAATGACCTGGTCTGGCTGCCTCAGCAGCTTTTCAGCGGCATCGCCTGCGTGACCATGATGTTCGCTCTGGCCTCTCTGCTGAACCTGCTGATGACTAACCCCTTCTTTGGCACTATCGCCAACCCCGTTCCCGTTAAGGCTCCCCGCAAGGGTGCTAAGGCTTGGATCATCGATCTGCTGTTCTCCATCGTGATCCCTGCTCTGGTCTTCGTCCATGTCTCCGCTTACGCTATGAAGTGGATTGGCGCAAGCCAGGGTATGCTGAAGATCTTTGCTTCCAACAACCTCAACGGCATCATGGCATGGCTGATGGTGCTGGCCATCATCGGTATCGTCCGTATGGTTATCGCCGCCAACAAGCGTAAGAAGGACGGCGTTGCCACCAATCTGGGTATGTATGCCCTGGGCGGCGAGGATGAGACCAAGATCAACTGGAGCAAGCCCGCCAAGGCTCTGCTGCTGGGTCTGATCGCTGTCGCTTTCTTCTGCGCATGGATGTGGCTCATGGAGGCCTTCCTGGGCATCAACTATCAGGTATGGAACCTCTCCACCTATGTCCAGCCCTCTGCTGCCCGTCTCGTCCGCGCTATTCCCTATGTAATCGTCATCTTCATCGCTATGTTTGTGGGTAACCTCAATCAGCGCGTCCTGCCTTCCACCGGCAACGAGCGTAAGGATATGTGGATTGCTGTTACCGTCAACACTGTGATGACCGCCGGCGCCCTGTTCCTGCTGCTCCTCATCCAGTACGGCGGCAGTATGCTGATCGGTGACGGCACCGCACCCATCCCCCAGCTGGATGTCTATGGCACTGGTGTCAACAAGAGCTCTGGCGCTCTGGACTTCGCCTTCGGTTACTGCTACATGATGGGCGGTACCACCGGTGTGGTGACCTATCTGTACCGCAAGTACGGCAACATCTGGTGTGGTGCAATCCCCTGCGCCATGTTCGCAGGTGTCTTCACGCTGGCCTGCTTCACGTTGGTGTTCTGATCCTCTCTCTTCCCATTATGATTGAAAAATCCCTCCACATAGGAGGGGTTTTTCATATTTTCGCATCAAAAGAACTGCGGTAAAAGCGGCTGCCAAGCTTAGCTAACTGATTGAATTTAAGAGTTTTCGGGGTAGAATGTTGTCGTAAAAAATGATGTAATAAAAAACCGGAGGTTCACTTTGTCAAAATACGTCATCTAGGGCAAGGATATGGTCGAACCTCTACTCGATGAAACAAAAGCTTGTTTAGGGTTAATGTAATATGAAAGAGAAAAGAGATTCACCATTGACCTTCAGCCTTTTCAATTTAAAGAAACCATATAAGCAAGGCGTCGCTTACCGATCCCCTCAAAGCCAAAGACACGCAGTCGCTTGGCTGTGTGTCTTTTTGTCTGATTTAGCTGCTGCCGCCGCTTTCACCGACAGAAAACCGACGAGAAAAGGTGAAATAGGCAGTAATAGTGACAAATAGATACCAACAGGGGAGAGGACATGAAAAAACGCTGTTTCTGCGTAGAAACAGCGTAAAAATGGGTGGTTTACCCGTTTTGGCGAGGATCGACTAAACAAAAAAAGGACAGTCTTTCGACTGTCCTTTTTGGTGCGCGAGGCGGGACTTGAACCCGCACGCCCGTAATGAGCACTAGAACCTGAATCTAGCGAGTCTGCCAATTCCACCACTCGCGCGAACAACATAATGGATTATAACCGATGCGGTACCGTTTGTCAATACCTTTTTTCGATTATTTTTGTATTCGTGAGAGGTGGTGCGAGCGATGGGACTTGAACCCACACGTCCTTACGAACACAGGCACCTCAAGCCTGCCTGTCTGCCGATTCCAGCACGCTCGCAAATCGGCCCCTCACGAACACTAGAGTATTATACCATGTTCCCCCTGTTTGTCAAGGGGGAAAGGGGAATTTTCAGCCCCGTTTTCCCAGTGCCACAGCGGAAAAAACCATGCAGAATACGCCGATGACGAAGCCCGCCGTACCCAAGGGGGTGTTCATGTGCCCGGCCAGTGCGCCCACCAGCACACCGCCAATGGCAAGGCCGATGATAGGAAGTATTTTTTTCATTGTGTTTTCTCCTTTATCTCATACAAATTCTCCCGCCGCGCCGATAGGATCGGCAACTGGCGGCGGATGGCGGAAACGCGGTGCAAATCCAGCTCCGTGACGGCTACATGCTCTCCCTCGTCCAGCTCCGATACCACGCTGCCCCAGGGGTCGCAGACGATGGAGTGCCCCCACGCAACATAGGAGGCGTTTGCATCCCGGGCAGGGGAGGTACCCACGGTGAAGCACTGGTTATCCACCGCCCGCTGACGGAACAGCAGCTGCCAGTGGGCAGGGCCGGTGGTCATATTGAAAGCGGCGGGGACAAAGATGATCTGCGCACCGCGGATGGCCATGAGGCGGCTCAGCTCCTCGAAGCGGAAGTCGAAGCAGATGCACACGCCCATAAGGCCCCACGGGGTCTCGAAGGTGGTCACATCGCTGCCCGCCGTCAGCACATCGGACTCGCAGAACCGCTGGCCGCCCTCCACATCGATGTCGAACAGGTGGGTCTTGCGGTGGCGGGCGATGCATTTGCCTGTGGGGTCGAACACATAGCAGGTATTGTATACCTTACCTTCGGTCAGCTCGGGGATAGAGCCGCCAACCAGATAGATGCCTTTTTCACGGGCTAAAGCTGACAGGGCGGAGTAGGCCTCGCCGCCCATCTCCTCACCATAGCGGCGGAAGCAGCTGTTGTCGTAGGGGCAGCAGAACATCTCAGGTAGGATGGCAAGGTCGATATCCCCTGCACTGCGCACTAAGTCGCAGGCGCGGCAGATGTCGGCGTTTTTATCGCCGGTGACGGTCATTTGAATTTGGGCAATTTTCATATCAAAACTCCCGCAGCACCAAGTCGGTGCGTCCGTTGTCGATGGGCAGCACCCGGAGGCATTTGCCGGCATACTCCCGGCGGATCATGTCCCGCAGGGCCGTGCCGCCGTGGTAGCCGTGGATGAGCCGCAGGCGGTAGGTGCCCGCCTTGGCGCGGCGCAGGGCCGCGTCGATGGTGACTTTGGCCTGATATTCGTTCTTGCCGTGGAGATCGATCTCCAAAATACCGCTCATGGCCATTTACACCACCTCCATCTGCCGCAGCAGGTCGATCTCCCGGGCGTAGCCGTCCAAATCGTTAGGGGTCTCCAACACCATGGGCAAGCCCTTCAAAGCGGGGTGATTGACGATACGGGCGAAGGCCTCGAGACCGAGGAAGCCGCCGCCGATAACGGCGTGACGGTCTTTCCGCGCGCCGCGATCGTTGAGCGAGTCGTTGACATGGATGGCCTTCAAGCGCTCGAGGCCGATCACGCGGTCGAACTCCGCCAACACGCCGTCCAGATCATGTACGATATCGTAGCCTGCGTCCCACACATGGCAGGTGTCCAGGCAGACGCCCAGCTTGTGGCTCAGTTCCACCCGGTCAATGATCTGCCGCAGCTCCTCAAAGGTGCTGCCCACCTCGCTGCCTTTGCCCGCCATAGTCTCCAGGAGCACCGTGGTGCGCAGTTCGGGGGTGAGGATGGCGTTGAGGGTCTCGGCAATCAGCTCAATGCCGCGCTCGATACCCTGTCCCGTATGGGAGCCGGGGTGGAAGTTATAGAGGTTGCCGGGGAGATACTCCATCCGCTGCAGATCGTCGGCAAGAGTCTGGAGGGCAAACTCCCGGGTACGCTCGTCCTTGGAGCAGGCATTGATGGTATAGGGGGCGTGGGCCACCACCGTGCCGATGCTCTGCTCTCTGGCCAACTCCATAAAGGCCTCGGCATCGGCGGGGTCGATGGCCTTGGCGCGGCTGCCCCGGGGATTGCGGGTGAAGAACTGGCAGGTGTTGCCGCCCAGCGAGAGACAGGTGCGGCCCATGGCGGCAAAGCCCTCGGAGGGGGAGAGATGACAGCCAAGATACAGCATATTCGTTCCTCCTCCTTCTTACAGCTTGTGTACGGCGCAGGTAGCCTTGCCGTCCTCGATGGTAATGATGCCGCAGGTGGGGCGCAGACGGTCGCCCGCTGCGCCGGGGTTCATGGTGTAGAGCGTGCCGTCGAAGTCCACGACGGGCTGGTGGGTGTGACCGTAGAGGAGGACATCGGCCCCCATCTCACGGGCGGCGTAGTAAGCCGACATACCGGTTGCCTTCACATTCCGCGTGTGGCCGTGCATCATCAAAATCCGCACGCCCCGCAGCTCGATCAGCTGCTCGGGGTCGTCTAACTGTGCGAAGTCGCAGTTGCCCGCCACGGTGGTCATGGGGATGTGGGGGTAGTCCTCAGATAAGTGTCCGGCATCCCGGCGGCAGTCGCCCAGATGCAGGATGTGGTGGGGTTGGAAACGCTCCACGGCCCGGGCCATGGCCTCCACATTGCCGTGGGAGTCAGACAGGACGAGAACGGTATAGGGTTGGGCCATGGGATACACCTCACTTTACTTCTTTTTGGCCTTGGCAGCCCGCTGCTTGGCAAAGGCGGCCTTTTTCTTATCGGACATTTTGCCCTTCTGGCCGTCCTTGCGGCGGCGCAGGGGCGTGCCGTCCTTGATGTGCTGCTCTTTGCGCTTTTCCTTGATGGTCTTGGGTTTCTCGGGGGGCTTTTTCACATCGTAGATGCTGCCCTTGTCGGGTCGGATGAGGCACTCGGGGCCGTAGCCGATGAGGTCGGTGCGGCCTGTGCGCTCCAGCGCCTCCATGACCTGTCCGCGCTTTTCGCTGCGGCCCCACTGGAGGAGGGCACGCTGTAGCGCCTTGTCGTGGGGATCGCGGGCAACATACACCTCTTTCATGGTGCGGGGGTCGATGCCCGTGTAGTACATGCAGGTGGAGAGGGTACCGGGGGTGGGATAGAAGTCCTGTACCTGCTCGGGGCGGCGGCCAGCCTTTTTCAGGTACACCGCCAGCTCCACGGCGTCCTCAAGGGTACAGCCGGGGTGGGAAGACATGAGGTAGGGGACGATGTACTGCTGCTTGCCGGCGTCCTCGTTGATCTTCTGGTACTGGCGCCAGAACTTCAAAAACACATCGAAATGGGGCTTGCCCATGTAGTCCAGAACAGAGGAGACGCAGTGCTCGGGAGCCACCTTCAACTGACCGGAGACATGGTGCGTCACCAGCTCGCGGAAGAACTCGCCCTTTTTATCCTGCAGCATATAGTCGTAGCGGACGCCACTGCGGACGAACACCTTCTTGATGCCGGGGATCTCCCGCATACGGCGCAGCAACTCTACATACTCGCTGTGGTCGGGATCCAGATTCTTGCAGGGCTCGGGGGCAAGGCAGGACTTGTTCTTGCACATGCCGTGCTCCTTCTGCTGCTTGCAGGAGGTGTGGCGGAAGTTGGCGCTGGGGCCGCCCACATCGTGGATGTAGCCCTTGAATTCCTTCTCATGGGTGAGAAGCTCGGCCTCGGCCAGCACCGACTCGATGCTGCGGGAGGTGACCATGCGACCCTGATGGAAGGCCAGCGCGCAGAAGTTGCAGCCGCCGAAGCAGCCGCGGTTATGGCTGATGGAGAAGCGCACCTCCTCGATGGCGGGGATGCCGCCTTCGTACATGGGGTGTACCTCACGGACATAGGGCAGGGCGAAAAGTTTGTCCAGACTCTCGCGGTTCAGGGGGCGCTGAGGGGGATTGCACACCAGGAAGCGACCCTGACAGGGCTGGATAATGGCCTTGCCGCGGATGGGATCGTGCTCCTCGTACTGGATCTTGTTGGCACGGGCATAGTCCATCTTATCCTCGCAGACGGCCTCGTAGGAGGGGCAGTCGATGCTGTGGAAGGTGCAGCTTTCCTTATCGGCGGTAATGTAGGCAGTGCCGCGCACATCGGTGATGGTGCGCACATCCTGCTTGCGGGAGAGGCGGCGGGCGATCTCCACAGTGGCCTTCTCGCCCATTCCGTAGACCAGCAGGTCTGCGGGGGCATCGAAGAGGAAGGGGCGGCGCACATTGTCGTCCCAGTAGTCGTAGTGGGCAAAGCGGCGCAGTGAGGGCTCCAGACCGCCTACGATGATGGGGCTGTCGGGGAATGCCTCGCGGGCGCGGTTGGCATAGACAATGGCGGCGCGGTCGGGGCGGTGACCCATCTCGCCGCGGGGACTGTACAGGTCACGGGTACGGCGGCGCTTGGCCACGGTGTAGTGTGCCACCATGGAGTCGAGGTTGCCGCCGCCGATGAACACACCGTAGCGGGGCTTGCCCATGGCAACAAAGGCCTCGGCACTGTCCCACTTGGGCTGGGCCAGCATGGCCACGCGGTAGCCCTCGCTCTCCAGCAAGCGGGCAATCAGCGTAGAGCCGAAGCTGGGGTGATCGATGTAGCCGTCGGCGCTGACGATAAGAAAATCGTAGTAGTACCAGCCGCGCTCGATCATCTCATCGCGGCTGACGGGGAGAAACTGAAATCCTTTTTCCATACCTTACTCTCCGTATCCTGTGTATTTTTCCATGATGTTGCCCTCCAGAGGGTAGAAGCCGTAGTGGGCGAAGAAGCCGCGGACATGGGGATCGTCTGTCTCGATGCGCAGACGGTCAATGCCCCGTTCGCGGTAGTACATGACGGCCTGACCCAGCGGGGGGATGCCGTAGTTGCGTCCGCGCATCTCGGGGGTGAGATAGTAGTAGCCGATCCAGCCCACGGTGGGGTCTTTTTCCGGCAGCAGCTGCACGGCACCCACGGCCTCGCCATTGAACCACACGGCGATGCGGTGACCGCCTTCGGGGACGGCGAATTTCTTAGCGGTTTCCTCGTCCATGGGACGGTAGTACTGTCCACCGCTGATCATGCGCTTATCCTTCCACCAGGTCTGCTTGGCGAAGGTGGACAGGCCTGCCTCCACCTGATGGGAGTTGTCGTTCATGTACACGATGTGGAACTCGCCCTTGTCATATTCGATGAGGGCTACGGCGGTGTTGTCGCCGTGAGAGGTCTCGCCCACCTCGCTGAGGGGCAGACCCTGCAGGGTGCCCAGCACCATGCGGACGGCGGCGCCGTGGGAGAACACGGCGATGGTCTGTCCGTCGTGGGCTTCGGCTGCGCGGCGCAGTGCGGGGATGAAGCGGTCCAGCACCTGCTGGCAGGTCTCGCTCCCCTCCACGCCGAACTGATCCAACTTACGGTTGAAGTAGAACATCTGCTCTTCGAATTCCGTGTTCAGCTCCTGCCACAAGCGGCACTCCCAGATGCCCATGTGGATCTCACGGAAGGCGGGCTCCAGATTGAGGGGCAGACCCTTGGGCTCGTAGATGGCCTTGGCGGTAGTTGCCGCGCGGAAGAGGTCGGAGGAGTACACTGCGTCAATGTGCTCGTGTTCAAAGCGGCGGCGCAGCACCTCGATCTGGCGGTAGCCCCGATCGGTAATGAGACCGTTGGACTGACCCTGTGCGATGCGGTAGAGGTTGCCCTCGGCCTCGGCGTGACGAATGAGGAAAATCCGTGTCATACGATGTTCACCCAACCTTTCAGTTCCCGGATGGCGCGATCCACATCCTCGGCAGTGCGGAGGCGATAGTCCACCACCATTGCCCCGTGACCGTAGTCATCGAAAGCGGGGGCGGCGTTCTCACCGTCGCAGTGCTTTAAAAGCATAAAGGCGCTGCCGCAGCGGCGGCGCAATTCCTTCACATCGAGGCTGTAGCCCGTCTCCACTACAAGACCTGCCCCGCGGCGTGCCATCTGCATGGCAAGGGCCACATACAGGGGTCGGTCACCGGCGATAAGGCTCTGCACCTCACCGCCGGTGGGATTGTTGGTCAGCACCGTGGCGAAGAGAGACTTATCCTCCACTGTGGCGGCGGCATCGCCTCCCACATAGGGCATGACGGTGATGCCGTCGGGCGCGTTCTCGGCGCTGAGGTAGGGAAGGGGACGGGTGGTGCGGTAGTCCACGATGGAGTAGATCCCCTTGGCGCGGCAGGCGGTGACCAGATTGCTCAGCACATCGGCACCCATCATGCCGTAGGGCAAAAAGCAGTCGGCATCAATGACAGCGGCACCCAATTTTCCCTCGGCCAGTTCCAGCAGCTGCATGGCGTGGTAGCGCAGCGCCTCGCAGTCGGCAAGAGAGCCGCTGCCCAGCATCTCGTTGAACTGTTTTTTCAAAGGGGCGGCCACCTCATCGATGGTGGGGGCGATGCCCAGTACCAGCGGCGTTTTGGCCCGGCGCAGGGCAGATTGTAAACGCTCAAAAGACATAGTATCAACCTCGGTTTCGCTGAATTTTTTTCAATATTTTATTTTACCACCTGCGGCGCAATTTGGCAACAAAAAGCGCCGTGTTTTTCCTTCGCTGCGGGGCAAACTGAAGGCATACCATGTGAAAGGAGACAAATGATGATGCGAGTGACCATGAATTCTTTTATTCGCGGTATGGTGCTGGGTATGGCCGCCGGTGCGGCGGTGGATATGATCTGCTGCCGTGGCAGGTCCTGCCAGACCGGCGTGAGCCGCGCCATGCACCGCTTCGGCGATGCGGTGGACACCGCCGTGGACGATGTGCGCAGCTGCATGCGATAAGAAAAAGCCGCCTGCGGGCGGCTTTTTTCCTGATTAACAATGAACAGTTACACTTTTTCAACGGCGATGGCATCGTCTTTCAGCACGATCTTCGCCGTGTCGCCGCTCTTGAGATTGCCCTCCAGCATCTGCTCGGCCACGGCATCCTCCACGGTGCTTTGAATCTTGCGGCGCAGAGGTCTTGCGCCGTAGCGCTCGTCGAAGCCTGCCTTGGCGAGGCTGGTGAGTGCATCCTGTTCCCATGTCAGAGTGATGCCCTGCTCAGCCATGCGGCGGGCGGTGATGGACAGCATGCGCCCTGCGATCTCGGCGATGTCATCCTCGGTCAGCTGACGGAACACGATGGTCTCGTCGATGCGGTTTAAGAACTCGGGCTTGAAGGTGCGGTCAAGCTCGGCCATGACGGCGGTGCGGATACGGGCAAAACGCTCACCTTCGCTCTCTTCCACCGTGTCGGCAAAGCCCAGAGAGGCGCGGTGTCCGGCGGTGATGTTGCGGGCGCCCACATTGGAGGTCATGACGATGACGGTGTTTTTAAAGTCCACAGTGCGGCCCTGAGAGTCCGTCACCACGCCGTCGTCAAGAATTTGCAGCAGAATGTTCCACACATCCTCGTGGGCCTTCTCCATCTCGTCGAACAGCACCACGGAATAGGGCTTTCTACGCACCTTCTCGGTGAGCTGACCGCCCTCTTCATGGCCTACATAGCCGGGAGGCGAGCCAACGAGGCGGGACACGGTATGGCGCTCCATATACTCGGACATATCGATGCGGATGATGGCGCTCTCATCGCCGAACATGGCCTCGGCTAAGGTCTTGCACAGCTCCGTTTTGCCCACGCCTGTGGGGCCCAGGAAGAGGAATGAGCCGATGGGGCGCTTGGGGTCTTTCAATCCCACGCGCCCGCGGCGAATGGCGCGGGAGACGGCGGAGACGGCCTCGTCCTG